>CAWIPZ010000029.1:0-164811 GCA_963837915.1 uncultured Acidobacteriaceae bacterium
TTGAATGTTAAGTCGAGTGAGGAGCACGGGTGTACAAAAAGCTGAACTCAACGGCAACGTTGATTCAGAGAACAACCACGGAGGCTCCTCATGGAGAGTATGTATTACATCGGCCTGGATGTTCACAAAAAAACGATTAGCTATTGCGTGGAGGATGCGAGTGGGCAGGTGCTGCGGGAAGGCAAGATCGGAGCCACGCGAAGCGAACTGGACAGCTGGATGAAGACTCTTCCTCAACCTTGGAGCGTAGCCATGGAAGCCACGATCTTCACGGGCTGGATCTATGATCATCTGCTGCCCCACGCGGCCCAGGTAAAGGTGGCGCATCCTCTGATGCTGCGCGCCATCGCGGCGGCGAAAAAGAAGAACGATCGGATCGATGCCGGCAAGATTGCCGACGGCCTGCGCTGCGACTTCCTGCCGGAATGTCACATGGCACCGACCGAGATTCGAGATCGACGCCGGACCCTACGCTTTCGGCATCTACTGGTGCGCCAGAGGGTGCAACTGAAGAACCGGGTTTCGGGTCTACTGATGGAAACCGGAGTGAGCTATAACAAGCAAAGGCTGCACAAGGTGGGCTACTTCCGTGAACTTCTGTCGAGCAACGAGGATATCCATTCCAATATTCGACCTTTGCTGAAGCTCAGCCGGGATGCCATCGTACGGCTGCAGAAAACGGAATACGCCCTGGTGAGTTCGCTGCAGCGGGACCCATTGCTGGCCAACAGAATCAAAAGACTCAGGACGGTTCCCGGAGTGGGGCCGATCACCGCCCTGACCTGGGCCCTGGAGATGGGGGAGGTTTCGCGCTTCCCCTCGATCAAACAAGCCATCAGTTATTGCGGGCTTTGCGGTGACGAAAAGAGTTCCGCCGACAAGATCATACGCACTCCGCTTTCCAAACAGCGCAACAAACATATCCAGCGCGTACTGGTGGAAGCCGCGAAGCTGGCGCCCAGAGAGAACCATGAACTGGCACTGGTCTATGAGACCGAAAAGCAGAAGGGCAATGCCAATCGAGCGACGCTGGCCGTGGCCCGGAAGATGGTCGCGTATCTGCTCGCTGTGGATCGGGGCAAGCGGAACTTCGTGCCGGCAGAAGATCACAGGGGCGTGGCGGCCTAACGCCGCCAACGGGAAGAAAATCGACAGGATTACACAGCGCGCAGGCTGCCAGGTCCTGCAGTTAGCCGACTGAGCGAAGGAGATCAACTCCCGAGGCTCTCTCCGAATTGTTTCGGGACTGGCAGCGAACACAGACTCAATCTTCGGTGACGGCTCTTTGGAGCCCGAGACTGCGAATGGATGTCCGGTTCTGCGCTAGGCAGGAACCATTGCCGAGAGGCATAGAGTGCACGCTACGAGTCCTGCAATCACTGTTTTGGGCGCTCTCGCGAGCGCCCCAGGAAGACCATTGCTTCCTCTTGACAAAGACTTACATGGATGTCGGCTATGCGTGGAAGTGCCAGCTGGTGTCAACTCCCGAGATACCGGCTTGTGGGAAATGTGCGGGACTGCTCAAAGTCTAAGGCACAATCGGGTCATGGCATCCCCATCGTGGCGGCTTCCCTATTCGCAAGAATCAAGGGCAATTCACGATCGTTGGCCTCGCGCTCGCGAGGGATGATCATCTCAACAACCCGATGCTGCGCCTCCCGCTTCGCCTGTAGTCGAGCCTGAGAATAGATCTCCAGCGTGCACCGGCAGTTGGCATGACGCATGAGTTCCTGCACCACTTTCACATTCTCCCCGTTCGCCATCAGCATGGTAGAAAAGCTGTGTCGGAACGTGTGCCAGCCGATGTGCTTCCGAATCCCCGCACGGGCAGCCGCAGGGCGCACCACGCGCGCAAGAAGGATATCCGGCCAGTACGGGTTTTTGCCCCGACTGTGAGGACTCGCAAATACCCAATCATTAGGCTGTCCGTACGCGCTGTCCTGCTTCCAGGCCCAAAGCTCTGAAGCCAGTGTCAGATCCAGCGGCACTGGTTTTCGAGACGCCTCGGTCTTGCAATTGCCCACAACGTTCAGATAGATCGAACGCCTCACATTGATTTGCAATCGTTCGAAACTCAACGTCTTCCCACTTGAGTGCGAGGAGTTCGCTGCGTCGCAGTCCGGTGGCTGCATCCAGAAGAACCATTACACGAAAGCAGTGATCGAGTTGCGAAAGCAGCACTCGCAATTCTTCGGGTTCCAGGTACTCTGGAATGGTTTGCCGCTTAGCACCTTGGCGGACGAGAAGGATGGGGTTCTTGCCCTGCTCCAGCCACTCATGCCGGATCGCATGATTAAAGAGCACGCTCATCAGATTGCGGATCTTCGCCTTGGTCGAGGGAGCGAGCGGACCGCCGTCTGCACGCATCAGTTGACGAAGCCACTGTTCTACAGCCGTTGTGCGAACGGCCCGGATGTTCAAGCTGCCCCACGCAGGCCTGACCCATCTCGCGAGAAAGTTCCTGTATACAGTCCTGGTGGCGTGTGACTTTCCTCCGTCTGATGGATCACCGCTGAGTTCCGTCCTTGTGTAGTGATCGATCAAGTCTGCAACCGTGACCAACTGTTCTCGTTGCCGGTTTCGAGCTTCGTTGATGGACACCCGCAGACCGTTGCTGGCTTGCCAAGCCTCTTCAATATTCGGGTATTGCTGAACCGTTCCTATGACCGCCTTGCGGCGTACTCTCTGCCCGGTAAGTTCGAAATCCCACCAAAGAAATTCCCAACAGTCCGGTCCCGTCTTGCGATGGCCGAGCCGTAAATATCCTCGCTGATAGCGGACACGCATTAATCCTCCTCTGGTAACTTCGCGCCAGAGATGAGGCTATGCCCGCAAGATGGTCGGACGGAACTTGGCGCTAGCTGGTCCGGTTTGCTGAAGACTTTAAAAAGGAGGTCCCTTGGTCCCGAGCAACGAGCACTCCGGAATTCAACGCCGAGATGATAGAGCGGAACAAGGAGGGATTGGGTCTGGGTCGAGCCTGCCTTGGCTCGCGCGAGGGTCACAATCTCTCTGCCGAATCTGGGTCCAATTAGGGTCCAATAACGCTTCCTGAGGGTTCCTTACGACGCCAAAGATGGCTGTCAATGCCGTCTGATTTCAATAAGTTACGTTCCGGGGTCGCCTTGACACGGTAGAGGTCAGGAGTTCGAGTCTCCTCGTGCCTACCATTTATCCCCGAACACAAGCATTTAGCGCGAACATGACCATGATTACGTCCGCTCCTGCGGAATTGCTGGTCATTCACCGGTCAGTCCGCCGCGCGGGCTAATTCACCCATTATTCTTTCGTCTTGCCGCGCACAATGATGTTCGTCAGTCGCCACGGGTTCTTGCGCAACTCGACTTGGAGATCGCCATCTTTATTGATGACCAGTTGCGCCGCTGGATACAAGACGCCGGCGCTCTTGGATTTGTCCTGGTCATTAATGTTGATTTCTCCGCCGGAGAGATTGTAGGCCTGCGAAGGGGTGTTGCGGTAAGCCTCTTTGAAGCTGATCTTTCGATTGGTGATGAACCAGATGGTTCGACCGGTCGGAGTGGGCGTCGAGGAGATGTAGGCGACATCGTAGCCTATCGTGCCGGGTATCTGGATGCGACCGACGGCCTTCATCTTCTCCAATGCGTTTACCAATCCCTGGTTTTGTCCTGTGCGGAAGGCTTCGTCCAGGACTTTCTTGTCTCCGGGAGTGGAGTAGCTGTAGATGAGCAACTTGATGCTGATGACTTTGCCCATCTGCGTGCTGGTACCCATTGCTGTGGCGTCGATGACTTCCTGACAGTCAGCTGTAAGCACCGCCGCAGTCGCGGTGAGCGTAAGAAACGCGATGAGAGTCCCGAAGCGAGCGAATTTGCGAGCGGTGCGCATGTGCCGTGTCCTCCTTTAGGGACGCTTGATGAAAGCTATCAAGTGTGGGTGGGTGAGATCAAGCGACGCGGATGCAAATACCGCGGGCGTGGACAATGGCGGGAGGAGAAATCCACGCTGCTCAGCGGGCGCGTGCGATACTGGCGAGTCATTATCCTTTCATCATGCATGTGAACGCAGAACGGGTACAGAGAGTACTGGTCACCGTGTTTGCGGTACTGGTGCTGGCCAACGCTCTGGCCGCCGGATTGCGCACAGTGGCGGATTCCGATACCGGCTGGCACGTGGCCGCAGGGCGCTATGGGTGGCAGCACCACACCATTCCGAGTAGCGATGTCTTGTCGTATGGCTCGGCGGGTATGCCGTGGATTTATCCCCCGCTCGGCGGCCTTCTGCTCTACCTTGCTTACCGAGTTGGTGGCTTCGCGGCCTTGAGTTGGGTGTCCGCGGCGGCATGCGTTGGAATCATTGCGTATCTGGTGCGCAAACGAACGATGTCCAGCCTCGTCCTGGCGATGCTGGCGATTCCTGCTATCGCGTATCGAACGGCGCCGCGGGCCGATCTGTTCAGCACCGTGTTGTTCGCCGTACTGCTGGGAGAATTGTGGGTGTATCACTGCGGCGAGCGAGTGCGGTTGTGGCTCGTGCCTGTGATAATGCTGTTGTGGGTCAACCTGCATCCGGGATTCATCGCGGGACTCGCAGTTATGGGAGCCTACGTCGTACTTGAAGCTGGAGATCTAGTATTTTCCGACCGACGCGCGCCGACCAGGCAACGGTTACACGAGGCATGGCCGTGGCTGGCTGCTGGCATCGCAGCGACGCTGGTCAATCCATGGAGCGTAAGAATCTACCCCGCAGCGCTGAACCTAGCGGGAATGTTCGGCCCGGCGGCCGGTTCGCTTAACAGTTCCAATTACATTCAGGAGTTTGCCGGCGTTCCCATCACGTGGCAGACGTTTTTTCAGCTATTTGACGTGCGGCATTTGGAGAACGGCAATTCATGGCTGCTGCTGATTGCTGTGCTGCTGGTTCCATTTGCCGTATGGCGCAAGCAGTTGGGAGCGGCAGTTGTGATAGCAGTGGCAATCCATGAGGCGCTCGCGCACGCGCGCTATCTAGGCATGTTCGCGATTGTCGTCGTAACGCTGGGAGCGACGCTGCTCGGCGTGGTGACCAGCGACGGTGTGAGTAAGTCGCAGGCGGAACGCCGTTCGCAGGTGCTGCTGCCGTGGGCAGTGATTGCCGTGTGCACGGTCTTATTGTGCGTGGTCGCGTGCGTTCACATCGCAGATTATGTTTCCAACCGCTCGTACGTTTACTTCCGCGCCGATTCGCGATTCGGAGCGGGCGAGTCGTTCTGGTTTCCCGAACGAGCGGTGCGGTTCATCGAGCAGGAAAAGCTTCCTGGAAACGTGTTCGAGACGTTTGCGGTGGGCGGATTCGCTGCGCTGCGATTGGGCCCGGGATATCCCAATTTCATCGACGGTCGGGCGGACCATTTGAATCCGGCATTGTTTTTGGCGGAGCAGAAGCTAGAGGCAAGTGCGCCCGATTCTCAGGCGTGGCAAGCCGCTGCCAACCAATGGAACATCAATACTGTCATCCTCGCGAATGCTGGGTATCGCGCACTGCAAGGGATGGACGCAAATGCGTTCTGCAACAGCGCAACTTGGCGTCCGGTATACCTGGACGAGGTATCGGTGGTGCTGGTGCGCAATTCAGCAGCGAACCAGCCGTGGATTGATCGGCTGGCTATCGACTGCGCGACAGCGCCGCTGCCTCCAGCGAGGGAGGCTTCAAAGATTGGAGAGCACGACCACTATTTCAATGAGGCTGGGATGCTGTACGTGTTGCAGCGGGATTCCGCAGCGGAAGACGCGTTGCAAAAGGCGGCGGCGAACGATCCGCAAGACCCGAACACACACTTCTTGCTGGCACGCCTCTATCAGCGCGAGCAGCGACTGGACGCGGCTGCGCGCGAGTATCGCGTTGGGCTGGCGATGAAGGATGACGACGGGGCGTGGTTCGAATTGAGCCGCATTCTGGCAGCGCGGGGTCAGCTGGACGAGGCGAAACAGGCATTGCAAAACGCGATTCGGTTGTCGCTGCAACCATTGGTGCTGTACATGACGATGGCGCGGCTTGACATGGCAACCAACCAACCACGGGAGGCGCTGGAGTCACTGCAGTCTGCCGAAAACAACAGTCCTTTCCGCCACGGAGGCGAGAGCGTCGCGCCGGAACTGTATGCGGAAATCGCCGAGGGCCGGGCCGCTGCATATGCCAAGCTGGGCAACACCCAACAGGCCATTGACCAGCAGCAACTCGCGGTGAAGCTGACACCGTCGGTGGCGGCGCGGTGGATGCGGCTGGCGGACTTGCTGCAGAACGCCGGTCAATACCAAGCAGCTGCTGAAGCCAAAGAAAAGGCGCAGGAGTTATCGGCTCCTGCGCCAAGTAATCCGTAGTTCGGGGGGAGGGTTAACCTTTTGTGATTCCCATCGGGCTGGGATTGTCTTTGGCGTGCTTGGCCTGCTCGATCATGTGCTGCACCAGCTCTTTCTGTTCAAAGTCGGGATGGAGCTTTAGCAGTTTCTCCCATGCGGCGATGGCGGCCTTGGTATCGTTCTTCGACTTGTACTCGATGATGCCCAGGTTCATGAGCGCGCCGGGGTGCTTGGGATCGTAAGTCAGAGTCTTCTGCAATTCAGCTATGGCTCCGTCGACGTCGCCGGTAAAGTACAAGCAGGTAGCCAAGTCGGTCCGGACGTTGGGATTCTTCGGGTCCGCTTGCAACGACTTCTGGAAGTAATCCTCCGCTTCCTTGAACTGATGAGCGCTCTTGTAGAGCATGCCAACATGGTTCAGTGTCTCAGCGTTGTTCGGGTCTTTCTTCAAGTCGGCCAGCAGCGGCTCGGCCTTTTTGTCGGCCATGCGCTTCATATCGTCTAGCGACGGCGTCTGCTGCGCTCCAGCGGAAGCGGGCATACCGGCGGGTGCGGCGGCAGTTTGCGCAGCAGGAACGGAAGCACTGACGGCGGGAGCCGATCCACGCAGTAGGTAACCGACCACGACGCCGACCAGCAGGCAGACAGCCGACATCACGATTACCTGAACGGGTTTCCAGAGCTGACTGGGGACCGCAGGTGGCACGTTAGGTTCAAGCGATTCGTTCGACATAGAATTTCAATTCCTCAGACTTGCCTCGAGGGCATCCGGCCGGTGAGATGCGGCCACATAGCATTACTATGCACCGAAAATGCCAAAGTCGGTGGCTACGAGATAATCTTTTATGGCAACGGTTTCAAGGACTTACGAGGAGCCCGGAAGCGGGTAGCGGCCCTGCGATGCCGTTTTCGGAGGGATTCGACCCACATTGCGGGTTTTTTGGCGCTGCGAGACTCGCCGATTGCGGGCGGATGAGGCGGTAAGCGACTGTTTTGCCATGGGTTAGCCGGGCCCGGCGAATGGTGACGGAGTTGCGTATGAATACCGCTAACGGTTTGTAGGATAATCACCGCGGCTCACGCATGGAGCGAACGGATTCGTTTGCTGACCGTGGTCTGAAAACACAATGAGCACTAAGAAGTACAAGGCGATCGTGATCGGAGCGGGCCCCGCTGGACTGACGGCTGCGTATGAGCTGACCAAGCACGGGCAGTCGGTCGTCGTGCTGGAAAGCGACCCGCAATACGTCGGCGGCATTTCGCGAACGGTCAACTATCACGGCTATCGCTTTGACATAGGTGGACACCGCTTCTTCTCAAAGTCGCGCGAGGTGGAAGACCTGTGGACGGAGATTCTCGGTGGCGACATGCTGGAGCGCCCGCGCTCGTCGAAGATCTATTACCGTGGACAGTTCTATTCGTATCCGCTGAAGCCGATGGATGCGCTGACCAAACTTGGAGTGGTGGAGTCAGCGCTGTGCGTGTTGTCGTACTTTTACGCGAAGGTCAATCCCACGCGCGATCCGAAGTCGTTTGAAGACTGGGTGGCCAACCAGTTCGGCCAGCGGCTGTTCCGCATTTTCTTTAAGACTTATACAGAGAAAGTCTGGGGGATGAGTTGCAGGGAGATTTCCGCAGACTGGGCCGCACAGCGGATCAAGGGGCTTTCGCTGGGATCCGCCATCAAGAATGCCCTGCTGCCACAACGCACTCCGAAAGATCGCAAGCAAGTGGTAAAGACGCTGATTGACACGTTTCGCTATCCGCGGCGTGGGCCGGGGATGATGTGGGAGGCGTGCGCAGAGAAGGTGAGGCGACGGGGCGGCCAGGTGCTGCTCGATCGCAGTGTGGTAGCGTGCAAGTTTGATTCGGCGACGACTACATGGACGATTACCGCTCGAGCTTTCGACGGGCATACCGAGCAGTTTCAGGCCGAACACATTATTTCGTCGATGCCGATTCGACAATTGGTGGCACAGATCGAGCCACGCTTGCCGGACGCAGCACTGCAGTCGGCGCAGTCGCTGCGCTACCGCGACTTCCTGACTATCGGCTTGATCCTACGTGAGCGCAACCGTTTCAGCGACAACTGGATCTACATTCATGATCCGGGGGTGCAAGTCGGGCGAGTGCAGAATTACAAATCGTGGTCGCCGGAAATGGTTCCCGATCCGAATTTCTGCTGCTATGGTCTGGAGTATTTCTGCTTCGAAGGCGACGGTCTGTGGTCCACGCGCGACGAAGACTTGATCGCGCTGGCAAAGAATGAGCTGCAGCAGGTTGGGCTGGGCTCGGTTGGCGACGTCGTGGACGGGTGCGTGATTCGCCAGCCCAAGGCGTATCCAGTGTACGACGACGACTATCGGAAGCACGTGGAGAACGTGCGTGAGGCCCTTGAATCGAACTGTCCCAATCTGCACCTGGTGGGACGAAACGGGATGCACAAGTACAACAACCAGGATCACGCCATGATGACCGCGCTGCTGGCGGCTCGCAACATCTTGGCGGGCAAGCGTGTCTACGACGTTTGGGCGGTCAACCAGGATGGGGAATACCACGAGTCGGGCGAGGCTGGGGCGGAGAAGCTGGACGGGAGAGCTATTCCCTCGCGACTGGAGCTGGCGTCGCGGTGAAGTGAGCGGCTGGGCAGTCGCACGTCTCGCTTTGCATCGGTGCGGTCCCTCTACGTTCGGTCTGCTTTCATCACCACAACAATCTAACGGCGCATCAGCGGCCATCGGTGCGCATGGTATTTTGGCGATAACGAGGAAACTTTACAATGTCTGCGTTGCAGGAATTGCGCGCGCTGTCGCGGTTGCGGGTGGTCCAACTGACGGCGCTCGCATTGTTGCTGTCGGCTGTAGGCATCATTAGTTTCAGCATCAAGCTGTGCATCCTCGACCTCGACATCTGGTGGCACCTGAAGGTGGGTGACTGGATTGTGCAGCACGTTGCTGTGCCGCACACGGGCATCCTGTCACGGACAGCGGCCAACCGTCCGTGGGTGGCGTATAGCTGGGGTTACGAGGTGTTGCTGTCGCGGGCCTATGCATGGTTCGGAAAACTGATCGGCATCGGGTTGTATGGGACGCTGCTGACGATCGGCGTGGCCTTTGCCGTTTACTGGATGCTGCGGCGCATCTCAGGGAAATTCTGGACGTCCATCGGACTGGCAGTTCCCTGCTGCTACGCATTTTTGTTCACCATCATGCCGCGGCCAGTGTTCTTCTCGATCATTCTGTTTTGCGTGGTGCTGGCGCTGCTGTTTGAAGCGAACCGGTCGGGACGCATCGAGACACTGTATTGGTTGCCGCTGATTTTTCTGCTGTGGGCCAACCTGCACATTCAGTTTCTCTACGGATTGTTTCCCGTGGGAGTGTTGCTGGGCGTGACCTTGTTTCTGTGGGTGCTGGAGCGGATGGGGAAGTCACCATCGTTTCTGGCGTCGGGCACGCTGCCGCCGGGGAAGCTGGCGGCGATTTTCGTAGCATGCCTGCTGGCTACGTGCGTGGGGCCGTATTCGTATCACCTGTATGGCGTGATCGCGGAGTACTCAAAGGCCAAGTCGGCGTATTCACTGATCGTCGAACTGCAGCCGCTGACGTTCCGCGCTATGAACCACTACGTACAGATGTTGCTGTGCGCCGCGGGGTTCGTCGCGGTTGGCTGGCAGAAGCGGGTTGACCTGTTCAAACTGGCGCTGTTGACGGTCGCCGCGGTGGTGGCGTTTCGCACCATGCGTGATTCCTGGTTCGTGTGCATTGTGGCAGCGGCTTGCATTGCTGAGGTGGTGGCGGATTACGGGGAACGAGAAAAGCCGGAGAACGCACTGGAACTGGCGGGAGTTTTCGCAACGGTCGCGATTGCGCTCGTGCTGTTTGCACGCGGGACGGACTTCACGACCCAGGGCCTGGACCAGGCCATCAGCCGCAGGTTTCCTGTAAAGGCAGTGAACTTCTTGCGACAGAATCCGATGCCCGGGCCGCTGTACAACACGCTGGACTGGGGCGGGTTCCTGATGTGGTACATGCCGAATTACCCAGTGGCGATTGACGGTCGGAATGATCTCTATGGCGACCAACTGGACGAACGGTTCATCGCCACACAGCGGGGCGATGAGTCATACAAGCAGGACCCTTACCTGAATGAATCGGGCGTGGTGCTGATACGGCGCAGCGACGGACTCTATTACGCGCTCAACCAGGATGCTCGGTTCAGCCTTATCTATCAAGACCAGATTGCAGCGATGTTCGCGCGCCGCTAGGGCGAACGACGGACTCGCATCCGGATCGACATAGCTGTTGCGTTGTGCCGGGGCGAGGCAATTGCAAGTACCCCCTCCCTTACGCTCCTTTTAGAATCAGCAGGTTACACTTCGAATATGGTGCAACTAACTGAATTCACTACTAGATATTTGTACCTGATAGATAATAATGGAGTTATCTTCGGCAATCGTGCGCATCCGCGCTTCATCGCAGAACCCTGTTATTCGGTTTTCAAAGAGCAAGGATGTCCGCGATCTGGTCGCGGAGGGGCAAGAGACACAACTCCCTCGGCCTCACAAGCTGTTTATTGCACGAACGATGAGGCGAGCGCCATGACGCACGACACAGAGGTGAGTGATAAGGGGAATCCCAATGCCTGAATGAATCTGGCGTCGTTTTGATACGGCGCAGCTACAGGCTCTAACACGCGCTCAACCAGATGCACGCTTCAGCTTATTTATCTGGACCCGATTGCGGCGGTGTTTGCGTGGCGTTAGGAGTAACGCGTCGAAAAATCAGTACGATCTGGCGATGCGAGTAGCCAGACTTGGTGAAAAGATATCCATCGGAGACATGATCGAGGGTATATCCCCATCGCTGGGTTGGATCTCCCAAGAACTCCTTGTATTCTGCTGCATTCCATTGCGGCCACCACTGTAGAACGAGGTAGTCGGGCACGCCGCTGTTTGCGGCGACGGCGAGTTCACCGGCAGGCGATTCCTGCAGCGAGTGGTGGTAATACGCGTGCGACCAATTATGAAAGATGTTGTGGTCGAAATAAGCGTTGATCGCAACCATTCCATACTGAAATCCATCTATGACCTTGCCTTGATCTACTATGGGCCTCAAGTATCGCGCTGCATCGGCTGCGCCGCTATAAGGGAAACGGACGTCTCGGCGTATGGTGTAAAACGACGCGTAAACCTGGTAGCAGAGAGTCACCGTCAGCGTAGCTAACATCACACGGTAGGCCAGCCGCATTCGGGAGTCGAACGCGTGACGCTCCGTGTCGTCGGGCCATGCGATTGCAAGGCCGGCCAGCACGGCAATGAGTATCGTGCCCGCCTGGTGCTCCCATCCGTCGGCATAAGCGTAAAGAGCCAGCACCAGTCCAACCGGTACTAGAAGCGAAGCCAGGGAGCGTCGCAGATAGCACCAACCGGCAAATACAGAACATGCCAACAGCGAGAGAGCGGTATTGTCGAGTAGCGCTTCCCGCAGGCCCCGCGAGATTCGATGTCCAAAGACAGCCACGGTGAGTTTGACTTCACTGTGGGTCGCCTCAACGTCCGCCGCTGGTATTAGGATCAGCAACAGGACTAAGTACAAAACCGCTAGAAGCGCGACCGCAAACCAGAAGTCTCTGCGCGCAACGACGCTGTGGTTCCGCCATTGCCGAATGAATCGAATTGAATAAGCCAGTGCCAATCCGGCTGCTAACAAGCTTCCATGCGCAGTTAGCAGCGCGAGAGGAACGAGCGACACGGCAAATCGGAGGGGCCTTTCCAAGTTCCGATATTGCTGTACTGCTAGAAAGCAGAACAGCGCGAACAGTACATAGGATCGGGCTATCACGGCGTACTGGTACAGAAAGAAGAAACTGAAGGCTGTCAGCCAGCGAACCCAATGGGGAAAGGGCGTGGCGAAGAGCAGCACGCAGATGCCGGCGAGGGCGAACGTGGCACCAATGTATCCCAGTGCCCCATATCGAGCGTGAAAGATATGTTGCGCTACCCAGAGGATGGTGTGCCACAGTCCCGGCGAGCCTTCGTAACGTAATTCGTGCAACCAAAGCTTACTCAGGGGCAAGTCGCGAGCGAGAAGCCAAGCCTGGGCTTCGTCGGCCCATTTCTCGTGATAGTTCAGCGTGAAGGTGGTGATGGCAATCCACAGACCCAGCACACAAAAGTCGCCGACACGCCACCAGTTGGCGGAGTTAGGTGAGGAAGACAATGCGCTGTACGCGTCGTCTGCGTGAGCCACGGGTTGTTCTGACGATTGAGTATGGAGCGCTGGGTCGTTCATATCGATCGAGTGTCCGTTGCGACGAGGTGGCGCCTGCCGAACTGATACTGGTATCGATGAGTAACACTCACCGCATAAGTGCAGCGAAAACCGAAGTTCCTCAGGGGCTAAAGCCCGGACTTCTCTTAGTACGTTTTGGCACGACTGAAGTCGTGCCCCGATACAAAGCCTTCGCGAAACAACTCTTCACACTGCAGCGGCGGACCAATGTGATTTGAGCGACGAAGGCGCGCTCCATCCAGTAAGACAATTCCGAAAATCCATTAGTTCTCGCGCACGAGCACTCTGGCCTGGTCGTCGAGATAGACCTGCATATAGCCCGGCAGGATACTGAGCGCTTTGCCCATCTCGGAGTCAGCCTCCAAGAGGATGGTTTGCGAACTGCTCGAAGCTGGATCGGCTGCGAGCGGCACCTGGCCAGTGGTGACGTTGAAGTAACCGAGCGTGAGGTCCTCGCCATAAGCGTCTGTGCGACTGTCGATTTGCACGGGGTACTCGGGCAGGTACCAGGTCAGAAAGCTTCCCCAATCGTAATTATTGAACAGCGGCTTGGGCAGATCGTGCTGGCGAATGTAATCGCAGGCGCGCACGGGAAATTTCTCGCTCACCCGGGCCAGTAAAACGTCGCGCGCGGACGGAACGCGAACGGCAAAAACGAGCATCAACACGATGAAAGCGGCTGCAATTCCGACGGGCAATACCCAGGAAACGGCTGCGGGATCGGGGTTGCGTGCCTCGTCCGGATCGGTGGCGTCCAACGCCTGCGACAACGCGGCGACTGCAGCCAAGGCGACCAGCCAGGCATCGCGTTGCAAGTGAAACGAGACAATGGAGCAGACGGACAGCAGCAGGAGCGAGAACAGGTCGCGTGCCTGCCGTCGTCCCAGCGCGAAGAATGCGGTCATCACCAGCAGAAGGAGCACGTAGTCTTGCGGCTGGCGAAAGCGCAGCGCGTGCATCTCAGGAAAGTATGGGTCCGCAGAAAACACGCTGACACTGCGTAAGGCCGCTCCCCAAAGCCGGTAGCCGTATGGATTGCAAAGTGTCGCTAGAATGCTCGCGGCCGCGATGACTGCCGTCGTCGGCAACGGGATTCGGCCGCGCGAGGCGAACCAGGTACCTGCTGATTCAGGCGCGAGGCGGCCGACGCCATCAGCGATCAGAAGCAGCATTAACGCTCCGAGTCCCCACACGAACTGGATGTCGAGGTTTGCCCAAAGAAAAAATAGAGGAGGCAGCCAATACAGCGTTCTAGAGTTGCCAGTGGAATGAGCTACGGTGATCAGGGTCAGGACAATTGCAAAAAGCAGAATCGAGGCGATCGACGAACGCAACGGCACGCCGGCGATAAGGTAGAGGGCGATCGCGGCCAGCAACGCGCCTGTCCAAAATCCACGACGGGATCCTCGAGCAAGTAGAAAGATGGCAATTGCAATAGCCAGCCCGAACGTCATGTCGAACCACACGAGTCCGCGCAAGCCGAAGAGCTTGACGGCCATCGCGGTCTTCACGTCAAACAGCCAACTGCTGTCGACCCATGGCAACTGAGAGCTTTGGGAGAAGATAAGGTTGTGCGGAACAGCGCGGTTGGCAAGAATCCAAGTGCCCACGCTAAGTTGACGCCAGATGTCCGACGACGCCAAGGCGGAGAGTTTGCGCGCCTGGTCGATTCCTCCCCCAGCGAACAGAATAAGCAGTGTTGCCACCTGTAGAAGCGCGATCCAGGACGCCGCCGGAACGCTCCGCGTCGATGAGACCGCCGATGCCGTGGAGCTGCTGGTCATGGCGACTACTTCCGCACGCCTTTCAGCGGGTTCGATTTAGTGGGCGATGCTAGAGCGGTGGTTGTGCCGTCAGGATTGTGTGCCACGTTGTGGCAGGTCAGGGTACAGGTGCTGCTGGCGCGGTTGTAGCTGATGTTGAGCCCGCTGTTCGAGCCGACAACGCTTAGGTCGAAGTCGATCATGCGGTCGCCGCCCGGGTTGGAACTGGTCGCGCCCACGCCGTGCGCATTGTGGCAGACCGAACAGGAAACGCCGTCGTTGTACACGTGATTCTGGTGACCTTTCCATGAGATCGTCTGCATCACCACGGTCAAGTCATGGCACTTGGCGCACATTCCGTATGGACCATGAATTGAAAGGTCGGGCATGGGATTCAGATTGATGGTGATGGTCGTACCTGGTCCGGCCGGCGCCTGGCTGCTCTCGTAGTCGTGTTCGAGGATGTGCCAGTTTGTCGAACCGTGGGGGCCATTAGGTCCGGCCCCGCCGAATTCGCGATTGTCGTCGCTGTTGTGGCAATCGGTACAGAAAATCTGCGTCCCCATGGTGCGGCCGTGGGTCGTGCTTCCACTCAAGTCGAGCATGGTGGGGAGAAGGCTGGGCTGCGGCGCACCCGAACTGCCTTTGGGACGCATCACCGGATGCGTGGACTTCGCAGTGGCTCCGAAGGGAATCAGGACGTTGAGAGGATCAGAGACGGCGCGCGCAGGGAGGTAACCGTAGAGCGGATTGGACAACTTGCCGGAACTGGTCCCGTGACAGCGCAAACAATTCTCGTACTGATTGACGGCCGGGGTGAGAACGGTAGTTCCGTCGGTCGCGCTGATGCCCTGGATGAGCGTTTGCGAAACCCGCTCCATCGGCGGAACGTTGAAGGTGTTCACCTGCTGCGCGGCGTGAGAATCGTGGCAATCGGCACAAGTAGAGTGACGATTGCTATTGAGCAGAACGGCTTCTGACGCATCATGCGTGTTCTGACCTGCCGGAAAGGGATGGCCTTTCTTCTTGAATTCCGTGAAAACGTCGGGCGCGGCAGGCGAGACGTTGCTGCCTCCGCTGTGGCAGGCGATGCAGGTGCCCTCGTTCAAACCGCGCAGCAGTCGGACCGGTCCGCTGGCGTTGTGCATGGCGTGACATGTGCTGCAAGAGTTGGATGCGACGGTCGGATATGGGCCGACATTCGCCGAGCTCGACACTTTACTTTGCGAGGTGCTGTGAATGCTGGCCGCCCAACCTGTAATCGGATTCGTCTTGTTGGTCGTAGTGCGGTTGGGATCGTGACATGCCATACACAGCTGGCCGTTGGAGCTATCACGCACCAGAAAGTTCAGCGATAGCAGATCATTGGCTTGAATGTGCGGATTATGGCAGGAGGTGCACTCGATATTGCCTCGGATCATCAGCACCTTGGGGTCGGCGGTTTTGCCGTTCTGGTAGATCGAGGCGACGAGATCCGTGGAATCCTTGAGGGGCAGCGTGAGGCTGAACGGGTGCGATCCTTGCAGTTGCGTGCCGAAGTTGTCCTGGGGATACATCGATCCGTTCATGGCGATTTTGCCGAAAAGAACGGTGTCGCCGGTGGCGACGGTCCCATCATGACAGGCCAGGCAAAAGCTGCTCTGGCTTCCCAGCGGTGGCTTGGGGTTGTCGGTGTTCTGCGCAGTCGAGCTGGTGTACGTCGAGTACGTTGAATTGGAGAGCTTCTGGTTCCACAGCGGCGCCAGATTTCCGTTGCCGGAGTGGGGGACGTGGCAGTAAGTACAGGGCGCATTCAGCGGCCCTGAAATTGGAGACCGGCTGCCCGGCGACAGATTATGTGCGCCGAGCACGTCGGTGCCCGTCTGCCCGAATACCAACGACGCCGACGCTGACAGCACTACAATCCATGCCAGGCGCAGGAAGAGCCTCACTGCACTCCTCCTATGGCCTGCTTGATTCCGTAGTAACGAAATACCTGAACGCGACGGTTGTAAGAGTCAACCACGTAGATACGGTCGTTGTGGTCGATAAACAGACCGGCAGGCATCTGAAATTCTCCGAAGCCAGAGCCATTGCCGAAGTAATAAAGAAGCTGGCCGGAGCGATCAAACACCTGCACCTGGGAGCGATTGCCGTCGACGACGTAGATATGGCCTTCGGAATCGATTCCGATTCCCTTGGGGCGAAACAGGTCGCCCGGGCCATCGCCAATCTGGCCGATGGAGTATTGGAAGGCACCGGAGCGATCGAGCACCTGGACACGGAAGTTCATGGCGTCGACTACGATCAGGTCGTTCCCGTCGAGGCGCAACTCGGTGGGATAGTTGAACTCACCGTTGCCTTCGCCGGTCTTGCCGAACTTGCCCAGCACGTTGCCCTGCATATCCAGCATGAACACCTGGTTGCGCAGGGTGTCGGTGACATAAATTCGCTGCGCACTGGAATCAACGGCAATTCCGGTCGGACGCTTGAAATAGCCCTCGCCACCTTTCAGGCTGCCGATGGCGCGCTGATACTTGCCACTCGGTTCATAGACGAAGATCTTGCCCGCCTCAGAGTCGGTGACGTAAATGTTGTCCTTATCGTCGACGGCTACGCACTGCGGCGCCAGCATAGGGTCCTTGCCCTTGTCGCGGCGGGAGAGGAACTTGTACTTCTGCTGCTCGAAATCGAAAATGTGTACGCCGATGGCGCCAGGATCGCTAACGATGATGCGACCGTGTGAATCGGCCACGATGCTGTAGGGACGGACGAGAAAGTGAAAGTCAGGTTCGCCGACGACGAAGTTGAAGGCCTTGGTCCAGAAGCCCAGCTTGAGCTTGACCTCGCGATCGTTGCTGAAGACGCGCTCGAACTTGACGGTACGTCCGCCGTCGAGCAACAAGTCGGGGACCTTGATCTCGGTGGGTTGCTGCTTAGTCTTGCCCGCTGCCCACGCCGGTGCGGCGTAAGCGATTGCGAACAACGTAAAAATCACGCACCAGCGACGGATCCCGGTCTTGCTTAGAAGAAGTTGAACCATCGGTACAAACCAATATAAACCGCGGAAAAATTAGCTGGCGCAACACCCGAAGCACTGAAGCCCTGTATGAGATGACTGTATCCGCCGTTGACTCCGACTTTGCGGAACTGATACTGGGTGGAGAAAATCTCTTCTTCCACCTTGTTGGCTGAAAATATTCCCTGGTTGGTGGTGTTGCTGTTGGCCTTGAGATATGTGCCTGAGACGGTCCAGCGACGAACCGGAGAACCAGACGCCGAGAAGGCGTAACTGGTTCCGCCGTACATGATCAGCAGGCTGGGCGGAATAATGGGCGGCAGCGGCGGAGTTGGATTGACCCCACCCCCGCTGGCCAGACCGCTGCCACTGGACTGGTTGTAATTCGCGCTGAAACTTAAGCGCTTCACTCCCAAGGCGGTGCCGTAGCTCTGGCTGGAGTATGCCGTACCCGGCTGTCCGGTCAGCAGGCTATGCGACGCCCCGGCGTTGGCGGTCCAGACGAACTGACCGAAGCGGCGGCCCACGCTGCCAGCGTAGCTGTATGACGACGTCGTGTACGCAACCAGCAAGGTCTGCAGGTTCTGTCCGTAGCCGCCCGACATGGTGACGTTCCATCCGCCAATCTGGCGGTTATAACTCGCGTTGGTGGAGAACCCAATCTGGCTGCCGCCGATGTTACTGGAATCGTTGTCCGTCACGTAAGCATTGGCGTTGAAGGAGCCGCCGAAGATCGTACGGCCGTAAATAGCCCCGACAGTGACGCCGCTTGCAGTGTAATTGATGCCGTTGTACAGCTGTTCGCGCCATTCGTACTGGCCGCGAATCTGTAAATTCGGGGCGACGGCGTAACCGCTGCCCACCGTGAAGTCCCAGGCATGAGAGGATTGGGACTGGGTGAGGTCCGTAGTTTGCGCCGGCGCGGCGGTTGCGGTGGTGCCTCCCGCGGCCAGGCTCGTAGCACCAGTCGTAGAGGCGCCCGTTGGGATAATCGACTGATAAAGCACACCATTCAGATTGTCGGTGTAATTGGCGCTGGTCGAAACGCTCCACTTTGACGTGGGATTGACGCCGGCGAAAGCACTGATGGTGTCGATCGTCCCGTTAAAGCTGTAGCCGAGATAATCGGAGTTCAAGTCGGTTCGATTGAAATTGACCGACGTGCTGCCATGGAGCGGCAAAGGGTGTGCCACGGTGAAGTAATAGCCGGTGCTGTCGGAGGTGGAAGACTCCGTTTGACCTGTGCTGAAAATCTGGGGTATTTCGGCGTTGGAATTGTTGTGATTGAATCCGCCAGCCAGGCTAAAATTGTCCCACCGATAGGCTGAGTGTACGAAGAAATTGTTGAAACTGGTGCTGCCGCTCTCGTTCGTGCCATATACCGAATAGTTAGAATTGCCGTAAGAGTAGCCGATCGACACGCTCGGAGCGTCAGGCAAGTTGGCGCTCCAGCCAACGCCGAAGCCCTGACCATTACCGTTGGTGACATAGTTCTGGGAGCCGGGCAGCGAGAAGGTGCCTTCCTTGTTGTAATCGGCGCTGTAACTTACCGAGCCGGGAAACTTGCTGCCGGCGAAAATCGACGAACTGAGGGCAATTCCGCTGGAATCCGTGGTGGTTTGGAAATTGGAGTTGGCCCAGTTCTGGTTGTAATACGGCGTGACATTAAACGAGAGGAAGTTAGGGCTATAGTAATAACCGCCGATCGAGGCGACACCACCAAAGTTAAAGCCGTGGCTCGAACCTATCTGGTTGCCCCAATTATCGCTGTAGCCGCCGGACAGGTTCCCATTCCCCGTAAGCTGAACGTGATCGCCCACGTTAATTTGCGCTGCCGCGGGAACCAGGAAAAACAGCCATCCAGCTAAAAATAACGTCGCCTTGCGATTATGAGTGCGCACAACATATACCAGCTTTCGGCCAGGTACTTATAAAACTTCAACTTTCGCGTTCTGATGCAGTTTGCTGTCGAGAGCGGCGCGGACCTGGTTCGTCTTGTTCTTCTCCAGTTCCGGAATCAGACTGGCCTTTACATCCTCAAACTTTGCCTTGCCTGCCTGTCGGTGCCCGTTCAGACGGACCACGACATAGGCCTGGTCGACCTGCAAAAGAGTGCTGACATCATCCTTTTTCATGGCAAGCAGCGCGCTGGCCACGTTCGGAGGCAGCTTCGAGCGGTCCACCCATTTGTGGTCGCCCAACATTACGCGATAGTCGTCTTCAGAAATCTTTTCGGCCAACAAACCAAATTCTTCGGCGGTTTTGGTGGCCTTGGCCTGCTTGTAAGCGTCGTCGGCGCGTTTCTTGGCTTCTTTCAGTTGGGCCGCAGTTGCATTTTCGGGCGGCATGACTGAGATACTCTGGAACGCAAATGATTCCGGATATTGGAAGCGCTGCGGATTCTTGTCGTAGTAGGCTTTCGCTTCGGCCACAGTAACGGTGGACTTGTTGTTCACTTCGGCCTTCAGGTACTGGTCGATCAGCAGCGATCGCCGTATTTTCTCGTTAACCGCTTTCTCGCTGCCGTTGAATTCCGCCTTAAGAAACTGCTGGTATTCGGCATTGGTCTTGAACTGCTTGTGGAACTGGGCTTCCGCCTTGGCCAACTTGTCTGCCGGGACCTGCATGTTGCGGCGCTGGGCGTCCTGGTAAGCCAGTTCTTCGAAGACGATCATCTTCAGCGCGCCCTGACGGATGCCGGGCTCCATGTCAGCCGGAAATCCATTGTGCTGCTTGGCATACGGAAAGATGGCGTACATCTCTCGCAGAAGATCTTGATCGGTCAGGACGGTGCCGTTAACCCGGGCTACCGGCTTTCCGGTCGGTTGCAGTTGCGGAGCCATGGTTTGTTTGGCCATCAGGGTCTGCCCGTGTGACGAGACCTGGGCTGACGCCGAACACACCACCAGCAGAAGAAGTGCGCAGAGTATGAATTTGGACTTCATGTTGCCTCTTATGATTGCAGTCTTAAAAAATGGGGGAGAGAGAGACTCCCTCCCCCGATCAAACGCCGAACTAGAAGGTTGTTACAGCGCTTCCATTGTTCATTTCGTTGGCTTCGCCACCATGGCACTGACGGCAGAACTGCGCCGTCTGGTTTGCGCCTACAGTGGTCGTGGCCGGGTTATAGGGTGCGCGCACGAAGAACATCGTCGCGTAATAGCCAGTCGGCAGACCGCTCTTCGAACCGGTGGTGACCTTTACCACGTTCATCAAGTGCTGATTGTGGCAGGTGGTGCACAGAACAACCGGGTTACCGTTGTAGGCAGCCGGGCTGACGAAGAAGCCATAGTTCTGAACGAACTGGTACATCTTCGTGCCCGATGGGTAGGTGATCGCGCCGTTGACCACCGTGCAATCCCAGTTGTAACTTCCGCCGCAACCAATCACGGCGTTCAGGCCCACTGGGTGGTCGTTGAGGTAGTCGCCAGTGCCGTTGCCATCGTTTCCGAGCAGGGTCGGAATGTTGTTCGAGGCATAGGTGCTGGGAACGGTCTCGTAAACCTTGTTCTGCATCATCGCACCCTTGGCCCAGTTGCCGTCATGGCAGCTGAGGCAGGTCAGGATGCCGCCCACATCGGGCGTTCCGGCGTTGAACGAGGCAGGCAGCACTTCAACATAGGTGCTACCGGTATCGGTCTGACCGGTGATGATGGTTTTGCCGAACAGAGGTGCAACGTCCTGGCCCCAGAGGGCCACGTTGCCGGTGGTGGTGTCGGTAGTGGCAATGCCGTTGCCGCGTGCGCCGCTATGCGGAGCATGGCAGGCTGCGCAGCCACGACCATAGTTAAGGTGAGCGCCCAATACGTCAGTGGCGGGACTCCATCCTGACTGTGCCACAGCGAACGTGGCGAAAGCCAGAACTAACAGGGTGACAAACGTTACTTTCTTCATAAGCCTTAAGGCCTCCTGAAAGTCGTACTGCTAATAAGAATTAACGGGTACAACTAATCGTTCTACTGCCCCGGGAACCCGATCATGCTAGATTCCGGTTTCCTGGCCGCCGCGGCAGCCAGAGAACTTTGCACTATGGCTTCTTCTCCTCCGGCTTGGCGTCCGGGGCCTTGGCCTCGGCGGCCTGCGGTGCAGCCGGCTGAGTCTTGGCAGCGCGATCCAGCAGGCGCTGCTGTTCTTTTTCCTGTTTCAACTTTTCCGCCTCGACGTCGGTGATGTAACGGAACATCTGCACCCGACCGGGATACTGCTCGGATGTGAAGACCCGGTTCTGCTTGTCGATATACACATCCACCAGCGATGAGAACTGTCCGGGTAAAGTGCCGTGTCCGCCGACAAAAGCCAGCAACTGGCCCTCGGTGTTGAAAATCTGGAGAATGTCGAGCATGGGGTCGGCCACCCAGACGTGTCCGTCGCTATCGACCGCGATGCCTTTGGGATGCGCAAAACATCCGTAGCTATCGCAGTGCTGACCGAACTGGCTGATGTACTTGCCGTCGCCGTCGAAGATCTCGACGCGGAAGTTCATGGTGTCAGTGACGTAGACATTGCCATCTTTGTCCACGGCGACGCCGGTAGGCCCGGCAAAATTTCCCGGAGTGGTCAACTCGTGGTTCTTGCCGGTAGTGCCGATGGTACGCAGCTTCTTCAAGGAGTCGGCGTCGAAAACCACGATCTGGTCAAGTTGCGTGTCGGCAACGTAGAGCAGGCGGTTTTCCGTGTCGATGGCCAGCCCAACGGGATCGACCAAACCTTCTTTGATCTGGTCAACTACTTCGTGCTTGGCATTCAGGATGAGAACGCGGTGCAGCTTGCCGTCGGAAATGAAGATACGATCGTCGTCGTCGATGGCGACGCCGTTCGGTAATTCAAAGGTCGCTTCAAACTTGTTGCGGATCAATGACGCGTCGCGGGTCTCGGTATTGAAGATGAAGATCGCGCCCACGCGTTGATCGGCTACGAAGAGGTTGCCCTTGGAATCGGTGGCCATGCCGTTCGGCCCCAGCAACTGGAACGGCATCTGCTTCAGCTTGTGGTCCTTATCAGGCTGCGTGCCAGCGAGCCGATCCATCCAGGTCTGTTTGACCTTGGGCTGCTGGTCTGCGGGGGTGGTGTCGAATTTCTGCCCGGCCAGGTAGTTAATGTAGCGAACGCGCGGAATGTTGGGCGGCCCAGGCCACGCCAGTTTGCTGAAGTCGATCTGCGGCTTGGCCGGCGCGGCGGGCGCGGGTTGCGTGGTCTTCTTTTTCTTGTCGGCAAACGAAGAGGACGGCGCCAGCAGCGTCAACAGCAGGACTGCCGCTACGAGGGTCTTACCGGCCTTCATCGAGTTGTTCCGCACGGTATACATCTTTCCCATCTCCGAATCTCTAGTTCGCGCCGATCTCCAGCCGGTTCTTATGGCAGGTATCGCAGAACGCCATATTGTTGGCCTGATCGTTTACCAGCAGGTCGGCTTGCGCCGAGCTGTGCGGCTGATGACACGTCATACAGTTAATCTGCTTCTTTACCTTAGTCGCGTCGGCCGGGTCCATCACGTTCTGCACCGGATGCCCAATCACCGGGTGCCCAAGGCCATATTTAATGGGCAGAATAATAACTTTGTTCTTCTGATAGTAGTCCTCTGGCAGGATAACTTCTCCGCCAAAAATCGCAATTCCTTGCTGGCCTTCCAGTTGTTTGGGCTTTGAATCCGGGCCGTGACACTCGAGACAGAGCGCATTGCCTTGAGCACGCAGCAAGTGGTCATTGTTGCCGCCGTGCGGCTGATGGCAGGTCGCACAACCCAAGCCGTATGCCGGTTGGTGCAGGTGCGCTTTCTTCATTCCGTCAGCCTGCTCGCTGTGACAAGCCAGGCAGGCTGAGACTGGATCAGGCTGAATAAATCCAGGGTTTTTGCCGGCATGCGGATTGTGGCACACGGTGCAATCGCCTTGCGCTCCCGGATGTTGCACTTTCGCTTTTTCGATCTTCTCGGCCTGTTCGGAATGGCAAGTCACGCACACAGCTTTTACGTCTTTCTCGTTGAGAACGACTTTCCCGTCCTTCGGTGCCGCGTGGCAGGTGGTGCAAGTTCCCTCGGCGAATGGAGGATGCGTGTAAGCCTGCATCAACTTTGGTGAGCGCGACTGGTGTGGATCGTGACACTGCACACAGTTCGCGGTCGCGAAGGGCTGTCCCTGGTGGGCCTTGATTAAGTCGGCTGAGGTGGCGTCGTGACAGTCGAGGCAGAGTGCCGGAGTCGCCTTGGTGAGGTGGTAGTCGTACTCGATCTTGCCCTTCTCGCCCACCTTGTGGGTGACGTGGCAAGTTTCGCAGCCCATGTCGAGGGCAGCATGACGGCTTCCCTTGTCGGGGACGTTCAAGCCCTTGGTATGGCACTCCAGGCAAAGGTTCTGGCCTTTGTCACCGGAGTCGGCCTTGATCAGCTCGTACTTGTAATCAGACTGGTGCGGATTGTGGCACTTGATGCAATCGCGAACGGCTGGAGGATGAACCGTGCCCTTGAGGTCAGCAGCATTCTTGTCGGTGTGGCAGGTAAGACAAACCGCCGAAGGACTAGCGGTGATGAGCTTTACCCGCGTGACATCTTTGTTGACGCGAATTTCGTGGCAGCTGGTGCAGCCCATGGCAATCGCCGAATGAACAAACTTGCCTTTGGCTTTATCTTCGTGGCATTCGATACATTTGGCCGAATCGGTGTTCTTGTCCAGCGGAACCGGGTGAATGGCCGCCATCACGAACGTCGAACTGAGCGTTAAAGCCATCACCAGAATCGACCGTACTGCTTTGGTCACAACTTCCTCCAACCAGCAGATGCATATGTGCAATACGAGTGCCGCAATTGGCAAGGCAACCCGCCGCTGGCTCGACTCGTCCCCAAACGAATGAACCTTAAACTACTTAGCTTCCTAACCTCGACACCTCGGAGGCCTGTTGGGCGGTCACGGACGGCACTGGAAATGGGTTTTCCCCCACAGCCGTACCGTGAAATCGCGCAGTCTCCCGAGTAAGTTAACCGCTTGGGCACCAGCACCTTTGGTGCGGTGCTCACCATCAAAATTGGGCCGACCTAGGCTCGTATCCAGGAAGCGTTGTGGAAAGTCACTCTTCCTTCACCGCTGGATCGTTGGGCGAACGAAATCCAGCAGAAAGACCTCAGTTGCTGCTCACAGCACCGAGAAATATGAGTGCTCTGACGAGCAGCGGCGCTAACAAAGGCGCAATACGGGGAACCCACCGCGACTGGTGCGCGGTTTAATCACTAATTTGGGTGATATGGCTCAGTGGGCGGATGTCCGCTTGTCACAAGTCCATGTTTCCCATGCTTAGCTTTCAATGACTTAGCGGCGCGGATACGTTTGGCTCCTGACGTGCGATGGAACTGATTGCAGGTCCAGGAGCACTCATGGTTTTCGACATCTTATCGATACCAAAACGAATTTACAAGACATTGTCCAGTCTGCGCACAGGGATCATTTTACTGCTGTTGGTAGGCATCTCGTCGGCCTTGGGAACGTTTATCTTGCAGCGCCCGGTCACCGACCCCGAGAAAATGCAAGCCGCGTATTCCCCGGAAACGCTGCGTTGGCTCAATCGCCTGACACTCACCGATATCTTTCACGCCTGGTGGTTTCTCGCCTTGCTCGGACTGCTCAGCTTGAGCATCGTTCTGGTATCGGTCGATCGCTTCCCCAATTCTTGGCGGTTTTATGCACGGCCGTATCGAAAAACCGACCCGCATTTTCGCGGCGCCCTGCCAACCAAGGCGGAGTTGCCAGTCAAGAACGTCGCAGACGGTCTCAACGCTGCCGAGCGAGCACTCAAGAAGCTGCACTGGCCCGTAGAGAGAATCAGCGACAGCGACCAGAGTTCGCTGTACTGCGAACGTCACCGGTTTTCGGTAATGGCCGTGTATGTGATCCATGCCAGCCTGCTGCTGATATTTGCAGGAGGCATCATCGATGGGTTGCTCGGCTATAGCGGATTCCTCATGCTGCAAAAAGGACAGACGGGCAATGTGATTGAGCTGCGGACCGGCGCCAAGAAAGTGCTTCCGTTCAGCATCAAGTGCTATGAGGCAGGACAGGAAAACTACGCCGACGGATCGCCGAAGAAATGGTGGTCCAAGCTGGGCGTGGTTCAGGACGGCAAGGAAGTCAAGACGAAAGAGATTGTGGTTAACGATCCGCTGGTGTATCGCGGACTGCGGTTCTATCAAGCCAGCTACGGACCAACCGGCAAAGTCGAGGGCGTCAAGGTCGTGGCTACCGCGAACGACGGAGCGGCGCGTGAGATCACGTTGCAGATGAATGAGCCGGTACAACTCGATCCAAACACCACCGTCACGCTGGCCGAGTTCATCCCCGACTTTTTTATTCGCGACAACCAGGTGTTCAAGCGCTCCGATGACGTCGTGAATCCGGCGTTTCGTTTGGCAATCAAGAAGGCGGGTAGCGACCAGGCGGCGATTCAGTGGATCTTTCCGGCGTATAACCCCGTGAGTCAAGGACAGGACGCGGACTACAAGTTCGAGTATCGCGACATGCAGATGGGCTATTTCACCGGCCTCGAAGTTTCCCACGAACCCGGCCAGTGGTTGGTTTGGGCAGGTTGTGTCCTCATGGGCGTTGGACTGTTTGTCGCCTTCTACATGGTGCACATGCGGTTGTGGGTGGTCGCGCTTCCCAATGCCAACGGCAAGCTGGTGTTGTGGATCGGCGGACAGGCCAACAAGAACAAAGACAGGTTCGAACAGAAATTCAATGAAGTAGTGAACAGCATACGGACTGAATTAGACCAAGCGTCAATCACTCCTCGCTCTGCGCACAAGGAAGACCAAGAAGAAGAACACGAATTGACGCTAGTAGCGGTCAAGTAAGAACCGGCGAGGGGAAGGAACCTAGGAGACAAACGATGGCAACGCGTGCACGAGTAGTACGAATGGATCCGCCAGTCACGACCGGTAGCAATGCGCTGTTGATCCTGGTCGGACTCGGCGTGGCTTTCCTGTTGATAACGGCATTGCTGGGAGCTGCGAAGGCCGGCGGCCCACTTTATAACGAGAGCAATCTTCTTTATGTCGCATTAATTTTCTACGCAGGCGCCGGGGCTTTGTACATGGGGTTCGGCGTAACCGGCACCACCAAGTATGTGAAGTTCGCGTCGGTGGCAACTGCAATCGGATTCACTGCCAACACCCTGGCCGTGGCGCACCGCTGGTATCTGGCGGGACGTCCACCATTCGCCAGCATCTATGAGATGCTTTTGAGCTTCGTGTGGACAGTAGCCGCGCTCACTCTGATCACGGAAAAGAAATTTGGAGTGAAAATAATCGGCAGCATCACCATGCCGCTGGCTGTAGTCTGCGTCATCCTGATGCAACTGCTGCCGTCAGAAGTCCGTCCGCTGGTTCCGGCGCTGCAATCCACCTGGCTGCACGTTCACGTGACTCTGGCGATGCTGAGTTACGCGGCCTGCGCAGTGAGTTTCGCGCTGGCCATGATGTTCCTTATCAAAGACCATTTTCCGACCGAGACATTCCTTGCCTTGACTAGTGGGCTAGTGAGCGCGATCTACATCGCGGTTATCGCCACCCGCTTCGAGAGATGGGGTGGCTTGTCGGTCACCGCTTGGGATGTCAAAGAAAAAAGTGACGTGTTCCTTGGACGCGGCGTGCGGTTGTTCGTTACAGTCCCCGACCTGGGCTGGCTATTCGTGATGGCTGGCGTGGCGGCACTGGTGCCGCTGGTGTTCTACGCACTAGGCCGGATGCAGAAAAACGATGCCTACTACGGCATCGCCAACAAGGCGGTCTTCATCGGTGTGTTGCTGCAAGTCATCGTATTGGCGGCCTTCGTACTGCGAGTGCGTGACGCCAGTTATGCCTCACCTTATCAGGAAGGGCTCTACCCGACCTCGTTGGCCGCATCCCCATTCATCCTCGGTGGACTGGTCACTGGAGTCTTCGCATCTTTGCTGTACTTGATGTTGCTGTGGCGGCGGTCCGACCTCGAGAGTTTGCTGCCGAGTGCCGACACACTGGATCTCGTGACTTACAAGACAATCTGTATCGCTTTCCCGCTGTTGACCGGCATGATCGCTGCAGGCGCATATTGGGCCAATCGGACATGGGGTTCGTACTGGAGCTGGGACCCCAAGGAAACCTGGGCCGCGATTACGTGGCTGGTTTACGCGGGCTATTTGCACATGCGCATCACCCGCGGATGGCGCGGGCGCAGGGCGGCCTATTTTGCCATTCTCGGATTTGGCGTGGTGATCTTCACATTCCTCGGCGTAACGTATCTGCTTCCCGGCTTACACGCGTACGCATGAGGACCAACCAGGCTGGAGAGTGCGGAGACGGTTCAGATTTGGCCCCATGAGCCGGCTCCGTGCTTCTTCAGCTTGGATTTTTAAAGGGCGCGAATTGTGTCATCAGGTAGTAAAGTTGGTCACGTCATGAGTGGGCCCACTCCAGTACGAAATGTGGCAAAGGGCGATGCTCAACCCTCCAGCGCATCCGTACCCGCCGTGCGAAAACGGCGTATCAATTGGGCGCTCAAGGCCGTGCTACCTATCGCGGCCGTGCTACTCAATGGACTGCTGCTCTTTCTGTTGGTATCGTCGTCGCTCGCTCCCGGGCCGCGCAGCGACGTCATTGCTGTAGCCGCGGGCGGTGCATTCGTCATCTGCGTGGCCGTGATCATGGTGCTCGCGGTGCAGGTGCGACGCCCCATGATCGAATTGCAGGAGAAGTTCGCGCGCGTCCAGTTAGGGGACATGGACGTGGCCGTCAGCTTCGCCGATCGCAATGATGAGATCGGCGACTTAGGCCGCGACTTCAACGATATGGTCGCACAACTGAAGGCCAGTCGCGAAGAGATCAACCGCCTCCACCAGACGCAAATGTCGCGTGCCGAACACTTCGCAACACTCGGAGAACTGGCAGCGGGGTTGGCGCACGAAATACGCAATCCGCTGGCGGGCATTGCGGGTGTGCTCGACATCGTGAGCCGCGACCTGCCCGACACTAGCGTGGCTCGCGAGGTGATCGAAGACGCCAAACAGGAAGCGGTGCAGATCAACCGCATCCTGACCGAACTGCTGGATACTGCTCGGCCCAAAGCGCCGCAATTCCGCGTGACAGACATTGTCGGCACGGCCGAACACGCAGTACTCTTTGCGCGTCAGCAGGCAGTCACCAAGCGGATCAACATCGAATTCGAAGTGAAAGACGAGTTGCCGCCGGTCGAGCACGATCCCAATCAGATCAACCAGGTGCTTCTGAATCTGCTGCTCAACTCGATCCAGTCGATGGATAAGCCGGGCACAATCCGCGTCACCCTGCAACAGGAAGACGACGCAGTGGCCATCACCGTGGGGGACGAAGGCAAGGGCATCGCGCCGGAACATCTGCCCAACATCTTCCGCCCGTTCTTCACCACAAAGGGACACGGGACAGGTTTAGGACTTTCGCTGGCCCGGCGCATGGTCGAGTCGCATGGCGGCACGATCAGCGTGGTCAGCACGCTAGGACGCGGGACTCAGTTCACCGTCCTGCTGCCCATTCATCGTGCGGAAGAAAAAGCCTCGTAAGAACAGTCAGGCGAGAAACGGCTGGAGCGCCTGCTCGATGTCGGATGGACCTACCCGCTCCCCGCGATTCAGGCGGTCCAGCAGTTCATCCACAATCTGCTTCGCCTGATTGCGTTCTCGATGCAAAAGGAAGCCGTCGTAGATGTGCTCGCCGCGCATGGCATCGGCGATTTCGGTTTCCTTGTCGTGCTCGCCGAGTTCGGTGAAGTACACGACCTTGTAACGGCCACTGAATTCGGCTTCGCGATAAATCTCAAACATAACTTTCTTGGTGTCGGTCGTGAGCGGCATTCATTCGGTCCCAGGATTGGATGTAGTCACTTCGAGCTTAGTCGTCTCCAGAAGCAGCCGATACGTGCGGTTCGTTGACCGGTTGCGGCAACGGAACCAAATTATCTTGCTGCGCAACCGAGCGCCTCGTCAACGGCATTCGCAGGGCGCGCTCGAGTTCCGCGAGCTGGCGCTCAAGCTCCTTCGCGGCATCGGCTTTCTTGAGAAGGTCTTCCTGGTAACGCTTGAGGAAGTAATCGATGGTCTCGACGCGAATTTTGATCGAGCCGGTTGGCTTGTTCTCGTCGAGGTCCTTGAATGCAAAGTACGGCGTGCCGGAGCTTTCGATGATGCTTTCGATCACGCTGTAGATCGGCGCATCGTGACCGCACTTGAAGTTGCTGACCTCCAGCGCGACCAGATTGGGATGCCGCGCGGTAAACTTCGCCGCCCAGATTTTCTGATTGGTGCTGCCTGAGTACGCGTTCTTCCACACATCTTTGATGTCGAGGGCATGCGTGATCGCGCCTGAACGCACTTCTTCGCCGAACAACCGATCTAACATGTCCTCATCATTAGGCAGGTAAGTCTGCGAGAACACCGGATAGCCCAGCTTTTGGAACTCCTCCATGATCTCGTGGTTCAAACCGGGGTCGTGATGATAGACACGGCCCAGCATGACGATGCCCAGTCTGTTTTCGCGCTCCAGGGTGTCGAGCACTTCACGGGCGCGGCTGCGCATGTTCCGGTCAAAGTCTTCCAGCGCCTTATACGCTACTTCAATCGCGCGATCATTCTCCTCTTCCGAGAGGCCGAGCAACACGCCCCACGTCTGAAACATCTGCAGACCGAACAGCTTGGGATCGTGGATGTTGAGAATCGGATCGAGATACTGGATCCCGTTCTCTTTGAAGACGTCGCTTTCTTTGGTGAACGCCGCTTTCACCGAATTCGGCGTCGCCGTCACCGTAGGACACGCGTTGCTGCCGGTGCAATTCTTCAGCGGTTGATGCATCGTGTCGATCATAGGGAAGAAGATTGTGTCGAGGGGCTTCTTCGCGTGCTTCTGAAAGATGAGGTTGTACACGTGGGGAATGCCGATCTTCGATGGGAAGCAAGGATCGATTGCACCACGGCCCGCACCGGCGCGGTACATCTCCTGCGTCGTGAAGTCGGAGTAGATGATGTTTTCCGGCTGGACGCCGAGGCTCTCGAGATAGGCGCTGAACATTGGAGCATAGAGATACATGTTCAGCACTCGCGGCATGCCGACGCGATGCGTCGCCCGGGCTTGCATCAATCCAATGCGCTGCTTGACCGCTGATTTCCACGATTTCGACGGTACGGGATCGGCAACGTGCTGCGGATTGCGCGAGCGCCAGACCTCGCGGGCGGCGATATCCACAAAGTTCGGATTCGCATTCTTCAGCGCATCCAGCCCAGCCTTGATGCCGCGCATCGCGTTTACGTCCTCAACCTGTCCCTTTTCGCAAGTCGAGATGATAAGACGGCGTTCACCTTGTTGCAGCGGCACCTTCGACTTGAAGACCGGCAGCGGCGACGACTTGTCGATCTCGCCGACGCTCACATCGATGAACGTACGCAGGCAGTTGTTCTTGCAGAAGTAGCAGCGCGTGTCTTCATTGCGGGTGGTGCGGTAATTGATGCTCTGGACAGCATCTTGGCCGATGAACGAAGTGCGATGACCATTCTTATACAAACGAACTGCCTCGACTCCCGCGCCAATCGCGCCCGATTCGCCGCAATGCTCGTGCACAATCACCTCGGGGTCATGATCGACACCGTGGAAGTGCGAGCGAATGAAATCGACCTCCGACTTAACCGCGGCGAGGTTCTTCTGCGTGCCACCTTGCAGAATAAATCGCGAACCGAGTTTCGCCAGGTTCGGTATTCCCGCGACGTACAGAAAGATGTTCTTGGGCAAGACCGCGGCTAATCCGGCAAGAATTTCTTCGCCACGCCAGCCCTGGCGTTGAAAGTTCACGATGTCAGACTGCATGAACACGGCGCAGCCATAGCCGAACACCGGCATCGTCGTCGCCGAAAACGCGATGTCAGCATACTGCTCGACCTTATAACCCAATCCCTCTGCGGTGCCTTGCAGAAAATATCCGTTGCCGGCCGAGCATTGCGTGTTGAGCTTGAAGTCCTTCACACGCCCGTCTTTCAAGACGATCAGCTTGATGTCCTGTCCGCCTACATCGACGATGACGTGCGGGTTCTTGTAAAACTTCATAGCCGACTCGGTGTGCGCTACGGTTTCGACCAGTGCCACGTCGGCCTTCAGGACGTCTTTGAGCACATCTTTCGCGTATCCCGTCGTACCCACGCCAAGTACATCGAGCTTCGCGCCTTGCGACTCGACCTGCTCGCGGATAGCGACGAACATGTCGATGGTGTCCTGGATCGGGTTGCCACCCGACAACTGATACGCCTTGCATAAGACGTCGCCGGCCTCCGAGAGCAGCACCGCCTTGGTCGAAGTTGAGCCGCCATCGATGCCGATGAAGCCGTGAACCGTTTCACCAGCAGTGAATTTCGCGCCGATAAATTTCGGAATCGTATATTGCTGCTTGAACCGCGCCAGTTCTTCGTCGGACGCGCTGAGACCTGCGCTACCCGACTTCGCCTTCTCCGCTTGGCGCCCGACAGCGATGTAGTCTTCCAGGCACTCGGTTCCCATGTAGATACCGACTTCAGGGTCTTCATCCTTGCCGAACTCGACAGCGCCGATCGCTGCGAAGTACTGCGCGTTCTCCGGAACTTTGATTAGTTCTTCCGGCTTTGCTCCTTCCGGCAACTCAACCTTGCGTTCCTCCCACATCCGTGGAATGTTCTGCTGCCACGCCTCTTTCATCCCGCGGATAAAACTGTTGGGGCCGCCAAGCAACAGGACATGCGGCCGCAGCGTGTGCCCGCGCGTCAACACCGTCAGGTTCTGTAGCACGATGGCGTCGAACAGCGATGCCATCAGCTGATCGGGGGGAATTCCCTGCTTCTGTAATCCATTGATGTCAGTCTCGGCAAAGACGCCGCACTTCCCTGCCACCGGATGCAGTTTGATTCCGGTGTAGCCCTGGTTGCCGAGGTCTTCAGTGGGAATTTTCAGCTTGGCGTTGATCTTGTCGATGACCGCGCCCGTGCCTCCTGCGCACTTGTCGTTCATCGACGGGATCTTCTTCTTGCGGCCTGTATTCTCGTCTTCCTTGAAGACGATGATCTTCGCATCCTGGCCGCCGAGTTCGATGACCGAATTCACTTCAGGATGGAGTTTCTCGACGGCCAGCGAGACCGCCGTCACCTCCTGCACAAACTTCGCGCCGACCAGATTGGCAAGCGCGCCTCCGCCCGATCCGGTGATGAAAATGCGGCAGTTGTGCGGAGCGATGCCCGCCTGATCCTGCATGCGCTTGAGGAACTCTAGCGTCTTCTCGGGCTGCTTGGTTTCGTGACGCTGATAGTCGCGCCAGATGATCTCGTCCGTCTGTGCGTTGACGATGACAGCCTTCACGGTCGTGGAGCCGACGTCCATGCCAACGCTGTAAACCGCCGAGTGTCCCGACTGGGCTGCGACCTCGCGCGACTTCGCCAGGATGCGCGCGGGCAGCGATTCCTCCGTTGGCGCGGAATTCGCCAAGGCGTCGAGCTGTATATCGATCTTCTGCGCGCCGCTGTTGCAGCTCCCGTGCTCGTGATGAGGATGCGAATCCACAACTCCTCCTGAAAATGCAGCCGTCAGTCGCCGAAATTGCCCTCGACCCGCCGGAAGCCGTGCTTGGCCTGCTTGAGCAACCACGTGATCACCCGGCGATCGTTGTAGCAAAACGCGAGTATGTGGTTCAGGGTCGAGAAGCAGTTCTTCTGGCATTCTTTCTTCATTTCCTTCAACTGCTTCGTTTCAAATTTCTGGTTCTCAATCGTGCCCCAGTCATAGCCGGCCGAGTACATCGGGAAGCACGGTGCGAGTGTGCCATCGACGCGAACCACCAGCGAATTGTGGCCGGCGCGACAGTTCCAGTCTTCCAACTCGCCGTGGATGAAGTTCTTCATCTGCTCCAGGCGCTGTACCGAGTTCACCATGTGGTACCCGGACTTCTGTTTATCTATTAGCCAGTCCACCAGTTCCGCCACTGCCAGATGGTCTTTCTCGCGGATGAACGTCGGGTTCGAATACAGGTGCTTAAACTGCGGCTGCTCGGTCATCGGCGACTCGCAGATGTGATAGTCGGTCGCGATTCCGTTATCGTGCGCGAGTTCCGTCAACCGGCGCACGTCATCCATGTTGTTGGCGCAGATATTGATGTTTAGAAATACGGAATATCCGTACTTGTACTGCTTCTTGACCAGATAATCGAAGTGCTCACGGATGGGCACCATCGCCTTAGGCAGGCCCTTGCCAGGCACGTCGTCCCACGAATCGACAGCCAGGTTGACGGTGCCGACACCGGCATCGGCGAGCTTGTCGATCACCTTGGGCCACAGCAGGCGCCCGTTCGTCGGCAGATACACCCAGAAGCCCTTCTTTACTGCGTAGTAAATAATCTTGTGCGCGAAATCAGGACGCAGCAGCGGCTCGCCACCCATCAGGGCCAATACTCCGGCGCCAGAGTCGCGCAGCCAGTCAATCGAGCGTTTGGCTGTGTCCTCCGTCATTCCACGCACGCTGTTGTCGAACGCCCAGCAATAGTGGCAATCGAGATTGCACTTCCACTCGTTGAACAGGTACGCGATGATCGGATGAAAATCACCCGGCATCACCCGCGAGCGGATGAACGGAAAAGCCCATCCCCTCACCGCACGATAGATATGCTTGCTGCTCCAGCTACGCCTCCCGTTCTCGGGGAAAAAATCCTCGTCTGGCGCATTCATCAGTTCGGGATGCTGCGGAAACAGCGGCTCCGGCAGCATCTGCAGCTTGCCTTCCTTCGGAGGCGGCAGCAGGCGAGGCTGATCCGGCGGCTTCATCAGCAGCTCGTGCAATTCAACATCCAGTCGATAAGTCGGTGCAGCTTCGCTTACTCTCGGCACATCGACTTCGGGCATCGTACAAGTGTCCTTTCTCTTCGCCATTCGGCGCAGACGAAGTTAACGGCATTAAATTCGGTTAGGCGGCTGCAGTTTCCAGCTTGCCGGGAGCGAGCGCCGGCACGCGCTTTAGCCGCGCTTTGCCGTTCATCAAGTCGCTGACGTGCAGTACAAAGTTCGCAGCGATTCCCGTGACACCTTCACGGTGCGGCACCGGATAGAACAGGTTGCGCAACTCAGGATGCTCGCCAACGTAGTCTTTGATATCGTCGAGACGCTTCCCGGTTGACTGCAATACCTGCTCGAACTCCATACGCGCCTTGACCTTCGCTTCGCCCAGCGCCATTTGCACGCGGCTATGGGCGTTGATCTCGCCTTCTCCTGACGTTTCGATGGGCAGGAAGATCATCTCCTTGAAATGATTTGCCACGCCGGACTGTACGCCGTCCGATTGTGACGAGGGCATGCAACCGAATGGTTTCAGCGCCAGCACCATATGACACAAACGGTGCTTGGTGTAATACACGTTCTTACCGACTTCCAGGTGACCTTCACCGCCGCGGGCGAATTCGTTGTAGAACGGGTTCGCCAGCTCGGCCATTTCTTTCTGGTCAATGAGATGATGCGCGATGTTGCCGAGCGCCTCGACCACACGATGGTACTGTCGTGCATAGACACGCTCGCCGGCGCCGATCATCCACTGCTTCTGGCGGAACTTGAGCTCGTTCTTCGCCAGCTTGTGCAGTTCCCACCAATTGACGTTTTTGTACGGAGCATCGAGCGAGCGCCGCGCCGCAGCGCGCGCCTTCACCTGATACATCATGTACATGATCCAGGTTCCGATGGGCTCGACCAAAACCTGCGCGCCTTCACGCTCCAGAAACTCGAACATGTGGAAGTTGCCGTCGCCCTCCGTGGTCTGCGCCCAGAATTCGCCAATGATCTTGACGACTGGCTTCACACGAAGCCGGTCCACCTCAATTGTGCCGAGATGGTCATGCGCGGCCTGCAACGCATCCTTGTACGGATTGCCATAAAGCTGCTCGCGAACTTTTAGTAGCGAGTTGACCCAGATCTCCCACTTCTCGCCCTTGTGGGCGTTGATCCGTTTCGACATCCACTCTGGCAGATCTTCGTGGTCTTCGAATGGCTTGCGCTCGCGCAGCATGGTGCAGAGCTGATCGATCGACTCGTGAAACACCCGGTCCGTCTTTCCCTTCTCGACTTCATACGGGCGAATGCGGTAGATCATCTCGTGCATGATGTCACCAACATTCAGCGCGTTAAACATACCCATGCCGAAGTCCACCGTGAACTTCAACCCTGCCTCGCCGGACGCGGCCTTGACGCCGTCATTCTGCTGGAACAGCAGCACGCGGAAGCCATCGAAGCCGGCGTTCTGCAGCGCCAGGCGGTATTCGGACTCATACATGCCGAACCGGCATGGTCCGCACGAACCAGCGGTGAAGAAGACATAGTTGTTGATGACTTCCTGTTTGGTGAGGCCGCGAGCCTCGAGGCTCTGCAGGTGTTTCACCAGGTTTCCCACGGTGAAATATGTCGGATTGCACTGCCCGTTGTTGCCGTACTCCTTGCCCAACTGGAAGCCCTCGACGTCGGGCACAGGCAGGATTTCGCAGCGGTAGCCGCACCCCTCGAAGACCGACTGAATCACCTTTTCATGCTTCCAGGTGAGGCCGCCAAAAAGTATGGTGACCTTGCCGCGTTCCTCGGCGGTGAACGGTCGCTCCACCGGACGCTGGAAGTGACGCACCGGGCCGCTATCCAGGCCCATCATGCTGGCGAGCCTCGCGCGTTCGCGCGCCAGGGTCTTTTGAATCTCTTCTTCCGTTCGCGGACGAGTTAACTCGTCGAGCGGGAAATCGACGTGGGTCACGGGCATGGTAATTCTCCAATGTAAATTTTAGGGGAGCCGAGTGGCCTGGGTTGGATCACGTTCCTTGGAGCAGGTGGTAGATAAGACGGACGAAGGGTGTGCGTATCGCAGAGACGGTTAAAGCGGGTGAAATCACTCACAGCAACAACAACCTGTGCAAAGGGCGCGGCTGCCCAACGACAACCACTGCAAAAATAACGGCTGCTGAATTCACTGGAAGGGCGAGAACTCCTGTTCTCTCTCCCTCCCCGTCTTTACAGAATCATGCTACCGCATTCGACTCGATGTGGAGTGCGCCGGATAAATTTTTTTGAACGTGTTGCATCAGACGTTTTTTGAAAACCTCGGCGGAAGTTCCTGCGAATGGCCAGCCAAACCCGACCCGGGGTTATTTTCGTCAACCTCCACTTCGGATTCGCCTGGGGCATTTGGTTTTCGCCGACCGAAGCGCGAATGGGCGTCGGCTTCTAACCTCCTCAACAATATCTGCGACAACTCCAAACGATCAGACATCGAAAAGTACGTGATCGTCGCCGTGGAAGCACAAATTCACCCAGCAAATCGCGAGGACTGAAATCATGAAGAAATCGACAGCGGGAATACAAGAAGAGGAACGCAGACAGTTGGCTCCTTTGGCTACTCCCACCGACCTGAAATCCGGCGCAGTGCAAGACGTCTCGGGAGCTATGAACGCCATCCTGGCTGATGTTTTTGCGCTCTACATGAAGACCAAGAACTTCCACTGGCACCTGAGTGGACCGCACTTCCGGGATTACCACTTGCTCCTGGACGAGCAGGGCGACCAGCTCTTCGCCATGACCGATCCGATAGCCGAACGCATCCGCAAGATCGGAGCAACCACGCTCCACTCGATTGGCCACATCACTCGGTTGCAACGCGTATTAGACAACGATGCCGAGTATGTCGAGCCTGAAGACATGCTGGCCGAGTTGCGTGAGGACAATATGACCCTGGCGGCACGCCTGCGCGAGGCCCACGGCGTGTGCGACGAGCATAACGACGTGGCCACCACCAGCCTGATCGAAGTTTGGATCGACGAGACTGAGCTGCGCACCTGGTTCCTGTTCGAGGCCAGCCGGCATGGAGATTCCACCGGCCACTGAAACATCGTCGGAGCGGCCGTAGAAGCTAGCTAATTCCACCGCTGGTTAGGAGAAGACATGCCCGACACGGGAGAAGATCGAGAGATTAAGCAGCGCGTCAACGCCAAAGAAGCACTGCGGGTGGCGCAGTCCAAGAAACTATTGCTGAAGACCAAAAAGGACAGCTCAATTGGCCGCCCTCCCGCAAAGTTTCAAAAGGTCACGAAACCTAGCGTCGAGAAGAGTGCGGCCGGGAAAAAGCAGAATCTCTGACGGGAGGTCCGGTGCCCATCCTACGATCCTGTAAGACTTGTGGTCGCCAGAACCGCATCCCCGCCGAGCATCTCGCGGACAGCGGACGCTGCGGAGCGTGCAAGGCGTCGCTGGGTCCCCTAGGTGAACCGGTGGAGGTCGATTCTCAGTCGTTTGACGAGATCATTCAAAAGGCTCGTGTGCCGGTGCTGGTCGATTTCTGGGCCGCGTGGTGCGGCCCTTGCCGGGTGGCCGCTCCTGAAGTTGCGCGAACCGCCGCCGAAATGAGCGGACGAGCCATCGTCCTCAAAGTGGATACGGAGCGCTATCCGGATTTGGCGTCCCGCTTCAATGTGCGCGGCATTCCAAACTTCGCGGTGTTTTCCGGCGGACATCTCGTCAAGCAGCAAGCCGGTCTGATCGATCATCAGCAAATGGAGAGTTGGCTGGAGTCGGCCGCTCAAACCACTGTGCGATAGAAGCGGGCATCCAACCAGAGCTCCTGACTCTCATCTCGCCAGAGGCGCTTTCGTTAAGTGCTTGAATTATTTGGCGTCCCCGACGGATTTGAACCCGTGTTACCACCGTGAAAAAAGGAACTTAGCGGGCAGCGGTCGCTCTTCATGTACGGTAAGAACCTGTTAAGAACGCTAGGGCACGAGTACTCGTTGTACCGTCCTTCCACCGCGAGAGCAACAAAGCAAGTTCGGCTCCCTGGTGCAGATGAGTAGCGGGATTATCGCTTTTGCCAGCACTCGATATGCTGTGCATTATCTGGCTTAGGCGAACGCCCGGGTAGTCGCTGTCTCGGGCTGGGCTGTGCCCCAAGATCCTTGCAGACTGGCAGTGGCGGAGTGTCTACCGCACGACTGTAAGGCTGCCGAGCTATTCTTGTGACTTGCGTAAACGCTCAAGTTCACTTGCGCGAGAGTCTCCACTGAGGTTTTCGGCTGAACTCTTCTACCTCTTTGGTCTTCCGCGATGTGCTTAAGTCCCATGTACTCACAAATCGCCTGCACCATCAGCAGGAGTTTGGTGACCTCTTTTTCGGCTATCAAATCGACTTGTAAATTCAAGTGGGTCTCGCCGCTCCCCCGGTTTTGTCATCCGGTTCTGACGCGTGAGTACAAAACTTGAAAGAACCACCACCTCAACAGCGACAATCATTCCCAGTAGCGAGAACGGATAAGGATCAAACCGCGGAGTCCAAGGTACTCGGCTGGCGCTTATCAGAAGCCACGCAACAGCCAGCAAGACGTGGATCAGAACAAAGAGCATGCTTCCGGCAGAGCCCGCGATGCGATCGCCCACGCGTTCCGATAAGGTCCTATGCTCCAAAAACTCGTGCTCTTGCTTCGCAATAGAATCAATATGCGATTGTGTGTGCGTAGAGTTTTCGCTCATCAAACCTCTCTCCAGTCTGCCATCGGAGGCGCTTCGCGCGATGCAGACGCTTCTATGCTGACACACCAATTCACGCAACCGTTGAGTTTAGAGGTGTTCTTTATTGAACAGACTGCTCAAGCTTCGACCTGTCAAACTTTTATGTGGAGGACTTCAATATGAGTGTCGAGACGATTTTAGTTATTGTTCTGATTGTGTTCCTGCTTGGTGGAGGCGGTTGGTACTGGGGCCGCGGTCGCGCTTAAGGCGAACGCTCTGTAGCCCAAACAGCGAATAGATGCCGCGAACCGGGTTCTCGCTACTAGAGATGGGCCAAAGTACCGGCTGGCCGCATGGACCGTCGCTTCAATCGAGGGGGGCCTATGAGTCTGTTTGATTTCGTCTTCGGTTGCTGGCGCAAGCGGTTTAGCTTCCCATCACCGTGCGTGGCAAGCTGCGCCGCGGCGCCGCGGCTGCATCGGTGACAGGGATCTATGTTGTTTGCCTCGATTGCGGTCGAGAGTTCCCGTACGACTGGTCACAGATGAAGATGCTCGCGGCAAAATCCAGCAATGTGCGCGCTGCAGAGCCCGTCTCCAACGTTCCCGGTCTCAAGGCAGCTTGAGGACTGCGCTCGGCCCTTCGCGATGACCAATGACTTTCGCGTCCGGTCCGGCGAACAAGCTGCTGTTTCCTGAGCGGGTGACAGAAGTTCCGCTCCCTAGCAATGGGGCTCCGTCGCGGACCAAGAATTATTATGACGCGGCGTCTCATCTATCACTGTGCTAAATTGCACAGCCCACTCATCCCGCAGAGTGGAACACTGAAACGCCGGATCTCTTATCGGCACGCGCTCACCCCTGTCACTCTCATCACTACTTAGCTCAACATACGAGGATTCCATGCCACAAAGCCCGCACGATCGAGTCGCCGAACTTCACAACCTGGCAGCTCACGCCCATGCCGCAGCCGCCACGGCACACGGCAAAGGAGATCATCTGACCGCTCATGAGCTTAGCGAACGGGCACACGAGCACTCCATGAGGGCGTATCAACACGCCAAAGAGCTCGTCACGGTTGCTTCCGATTTCAACAAATTCTAGGGCGCTGACTTTGCGGCGGCATGTCGCTGGCTCTTTGATGGGGCTCAACGGCCGATCGCGTTGCCCCTGAAGGTCGGACAATAGATTTCGCCACGACTCCCTGATGGAATAGTTCGGCAGTTACTGGAGGGAAACTTGGATGGGAAAACCAGCAACCTCTGTGGAGAGCTTTTGGGATCGGCCGCTGCATGAACTGTTTGAACTACTACCGGCAACTCCGGCAGGGCTGACGACCGAAGAGGCGCGCCGACGACTGCGTCTTTATGGCCCAAACAGCTTTGTCCATGAGTCTCGGTTCGCTGCCCTGCTCAGCTTCTTTGGTTTCTTCCGTAACCCTCTCGTCGTCATTCTAGTCATTGCCAGCGGCGTCTCTCTTGCACTTGGAGAACACGTTGGCGGGCTGATCATCCTTGCAATCGTGCTGTTCAGCGTAATTCTTAATTTCCTGATGGAATTCCAGGCCCGGCACGCCGTCGAGGACATTCAAAAACAGATTGCCCTGACCGCCGCGGTGGTGCGCGATGGGCGAGAACAGGAACTGCCTACCGCCGAACTGGTCCCGGGAGATGTTGTCAAACTCAACGCAGGAGACTTGGTGCCAGCCGACGCCCGTTTGCTGGAAGTAAAGGACCTGCATGTGCGCGAGTCCGCGCTCACCGGGGAATCTTTGCCGGTAGAGAAGACGGTGGCTGACCTTCCCAACGAGAAGCACGGCGTCGCGGACGCCAGCAACAGCGTTTTCCTGGGCACCGCAGTTCAGACGGGGATTGGCACCGCGGTCATCGTCTGCACTGGAAAAGATACCGCCTGTGGCGAGATTGCGAACCGTCTGGCCATGCGGCCGCCGGAGACGGAGTTCGGCCGCGGCATACGCCACTTCGGAATGATGCTCACATGGGTGACGATGGTGCTTGTCCTCTTCGTCCTTCTGGTGAACATCATTTTCCATCGTCCGGTGTTGGAGTCTTTCCTTTTCTCGGTCGCGCTTGCCGTCGGGATGACGCCTGAAATGATGCCCATGATTATCACCGTGACCCTGGCACAAGGCGCGAAGCGGATGACGAAGAAGAAGGTCCTGGTCAAGCAACTGTCGGCAATCGAGGATTTCGGCAGCTTCGATATTCTCTGCACCGACAAGACGGGCACGCTCACCGAAGGGGAGATCGTGCTCGACCGGCACGTCGATTTCGAGGGTAAGGACGACGCAAACGTCCTGCAGCTCATTTACCTGAACAGCCACTTCGAGGCGGGCATCAAGAGTCCTCTTGACGATGCAATCTTGAAACACGAGGCACCTTCCATCGTGGGCTATGGAAAGGTGGACGAGATTCCGTTCGACTTCAATCGCAAGCGGCTTTCCGTGGTGGTGCAGCACGCGGACGAAGACCTTCTCATCACCAAGGGTGAGGCTGAAAGTGTATTTGCCATCTGCGCGACGGTGATCGTCGATGGCGTCGCTCAGCCTTTCGACGAGAAACGGCGGGCAGAGGCAGAAGACACCCTGAAGAAGCTGAGCGCAGACGGATTCCGCGTGCTCGGGGTGGCAACCCTCAAGGTCCAAAAACAGGATGCGTACACCGTGGCCGCCGAAGACGCGATGACACTGGTCGGGTTTGCGGCATTCCTCGACCCGCCTAAAGAGGGAGTGCTTGCCGTGCTGCAGGCCCTGAAACAGAACGGCATTTCTGTGGTTGTAATGACTGGCGACAACCAGTACGTAACACAGAAAATAGCCCGCGACGTAGGGTTGAACGCAGACCATGTTCTTGTCGGCAACCAGCTCGATACGATGGACGATGCGGCCGTGGCCCATCAGGCGGAGAACGGCGCCATCTTCGCCCGCGTATCTCCCGAACAAAAGAACCGGGTAATTCTCGCTCTCAAGGCCCGCGGACACGTTGTCGGGTACATGGGCGATGGCATCAATGATGCGCCATCGCTGCACACTGCGGATGTTGGAATCTCCGTCATGAATGGCGTGAACGTGGCCAAAGACGCCGCCAAGATCATCCTGCTGGAAAAAGACCTTGCAGTCATAAACGAGGGCGTACTCGAGGGACGGCGCTCCTTTGCCAACATCATGAAGTACATCATCATGGGCACGAGCTCGAATTTCGGCAACATGTTCAGCATGGCTGCAGCATCGCTCTTCCTGCCCTTCCTGCCGATGCTCCCCAGCCAGATACTTCTGAACAACTTTCTCTACGATGTTTCGCAGGTTAGCATCCCCACCGACAACGTTGATCCCGCCATGGTGCAAAAGCCCAAGCGATGGCAGATTGGATTCATCCGCCAGTTCATGGCGATCATCGGTCCCATCAGCTCAATTTACGATTTTCTCACCTTCGGAGTGCTGCTCTGGGCGTTCCACGCTTCCACCAACGAATCGCTCTTCCACACCGGCTGGTTCGTAGAGTCCCTGGCGACACAGACGCTCGTGGTATTTGTCATCCGGACGGCAGCCAACCCTCTCAAGAGCCGACCCAGTCGGCCGTTGTTGATCAGCGTGTTGGCCATCGTCACTGTCGCGACTGTGCTGCCGTACACGCCGCTGGGGAAGTTGCTGCGGTTTACGCCACTGCCTGTATCATTGTTGGCGGTAATTGCGTTCCTTGCGGTGACCTATCTCTTTGTCGTGCAGGCCGTTAAGTCCTGGTTCTATCGCCGGCACGCGCTGCTTTGATGTTTCGGGTTGAAGAAGCACGTAGCGAGACTTGCAACCGATTATCCGCACTCACGCAATCGTTCCGAACAACCAGCCGATGCCTGCGGTGACCGCCATGGCCAGCGCACCCCAAAACGTGACGCGGATCGCGCCTGGCATTACTCTTGCGCCACCCGCGTGTGCAGCCAGGCCACCCAGAAGGGCGAGGAACAGCAGTGAGGTCCCAGCCACGAGAGGGATCAAGCCTGCTTCCGGGGCCGTCGCAGTGACTAGCAGGGGAAGGATTGCTCCAATGGCAAAGCTCCCAGCCGAGGCCAATGCCGCCTGAATCGGACGCGCACGGAGAGTCTCGGAGATACCGAGTTCGTCGCGGGCATGCGCACCTAGCGCATCGTGGGCCATCAACTGCTCGGCAACCTGTTTCGCGAGCGAACGATCGAGCCCGCGCTCGACATAGATTGCCTGTAGTTCCTTGTGCTCACCCTTATCGTCTGCCGTGAGCTCGGCGCGTTCCAGCTTGAGGTCGGCCTGTTCAGTGTCCGCCTGTGAGTGGACAGAAACGTACTCTCCGGCAGCCATCGACATGGCACCAGCCACCAAGGCCGCGACCCCTGCGACCAGTACGCTGCGGTGATTCGCATGTGCGGCGGCGACACCGAGCACAAGACTCGAGGTGGAAAGGATGCCGTCGTTCGCGCCTAGTACTGCCGCGCGCAGCCAGCCGATACGCTCTGTGCGGTGTCGTTCCTTATTGCCTGTGGGCATTCCTGAAACCCTCCGACTTCTGGGGCTACCGCGAACCACGAAACGGCATCAAATGGGTCCGCGCCGTGAACAGAGCACTCTCACTCCGTTTATGTAGAAAGAGCCCAACTTGGCAATGAAGGCGGGCACATGCCGCCTGTGCTCGCCTTGGTATCTACAAAATTTGTTAGGGGGATCGAGAGCGATAAGGTATCTCTGCGATACTGCGGTTTCAAATCCGCCGCTCGACGTCCGGAGGGCCTACTTGGCTGTCAGATCCGCCAGCTTGTCTTTCAGCTTTGCGACGGATTCCTTGGCATCACCAATCCGCTGTTGCACTTTGCCGACATTTTTTTCGGCTTTCCCTTCGGCTTTCAAGTCGCGGTCATTCGTGGCTTTTCCGACCTCCTCCTTTATGGTTCCCTTAACTTCGTGGAAGCTGCCTTTGAGCTTGTCTTTCGTACTGGTCTTCATATTTCTCCTTGGCCGTCGTGAGGCTCGGATTGCGGCACTTCAGGGCCCTTTCGAGGCTGTCCCTTTTGTAGTCTTGTGGCGTTTTAGCGTCTGAGCAGAATTGACCAGTGTTGGCATGGGCCTCGGCTTCCTCCCGAAATGGGCGAAGTAAGACTTAGCAGCCGGGGGATGCGTAACGCAAGAAAGTAGCGCGATCCTGGTTTGAATCGCGCTACCCGGAAACGACAGTGATTTGCTACTGCAAGCTTCCGGTTGTGACGTTGACATCGTTTCCGATTGACTCGCCCGACACGACGAGTTCAACTCGCCTGTTCTCCTGCCTTCCAGCGGAGCTATCGTTTGAGGCTACTGGCAGCGTATTGCCAAAGCCAGTCGCTGTTACGGAATTTGCCGGCACGCCTTGCTGCACGAGATAGTCGCGCACCGCCCCGGCCCGTTCTTCCGACAGGCCTTGGTTGAGCTGATCAGTGCCGACATTGTCGGTGTATCCTCCCACCGCAATGTTTAGCCCGGGATAGGCGATCAGGATGCCCGCGACCTTGGAGAGTTTCTCTCGGGCACCGGGCAACAACGTGTACTTGCCTGTATCGAACAGGACGTCGGACATATTAACGATCAACCCACGTGCGGAGTCGCGCGTTTGCAGAATAGCATTTAACTGCACTGACAATCGCGCGCGCATGGCTGCCTTGTCGCTGTCTGCAACTTGGAGTTGCTGCTCGGCCTGTGTTGCTGCGAGGCGAGCCTGCTCAGTATCTGCCTGCGCCGCAGCCACCTGATTGGCTGAGTTGGCTTGGCTGCGTTCCATATCTGATTTCGCTTTGGCTGCCTGCACTTGAGCAAGTTCCATCTGCTGGGTCGCGTTGTCGGCAACCTGAGCTGACGCCTGCAGTTCAATCGACTGATGTTCCGCAATCAGCTTCTTGACTGCAATCTCCCGCGAGTCCTCGGCCGTCTGTACGGCTTCGCGCGAAACAGCAATCAGCTCTTTCTTGTCGATGTGTTTACTGGTGGCGTAAGCGTCGGCCTTGTTCATCAAGCTGACCGCATGCTGATAACTAGAGGCGGCGTAACTTTCCGCGCCAACCGAGTGAGCAATGCGCACAGCATTACGCGCCTCAAAGAATTCCAACGGCAGATTCGCGTTCAGCACGACCGGGTCGAACTTGTAACCGGTGGGAATATATCCCCCACGTTCGACGAGTTCATATTTCGCTTTCACGAACTCGGTCGTACCTTTGGTGTCTTCACGAACTACGTTTTCCAGGACGACGACGTTGCTCGGCTGGCGAACGGCATAGTAAGGCTCCGCTGTAACAATCAGCGCGAAGGCCTGAAGGTCGGTGGTTACCTTGAGTTTGCTGCGGTCATTGTCGCCCACCAATACTTCCCCGAGGTTCACGGCGCGGCCCTCAGGACTGATCGCCCACATTACATAGGTCAGGTATTCGCTGCCGAAGCTGGTCGGCCTCGCGAGCCCGCCGAATTCGACTTCAATGTCGATGTAACCTTTCTTGCTCTCCACCTTGGCTTCGCCGGTGGCGGCAGGCATCAAGTCGGTTCCTGCGAAGTCCAGCTTGGTCGACCCGCCGCGAAGCCGATAGTTGACTGCCAGCACCGACCGGCTGACGACGTTCACTTGGTAAGTCGTGGTGCGGGTCGTGGTTCTAACAACTTGTGTCGTTTGTTGTGCTCCAGGATCTGGAGATTGCACCTGCGGTGGGGATGGCATCGCCAGCACCGAAGTGCCCAAAACCATCAGGCATGGTAAAAACACTGCCGTCATTTTCACTGTGAGTCTCCTTCAAGACACTATCCACATACCATTCTCAAGGTCATTGGCGTTTGAGACTGAGCAGATTTGACCGTCCCCGGTTACCCTCCGCCGATCTTCCGACAATGTTCGTCTTCGAAAATCCAGCGCCCGATTGCGTGAAAGAGACGGTTTGTTGCACGTCACGCGATGTTACGTATCGCAGAGCGGTACGGACTGATCACAACTGCTCGGTAGGAAAAGCGATTCCACAATTGTGCCCCTGCTCCGAATTGACCTTTAATCTTTCTGGACTGGTGACATCGTGTGAGTATGCATAAAAACCAGCCAAGACAAGAATCCAACCAAGCGCTTCTCGGGCGGGTCAAAAAGGAAATGGATGAGCCGCGCATGGCCGAATCCACGCGAGAAGAATATGACGTCAACCACACGCTGCAGGAGCTGGATAAGCTCTCGTAATCCCTGGTAAATGGATGCCCCGAAGGAGCGAAACAATCGCAAAGTTGACCAGACCAGCGCGTGATCGGATATCGGTAACCCAGTTTGCTTTTCCCAAGCAACGTGAGGAGCCGCTGGAAAACGCCTCTCACGTTCGCAACGCGGTCGCGCGCGTCAATCAGGTGAAGGACGTTACGGAAGCGGAACGTCGGGCGGCGTGGAAGCGGATACAGTCCGCCGCAAAGCGATACGGTGTAGAGCTTGAAGAGTCCGAGTAGCGCGAACACGCCACGTCAAAGGGCAGCGGAACTGCTTGACGCTCGACCTGTAGTCGCCGGAGAGTGGTCATGTGCCGCGGGATCGTTCCCGGGGTTTCGGTGGCTGTGGGTAGGGCATCTCCTAATCGCTTCGCCAACTACGTGATACCGGCATTCGATCTTGCCATCGGCTTCGAGCTTTTCACCGTACCTGGGCTGCTCGGTAATCGTGCGGACCACGTCGGGCGTTATCCGGTTCACGTCGAAGTGCCACAGCACTAGAAATTTCATGGGACCTCTCCAAGCGGAGAATTCCGTTGAGCGCGGGTCGCCGAGAACTATACTTCCTGTCAAGGAGGAGTCATGAAAGTCGTGATGGGAATTGACGATTCGAAGTTCTCCGAAGGTGTGTTACAGGCTGTGTGCATGCAGTTTCAGCCCGCCCATACAGAGGTCCGCGTCTTGCATGTACTGCAGCCGGGTGCGCCGGCTCCTCCGCAAATGGCGCCAAGCTATGCTCCTGAACTGGATGATCAGAAGAAGCCAGCCCGCGAGTTGGTCGAGCGAATTGCAAACCAACTGCATAGTGCAGGATTCGCGGTGGACGCCGCCGTTAAGGTAGGCGACATCAGAGAGACAATCATTGATTCCGCAGAGGAGTGGGGTGCCGATCTGATCGTGGTGGGTTCTCATGGGCGGAGTGGCATTGAGCGTTTCTTGCTTGGCAGCGTGGCCGAATTCGTCGCTCGCCATGCCAAGTGCTCCGTAGAAATCGTTCGAACGTCGGTCAGTACCTAATCGACAGGGCGGCCACTCAGTTTTGGCCCTTTTGGACTAGTTCCACGGGCATGCGGCTCAGCTTGGTATAAATGCGGATCCGTCGTAACAGCGGCCACCAATCGTAAAGATAGATCTGCATCGGTCGCCACATGGCGACCCATCCGGCAATCGTGAGGCTCTCCCGCACTATCGCGGCCCACGTTCCTGCCTTATGTCCCAACAATATCTTGCTCAGGAGAAGACACGCAGCCAGGAACACCAACCCGATCAGAAGACTGGTGCGGCCCTGCCTTAGGAGCCGCTTGAACTCCAGGTCAGTGATTTTGGCACGGTGGGCGAAATAATTGTGCACAGCCGTCCTGACAAGTTCTTGGGGGTCATCGGGTGGCCACTGGTCCAGGTAGATACGCAACTTGATCGGAGCCTTAGGTGGAAACTCTTGGGCCCAGCTCACGATGAACTCTTCCGCGTCATCGTCGAGATCCTTTTCAATGAACGGAGACGGATCCATCGAATTAAAGAGTTGGTTCAAGTCACGCAGCTTCAGGCTGATGGTGTGGGGGTGTCCCCGATCCGTCGCGGCAGCGTTAGAGAATGAAAAACGCATAGAAATTCTCTGCTATCAAGGGCAGTTCAGATGAAATGTGCTTGGTCAACAATGACCTTGGCATCGGCCGGAGACTCGATCCGAACCGACTTGATCTCGATCAAAGTTGGACCTCTGCCCGTGCCTACAGGATAGTATTCACCTTTTCATTATGCAGCGCTGACAGATCCGGTACTTACCGGCTGTATCCTTGATCATGAAGTTCCAGCAGTTCACATTTGGGCAGATTCGGATCGATGGCATTGCGTACGGTTACGACATCGTCGTCGACCGGGGAGAGATCCGGAAGCGCAACAAGAAACCGTCCAAGAAGTTTCGGGACAGTGTCGGTCACACGCCGCTGTCTTTGGAAGAGGAGATACCCTGGGAATGCCATCGGTTGGTGGTTGGCACGGGCACCGGAGCACTGCCAGTCATGAATGAGGTCAGACGTGAGGCTCGGCGGCGCAAAGTTGAATTGCTCATCCTCCCGACCGAAGAGGCCATGGAGGTTTTGAATCGGCGCGCCAGAAACACCAACGCCATTCTCCATGTGACCTGCTGAGCGTTAGAATCCGCCGAACCGGCGATGTCGTTCATTGGCGGCCTATTCTTGGCGCGCCCGCTTGACCATTTCGACAAACACTTCTCCGGTCTGCGTCGGATTCGTAACTTCTCCCGAGAAGGCGATGCGGGCTCCATGCACTCGATCCTGGGTTTTCAGGCACGGTTGAAGCTGAGGCGATCGACCGAGGTCATCTCCGCCCCCCGCGCCTCAATGCCAGCAAACCGTTTGGCGAGCAGAATGAGCGCATCCTTGTGATCGGCATTCATGTGCTGGCTTGTGTTCGACCGCCCGGCCAAAAACCCGGGCCGGTGAAGGCCTTATTTTTCGACATGTCGGAATTGGCCGAATTGGCGCCGAAGGGCGACCGTCGGCCAATCCCCAACCTCAAGAACCGCCAGGAACACTTATGACCGGCAGCGATCCCTGTGGAGAACTTCCGACCCCGATGTCTTCGCCGTTGCTGGTTGCCGGTTCTGACTCCGTTTGAGATTGGCGGGGAACGTCTAAAGAACCGTCTTCAACCGGCTGAAGCCCACTAGTTTTCGCCTGAAGGTCTGGGGTTTGTAGTGTTTTTCTTGACATACTTTTTGCTCCTTTGGATTCTGAATTCCCATGGTCAGCGGCGTCATCCCTGCAAGACCACCCCAGTTGCATTGTCTCCACGGCGGAGCTCGGCACAATTACGATCGTTGAGTTTTCCTTCAAGCCTTCATACAGCATGCTCATCACAACATAAGCTAGGAGCAATTTAGAGCTCCGTCGCTTGGCGTCGACTATCTAGCTTTGGCTTCCTGGGCATAGCCACCGATCTCGTCCAGCAGCGCTCGCGCCGAGGCTGGAACAGCAACTTTGCCGTCCAGAATTTCATGGCGGTTTACTTCGTTACCATACATGGCTTCGTCTCCACTTTTGTCGGCTTGCACGACAGCGCCGTTCAGGCTCACCCCAGCGAAAACGCCTTTGCTGCGCGAATAAGACAGAATCTCCGCATTCAATTTAAGGTCGGTGCCCGCGGAGGCGTTGCGGCCCACCGGTCCAGCTGCTACTGAGGCGTCGGCTCCCAGCTTGAATTTGTCGCCAAGCAGGCTTTGCAACGCGCGATCGTTCATAAAGAGCAGCACAATGTCGGTGGAAGAGCCCCCGATCTGGTAACCCACGCTCCCTCCGTCAATAGCCAAAAACATGGGAGCGCTCCAGCCATGCCCAGTGCGACAGGTTGCCAGTCCCCGGCCGTAGTTGCCGCCGAAGATAAAGGCGAACTTCACGTCTCCTGGAATGATGGCAATACATTTCGCCGATTCCAGTAGATCCTGAGGGATGCCACGATCCGGGGCGTTCATGATTTCCTTGAACACCTGGGTAGCTTTGTCAGTGCGAGTAACATCATCCTCGCGGTCCGAGGCGACAGCAGTTAGCGTCACAAGCAGAACGAGCGTTGTGGCGATCAGAATACGTTTCAACATTTTCTTTTCTCCTCCAGCTTCTAATCGTAGAAGCTGGGTGAAAGCATTTCTGTGCAATAGAGAACACGCTTTATTTGGGCGGCAGAGCGGCAACGGGAGCTAGGTGTGAAGGAATACCTCTCGGAAGGCCATAACCAACCTCCCACAAAACCAGCCCGACGCAGGCTGTGTCCCGCGCGGACAATGCCACAAGCGCAGCCACAGCGTGCGCCCAGAGGTAGGAAGCGACGGCAGCAACGTCATACATTCGACGCTACTTTGTTAGCTGCTTACGGATAGATTGCAATTCCAGTTTGCGCTTCCCCGTAGGCTTGGGATACGCCATCTTAAGATCCTTCAGTGCATCGAGGACAATTCGAGACACAATCAACCGGGCGTTGTCCTTATCATCGGCGGGAACGACGTACCAGGGCGCGTGATGGGTGCTGGTCGCGCTCAGGCAAGCCTCATACGCCTTCACATAATCTTTCCAATATTTTCTCTCGTGAATGTCGGAGAGGCTGAATTTCCAGTTCTTGTCGGGCTCATCAAGACGCTCGAGGAAGCGCTTTCGCTGCTCTTCCAGCGAAAGGTGGAGAAATATTTTGATCGTCCGGGTTCCGTTGCGATAAAGATGTGCCTCCAGGTCCACCATGGAGCGATACCGCTCCTCCCAGATGGTTTTTTCGTCGCGCAATTCTTCCGATAGACCCTGGTTGCGGAGAATCTCGGGATGCACCCGAACGACCAGCACTTCCTCGTAATAAGAACGATTGAAGATACCGATCCGCCCGCGTTCGGGGAGGCGGCAGGTCGTGCGCCAGAGAAAATCATGTTCCAGCTCTTCGGCGCTCGGCTGTTTGAAACTGAAAACCTCACAGCCTTCCGGATTGACCCCGGACATGACGTGCCGGATGGCGCCGTCCTTACCGGCAGAGTCCATCCCCTGAAAAATCAGCAGCAGCGCATAGCGGTTGGAGGCGTAGTGAAGTTGCTGCAGCGAGCTCAACGCTTCCACGTGTTCTTCCAGAAGTTTCTGATACTGCTTCTTCGACTTGCAAATGGGCTTTATCGTCGTCGGCCACTCGCTGAGTGTGACCTTCTCTCCGGACCCCACTCGGAAATCCTTGGAATCAATTTTCATCTTTTTCCTTTCGCTGTCACGTGCTGCGCGAGTGACGCTTAACAATCTTGGGTACGCTCAATGCTTCTAAGCCGGAGTTGACGGCGTAGGCAGCCTGTGGAAAGACTCATGACGGGTTGGCGTCTTTCGGTTCAGGTGGAGGCGGGTCAGTCCTGTGACTCGCCTGATCGTGCAGCCTCCCGAGGGTACTCTCGATTAATCTGGCTAACTTATGCGCAGCGCCCTCGACAGCTTGGTCCAGGGTCGCTGCCTGGTCAGTGACCGCGACCGGCTGTCGTCCTTCAAGGCGGCCTTCCATCACACAGCGCTTGTCGTTCGGGCCACTCTTATCGCCGTTTTCGTCGGTGAGGTGAACTTCCACTCGCGTTATATGTTCGCTGATTCGGTCCAGGGCATGTTCCACTATGCCACTGACGTGAGCACTCAGCGCCTCATGGCCTTCGATGTTATGTCCGGTATTAATTTGTACCTGCATGGTGTGCTCCTCCTGTGCTTGAGTTCGGCTCGATATCGGTAAGCGGCGGCCAGTCCCGACTGTCCCGGCATCTTCTTCGGCCGGAATGACCATTTGCTGCGCACGGAAATCCTTTGAACGGATTTTCATCTCCCTCCCTTCGGCCATGTCAGCCGGGTTGTCCTCGTCTGTTTATTTAGGGACTTCATCCTTAGGACTCTCCCGATTCGCCTTCTCCCATTCTTCAACTTCTCGAACGTCCTCGCGCCCTAGCTCCTCGTAGGCTTCGTGGACTCGCTTGACGAGCTGTGGCGTTACATCGGACGGTGTCTTGTCTTTGGCTTCCGGCTTAGGCTGGTCTTTGACTTCGGGCTTGGTTTCCGCCTTGGCTTCCGACTTCGGCTGGGCATTGGTTTCAGCCTTCGGTTCGGCTTTGGCTTCAGGTTTAGACTCGGCCTCAGCGTCGGGTTTCCGAACCTCCCGCTCCGCCCTCTCCCAATCCTGAACTGACGAACCGTCTTTGCCGGCGCGCCCCTCGTAGAGTTCATAGGCTCGCTTGGCAATTTGCGGCGTCAGGTTGGACGGTATGGTGACTGCGGGTTTAGACTCGGCGTTGGCTTCGGGTTTCGGCTCAGCTTCGGCCTCAGACTTTGGCTCTGCCTTCGTTTCAGGTTTCGCCTCGGTTTTGGCTTCGGGCGTCGGCTCGGTAACTTTCGCTTCTAGCTTCGGCTCGGCTTTGCCTTTGGGTTCAGGTTTAGACTCGGCCTTGACGCGATCAAGAATCTTATAAGCAAGAAGCTTCACACGGTCATTTAAGAGGAACCAAGAAATAGCGTAGACCCAAACGAATCCTGCCCAGCGCCAGCCGAGTGGCGTCATAAACAAGCCATAAACCGCAATCAGGGTGGCCACACTCTGCGTGCCGAGCACCGCTATCCATAGAATCCGCGCCGGGCGTATAGACCAGAAGGGACCCCGTGTGCGGGTCAGAAAAATCGTCAGATGTCCGGCCACGGACAGTTTCAGGTACATCAGTGTTTGGACGTGCGCGTGGTCGAGGTGAAATACGCGCTCGGCCAGATAGAACAATCCGAACGCGGCCACGACACCGATAACACCCAGGACGGTAGAGATCCCGAGCACGAGGCGCATGTTCCACTTCTCGGGCTTGTCGCTGTAATGAACGTTGTCGTACGCGATGGACAGGATGGCTCCGTCGTTGAGCACGGCGATCATCACGATCATGACTGCGGTCACGGGATAGAAGTTAAACACCAGGATCGCCAGCGTCATGAAGAACAGCACGCGCAGGGTTTCGGCGATGCGGTAGATCGCGTAGCTGTTCATCCGCTGGAAGATACGGCGGCTCTCTTTGATCGCATCGATGATCACCGAAAGACCGGAGGCCAGCAGTACAATGTCGGCTGCCGCACGAGCCGCATCGGTCGCACCAGAAACGGCAATGCCACAATCTGCTTTTTTCAACGCGGGCGCGTCGTTCACCCCATCGCCCGTCATGCCGACGATGTGGCCTGCTTTTTGTAGGACATCGACAATGTGGAACTTGTCGGCCGGGAATACCTGGGCGAAGCCATCCGCTTTTTCGATGGAATCCGCCGTCTCCGCCTTGTTTTGCTTGTCTCGCAATACGGTGGCATCCAGTATGTTGGTGCCCATGCCCAACTTGCGAGACATCTCCTTGGCGATGGCCAATTGGTCGCCGGTGACCATTTTGACTTGCACGCCCATCTGCACCGCGCTGGCGATGGTTGCCTTGGCCTGCTCGCGGGGCGGATCGAACATTGGCAACACGCCAACGAACTGCCACTTGTTTTCCTGGTCCGCCCGCGCCACGCCTAAGGAACGGAAGCCGCGTCCCGCAAATTCGGTGACGGCTTTCTCGACGGCCGGCTTTACCGCAGCGGCGTTGGTCGACATCTGCAGAATCACCTGCGGCGCCCCTTTGGCCACAAAGAACTGTTTTCCGTCGGCGCCTTTGACGGTCGCTTCCGTGCGCTTGTGCACCGGGTCGAACGGCAGGAAATGCAGTATCTGATAGCCCTTCAACGCCTTGTCGTCCTTCACGCCGCCGATCACTGCCAGGTCGATGGTGTCTTTGTCTTCGGCACGCGAGGCGAGCGCCGCCCAGAGAATGACCTGGTCGGGAGGGATATTGTTCACGCAGAACGGATCCCCCAACGTCAGCTTGTTTTGAGTTAAGGTGCCAGTCTTGTCCGAGCACAGCACATCCACGCCAGCCAGTTCCTCGATGGCCGACAGTTTGGTCACAATCGCTTGTTTCTTTGCCAGCAGACGCGCGCCGACCGCCATGGTCACGGACAGCACTGTGGGCATCGCTACGGGGATCGCCGCCACCAGAAGTACCAGGGCGAACTCGAGCGTGCTGAGGATCGGGTCATGGCGGAAGAGCGCCACAGTAACGATCACCGCCACCAGGGCCACTGCAAGAATGATCAGGTAGTTGCCGATCTTCAGCACGGCACGCTGAAAATGGCTGACGGTGTGAGCCTCCTGTACCAGTTCCGCAGTCTTGCCGAAGTAGGTGTGCGTACCGGTGGCGTACACCATGGCGTCGGTTTCGCCCCTCTTGATAATCGAGCCCGAAAAAACAGCCTCGCCCGGTTTCCGCGTGGCGGGCAAAGACTCGCCGGTCAATGCGGACTGATCTACTTGCACTGGATCGCCTGCCAACAGGCGCGCATCCGCCGGCACGATGTCGCCCAGTCGCAGGCGGATGACGTCCCCGGGTACCAGTTCAGATACCTTCGGAGTGACCCACTTTCCATCACGCAGGACCCGGGCCTTGGTTGCCAGCTTGGCCTTCAACGCGGCAATCTCGTTGCCCGCCTGATGCTCCTCCCAAAATGCGACCACCGCGTTGGAAAAAAGCAGAAAGAGAATGATGAAGAAATCCAGCCAATGTTTCACCACTCCCGACAGAATCACCGCGGCTTCAATCATCCACGGGATGGGGCCCCAGAAATAGGTGAGAAACTTCAGGAAGGGATTGGTTTTCTTTTCCGCGATCTCGTTAGGACCGTACTGTGTTAACCGCTTCTGCGCCTCGGCTTGACTCAGGCCTTTCGGAGAAGATCCTAGTCGTTTCTCGACTTCCGGCATCGGCAGGGTTTTCAGATCGTCCTTGGGATCGGCCTTCGAGCCATTTTTGGACTCTGGCTTTGCCGCGGGCGCTGAGTCAGGCTCGGATTCCGGTTTCGCCTCCAGTTTGGACTCAGGCTTATCTGCCACCGCTTTCACCATGACTTTTCTCCTGCTCTTGTTGTCTCCACCCGCTCTCGATCCAGAGGACGCTTGGACAATGGACGGATAGGCGCCCTCGACGAAATCTCGCTTGCGGTCTTCAATTCTCTAAACTTTGGCGTGCTATGTCTCGACGATTCATCGCGGCCGCTACAGAACGCTTACGCACAGTATCTTCCGCCGGGAGATGCGGAACTGTGCACTTTTGCTCACGAATGACCGAACGAGCACGCACTGGCTGCCCGGAAGTGGGTGCAAAGGGTTCTCCCGGAACAGTGGGCGACTATTTCTGCGGAGGCCCGACATCCGTACCGGGCCTGGCCGGGTTGTCGACGCCAAGCGTGCCACGCGCCGCGATCTTGCCGGCGGCCGAGGCCTTCCCTTTGAGAATCCACTCGAACGCCACTCCGATCAGGGCGCCCACCCAGGGGCCGACGACGTAGATCCAAGTCGTGTGGAAGTTGCCACGCACCACATCCGGCGCCAGCGAACGCACCGGATTCATAGAGGCTCCGCTCACCGGCGCTGCCCAAAGCCCTGCCAGGGCGATGTACCCGCCCACGGCGATGGCGCCGTTCGTGCCGATGTTCCGCGCACCGGACGCCGTGCCCAGAATAGTGTTCACCAGCCCGGCCGTCAGAACCACTTCCATCGCCAGCGCTTTCACGTCGGTCACACCACCGCCTGGCAGCGTCGCGCCGAGTGCGCCCACCGTCCCAAACATAGCCCTAAGAAACACAGCCGCACTGATGCCTCCGATCACTTGTGCCAGCATGTAGCCTGGGACTCTCTTCCAAGGGAAGTCGCGGCGCAGTGCGAATGCCAGCGTGACGGCCGGATTCAAATGCGCCCCGCTCACCGCACCCATAAAGTAGATGATCGCCATCACCATCATTCCCGGCGCCACCACCATCATTCCCAGAGTGACCCTGCCGCCGCTCATCGTCGCGACCACGCCGCCGCCGGCAGCGACCAGCACCAACAGGAACGTGCCCCAGGTCTCCGCGAAGAGGCGTCGCCACTCAAGGGAGGGATCGTAGAAATCGAAGGCTAATTGCCGCTCGATCATCAGTTGCTGCTGCGTCGCGTCGGGCTGACCACTTCCAGTCGATTCCATGCCTACCTTCCGTTCGATCTCACGCATCCGTGAGCTCCAAACTAGCTCAATGGCCCAGTGAGTCCCGAAATCCGAATTTTTTGCTGAGCGTCAACCCGCTGTCCTCTTGACAGCTCGAGGGGCTCCGTCTTGCCGTTCGATTTAAAATACAGTGGCTCGCGAGCGGATGTGGCTATCATCAGCGATCTTCAGAGAGTCATGCGCATGCTGTCGGGCCATATTAGCCACGCCACGTATCTGCCGCTCGCCTGCGGAGCGGTCCGTCTCAGTCACAGGCCAGCATACAAAGATCTCTGTTTGGCATAGCGGATTGCGGGTTGCCGGCTGAGATATTACGTCCGGCAATCGTGTATCGCCCTAAGAAACGTACTGTAGCAGTCGCGTCAACAGCAATCGGTGTCCACATACTTTTCACCTGCGCGAATTGCATCGTGATGTGAATGTCCGTGATCCAGAAGGAAGGGCTCTTGGCGGGGGCTCCTTCCAATCTGCGTATACGGAAGGTGGTTGTATCTAACCAAACCTGCCCGCTAAAAAGGTATGTCTCCTTCCTTTTCGGGATGATCCTTAAGACATATTCGTCAAGAAAGCCGAGTTTTTCTTGTCTGAGAAAAACGAAGTCGTAGTTCGCCCGACTGATCTCGCTTTCATGACTTTTCTTTGCCGCCTCGATTTCCTGGTCCAAAAGCTCGCGGACCATTTTTTCTCCCCGCGACTTCCCGTCCGCCTGCGTGATTCTGTATGTTCTTGTAGCGGGAGGAACAAACCTGATCTGCGCCATGACCTCAGAGCTAGGTTGTTTTTCATCGCCGTGGAACACTTTGTATTCTCGTGTCACTTCGTAAGGTTGAAATCTAGCAGTGTTCTGGTGCTGGACGTCTTCAACACGTTGCAGGATCAGTGTTAGATCCGGAGATGTAGTTTCAGCTGCGGACGAGATTTCCTGTGCCGACACCGCGACCCGGGCTAGCAAAACCAGAATTGGCAACCAGAGCCTTGGCCTGAATGTTCTTATCATCTCTGAGTTGTGACGCACGGTTTGGCTTAGTTCTGTCGCTGCCGCCGGTAACAATCGTTGCTTTTCCTCATTAGATGCAATTACCCGGCATCACTAAGAAGCCAGAAGACCGTCACGTTGATTCTATCCCCGCGCAACATCGCATCGATGCGGGCCCGCAGGCCGCTACGCTTCTTCCAACCACTCCCGCGCCTCAGTGGCCGCGTTTTCATCGAAATATCGGGTCGTCGCTTTCGTGAACAGCTTGAAGAATGTCGCCATGCCGTGCTGCCACTTCTTATCCCCGACCATCGCGAGCCGTTCGATGTCTGCAAAGTGTTTTATGTCGAACTTGATGTCCTCCCAGGCTGCGCCGGCGTCCCAACCGCGGAGATCGGCCATGTCGAACAGCACGCGCAATTTTCCGTTTTGCCGGAGGAGTCGCTCGAACTCGGGCACAAAGTGCTCATAATCGGCCTTTGCCAGCTTCCCGCTGAGGTGAAGGACGAGCACCTTCCCGCCGTTTTCTTCATTCATTTGAATGGGCATTTCGGATTCCTTGATTCACGGTAAAGTTGTTTTCCTTACTGCTTATCCACTGTCAGGCTGATTCGCGCGCTCGCGCCTTCTCCGCTGGGGGTTTCCTTCTTGAGTTCCGTCCCACTCCATTTCCAATTCCTGATCTCCGGTAAATCCTGGCCGTATTTATCGATGTAATGTTTATGCTCGATGAGCTTGTCCTGCATCTGCTGCTTCAGGTAGGCCCCCTTGGAACCCAAGTGCGGTAGCCGATCGATCACGTCCTGCACAAGGTGGAACCGGTCCAGGTCGTTCTGCACTCTCATGTCAAAGGCCGTCGTGATGGTGCCCTCTTCCTTATAGCCCCGCACGTGCAGGTTGCGGTTGGTCCGGCGGTAGGTCAGGCGGTGAATAAGCCAGGGATATCCATGGAAGCCAAAGACGATGTGTTTATCTTTGGTGAAAAGCGAATCGTAATCCGTCTCGCTCAATCCGTGCGGGTGCTCACTCGAAGATTGCAGCTTCATGAGGTCAACAACATTAATCACCCGGATTTTCAGATCTGGCAAATGCTGGCGCAGGATGGAAACGGCGGCCAGTATCTCCAGCGTCGGCGTGTCTCCGCAACAGGCCATCACGACGTCTGGCTCGGTGCCTTGGTCGTTGCTGGCCCATTGCCAAATGCCAATTCCTTCCGTGCAATGCACGACCGCCGCGTCCATGGTCAGCCATTGTGGGAGCGCGTGCTTGCCTGCAACCACGACATTGACGTAATTCCGGCTGCGCAGGCAGTGATCGAAAACCGACAACAGGCAATTGGCGTCGGGCGGAAGGTAAACCCGCACGATATCGGCCTTCTTGTTGATGACATGGTCGAGAAAACCGGGATCCTGGTGCGTGAATCCGTTGTGATCCTGCTGCCAGACATGAGAGGCGAGCAGATAGTTCAGTGACGAAATCTTCCGGCGCCAGGGCAGTTCGAGGCATACCTTCAGCCACTTGGCGTGCTGGCTGAACATCGAGTCGATGATGCGAATGAAGGCTTCATAACTGTTAAACAGCCCGTGCCGTCCGGTCAGAAGATATCCTTCCAACCAGCCCTCGCACTGGTTCTCGCTGAGCATCGAGTCCAGCACACGACCGGCGGGCGCGAGGAATTCGTCATTCTTTACTTCCCGGGCATCCCACTGACGGTTGGTGACTTCGAAGACTGCGCCCAGGAGATTCGAGAGTGTCTCATCGGGGCCGAAGACACGGAAATTACGCTGTTCCTGATTCAGTTTGGCCACATCGCGCAGGAACGAACCCAGCACAAGCGTATCTTGGGCGTTCGCCGCGCCGGGCGAAGGCACATTCACCGCGTGGACGTGGAAGTCTGGCATGCGCAGATCGTGTAGCAGAATACCGCCGTTGGCATGGGGATTAGCGCCCATCCGGCGGTCGCCCTTCGGCGCCAGTTCGGCCAATTCCGGCATGAGGCGCCCATTCTTATCGAACAGTTCCTCGGCCTTGTAACTCTTCATCCAGCTTTCAAGCAGTTTGACATGATCGGGATGCTCGGGATCTACGAGGAGCGGCACCTGGTGCGATCGGAAAGTGCCCTCAATCTGCAGGCCGTCGACGAATTTCGGCCCCGTCCACCCCTTAGGTGACTTGAGGACGATCATTGGCCAGCGCGGCCGAGTGGTGTCGTTCTTGTTCCGGGCGTCGCTTTGGATTTGCCGGATGTCCTCGATGGCCGTGTCCAAGGTGGTGGCCATCAGTTCATGCATCTTTTCTGGCTCATCACCTTCCACAAAGTATGGTGTCCAGCCGCAGCCTCGCAGAAATTGCTCCAATTCCTCATGCTCGATGCGCGCCAGGACGGTTGGATTGCTGATCTTGTAGCCATTCAGGTGGAGGATCGGCAGCACGGCTCCGTCGGTAATCGGGTCGAGAAACTTGTTGGACTGCCATGAGGTCGCCAATGAGGCCGTCTCCGCTTCACCATCGCCGATGATGCAGGCGACGATGAGATCGGGATTGTCGAACGCGGCTCCGAAGGCATGGCTGAGCGAGTAGCCCAGCTCGCCACCTTCATGAATCGATCCCGGCGTCGTCGGCGCAACATGACTGGAAATGCCGCCAGGAAACGAGAACTGCTTGAACAGCTCCTTCATTCCGGCTTCGTCCTGGCTGACGTTCGGATAAACCTCACTCCAGGTGCCTTCGAGGTAAACGTTGCCCACCAGAGCCGCGCCCCCATGTCCGGGACCGGCGACGTAGAACATATCCAGGTCATACTTCTTGATGACCCGGTTCAGGTGCACGTAGATGAAGTTCTGCCCCGGCACCGTACCCCAGTGCCCGACCACCAGCGCCTTCACGTGGGAAAGTTTCAGCGGCTCTTTCAGCAGCGGATTTTCGTAGAGATAAATCTGGCCGACCGCCAGGTAGTTGGCGGCGCGCCAATAGGCATTCATTTTGTGCAGCAGTTCTGGAGTGAGTGTGTTGGTTTTCTTGGTCAACTCTTTGTTGTTCACCGCTTCGGGCTTCTTGTCGAGCCGCTCCGAAGTGAGTGTGTCCGTATTCATGATTCAATTCTCCTTGTTGTTCTTGCAGCCAAGTCCGAGAACCCGGCAAACCGTCTTGGCGATCATGCGTTCTTCGTCCGTGCGAATGACGCGGACTGCAACCCGGCTGGCCGCCGCGGAAATCGTGCCCTCATTCGTCGCGTTGCGCTTCTCTTCGAGTTCGATTCCAAGGAATCCCAGCCCCTCGCAAATCCGCGCACGGACCGGGGGCGCGTTCTCGCCAATTCCACCAGCGAACACCAGTGCGTCTAGTCCGCCCAACGCTGCCGCGAATGCGCCAATCCATTTCTTGACCTGGTAGCAAAACAGTGCGACCGCCTCAGCCGCTCGCACGTCCTGCTTCTCGTGCTTCAGCAAGTCGCGCATGTCGGAACTGGTCTCCGACACGCCGAGTAACCCGGAATGAAAATTGGCCATTTCGTTGAATTGCTTGGCGGTCATATTTTCAGTGCGCGCCAGGTACCAAACCAGTCCGGGATCGAGATCGCCGGAGCGGGTGCTCATCGGCACACCAGATGTGGGGGTGAAACACATGCTGGTGTCAACGGATTTGCCGTCACGCACCGCCGCCAGGCTCGCGCCATTGCCGAGGTGTGCGAGGATGACCCGGCCAGTTGTTGCGGCCGGGTCGCCGAGGCGGGCGAGTTCTTCCATTAAGAACGCGTACGACAAGCCGTGAAACCCATACCGCCGCACCCCCTGCGCTTCGTAGCGCCGCGGGATTGGCAGGAGTTGCGCCACCCGCGGCATATCATGGTGAAAAGCCGTGTCGAAACACGCTACTTGGGGCAGATCGGGAAATCGGCGATGAAACGCCTCGGTCAACAGGATCTCCTCCGGCATATGGTCAGGATCGAATGGACTGAGGCGGCGCAGCTCCTCAACCATTTCCGCAGTGATTCGCTGCGGCTGGTAATACTTCGGTCCGCCATCCACCACGCGATGCCCCACCGCGGCCAACGGGTCACGCCCGCTGCGCTCCTCGATCCAATCCATCAGAGCGCCCACCGCCACCGAGTGATCGGGCGCCGTCACTGACCGAGAAAAATTGTCGGCCTGATCTAGGCCTTTCACCTGCAAGGTGGCCTCCGGCAGTCCAATGCGCTCAATCGCTCCATCCAGAATCCGTTGCAGCGAGTCACCGACTTCGAACAGCGCAAACTTGATGCTCGAGGAGCCGCCGTTGATCGTCAGGACGCGATGGCTAGCTGGCTTCATGGATGACACCTTTGTCATTCCGCAATCCGAACGAAGCCAGTCCTGCGCATGTGGACTTGTAATCGGTGTGAATCGGCGATTTATACGAACATCGGGGTGTTTTCGACATAGACCACCTGCCGGGCCGGCGCCGGCGCGATGTCCAGCGCGAGGCGAAAGATTTCCGCGTCGGGCTTGCGAACGTGGACGAAGCAGGAGGAAATAAAAGAATCCACAAATTCGGCGAGCTTGAACTTGCGAATCCGATACGCATTCACCTCGCGCGATTCATTGCTGACTGCGGCGATCTTCAATCCGTACCGGACCTTGAGTTGGGCGACCAGATCGATCATCTTGAGGGTAAGGTTTCAATGGTCATCTGACCGGGCACGATCCTCACTGGTGTGTACAGACCTCTCAGGGTGGTCCGCAGCATCCTCGACGCCGCTGATGGCCTCCGCCTCATATGCCTGATCTGTATCGGCGAGTTCTTCGACGCTTTCGTCGGCAGCATCTGCTGTTTCGGAGAGGCCCTGAGTATCCCCTGATTGCCCAGCGCTGTCCGAGCCTACTTGCCCAGGATCACTCCCTAGTTCATCAAGCCGCGCTTCGTTATCGCGCGATCTACGTTTCGCCACGGAACCCTCCCAACAGCTATCTTCAACCTTCGTCTCAGAGCGTCGTCCTTCGTGAAAACGCTACCACACGAAGAGGCGAGCACCGCCGCCGGGGGAGCGGGACCTTCCAGTTTGGACAGACAGATCGCGGACGGGCGGGGCCTCATCGTTGTCCGTGCTCGGGAATTCGGGCCGGGACGCACTTATCTTTTCGATCTCCACAGCACCGTGGTGGTTCATAATCTCGGCAGCCGCGTCCGCCCTCTCGCCCGAACCGGTTGCGAAAACCATGACTCCTCCACGCCGTACTCCCCGGACGTAAGCTTCCGCGTCCGCTTCGATGACTCCAAAGGCCGTAAGATCACGAGTCAAGCCCACTTCAAAATCAGTGTGCGGGATGCTCATGACGCCGCTGCCGGCCATCTCCCGCGGCTCGCCTAAAACACGAACATCCTTGGAAAGAATGCCGCTGGCTTCGAGGTCGCGAACGACCTCGTCGACCGAGGCCGCATTCTCGAACAAACCAACCGCTGTTTTTGCCATATTGCCTCCACGAATCCAATGTGTTGCACGCGCGTTGCTAACTGAGTCGAGCGGCCTGTCCAGCATTGCCTGGTTCGCAACTCCGCCGCTCTTCTTGCTGGATAAACTGCTCTATAGAGCCATCGCTAGATTCGTCCATTTCCTCCCGAAATGCTGTGCAGAATAGCTCACTTCCGGACGTCTGGAAGGAGGCTACCATTAGCACACATCGGCGTCCGGATTCCGCAAATAGACTGTTTCTGTCGCCAGCTAAGTCGGCTTCGGACGGTCACCCCTGACGCTCCGGCCATCTGGGCGCTGGAGACCATGAGCCGGGACGACATCAATCAACTGGCGGCTGTCTCCAATGGTCAGGGGATTCGACAATTGTGGGCATACGGTCGCCGCACGCCTTCCATGTAGCCGGGAGCCGTGACCTAAGTCGGCATCGATCCCTGCGCGAGTTCGTACTCGAGCGCACAGGACTCATGCTTACAGTCGCATTGGCTTGCGCTTTCTTCCCCTCTCGGTGCTTCCTTGCAGTGATCGCTGCAGTGCTGCTCTTGTTCCGGAACCGTGCAATGGCATTTCGCGTTTGCACACTTCTTTTCGTTTGCCATTCAGGATCTCCTCTCCTTCACAAAGTGAATCGGGCTGACGGTTTAGACTTGGCTGGTTTGCGCCCGGAACTCCAGCCAAAGAATGTAGCTGGGGAGTTTGATTAACGACCGACTCGGATCTCTAGCTAAACAGGGCAGTACTGATATCCCATTTCACTATTCGTGAAATGCGAAGCAGAATCCGGTCAATTGTGAACAGTATGCACATCGGTTCGTGATTTGTGATTCATCTACGATCCGCCCTGAACTTGCCGCAACAGTTGTTCATCGATCTGCTGTAGCGACGCCGGAATCTTCGCGTAATGCAATTGCTCCGCTGGGGTCTGGCCGTCAGTGATGATGTACTGGACGAAGCCCTTCACCGCTCCAGCATTCTTGGGGTCTCTCGCCTGTTTCGGCACCAGCAGGAAGGTGAGGCCGCTGATGGGATAAGCCTCTGGAGCTGAAGCCGGAGCATTGACGATCGGCGTGCGCACGTCTTTCGCTAGCTCAACAGAGAACGCGTCAATAGCGGCGCTCGTTCCAGCGGCTGTCGGACTAAGGTATTTGCCCGCCGCGTTCTGGATCTTCGCAACCGGAAGTTTGTTCTCCTCGGCATAAGCTAGCTCGACGTACCCGATGGCGCCGGGGCTCTGCTTGACCTGTTCAGTCACTCCCTCGTTCCCTTTGCCACCTACTCCGACTGGCCAGCTTACCGAGAGGCCTTTGCTGACCTTGCTGTTCCAGTCGGGGCTGACATCGGCAAGATATGTGGTGAAGATGTTCGTGGTACCGCTGCCGTCGGAACGATGCACCACGACGATGCCTTCCTTGGGAAGATCAACTCCGGGGTTGTCCTTCTTGATGGTGGGATCCTGCCAATTCTTGATGGTGCCGAGATAAATGCCCGAAAGCGACTTAGCGCTCAAATTCAGGGGCACTTTGAGCTGTTCCAGATTATAGGTAAGGCATACCGGACCTGCGCTCTCTGCGATCTGCACCAGGGCCGGCATCTCCTTCAGTTTCTGGTCATCGAGCGCAGCATCGGTTGCGCCAAAGTCCACTAATCCTCCTTGGAGCTGCTGTATGCCACCGCCGCTGCCGATCGACTGATAGTTGATGTTTAATCCCTGATGATCCTGTTGATAGGCTTGGACCCAACGCATCATGACGGGATAAACGAACGAGCTGCCGGCGGCGACGATATGCCCGCTGTCGCCCGTGGCAGCAACCGCCGGTTTCGCGACGCTGCAGCCAATCTGGATGATTGCAGCGAAGAGCGGGATGAGAAGAAGATATGGTTTCACACGCGCCCTCGGTTCCATGTGGGAGAAGGTCGGGACGGAACTGGCTGAATGCAAGCACGCAGTGGCATCTTCTCGTGCCGAACCACCGAACGCGACACAGGGAGAAGATAACCGCAACAGAGAACTAGCGTAATTCTTCATAAGACAACTCCTTTTCGTTCCATCCAAGGTTGTTGACACAAGTGTGAGGCGAGATCGGCCGCGTGATGGTTCAGTCCGAAGGCCACCGATCAAGTTGATAGCCAGAACCGTTCCGGCAATGGCCCAACAGAAGGTGGATCACACCGCCGGCTAAATGGAGACTGAGTCTCTGTGTGCCTTAGAGCTTCGCGATGAAATTTCGTTCGTACACGCCTTGCATGAACGCACCTTCAAATTCCCGTCACAAGGCCAACACTACTGCTCGTGCAGGGAGGGGACTGTGCAGAATCGCTCAACGGGGCTGAAATTAACACTTGGGCAGGACTGCCCAATGGAGAGCGGGAAACGCAAGTGGCTTGATTTCAAGGAGAAAAACGGGCGCAACATGCGCACTCTGGGTAATCGAACGCGTTACACCTTTGCTTCCGGAGGATCTGCGACTCCTTCCGGCGGCAAGACATCCGGCATGTCAAGACGTGCAACACCAATCCGGCTGTCAGCCATCCCGTAATAGACATCGAAGCGGTCGGGCAAGCCAAGATCGTCACGCCGGTCAATGCCGCTGGGGAACACGACGTTGGCGACGGTTCCGCTGCGTTCCTGCGGCAACTCTGGTGTCAACACCGGCTCAACCGAACGATAGCAGATGACTTGCGGATGCTCCTTCGAGAGAATCATTGCTCCCGCGGAGTAACATAACTGGTGTTCGTTTTTCCTCGCCTGCTCCATTTCCTTGACACCGTGATAAATGATCAACCAGCCGTGCCCGGTTAGTACGGGCGGAGTGCCGCCGCCGATTTTGAGCCGCTCCCACAGCGACACTGGAGTCGCCAGCCGGTGATGAGACATGAACCGACCGAGGCGATTTGGTTCTCGGGAGTCCAAAGACATCGGGCAGTAGGAAATCCAGATGCTTTCTCGATCGAGATCCACCTTACGAGATGTGGGCTGGCACGCGGTTTCCTCCGGGCGAGTGCCGGGAAAAAGCGGCCGGTGAAGCATGGCCAGTTCCGGATGCCCGGAAGGGTTATGAATGGCAACGGGGAAAAGGCTGGCATCTTTGTCGTCCACGTCAGCGAATTCGATGCCCTCATACGGCGCAAACGTCGCCAGCCCCAGACGCTGCCAGTGGAAGAGATCCTCCGATAAGGCCAACGCAATCCGTGGGCCTCGGGGCGAAAATGCCGCATAGGTCATGATGTAACGCTTGAGTGGTTCCACAAATGTGATTCGCGGATCCTCGCAGCCACCGCCGCCGTCGGGCCGCCGCTCGTAATCGGCTTCCGGTTCCAGTGCGATGCCGAGCCTCTCTACGCCTACCGGATCTCCGGCTTCGTTAAAGCGCACTCGGGCGATGCCGATGCGCGAGTAATTACCCCGCGCAACCAGCCTCGGGAACAGATAGAGCTCGCCGTCAGGACCACGAGCGGCAGCCGGATTCAAGACCCCTTCGATCTCCTGGGGATTCCCCGGCTCGGGCTCCATCACCATTCCCAGCCGCTGCAACTTAAGTCCGCTCATCAAATCCCTTTCACTGCGATTCCCATACTTCACGCCGCCTGATCGCGATCTGCTAAGCAAGCGATGATTGCTTGTATAACCCGCTTCGTCTCATCGGGGCCCTTAACTGGAATAGAATCCACCCCTGCTTTTTCGGCGGGATAGTCATTCCCTCCGACGAACAAGGCGTCGCCGATGTAAATCATCTCTTGCAATGAAACGTGCAGCAGGTCTCGCAGTTTTCTGATGCCGTAAGCTTTGTCGATACCAGGCTTCGTGATGTCAATGGATGTTGAGCCTCCGATTCGGACAGAGAACTCAGGAATCGACTCGTCAAGAATCGCTTTGATCTTCTTCCTCTTCGCGAAATTGGGATCCCATTTCTCTTTTTCTTCCAACGGAGCGTGCTGACCTAAGGCGGAAAATGTTATCTGGCTCCCGCGGTCTTCGACTTGCTCTCCCCAGAGCTTTTCGATCTTGAAGCCTGCAAGTCCGATCGCCTCCTTGAGAGAGCTGAGTATTTTCTCTCGCTCGTCCGCGGTGAAATCTTCTTCATAAAGCCTCTTCCAAGTCCCTGAGTATTGGTAGAACTTTGTTCCACACGTAGGCAGCAGGGACAGCTCTCTCAGGCGTTCGTCATGAGGAAGTTTGGAGACCACTTGCTTTTCAAACTGTGGCCAGTCGCCGCCAGAAATCACAGCCACTTTCACGATACCGAGAAGGTCATGCAGCAGCCCCGACATTTCGGGATCAACGGACGACTTACTTTCGGCGAGGGTCCCGTCCAGATCAAACACAATTAGTTTTTTCACCATGCTTCTCCATCCGAATTCCGGAGATTTCAATCCGGCAGTGCAATCTCCAACACGTTCACTGCTCCGAGGGGCCGAAAAACACACGTTCCGATCGACGCAGGCAAGACGAATACGTCGCCCTTTCCGACGGCGTAAGTGGCGCCGGCGTGCTCGACCTGCCCTGCTCCCTCCACGCACACCAGTACGCGCAGCAAGTCGGCGGCGCCGACGGTAAACGACGATTCTCCGCGCAGTCGCCATAGCCGGAAGTGCTCACAATCAAAGAGTCTCTCGCGTTCCACCGGGGTCTTGGTCTCCACCACGGGCGTCACCCGACCCACCGGACCCTCCGAAAAATCAACGCAGGCCATCGCCTTTTCGACTTGTAGTGCCCGCGGCTTTCCCGTCTTCGGGTCAACATGGTTCCAGTCGTATAGGCGAAATGTAACGTCGCTGTTCTGCTGAATCTCGAACACCACGACGTCGCCGCCCAGAGAGTGAACCGTGCCGGCCCGCAGGAAAATCGCATCGCCGGGCTTCGGAGTCAGGGAGGCGAGTTGGTCCGCCACCGTCCCGTTCGCGAGGGCATGCCGCAGATTTGCTGCAGTCGTAACTGGCTTCAGCCCCGCATAGATACGGCTGTCGGTCCCGGCTTCCAGCACGACCCACGCCTCAGTTTTCGGAGTCTCGCCCGCTGGCAACAGGTCGGTATTTGCGTCGGTGGGATGCACCTGGACCGAGAGCATCTGGCGTACATCGAGGAACTTCAACAGCAGCGGAAATCGCGTGAAACTCCCGGCCAGCTTTCCGAGCATTTGCTCTGGAAACTGCTCCAGCAATTGCGCGATGGTCTGTCCTTTGAGCGGTCCGTTGGCGACGCGGCTCTGATGGTCATCGCGGTCGCTGAGTAACCACGCTTCCCCAATAGGACCGCTCGGCAGAGGCGCGGTCAGCAAGTCGGCCAAACGTCGGCCACCCCAGAGGCGATACTGATAAATAGGTTCGAATCGCAACGGATACAGAACCACTTCACAAGTGACTGGCTCATTTTCATCCATCACTGGCAGGCCTTTGTCGGTATTCATTCGCGTCTGTACCATAGAGCTAAGTCCGTCTCATTCCTTCATCGCAGTTCGCCAACATTGGCCTAGGGAACTCTGCTGGCTGATGGCGGCAATTGCTTCTGCCGGCCAGAGGGCACCGAGGACAGGTCATTGGTTCCTACGTAGATACCGAGGGCCAGAAGCACGAGAAAGAAACCCGCCCAGAACCGCCAGTCACGATGCGCACGCTTCCAGTACGGACGCTGGCCGTGATGGCCCGGATCCATGTGATGCGGTTGTTCAGTGGCTTTCATGGTCGTCTCCAGTTCAAAGACGAGAGGTTGTGAGCAACCAGCAGCGTCGGTGAAAATCATGGGCACCCGTTTTGCCGGATGCCCATGCACTAACTCTAAACGCGTGTCACTGAGAAAGAAGGCTCGTGTTCGGCTTCGTGCAGCCAATACGGAGGCCGGCCGTAGTGAAGGTAGAGCCGGTCTTCATACTCCCGAGTGATCGGGGTGGACTCGACGAACTCCGGGCTGTTTTTGATGGCTTCTCGGGAGAGGGCAACGCGGACTTTGGAATCAGTCCAGCTTACCTGTTGAATCCACGCGGGTGAGACCAGTACCTTCTTGCCCGGCCACCAATTCCGCGTCGCTACCTCAATATAGCGGACAGCCCAAGCCTTATCGTCCATAACGAACCCATCCAGATGGCCGATCTCACCATCACTTGCCTCAATGTGATAACCCGTAACGGCTTCGCTACTGCGCAGGTGCGAATCCTGAGACTCTCGCCGGACTCTGTCCGCCATCTTCTCCTCAAACTCAGCTGATGGAATAGGCAAGCCCGACGGGTACAGCACTGGGCCCCACATGTTGGGACCGACCCAATAGTAGGAATAGCCGTAATACCTGAGGTACGCGGCCTCATGCTGCCGGGAGACGGGTTTGTGTATGTCGATGTTGGGGCTGTTCTCCACTTGTTTTTTCGTGAGCGCCACATCTAGCCGCTTGGTTTGCCAGTCCGTATGGACGACGGAAATCGGCGAGATTAGCACCTCCCGGCCGCCAAGCCAGCCGCCGGTGTCTACGGTGAGGTAGCGGATGGCCCATGCCTCATCGTCGAAATAGAACTGATCTACCGTTCCAATCTCGCCGTCCGTGGCTTGGATCACGAGACCCTTCAAGTGCGCAGTGTTGATTAACATTGCCTTTGCCCTCCCGGGCAGTTGTTAGCTGCATTTCTCTGGCACGATCCGCCTATTACGGGCGCGACCTTCGGTGTCGCTGCCGATCAGAGTCGCCGGGACCCGTAGCCGCCGATTCCAGTGCAGCGGTCGTTGTTGATAATTCGTCGTTGTTTCTTCCTCATGAGATTGACCTTAGCAACCGTGCCACCGCTGTTCTGAGCAAAAGTGACCAGCCTCGCCAGGCCAATCGGATGTAGGTTCGGACAAAGACGCGTCCGCTCGCCCTGGTTGCGGAAGTTGTCTCGCCGGCGAATCGGAGAGATTCACGATCCGAGCTCCCAAGCGGCCACTGGAGGTTGACATGGCATTGGGCCATTTTCGTTGTTCTTCTGATTTTGTGGCTTCTGGATTCGGTCTGCATATCGGCGGAGCCCTGCTTCACTTATTTGTGTTTTTTGCGTTTGGCGAATCCGGTCATTAGCCGGCTGAGCGGACTGCGAATCGCGAGCTTTAAAGGTCAAGGTAGTACGAGTCCCGCACCAGGAGCCACCCGAAATGAGACTTCTGGTGCCCTCACCTTGGTGTTCGGTTGCCTTCCAACCGGAACACATTAAGGAGTCTGTAATGTCCGCACCTGACCTCTCCGAGAATACGAAACCGAATATCCTGATGCGGGGCAAAGCACAGCCTCTGCTGTTCGAAAAGACGGCAACAACATCCTTGCAGGTCATACCTACCCTGTCGCTTCCGGCGCGGGTAGCGATCATCGGAAACCATCTGCCTCGTCAATGTGGAATTGCGACCTTCACGACAAACTTGTGTAATGCTATTGCCGCTGAGTACGCAAACACTGGAGTGTTTGTGGTAGCCGTAAATGACCCGCAATCACAGTACAACTACCCTGCGCGCGTACGCGTCGAGCTAACCGAAGGCGACCTCTCTTCCTATCAGGCAGCCGCCGACTTTCTTAATTCCAGCCATGTCGTTCTCGTGTGTTTGCAGCACGAGTATGGGATTTTTGGTGGGAAAGCTGGCAGCTATGTATTGCGGCTGCTGCGGCAACTCAAAATGCCAGTGGTGACAACTCTGCACACGGTTCTTCGCGAGCCAGACGTCGACCAACTAATCGTCATGCAAGAAATCGCTGAAAGCTCGGATCGTCTTATCGTTATGAGCGAGCACTCTTCTCAGTTTCTGCACGATGTATTTAGAGTTCCAGACGAAAAGATTGACCTGATTCCTCACGGTATTCCTGACCTGTCCTTTGCGGAGTCGGCCTTGAACAAAGCTGCATTTTCAACCGAAGGAAAGACCGTATTACTTACATTCGGCTTGTTGTCTCCAAACAAGGGGTTCGAGAACGTCATTCAAGCCATGCCACGTATCTTGTCGCGGCACAGCGACGTTGTCTACATAATCGCAGGTGCTACTCACCCCCATGTCAGACGCCGTGAAGGTGATCGATATCGGCTTCAATTGGAGGCTCTGGCCAAGGAACTGGGAGTTGAGGAGAACGTGGTCTTCCACAACCGCTTCTTCAGCCCTCAAGAAATGGCTTCCTTGGTTGGTTTGGCCGACATTTACGTCACGCCGTACCGCTACGTCGCGCAGGCGGTATCAGGAACACTCGCGTATGCCCTAGGCGCCGGGAAGGCGATTATCTCAACTCCTTACTGGTATGCTGCCGAACTTTTGGGCGATGGGCGCGGTGCGTTGGTTCCCTTCGACGAACCGAACGCAATCGCCGATACGGCAATTGAGCTTCTGGATAACGATGAGGCTCGCCTGACGATGCGCAAACTTGCTTGCACCTATGCACGCAACATGGTTTGGGATCGGGTGGCGCAGTCTTACATGCGGTCCTTCGTACGAGCTGGGGCCGATCACATGCAACCTGGCCACTTGGCGTTCTCCCTTCAATCTGCCGAGCCCAGCGCTACAAGACGACCCATGAATGTCTGAACGCTTTCCAGCACCGATTCGGTGTGCTCCGGCCATGACCAGGAGGCACTCGATGCTCTACTCCGCCGATTAGGTGCCTTCGAGGACGCGGTCTGCACTTGGCATCCATTGCTGTGACACTGCAGCGCGCTTATTCCTGTAGGAAGATGTTGGGAAGGGCGTTGTGAATCCGTATCTCTCCGTCGTATTCGACGAACCCCAATTTCCTGAAGCGATTCATGAAAAAACTCACTCGCGACCGGGTTGTGCCGACCATCTCAGCCAATATCTCCTGGCTAAATCTTGGGAGCCACTGTCTCGGGTTTGCTTTCCTTGCCGAACTGCGCGAGCAATAACAAAATCTTCGCCAGCCGCTTTTCGCTGGAATTGAAGAGCTGATCGACTAAGTCCGCCTAGATGCGGGCGGTCATTGTCGATTTTCTTGGACCAGCGAATAGCCATTGCGTCAAGCTTAGGCGGATCGCCCTCCAGCGAAGGCCGTTCGGAGATTAGATTGAATCCCATCAGGATCGAGTCGATGCTCCCAAGCGCGAAAACTTGGTCCCGCACGTTTTGCTGAAGTTCCTGCGCCATTGCACGCACGTCTAGCTCACCCATCAGCGCACTGGCCCGGTCGGCTGACGTAATTCGCATTCCTTGAGAGTTCACCCTGACGAAAACATCGCCGATTTCATCTAATTTTGCGGATTTCACGATAACGATAGGAATCCAGTATTCCGCGGCTAACAAGTGGGATGGCCGCAAGTGCCTGAAAAGATTTGGCGTCCCCGACGGGATTTGAACCCGTGTTACCGCCGTGAAAGGGCTTATCTGGTATTTTGGAGCAATTTGTGGCAGGTTGTCAGATGTTAGTCTTAGCCAATGTTTACGCGGCTCTCACCCATTTTTATCTTTGGTCGGTTTGGGGAGGCTTGTAGGCATTTATATCAATCCGCGTTACCAGAGCGTTACCGAAATTCAGCACCGCAGGCACACGAACGAGCCAACGTCCATGGGCAGGTACGCATGGCACCATAGCGATCAATGGGGTGGCCTGGGGCTGATCCGTACCCGCCCAGGTTCAACGACAACAAATGCGTCCAGAAGCCGTGGACCCAGTTTTGCGACGGCCTCAACTACCGTTGCCGGCTTGGCCCGTCGCGCTTGGGTAGGAAATCTCACAAGGATCACGCCTGCCGACGAGCGCCCACGGCCATAAACCAACTCGCCAAAATCACTGTCTTCGGTGATGAGCACTCGCTTCTCATGCAGCGCACGCTCCAGCACCTGGTCATCTGTGGTGCCCGGCGCGACTTCCGCGATCGCAACCACGTCGTGGCCCGCTTCTCGCAACGCCCGAATGACAGGTGCAGCACAGCTTTCGTCGGCCACGAAGTTCATGCGTCAGGCTCTGTCCGCATTCGGCGCACCCGAGAGCAGCACTATCTCCTCATGGGCAACGCTGGCCGCCGCATACGCCACGGCCGCGCGAATGTCTTCTGTCGTTAGGTGCGGGTAGTCTTCGCGCAGTTCGGCCTCGCTGGCGCCCTCGGCCAGTTTGCGCAGAATCAGCTCGACAGTGATTCGCGTTCCCCGAATTACCGGCTTACCCATCATCACCGCCGGATCAATCACGATTCGCTGCGTGGTCATGGCAATCCTCTCACCTCATCATATAGCCCGCATTTCCGCCGAACAATCACGGCTTTGCGCGGCACTCTCCTCAAGGCTGCCAATTCCGCAGAATAAAATGTGCACTGCGTCGAGGCGCGTCAAACCTCAGCCGCAAACCTACGACGGCTGCAAAATACCAGGGTGGTTCAGCTTACTGAATCGCGGAGCACTTGTTCCGCCGCTGCGTATGCGCGAGCCTTGATGAGATACCGGTCGCCGAACCATATCGAATCCAAGTGCCGTTCTCAAGATGCCTTGGGGGGCGCCAGTAATCTACATACCCGGGAACGCCGTTATACGCCGCCCACATCGTACCCTGACGCCCTAAAGTCATTCCCGCGTGCGTGAAACCAGATCTGGACGTCTTCGGGCGCCGTGAAGGTTAAGATGACCAGATCATGTCATCAACACAATCCGCAAACGACATCTACGAAGTTCTTGACGCTCCCGAATTAGGAAAGCGATGGAAGGTCCCAATCAGTTGGGTTCGGGAACAGACGCGCAACCGTGCAATCGACCCTATTCCGTGTGTCCGACTAGGTAAGTACGTCAGGTTTGAGTGGCAAAGCCCCGCACTGATGAAGTGGTGGGATGCCAGGCGGACGTAAAGGACCGGCCAATTGGCCACTCAAATTTGGCGCTGATTTGAAGTTTCGGCGTCGGTTGTCAATTCCTAGCGCTGCCGTCTCGGGAACAAGAGTCCCTAACCACAGACACGCTGAATGATTTCTTCTGACCCGTTACGAAGTCACTTAGACAGAAAAATCCCGGTTTCGCAGAAGTTTCGAGCTTCCCGACTACATTCCCCCAGCGCACGATGGTCCCGATTGCGTTATCCGGGAATCCAGGATGGCCGACGACGTTGCAAATGGGCACCGAATCGTCGAACTTCCCTGTGCCGTCGATTACCTGTGCAATGCGGCGCAGGTACTCATTGCAAAGGTCCCCGGCCGACAGAACAATGACCAAGCGTGCCTTAGCTCGGCTGAGTGCAACGTTGATGAGCCGTGGACCTTCTTTCGGATCACCCAGCAGCTTGTTCCCGCTGGCGATTACCGGGTCGAAGATCACGGTGTGGCATTCGGTTCCCTGTGCTCTATGAACCGTACTTACCCGAATGCTCCTCCGTCCCGCGTTCTTCAGGAAGGTCTTAATCAGTGCTCTTTGAGCACGGTACGGCGTAAGCACCAGAACGCTATCCTCCCCGACCTGTGCTGCACACAACGTCGCCAGCACCGAAACGTATTCCGCCGATTTGTACCGCGTTCCGATGCCATATTTCGTTTGCCTAAAAGTACCTTCCTCCTTGCACATTTCGAGATGCACACGCTTACTGCCGATCTTCGGCAATACCGGACTGCGGCGCTCAGATCGCCAGACGGCATTTTCTTCGCAACCGTCGGCGACCATCAATTCGCCTTCATAGAAGACGTGGCTAACGATGTCACATATCTCCTCAGCCATTCGAGACTGCTCGTTCAAGAGGCAACGATTATTGGCTGTCATGTAATCGAACATCGAAACGCTAAGGCATCTCTTGGCGTCCGGGTGTTCCGATTGGACAACTGGTGCAAGCTGCTGGTGGTCACCAGCAAAGAGGGTCTTCTTGCCCAACCAGCGAGGACCAGAGCGTGAGGCAGGCTTACTTGACTCGATTCGTCGAACACGACCAAGCTATACGGCGCAAGTTCCTGAAGTGCAGAGAAGTGAAACGTGGCCGCCGTTGTAGTCATTGCTGCCAACCGCGCTTCTCGTAGCGGCTTAGGTATCTGCTTGCGTAGCGCCTCGATCTTATCCTTCCACTCAGCATATTTTGCTGCCTCGCTCTTTTCCGGCGTCAGTGCTTCCAGCGCGGCGATCTGCTTTACAAGCTCGGGATCAACCGTAGGCAAAAGGTGTTCGCGCCCGGTGTAATTGCCAGCTATGAAGTGATGGCCAATACGCTTGATTTCCTTCCGAAGCAACGCAGCAGACCGATCAGCTCGTGCGACTCTCTCCAGGTGCTGGTCCACCGAGATCAAAGCTAGATCGACCGCTGAGTTGGTCGTCGATAGCAACAGAATCCTGCCAGTGGGATGCCGACGCAGATGGTGGGCCAGCATCGCTCCGAGTGTATACGTCTTCCCCGTACCAGGAGGCCCCCACAGGAACCCGAACTCACGGTCTAACAATCCGAACGCATGTCGTTGACGACTCCGAAGGCTCGGAAAACCAGGAATCGTTTGGACGTCTGGCAACTCAGGAAACGAGAGGGAGCTAACATGTCCCAGCCAAGATAGGCATTTATCCGCTGCCAGCGGAGAATCCCAGATTTCTTTCAGTTTTTCGAGGTATCGCGGAGGATACAACGATATGTCTGAACCTTGGGCTGGAGGAGGCGCGGTGAGATAGCGAATATTGATTTGATCGTGTTCGGCAGAAACCGATAAGACATCGGCAGTGCCTTTGGGCGGCCCAGGCCACCACGCAGCGGCTCCTTCCAAACTCTCGTCAAGTCCTCGTGCTCCATACGCGAAAGGGTCAATGAATACACGAAAAAGCCCAGCGCCTTCGGCTTTGGTCTCTTTCACCTTGTACTTCAGAGGTTTACTGCTGACACGCAGCTCTTCTTCCAGCGCGTAGACGAAGTCACGTTGCGCAAACATTACAGCCCCCCGGAGGTCCTGCTACTTCTCTATTGCTCTTCAAATCCTGCCTGCGTGAACCTGAGTGTCCGGCAGTTTTCGTTCACGATCCGCGCCACTTTCTCCGGTACGCCATTTGCAACGTCCGCCTGAATTTCCAGGGTGATCGTCACATCTGCCCCTACGAGTCCGGCCAAGTGGGACACTACTTCATCGGCGACGCGGCCTGCGTCGCGCCCGAGGCGAGTCGGGTCGAGCGAGATGCTGCCGTGGAATCTCCTCAAAACTAGCGGAGGCGGAGGCTGCGTTGTGCCACCGTCACCACCCGTGCCCTTGCCGTTACCGTCCGTCTTGCCCTTCCCCTTATCCTCCGGCGTCTGCTCAGGAGGTCGCTCCGTCTCCCTTTGCTTCCGTGCGACCTCTGGTTTCACCATCAAGCCCGCACTTCCAGCCATAAGGGTCATGTTCTCGCCAAGGCGTAGTCCGACGTACCGGCCGGCAGACTCATCAAAGCTGTCGGCGTAAGCGAATGTCTCCTGTTCCCAAGTCAGGCGACCCAGCCCGTCACTCGCAGCGTTCACGATCACGTTGGAGTCGGCAACCCGAGGCAGGTAAAGATACTTGGCAAAGTCCTCGGCCAGTTGCCTGATGGATACATGATTTCCCCGCCACAGTGGGATCTTGTCCAACTCCATGCGGAGCCGCGTTCCTGCCATCGACGTGATGAGCGACTCGTCACTGCGAAGCTTCTTGCTGACGCGGGCACACGGCAGCCAGTTGGCTGCGCATGAAAGGCGCTGACATTCACACCGTCGCTCAATTGCTAGGCCACAAGGACCTGAGGATGGCCGCTCGGTATCAGCATTTGTCCCCCGCGTTCTTAGCGGACGCTGTAGCTGCTCTGGATGGCGTTTTTGGCATTCCGTGTTACCCAGACGTTACCGGCATTCCGCAGCTAACAAGTGGGGTGGTCGCAAGTGCTTGATAAGATTTGGCGTCCCCGACGGGATTTGAACCCGTGTTACCGCCGTGAAAGGGCGATGTCCTAGGCCAGGCTAGACGACGGGGACGCTGTTTGGGAGGGGAGATACCGTCGGAGATTCAATGATAGCAGCCGCATAAAATGCGTGTCAAAACGACTCTCGCGTCGCTGCGCACTCTTGTCAGCTGCGGTCGGGCACGTCGAACGGAACGGTAGCCTCACTTTTGTGACTCCGCGAACCTGTTACTTCTCCCGCTCGTCCTCGTCATCCGCAACTAGCGAGAACGACCCGGCATCCGGGGTGAGTTGCCAGTCAGGCGCCCCCAACTGCCGTGGTGTTTTCTCAACCTGCTGTAACTCCGGAAGGTCTGCTGTCGATAGCGATCGATCGAGATCAGGCATCTTGCGTGCTATTGGGAAAACCGACCGTTCCATCGAGCCCACGGCTTTGTTGTAGGAGTCAACAGCGCCGCCCAACCGCTTTCCAATGTCCTCGAAATTCCATGCCATCGCGCTCAGCCGTTGATAAAGAGTGTTGCCCGCCCTGCTGATTTCCCGCGCGCTCTCCGCCAGGTTCTTCTGGTTCCACCCGTAGGCGATTGTCTTTAGTGCGGCAATCATGGTCATCGGAGACGTCAGGATGACCTTGCCACCGCCGTACTCGAGCAATTCTGGATCTGCGACGACAGCGGCGCGAAAGAATGCCTCGCCGGGTATAAACATCAGCACGAATTCCGGCGTCGGCTGAAAATCGGTCCAATACGCCTTCTTCGCCAAATCGTCCATGTGCCTTCGGAACTGACGGGCATGATCCAACAAACACGCGTTGCGCCCTGCCTCGTCTGTTGCGTCGAGTGCGTCCAGATAGCGTTGCAACGGAGTCTTGGAATCAATGACGATGTTTTTCGCACCGGGCAACCGAACCACCACGTCGGGCCGCAGCCGCCCGCCCTCCGTAGTCACGGAGACTTGTTCTTGAAAGTCGCAGTATTCCAACATCCCCGACAACTCAAGGACCTTGCGAAGCTGTAGCTCGCCCCATTGGCCTCGAGTCTGCGGATCTCGCAAGGCCTTTACCAGGTTGCCGGTTTCGGCGTGGAGCGCTCGCTGGGTCTCCGTCAGCGAGACCACCTGATTCGTAAGCGTTCCGTACGCCTGGCTGCGTGCTTGTTCAAGTGCCTGAATCTGTTTGTTCATGCTCTCCAGCGACTGGGAGATGGGGTCGACCAGACTCTTAACCGCCTGCTCCTTCTGAGCCAGTTCGCCGACAGCCTGCGTCTGGTAATTCTGCAGCGTCGCTGTCGCAAGTTGTAGGAAGCTCGCATTACTGCTTTCGAGCGCCGTCGATGCGAGCGCTTTGAATTGAGCCTTCATCTCCTCGCTCGCTTCTGCCAGCAACCGGAGCTTCTCGCCATTGCTACGCCGTTCGCTGTCCAGCGTCGCTTCCAGACCAGACTTGGCGGCAACCAAGACAGAATTCTCCGCCTGCTGTTGAACCAGACGCGCGTTCAGCGACGCAAGGTCCCGCTCCAGATCCGCTTTGCGCTCGGCCTGAGCAGCGACATGCGATCGCGTGGCCAGCCACATCACGGCCGCGCCCACCAACAACCCAGTGAAACTCAACAGAATCACGGTAGCGTTCATTACAATGTCACGGAGACCTGCTGCTGTATTGTATGTTGGCAGTGGCAGGAACGGAAACACGCTGCCGCACGTCTAATGGTTCAGGAAGTGAGCTGTGCGTCGCAAAGCAGGCAATTCGCTGTTGCTGAGGAAACCCTTGCGAGCGTCCTGGTTTCTATGCCTGCTGCTTTGCCTGGCGGCGACCGCGTTCCCGCGAGCTGCGGTTGATGCCGACGGCGCGCAACAGTTGCTCTCACTCATGAACCAGGAGCGGGCCAAAGAGGGTATTGCCCCGCTAGAAGCGAACGAGCAACTGGCGCGGGCCGCTCGCACGCACTCTCAAAAAATGGCGGAAGCTGACGAGCTACAGCACCAGTTGGATGGCGAAGAGCCGCTGGCATTGCGGTTGGGCGACGAGAATGTGCGCAGCGATCGCGATGCCGAAAACATCGCTCTCGATAATGATGTACCCAACGCTCACGTCATGCTGATGCAGTCGCCACTACACCGTGCCAACATTCTGAACCCGAAATTCAATGCTGTCGGAATTGGAGTGGTCAGGAACGGAAACTTGGTTTACGTCACGGAAGATTTCGCCCACGTCTACCCAAATTACTCGGAACTGGAAGCCGACGCCGCGACGCAGCAAGCCATCAACGACTACGTCCGCGCCCAGCATTTCCCCGTGCCGACTCGAAAACCCCGCGCCCAGCTGACGAACATGGCCTGCGACATGGCCTTGGACGACAAACTCGATGGTGAAAAAGCTCGGGCTGTGCCCGGAGTGACCAGCGCCTTCGCATGGACCGCCGAGGACCTGACCAAGCTGCCGAACAGCTTGAAGAAAATTCTGTCGCAACCGCTCAGTTCGGAATACTCGCTGGGGGTCTGCTTCGCCCCCAGCGTAAGTAATCCTGGCGGGATTTATTGGGTAGTAATGGTTATCTACTGATATTAATCCGGTGGCAATCGCGTACACCGCCAAATCGAACTCTTACTGCACCATGACAGCCGGTGGGTTCGTCCGGCAACTCTGCCTTACAGAAATTGCCTTTACTTCGCGTTGCAGGTTCGACTTGATGAACTGTTCGCCCGCTTCCATCATGTGGATCCACACATTCTGGGCCAGGCCGTTGTGGTTGAGAAACTGGGCGACTTCCGCCGCGTCAAGTTTGGCACCCAGTTCCTGCGCAAATTCCTGAACATGGGTGACCGTAATCTCGGCGGTCACCTTTTCACGCCAGCACTTCTTTTTCAGCTCATTCATCTCTGCTTCCCGGACAGAATGGATTTGCTTGCAGAGGTAGAAATACGCCACGGGAAGCGAGCGGCCTATGCCACATATCACGGCCTCTTGTGATGTTCGTCACAACCCACCTGGACAGGAGCTAATCCAGGCCACTCGCTGCCCAATTACGTTGCGCCGGCCTGTGCTACCCTGCGTTCACGGATGAGCGCATCCTCGCAAGTTTATGTGGGCACAGCCGGCTGGTCGTACAAGGACTGGGAAGGCATTGTCTATCCCGCGCAAATCAAGAAGTCACAGCACCCCGTCGAGTATATGGCGCAGTACTTCGACTTGCTCGAGATCAATACTTCGTTTTATGGCCACGTCAAGCCGGAGTGGGGCAAATTGTGGTGCCGCATGGCGCGGCACGCGAATCTCCGGTTCCTGTTCACCGCGAAACTGAATCGCGCCTTTACCCATTCGCCCGTCGCCGTCATCGAAAGCACTTCGGCTGAAACCATCCAGATCGGTCCAAACGACGAACGCTGGGCGAAGGCCGGATTCGACTCCATCGCTGAAGAGAACATGTTGGGCGCGGTGCTGCTTCAGTTTCCCATCTCGTTCAAAAACACCGACCGCAACCGCGATTATCTCGACGGTCTGCTGGAAAAATTCAAGCAGTATCCGCTGGTGGTTGAAGTGCGCCACAACAGTTGGACCAACGAAGGCACTCTGCGTTACTTCGCGCAGAAAGCAGTCGCCTTCTGCAACATCGACCAGCCGGTGTTAGGCAAAGCTGTGACCCCGAGCGAGCGTGTGACGTCGTCTATTGGCTATGTGCGCCTGCACGGACGAAATTATGAGCAATGGTTCGACAGCGACTCGCGCAATGATCGCTACAACTACCTCTACACTCGTCCCGAACTCGAAACATGGAAAGGTCGCATCGATACCGTCGCCGGCAAAGCGCAGAAAACCTTTGTCGTGACCAACAACCATTTCGAGGGACAAGCCGCAGTCAATGCATTGCAACTCAAAAGCATGCTGAGCGGCGGGACAATAAGAATCCCGGGACCACTTCGTAGCCGTTACTGGGAACTCGGCGAAATCGCATCGCCAGATGAATAAACGGTTACAACGCCATCCCACAGAGTGGTAGTTCACAGGCTGGTCACCGATAAGCAGCGATTAGTCAACGATTTCTGGGACTGATAACGCGAACCTGATTTTCGCACGGAACCTTTTCGCACCTCAGCCGTATAACTCCATAGATGCTGAACCGGTGAAACCGCAAGGCAAGCCGGGCGCACACCACTCAAGAAGGAGAAACCTATGGACGCGAAATACAATTGGCTGATCGACAATACCGCGATCCGCGTCACCCTTAATACGGTGGCGTTCGCGCTCTGGATTGCCACAGCGATTGCGTTGCTCGAAGTAGCAGCCAAGCTGTAATCGAAATCCGAAGCGCATCTCGCGAATCGTGTTACAAGCGCTGGCCAAAACTGGCTGCGCTCGATAAGCCCCGCTTACCCCACCCGGCAAGCGGGGTTTATTTTGGTCGATGTCGTCAATGCGCCTTGAAAGGGCACGGCTTTACAGGCTGCTGAAAAAGCCGCGCGAAGGCTCAGTTCGGGTAGAGCGGCGCCGCGTCTAAGCCCTTTTTATTTTTGTCATCCCGAGGCGACTTTAGCCGCCGAGGGATCCACTTTTCCGACTTTTTCAACAACCTGTTTAGCCGTGCCTCTCCGTCCTCACAAACATCGGGCTTTGGCGCCTGAGGAAATTCGACTTTCCTTGTCCCTCGATTGACGAGACGGCGATATTCCATTGACAAGTCGAAGTGCGGTAAGCGATTCTGCCATGCCATGGAGGCAGGGTGGGGCGCGAGATCCAATGCAGGGTGAAATCCAGTGGCAAGTGGTTTCAAGGTAAGGCGCTGCTCGAAACCAGCGAGATCATCTTCCGTGGCGAGCAGCGACTAAAGATTCCGTTCGAGTTTCTCAGCTCGGTGGAGGCGCGCAACGGCGAACTTCACCTCAAGTGGCATGGCAATTCCGCCGCCTTCGAATTGGGCCAACAAGCGGAGAAATGGGCTCATACCATCCTTCACCCCAAGACTACCGCCGACAAGCTAGGCATCAAGCCCGAACTAACCGTCTCGGCGCTTCACCTGCGCGGCGACGCCACGATGCAAGACGCACGCGAAACGGTCGCCGCGTTTTCGGACAAAAAGCCTCTGGTAAATTCCGATATGATTTTTCTTGGGGCTACCACAACGTCAGACCTGGGCGGAATAGCGAAGCTCATTCCATCACTCGCCGCCAGCGGAGCGCTCTGGGTCGTTTATCCCAAGGGCCGCCAAGACATCACCGAACTGCAAGTGCTCAACGCGGGCCGCGCAGCCGGGCTGGTGGACATAAAAGTCGTCAGTTACTCTTCCACCCTAACAGCGCTCAAATTTGTCCGCCCCAAAAACCAACGTTAAAAACGCCCACCGTGTTCGCATGACGAGACACGGTGGGCGTGATTCTCTCTTAGGACTCTTCGGATGTCCGTCCCTAACGCAGTCACTTTGCGAAAAGGTCACCCTGGAAGGCATCGGCGGTCTGACAACTGGCCACCAACAACTGACAACTACTTAGGCCTTTTTGGTTCTCACATCTACTTCGCGCAGACGGGCAGCCTTGCCGCGCAGCGAACGCAGGTAGAACAGCTTGGCGCGACGCACATGCGCCGAGCGCACGACTTCGATCTTGTCGATAACTTTTGAGTTCAGCGGGAAGATGCGCTCGACGCCATGGCCGAAGCTCATCTTGCGAACGATAAAGCTCGGGTGCGTGCCCTTGCTCTTCGAGATAACAAGGCCCTCGAACATCTGCACGCGTTCCTTGTCGCCTTCCTTGATCTTTACGTGCACGCGAACAGTGTCGCCCGACTTGAATTCGGGAAGATCGGTGCGCCGCGTCTTGGCAATCAAACGGTCAATAATCGGTGAATTCGACATTTTTCTTTTTCCTTCTCTGTCGCACGCCTCGCGGCGGCCTGAATCTTGGTCTTTCAACTACCAGAACTGTGGGTGCCCCATCCTTTCGCGCTCTTCGCGAAAGGGTGGGATCATCTACTCCCGCCCTTTGATCTCTTCCAAAATCTTGCGATCCTCTTTGCTCAACTTCGCCCCGCACAACAAGTCGGGACGATTGTTCAATGTCTTCTCCAGCGCTTTGCGTCGCCGCCAGCGCCTGATCTCGTCGTGGTTCCCGTTCACCAGCACCTCGGGAACCGGCATTCCGCGAAACTCCGCCGGACGCGTGTAGTGCGGATAATCCAGCAATCCACCCGACCCGCAAGTCGATGACGGCGGCTCATTCTCGCCCCGCACCGGCGCATCACTTACATTCGCCGTGAACGACTCTTGCTGCGCCGATGCCGCATTCCCCAGCGCTCCCGGAACTAGCCGCGACACCGTATCCACGATGATCGCCGCGCCCAGTTCCCCACCGCTCAGTACAAAGTCGCCAACGGAAATCTCGCGATCCGCAAGATACTCGCTCACGCGTTCATCCACGCCTTCGTAGCGGCCGCAGATCATCACTACTCGCTCGCGGCTGACCAACTCGTTCGCGACGCTCTGCGTGAACAACTGCCCCTGCGGCGACAGCAAAACCACCGTCTCACGCGCGTCAGCCACCAATCTTTCGGAACGCGACGAGACACCCATCGCCTCCAGGCACTCGAAAATGGGCTCCGGCTTCAGCACCATTCCCTCGCCGCCGCCAAACGGTCGGTCGTCTACCGTGCGATGGCGGTCATGCGTGAACGTCCGCAGGTCGTGAACCGCAATCTCAATGAGCCCTGCTTCGCGCGCTCTGCGCACAATGCCGTAATCTAGCGGCCCGCGAAAAAAGTCCGGGAAAATCGTCAGGATCTCGAACTTCATTCCGGCCTCCCCACTTCGCACTGGGCGATGGGGACTTCCAAACTATTTATGCCCCTTGCGGCGCTCACCCGCTGTCCGGCTTTCGTCCGCTTCCAGCTTCTGCCGCCGCTTCTCCTCGTCGTTCAACGCAGACTGCACTTCCAGCAAACCTTCGGGCAACTCGAACTCAATCCGCCGCGCCGCCAAATCCGCGCTCTTCAAAAACGCTTCCGCATATGGCACCAAAAACTCTTGCTCGCCGCGCTTAACCACCAGCAGTGGAGCTTCTCCCGCTCCAAACTGCACATCCGCGACCGAGCCCACTACTGACCCGCGATTCACGACCTCACATCCCACCAGGTCACTGATATACGCAGCGCCCGCTTCCAGTTCCGCCCGCTCCTCAGCGGGAATCTGCAATTCGATCCCGGCTAGTCGCTCGGCATCGCTGATACTGTCGACGCCCGCAAACTTGAGCACTATGTGTCCCTTGTGGAACCAGTGCTCTTCGACCTGCAACTCCCGCCGAACACCGTTCGCAGTTAGTCCCGAAAGCTCGTGTCGCTCGGCGAATCGCTCTGGAAAACTCGTGTGCAACTCGGCCGCAACTTCGCCGCGCCGGCCTTGCGGCCCCAGCACGCGGGCGATGGTGACAAAGGCAGCTATTCCACGATCTCCAACTGATAGCGCTTGCGTGTCTTCGAAGCGGCTGCACCAAGTATGGTCCGCAGGCTTCGTGCCATGCGACCCTGCCGCCCGATGACGCGCCCCAGGTCGCTCTCCGCCACTTCGAGCTCCAGGACAATCTGGCCATCCTCATCAAACGGTTCGACGAAGACCTCGTCCGGAGCATCCACCAGCGCCTTCGCCAGCAGCATCATCAACGCGGGAATGTCTTGAGCAGTCGCCATGTCTCAGCTTTCTCTCTTACGCCGCCGGAGTTGCCGTCGGAGCCGCTGCGGCCTTGTCCACCAGCTTCTTCACCCGATCGGACAACTGGGCGCCCTTGCCCGTCCAATACGCAATGCGGTCGCTCTTCAGTAGCACGCTGGCGGGATTGGTGCGCGGGTTATACGTGCCCACCACTTCCACTGAGCGGCCATCACGGGCGCGGTCTTTTTCGATCACGACGATACGGTAATACGGTTGTTTGCGCGCACCACGGCGCGAGAGGCGAATCATTAACACAGAAGGTATTTCCTTTCCTGCAATTCAGGGTTCCGCGCACAAGCTCATGCGCCAAAGCCTTTAAAATCAGAAGCTTGACTCAGGGAGCCGCAAGCGGCACAGCTTTTCCCTCAGGCGAGACGGATATGCCAGCAATTGCTCGCTCCACACCCCAAAACAAAGTGCCAGTTGGCACCCGTTGGACCCCCGCTGCTGGAGGCAAAGAACTATTATCGCGGAACTTGCAGCATTCCGCAAGGTACACACCGCGCCAGCTCCCGTTTCACGATGTCGGGTGATCGATCTTCGGTGGTTTCTTGGGAGTCACCTTGGGAAACACAAATTCCTGTAGGATGTTCACCCCTGCCCCCGTCGCAATCCCGATGAGCGTATTGTTCAGCGTGGTTTCGAAACCGTGTTGGCTGCCTTCCGGATAATACAGATTCGAGATGGCGCCCGACGCAAGGCTGCCCAGTATCCCCGAGTAATTCGGTTGCCAGTTTCCGTTGTCGCCCTTCGTCATCACTGACATTTCCAAGGCATACAGTATGCGTGACTTGATCGTACCCGTGCCTTTGTAAAAATAACGCGGGTCTTGTTTCAGGATCGATGGCAGGATCGCATTGCTGATGTAGTTGCCGATAAAAAAGTCGCCATACGCCGCACCGAAGCGCCGCGCATAACCCGCAGCGCCTTGTCCGTAGCCTGGAAATGAATTGTCCGCCTGCTCCCCTCCGGCAATGATTCCCGCAATCACAAACGACGTCGGATCGATTGCTGCCTTCCACGCCAGCCCAAACTTCTGCCTTGTATTCATGGGGGCGGCATCCGCCACGTAGCTCGCGTAAAAGTTGGGGATCACCCCTATCAGCCGCTGCTGCTCCTGCACCTTGATCTGTTCGGCTGCAATCTCCTCCGTCGTCAGCCGCACGCTCACATCGGTGACCACGGGAGCCAGATCAAGCGTGACCGCCGGAACCAGGTAGCCTTCAGTGGCCAGTATTGCCCCAGACACGGTCTTCGTCTTGAAGCCCTTAAGCGCGATGCTGAGCTCGAACGGTCCAGGTGCAAGCTTGGTAAAGGAAAATTGGCCGTCTGACGCGGTGGTAGTCACCTGTGATGGCGTTGTGGCCCCGCGAGTGAGCCTGATCTCGGCGCCGGAAACCGCCACGCCGGTCACATCCAGCACCGTTCCGCTAACCGTTCCAATTGCCAGCGGATTCTGCGACTGGCCGCCCGCCGGGGACGGCGCATCGCCAGAGTGTCCTTGCGCCGTAGTCGCAGCCGCAACCGGGAAGGCCGCGTCCGACTGCGCCAACAAGGGAGAGCCACTCAGCAGAAGACCGCAAATGAGCGCAGCGCCGCGTAACGTGACTGGAAGGAAAGGATTAGAGATCTTCTGCCACACACTCAGGCCCATTTGTTCGTTGTTCTCCCCGCGACAGCGGCACTTGCACAAACCCCCGTGGTTTCTGAAAGTGTCGCGTTGGTCGCCAGACTAGCATATCGACTGCACACATTCGCGATGTAATCGTAAAATCACACTTCGCTCCGCGTCCGAAACCGTACCCACGCACTCCTACATTTAGCTCGTGCGGGAAATAGTGGCACTTCTGCGGTACTCTGCTTCTCATGCCCACCGCCTCCCATCCCCCGGCCTGGAAGACCTTGCTGGCCTTCGCCATCATCTACTTCGTCTGGGGATCGACCTTCCTCGCTATTCGCATCGGCGTACACGAAGTTCCGCCATTTCTCCTTGCGGCAATGCGGTTTCTGGCCGCGGGTCTCGTTCTTTATGTCTGGATGCTCGCGCGCGGCGAGCGCTCGCCCACCGCAGGCCAATGGTCTTCTGTACTCATAATCGCCTTCCTGATTTTCGTCGTCGACTACGGACTGGTGTTCTGGGCCGAGCAAACTGTGCCTTCCGGGCTCACCGCGGTGATGTTGGCTACAATTCCAGCCTTCATGGCCCTCTCGGAAATCATCTTCCTGCGAACTCAAAGGCTCACCGTTCGCCTCACCGCAGCGCTGCTCATAGGCCTGGCTGGAGTGGCCGTGCTAGTAAGCCATTCGCTCAATCTCGGCGGCGTGCCCGTGGCCACCGCGGGAGCAGTTGCGCTGATTATCGCCGCGATGGGCTGGTCGGTTGCGTCTGCGCTCTCCCGCAAACTCCCGCTACCGGAATCCAAGGTCATGAGTTCGGGAGCGCAAATGTTGAGCGGAGGAGTGCTACTGGCTCTCGTCGCCGCCGCGCTGGGAGAGTTTCGCAATTTCCATCCCGCAGCCGTCTCGCGTGCCGCCTGGCTGTCGTTGCTCTACCTCATCGTCGCCGGCTCTATCGTCGCCTTCACCGCTTACGTGTGGCTCATTCATCATGAATCGCCCACCAAAGTCGGCACCTACGCGTACGTCAACCCTGTCATTGCCGTGCTGCTGGGATATTTCTTCGCCGGCGAATCGCTCGGCTTGCGCACGATTCTCGGGACCCTGTTCGTTCTGATCAGCGTCATCGTGATTACCACCACGCGTAGGGCGGGATTTTCAAGGGAATGAATGTGGGTGCCCCATCCTTTCCCTTCATTTGGGAAAGGGTGGGCCATGAGTTTGCACCATTCATGGTTTCACCGCGCAATCACACTCCCGATACTCCTGCACACTCAACCCTTCCACCGCGCAATACAACGCGCGCGCAATCGGCTTCTCGCCCTCCAGCGCCGGACCCGACACCGCATACAACTTCAACCAGTTCGCCCGCGCGGACTCGTCCGCAACCACCTCGTCATACGCCCGGCTCAGGCTGGCCGCATTCAATCCCGTCGCCTGCCACTGCCGTGTAAACGTGTATTCCTTCTTCCACCGTCCCTTCTGTTTTGCGCTGGCGGTCGGCAGGTTCGTCAGGTAGTAGGTGGACTGGTCCGTCACAACTCCATTTCGGTTGTAACTCACGACCCGGAACCCCGGATTCTGGCTGTAAATCGGCGAAATGGCCGGGTTCATCAATACGAACTCTCGTTCCGGCCCCGCAGCGCCAATCAGCCGATAGTCATCGGAATGCGTGTGCGCGGCGAAACTTGCAATGACGGTTGAGTGATATTTCGCCAGTAAAGCATCGAACTTCATCGTCCACTCCGGAACCCACATCGGCACAATCGAACTGCCGCAAGTATCCGCGTTATCCGGCGCTCCACCTTTGATCTCCGATTGCTGCTTCATCGCCGAGGCGTAGCCGTCAATGCCCGGCGGAATATGAAACATCAGCCAAACTTTCTGATTCGCCTGCGCCGCCGTCGCCAGGTTTTGTTCCAGCCACACCAAGAGGTCCGCGGCCGCCGTTGACGACACTGGCGCGCAACCATGTGCGGAACTCAGAGCCTGATACTTCTGCGACAGGAAGACGCTATTGAGCGAGACGATCCGCACTCCTGGAAGCGCCGGATGCGGCACATTGAAGCTGCCCAGTGCCTCCACGAGGCCGCAAACCTGTCATCCCCGCCGGCCAATCGCGCGCTACGCCGGCGGTGTTATTCAGAAAGTCGCCGTTTGCTTCGATGGTGTAATCGCCGCAATCGTTGTCATTGTTTCCGGGCGTGATAAGATCTTCGTACCCGGGAAATTGCGCTTCAGCTCCAACGCCAGAAACTTCGCAGTCTTAAGGACGAATGCCCGGTAGCGTTCTGCATCGGTGTCGTGGGTGGCGTTCTGGTAAGTCGCCGGAAAATTGTGTGCCAGGAAATCGCCGGTCACCATAACCAGAGTCGGGTGACGCAACGTCGCGGGAAGCTGCTTCATCGCCGACTTCAGCAGCCACCAATTCGTGTCCGAACCGTACTGGCTGAAAGCTATTGGCGTCGTGCGCTCCAGGATCGCCTCCCACTGACTCGGCTCGGCAGCAGCCAGCTCGTTCACCAACGCCGGGTCAGCCATAGGGTTGAAGTGAATGTCGGAGATCCAAAGAAACCGGGCACTGCTGCCCGAGCACGCAGGAGCCATCAGCGCCGCCTCGCCCGCACCGGGGCAAGCATTGCGACCGCCGAATAGTCGCACCAGCGAAACAGCACGACGAATTGCGTCGTTGGCGCATTCCCACCCTTAGTCCTCGGAAAATCAAGGCGCCGATTATAGACGGTACCGCATTAGCCTTTCGCTCTAGGGCGAGTACGGCTGCGGAAAACCAAGTGTTAACAGCGATAATAGAATCAAGGTTAGCATAAGAGCTCCAACAGATGATAGTTACTAAAGTTTCCCTCCATCGAGTACTTTCGTAAGTTGACGCCCTCTAGAACCCATGCCACCCTTACGCCATGGGTGTAGTCGGCCCGCAAGGACACATGCTGTATTTGGCTGCCGACGTACCGGAGCCTGGCAACACGAACTTGTAGCTGACGGCTAATAGCTCGAAGCTGCATTGGAGGCTCTGATGTCCTGCTCCGCATACTCCGTTCCCCTTCCCACCGCTTGTCGGTTTCGAAAAGCTCCCCGCAACTCCTATTTTGCAGGACTTTACCTGTAACTCCTTTGCCGCCGCGCGTTTGCATAGGAGATCTTTGTATCCCTATGAAAACGAGGAATTTACGGAGAGGGGGGAGGGGGGTACCAAACTATCCCCGTCCAAATTCTGGACATGGCTCTTGCGATAATCTGATAGCGCCTATGTTCCGACTCCTCTGCATTACCGCCCATCCCGACGACGAAGCTGGAGCCTTCGGCGGAACGCTCGCGTTGTATGCCGATCAAGGCGTTGAAACTTCCGTAATTTGCCTCACCGCAGGAACTGCCGCGAAGAATCGCGGCTCAGCCAAGACCGACGAGGAACTGGCCGAGTTGCGCACCGCCGAGCTTTTGGACTCGTGCAAGTTTCTGGGTGTCACGTATTGTGAGGTGCTGAGTTATCCCGACAGCAAGCTCGACCGCGCCAACTTCTATGAGGTCGTCGGACACTTGGTGTTCGGGATTCGCAGATTACGCCCTCACGTCGTCCTGACCTTCGGCCCCGACGGAGGTCTGACCGGCCATCCCGATCACGCCATGGCAGGCGCCTTCGCGACCCAGGCATTTGAATGGGCGGGAAGAACGGACCGTTACCCAGCCCAACTGGAGCAAGGCCACCAGCCACATCGCGCGCAGAAGCTCTATTACTGCACTGCCGATTTTGTGCTAGCAGACCGAATGCCGATTGCGCCGCCTACGGTTTCGGCGCGCATCGAGGTAGGAAGGGATCGCTTCGAGAAGAAGCACCAGGCGTTCATGCTGCACAAGACCCAGACTCCGCTTTTCGACCGGCTGCGCAAGAACTTGGGCAAAATGCCGACGCACGAGATGTTTCATCTCGCGGCTGCCAGCAAGCCGCGAGAGGCAAAGTTCGAGACGGATTTGTTTGAGGGAGTGGTGGCGGAGTGAGGAATTCGATCCCACCCTTTCCCAAAAGAAGGGAAAGGATGGGGCACCCACACTTCTGATTAAAAGGAAGATCAGAGGTTGAACTCTTCCTGATAGTCGCGCCAGATGCCGCCCTGGTAAATGGGTCGAACCGGAACGTCATCGGCGTGCTTGGCGGTCTTCACCCACAGCCACGCCTGCTGAATTTCGTTGGGATGGAAATAATGTGTCTCGGCGGTAAACAAAACCGTGCCACCCACGAACGTGGACACAACGTCTTCCCATTTGCCGGCGCCTACGAGAGCAACACGCGCGATGTGGTCGGAATATTTGTGGAGAAAGCGCAGCTCTTCCCAGCGTGCCGCGAGATCGACGCCGTCCATTTCGGTGACGTCGGCAAGAATGCCAAGCGGTTTCTTTCTGCGTTCGGCAATAGCATACTCAAGCTGCGGCTCGAACCCCTTGATATCTTCAGCGGTTACTTGTCCGGTGACCTTGAAGCCAAACGCCCAGCCGCCGGTTTCCTTCAGTCGCTCAATCATGGATACGATTCCCTTCTGATTTCAGTTGTCAGTCGCCAGTCGCCAGTTTCAAAAAGCAAGAGCGACCTCGTAGGTCAACATGACAACACTGCGAAATTCGAGATTATCATGCCACGCGCGAATGAACAGGCTCTTGTCGCGGTTGATATGATGACCGCTTGAGCAATTCTCCGATGCGAGGAAAGTTCATCACCTTCGAAGGCCTTGACGGCTGCGGCAAATCCACTCAGTTGGAAAAGCTAGCGGCGGTGTTGCGCGCGGAAGGCATCGAACTTCTGACGACGCGGGAACCAGGTGGAACGGAGATTGGCGAACGCATTCGCAGCGTGCTCCTGGACTCGCGCACCGCTGGTCTCGATCCGATGGCGGAAATGGCGTTGATGTTTGCCTCGCGAGCACAACAGATTGCCGAAGTCATTGAGCCTGCCCTGGAAAGCGGTACTTGGGTTTTGTGCGACCGGTTCACGGATTCCACCGAGGCGTATCAAGGTGGCGGACGACAGCTAGGCAGCGATGCTGTTCTACAACTCCACAAGGTTCTGTGTCGCGGCTTGTGGCCCGACTTGACCATCCTGATGGACTCCGACGTAGAGCACAGTGTGAAGCGGGCGCGGCGACGCAACAAGGTGGCTGTCGCTGGAGCACAGGCCGACGAGAACCGCTTTGAAAAAGAGAACTACGAGTTCTTCTCGCGTGTCCAGCAGGCCTTTCGCGCCATCGCGCATCGGGAACCGCAACGGGTGGCAATGGTCGATGCGCGGCGTCCGGCAGAAGCTGTCCACCCGGAAATCGTAGCGATCGTACGAGAGCGGTTACTAGACGCAGGTGATGGGTCCAATCGAACCCGGGGCGCCAGCGCGGAGACGAATCCGGAACTCTGATGCCATTCGCTGACCTTCACGGCAATGCCGACGTGGTGCGAACGGTTCGCGAGATGCTCGCCCGCGATCACTTTCCGCACGCCGTGATTTTGTCTGGGCCACAAGGCTCGGGCAAGTTCACGCTTGCGCAGATGATCGCCAAGACGATGCATTGTCTGGAACGGCCGGTGTCGGATGGTCTGCCGGACTTCTGTGGCGTTTGTGTAAATTGCACTCGCATCGCCGAAGGTGATGCGCTCGAAGACCGTTTTGCCGAGGCGGTCGAAGCCCGGGAGAACCTGCGAGACGCCGACAAGCGCGAAACTCGCATCCTGGTGCAGACCCATCCGGACGTGACGATTATTCCGCCTGATCCACCGCAAATGCTGGTGAAGGTCGATCAGGTGCGCCATGTCATTCGCGAGATTTATTACAAGCCGGCCGAGGGCAAACGGCGGGTTTACATCTTCAGCGAAGCCGCCTTCATGAAAGAAGCGGCGAATTCACTGCTGAAAATCCTGGAAGAGCCGCCTGATTTCGCGTCGATCTTCCTGCTGACAGACAATCCGTCGGCACTGCTTCCCACGATTCGTTCGCGCTGCATGCACCTGCGGCTGTCGGCGTTGCCGTTGGAAGACGTTGAGAGCTATCTGGGAGCCGTGCGACCGGAACTAAAGCCCCGCGAACGAGGGCTGGTCGCGCGACTAAGCGGAGGCGGTTTGGGCCGCGCGCACAACCTGGATCTCACGCAGTACCTGGCAGCCCGACAGGACGCATTGGCGCTGCTCGCGCCCTCGATGGGCGAAAAGGACCACAGCGAATTGTTTCGCGTCACCGATTCGTACCGTGGGGGCGCCGAGGGGAAGGCAAAAATTGACCAAACGATCCGCACTCTGTATGCATTGCTCGAAGACATGATGTTTCTGAAGTCGGGAACGCCGGAATTGGTGCGGAACATCGATATCGAGGCTCAGCTCGGCAAAATGGCGGAGCAGGTTGATTTCGCCTGGATTGTCGAGGCGGTCCGCCAATTAGGTGAACTGGAGACGGGAATGCGCCGCAATCTGCTGCGCACGCTCGCGCTTGACGCATTTGCTACCTCGCTGGAACGCACGCCGGTATAGCACGAAAGTAGTGTGACGCGGCTCATTGAATTGGCTGTTGAGGTGTGTTAGGGTATCGCCAAGTTCACACCCGAAGACGTCCTGGGAACAACACATCCAGAGTCTCGCCAGACCGAAATTCGACTGTCACGGCTGGTGCTTGCGTTTGCCGGACCGGGTGCAAGCCAGGGGAGCAAACACCATGAAAGATTCGATGGATTCCACCACGGTGGGTCGAGGTTTAGACTCCGAGGTGTTTGCCAATCGGCGACTGATCCGTCCGTCCATGAACCGCAACGACAATCATCGGCCGGAGAATGGCGACCGCCGCGAGCGCCCCGAACGCAGGGAAGCTCCTGCGAACGGCAAAAAGACCGCTCCGCCGGAACAAACCCACGCCGAAAATTTTTATTACCAGAAGCAGATGCAGTCGAAGACGCCGATGGTCGTGGTACTACAGGACGACGAAGAGATCCGTGGCGTCATCGAGTGGTACGACAAGTACTGCCTCAAGTTGAACCGCACGGGCGAACCCAATTTGCTGGTTTACAAGCCCAGCATTAAATACATGTACAAGGAAAGCGAAGCGGTCGGCGGAAAGTAACGCCTCGAAATCGGGATTCGCCTGCAAATGAAAACCGCGCCCAAAGCGCGGTTTTTGCGTGTCTGTAACCTGTTCCGTCGATCACAACTTCGGCAGCATGATTCCCTTCTGGCCCTGATACTTGCCCTTTTTGTCTTTGTAGCTGGTTTCACAAGGCTCGTTGCCCAGGAAGAACAATATCTGGCAGAGCCCCTCGTTGGCGTAAATGCGGGCAGGCAAAGGCGTGGTGTTGGAAATCTCCAAAGTCACGAAGCCTTCCCACTCCGGCTCAAATGGGGTCACGTTGACGATGATTCCGCAACGCGCATAGGTGGACTTGCCAACGCAGATCGTGAGTACGTCGCGAGGAATTTTGAAGTACTCGACGGAGCGAGCAAGCGCGAAGGAGTTCGGCGGCACGATGCAGACGTCGGATTCCACGCTGACGAAGGAGCGCTCGTCGAACTTTTTGGGGTCAACAATGGTGCTGTTGACGTTGGTAAAAATCTTGAACTCGTCGGCGACCCGCAGATCGTATCCGTAGCTGGAGAGACCGTAGGAGATGACGCCATCGCGGACCTGCTTCTCCGAGAAGGGGTTGATCATATCGTGCTCGGTGGCCATCTTTCGGATCCAACGGTCACTCAGAATGGGCATGGGACTCCTTGTTGCGCGTCGCCCAGGTCAGCCAAAGGAGGGCAAACCTGGGGCACCGCCATGACTCGTTCGCGGAAGCAGAGAACGGTGAGGCCATCTTACGGAATGGCAGCCGAAGTTGACAATGGCGGGCGCGTTTCGTATGGGCGCAGCTTTTCTAACCCGTGCACAAACTAAGACTTACCGGAAATGGCCGCAGTCGGGTAGAATCGCACCAGCGCTCGGGGTGCAGCGGTTCCCGGGGAAAGCAAGTTGCGGAGCCACCTGTGATTAAACTGGATCTGATTAACGAGGTTGTCACGAAAACTGGGGTGACGAAGACCAAGGCCGAGATGGCAGTGGAAACCGTCTTCGAAAGCATGAAGACCGCGTTGGCCAAAGGCGACCGCATCGAGCTGCGCGGCTTTGGCGTCTTCACGGTGCGTCCGCGCAAGACCGGCATCGGACGCAATCCCCGCACCGGAGCGGAAGTCAACATTCCGCCGGGAAAAGCCGTGCGCTTCAAGCCGGGCAAAGAGCTGCAGTCGATCGAGTAGCTTTAACTGCGGCGTTATTTCGGATCACATGCTGCGACATTCTTGCGTGTCCCGCTAGGCCGGCGACTGACAGTGAGTGGTTGGTTTCGGGCGCTCTTCAAGGACGATTTCGATAACTGATGTCAGACCCGTCGCAGCCCCTTTCCTACACCTTCGAGGTTCCTCCTCATCCGCAGGTGTGTGTCGTCACCCAGCGCAAGAAGCGCCCGTACTGGCTTCATCTGTTGCTCTTGCTGCTGACCATGGCAACCACTCTGGTAGTCGGCGCGCAACTCTACGACAACTTCCTGCACAGCTTACCGGCGTTCACTCTGGGCAGCGAAATGATGCCGCTTTTTCATCCGCAATGGATCTGGCAGCAGCCCGGAAAGTTACTGGGGGGGATTCCGTTTTCGGTTTCACTCATGGCGATCCTGCTGGCCCACGAGATGGGGCATTTTTGCTTCTGCGAAAAATACCGGGTGAATGCCACGCTGCCGTTCTTCATTCCCGCACCGACGCTGATCGGGACGATGGGAGCGTTTATCCGGATCAAGTCGCCAATCCGGTCGCGCCGTGAATTGTTCGACATTGGAGTGGCCGGGCCGATTGCCGGTTTTCTTGTGGCAGTACCTTTGCTCTTCCTCGGACTGGCCATGTCGAAGCCGCTCGCTCCGACGTTCGGGAGGGAAAGTCTCGACATCGGATTTCCCGCGGTGTTTCACCTGGCACACTGGCTCCTGACACCGGGAACAGCTAGAGCGGTTCCACTGACTCGCCTTGCCCTGCACCCGATCGCCGTGGCCGCATGGGTGGGAATGTTTGCCACCGCTCTGAACCTGCTGCCGGGCGGCCAACTTGACGGAGGACACCTCATCTATGCTGTCGCGCCACGGGCGCACAAGTGGGTAACTCGAGTCAGCGTGGTTGTGTTGGCGCTGCTATCGAGCTTGTGGATAGGCTGGCTGGTTTGGGCTGTGATACTCGGAATCACCGGCTGGCGTCATCCCGCGGTTCCGGTGTGGCCGGATTTGGGGCGGGAACGGCGGAGGTTATCGTTCGTACCGGTCGTCCTGCTCGCATTGACGTTCGTTCCGGCACCCATCCTCGGCCAGGGATGGTTCTAGTGAGCCTGAAATGAATCCGCAGCGAAGCGTCCGCAATTTGCGCATGGCTTCGTCGCCAGAGCTCGACGGGTTCGTCTAGCTGGCCTTCCGCATTTCGATTTGTTCGTCGCGGATGAAGAATTGCGCCGGGCACTTATCAGAGCCGCAGATGACCGGCACTAAACCGGCAATCTGTTTGCGCGTGATCAGTCCAAGCTGACCACAAGTTGGACAAGAGAGCACGGCCCAGTACGGATCTTCTTTGTCGCCGACATCGCCGGCGTTCTCCAGGACGAAAATGGTTCCAGGCTCCATTTGTTCGGGGATCCATTCGCTCAGGATGCTCAGTTCTCCGATCACGTGCCCTCCTTAACCGGTCAGACTGGTACTGCACTAACTCATGAAGCCCTGCGCCGCTGCTGCAGAGGATGCCGAACCGAAGCGGTGCGTTTCCCGGCGCTTCTGACTTCAGCCTCAATCCTTTGAACCGTGTCGCTCAGGCAGACAGTCAGCATGGGTTGGCGGGAGTTCTTCAAGACATCGATCACGCCGCGCGCCGAATCCTCGAGAAAAATATGTCGCCCGTCAGTCAGAAGGTGATACTCGGATGCGGTATGGACAGTGTCCACCAAGCGCTTACCCAGTTCGCGCTGCAGAAAGCGGATTACCCGCCGGACTTTTTGCAATGAGAATCCGCGGTCGCGCATTTCGCAGATGATGGCAACCTCCGTTAGGTCGTCGAGCGAATAGACGCGCTGGTGGCCGTCACGAGCGGGAACCACGATGCCGCGCTCGTCCCACCATTGCAGTTGTCGCGGGCTAATGCCGGTGAGTTCCACCACCGCACGAGATGTGAAGGTCTGGCGCAAGCTGAACGTTTCCCGAAACAAAACCACCGCTAAATGTTTGAAACATCATATTGCAGTGGCGTGTAGAGTCAACATCAATTGTTGACGAAACAAGCACTCCCCAGTACCTACTCGGTGACCATCGGGTGCGCCGCGAAGGGATGGTTGCGGGATTTTGCAAGTGAAGAACGGAGCGAGGATGAAATTGCGAGTTCGTAAATTGCGGGCGATTTTGCAGCGGTGTTACACTTTTCAGGTCTGCTGGTCTGAGCGGGAGTAACTCAGTGGTAGAGTCACAGCTTCCCAAGCTGTTGGTCGCGGGTTCGATTCCCGTCTCCCGCTCCATGCGTTCTCAATCGGCGATTTTCAGTGTTCGTCTTCCCTCAGAAAGCTCTTGCCATAATTTTCGGGTCCGAAAATCAGCAGCAATGCAAGCCCGGTCATGACGACCAACTCAAACGAGGTGAGCGCCCAGGCGTAACCGAGCCGATCGCGCAGGGCGAATTCTACGGTTGGCGTGGACGCGGCCAACAGGATTCCGATCTGGTAGGTGAACCCCGGCAGCAGGCCGCGCACCGCAGCCGGCGATAGTTCGTTGAGATGTACGGGAATAATTCCCCATGCGCCCTGTACCCCCATCTGCATCACAAAGGCTGCCAGCGCCAGAACGATGAGCGTTCCGCCAAAGGCCCAGGCGGGCATGATGAGCAGCGATAGGCTCAGCGCGCACAACATGCTGTAACGGCGGCCGATGCGCTCGGACAGCAATCCGAAAATCACGGCGCCGATAACCGCGCCGACGTTGTAGAACATGGTGACGTAGGCGACGGTGTTGGGCACGATTCCGTGGCCGTGCTTGAGGAAATCGGGATAGAGGTCCTGTGTGCCGTGCGAGAGGCAGTTCATCAGGAACATCAGGGCAACCATGTAGAGCACCAATCGCTTGTGCTGCATGGCGATCTTAGGGCCGTCGATGGTGCGGGCTACGCGGTGCTGCTGCCAGGCCTCGGATTCGGGGACCTTGGTGCGGATATAGAGGGCAAGCAGGGCGGGAATGCCTCCGACCCAGAACATGGCGCGCCAACCAAAGTTGGGCAGAACGACGCGGGCCGCAATTGCAGCGAGCAGGTAACCGTTGGAGTAGCCGCTTTGCAGGATTCCCGAAAGGACGCCGCGCCATTTCACGGGCGCGTGTTCCATGGCGAGTGAGGCGCCAACGCCCCATTCGCCGCCCATGCCGATGCCGAACAGCAAGCGCAGGATGAAGAACACGGTGAAGTTGGGTGCAAAACCGCACAGCAGTTCGACGGTGGAAAAGAAAATGACATTGGCCATCAGCGGGCGGCGGCGGCCGTAACGGTCGGCCAGCATGCCGAAGATGAGCGCGCCAATTGGACGCATAGCCAGCGTACCGGTGACCGACAACACGATATCGGCCTTGCTGACATGGAAATGCTGGGCCAGCGTGTCGAACAGGAAGATGACGACAAAGAAGTCAAAGGCGTCGAGCGTCCAGCCGAGGAATCCGGCGGTGATTGCATGCCAGCGGTCGGAGGATTCCGAGTCGCGCGGTGTGGTGAGCTCAGGCATGAGGATGCGTCCAAAGCGCGATTAATGAATGGAGAACATTACCAGAGACTTGGGAGCGGTTGCCACAAAAACGAACCGCGCGAATCTGAGTTCGCGCGGCAAGAGTCAGATGCCCCTTCGATAACACTAGCCTAATAGGCAGGACCGGACATGCTCAGCCCTTCGCCTCGTCCGCCGGTACGCGCAGGTCGTGCCCCGTCATTTCCTTGGGCTGCGGAACCCCTAGGATGCCCAGCATCGTAGGTGCGATGTCCTGCAACGCTCCGTCGGGTTTCAGCGTAAAGCGGCGAGCATCGCCCTTGAAAGTCCCGGCCGGGACCGCGTATTCGGCGGCCACGATGAATGGCACAGGGTTGGTGGTATGCGCCGTCTGCGGGCCTCCGGTGGCGGGATCGATCATTTGCTCGGCGTTGCCGTGGTCGGCGGTGACGATCATCGCACCACCGGCGCGCTTCAGAGCGGCGTAAATCTGGCCGAGACAGGCGTCCACCGTTTCGACCGCCTTGATGGTCGGAGGAATCTTGCCGGAGTGGCCGACCATATCGGCGTTGGCGAAGTTCACGACCATAACGTCGAAGGTCTTCTCCTCAATCGCTTTGACAACGGCATCCGCGATTCCCTGGGCTGACATTTCGGGCTTCAGGTCGTAGGTCGCGACCTTGGGCGACTGCACCAGCACACGGTCTTCACCGGGGAACGGTTTCTCGATGCCACCGTTAAAGAAGTACGTCACGTGCGCGTACTTTTCTGTCTCGGCGACGCGCAGATTGCGCATGTTGAGGTTCGCCATCACGTTGGCAAGAATGTTGCCCAGCGACTCGGGTGGCGACACGACCGCAAGCGTGAAATGCTTGTCGTATCGCGTCATGCAGACGTACGTCAGATCCTTAGGCACGCGATCGCGCGGAATGATGCTGTCAAGCTCGGCAGCGCCCTCGAGTTCCGCTCCGTCTTGTTCCGTGAAATGGCTGTTGCGCGCGAGGCAGCGGGTAATCTGGCGTGCGCGGTCGGCACGAAAGTTGAAGTTGATGCAGACGTCTCCGTCGCGAATGGTGCCGACCGGCCCTCCGCGACTATCGACCACAACAAACGGAATGATGAACTCATCGGTGACGTCGCGGTTGTACGACTCCTTCACACCCTGCACCGGGTCGGAGTACCGGCCGCCCTCTGCGTCGCCGAATACCATCGCATCGAACGCCTTCTTTTCGCGGTCCCACTTCTTGTCACGGTCCATGGCGTAATAGCGGCCGCTGATGCTGGCTATCTTGCCCACTCCGTATTCGCGCATCTTCTGCTGCAGTTGCTCGATGTACTTAGCTCCGTTGGTCGGCAACGTATCGCGACCGTCCATGAAGCAGTGCACGAATACGCGCTCGACGCCGTTCTGCTTGGCCATCCGCAGCAGAGCATAAAGATGGTTCGAGTGGGAGTGCACGCCGCCGTCCGACAATAGACCAAACAGATGCAGCCGCCGATCGCCGGTTCGCGCTTTCGTCATCGCATCGAGAAGTGCTGGATTCTTCTCAAACTCACCGTTCTCGATCATCAGGTCGATCTTGGTGATGTCCATGTAGACGATGCGGCCCGCGCCAATGTTGAGGTGCCCGACCTCGCTGTTTCCCATCTGCCCGGTGGGCAGGCCGACGTAACGACCGCTGGTATGGATCAGCGTGTTGGGAAAGTCAGCCAGCAGCTTGTCGTAGTTTGGCTTGCGGGCGAGCGAGATGGCATTGGCATTGGACGGTGGGGCATAGCCCCATCCGTCCAGGATGATGAGAACCAGCGGCTTCGGACGCGTCATTGGTTGAATAACTCCTGCTCGAGTTCTCTGCGAGTAACGTTCAAGTACGCGGATACCTGCACAAGAATCGTGTTCACCGTTCCGATCTTCAATTGCCGGTGCGCAGGGATTGTAAGGTGGTGTTCGTAGCCTCGAAGGTTCGTGGTGAGCCGCAGATGACTGCCCTTCTGCCTTGAAATTTCGTAACCATAGCGGCGTAGCAGCTTAGCGAGTTCGTGACCGCCAAGCCCACGGGGAATCATCAGGCGAAGATGACCTCATCACGCACAAAATGCAGGCGGATAACGGCTGGCATCGCACTCGCGTCGAAATGGCAGCGTACAGCATCGCGAACCATTTCTTTTAGTTCTTCTATGGAGTCGGCTTCGGTCACAATGGAGTGGCCCAAGGCGTGAGCTGCGTAGCCGCCTTCAGCGGATTCTTCGACGGCGAAAATAATCTCGGATTCCTTCATCGTGACCTGATTATAGCCGCGCCGATGCACGCGAGGCAGCACATCGACGCGGATTCGAGAGACGCAAGGCCGAGGGTTACGCCCTTCTTTTCGCGAGCTCGCCGTGATAGTTGAGCGCCTTCAGGCCGTTGAAGCGCGACGCTGGGCCGAGCTCTTCTTCGAAGCGCAGCAACTGGTTGTACTTGGCAATGCGGTCCGTGCGTGACGCCGAACCGGTCTTGATCTGTCCCGCGCCAGTAGCCACTGCTAAGTCGGCGATGAACGTATCTTCGGTTTCGCCCGAGCGATGCGAGATGACAGCGGTGTATCCGTTCTCGCGCGCCAAGTTTATGGCATCGATGGTCTCGCTGACCGTTCCGATCTGGTTCAGCTTAATCAAGATCGAGTTGGCCACGCCGGAATCGATGCCGCGCTGGAAAATCTCGATATTGGTAACGAAAATATCGTCGCCTACCAACTGAATCTTGCCGCCAAGTTCGTCGGTCAGCAGCTTCCACCCGTCCCAGTCGTTCTCCGCCAAGCCGTCTTCCAGCGACACAATCGGATACTGCCGCGCCCAGTCAGCATAGAACTTCACCATCTCTTCGCTGGAATGTTCGCTCTTGTCGGACTTCTTGAATACGTACTTTTTCTTGTCTGTGTCGTAGAATTCGCTGGCCGCGGGATCGAGCGCGATAGCGACCTGCTCACCGGGATTGAACCCCGCCAGCGTAATGGCTTCCAGGATGACCTCGATCGCTTCCGTGTTCGACTTCAGGGATGGAGCGAAGCCGCCTTCATCACCGACGGCGGTGTTGTAGCCCTTCTTTTTGAGCACGCTCTTCAGAGTATGAAAAGTCTCGACTCCCCAGCGCAAAGCCTCACTGAATGAAGGGGCACCGACCGGCATTGCCATGAACTCCTGGAAATCAACGCTGCTGTCAGCATGCGCGCCGCCATTGAGGATGTTCATCATGGGCGTGGGCAGCAGGCTGGCGGTAAAACCGCCGAGATACTGGTACAGCTCGATGCCCAGATGATCAGCCATGGCGCGCGAAGCGGCCATCGAAACCGAAAGAATTGCGTTCGCACCTAACTTGCTCTTGTTAGGAGTTCCGTCCAACTCGCACATCACGGCGTCGAGTTCACGCTGGTCGCTGGCGTCCATGCCCTCAAGTTCGGGAGCGATCAGTTCGTTGACGTTGTCGACCGCCTTCAATACGCCCTTGCCGAGGTAGCGCGACTTGTCGCCGTCGCGAAGTTCCACGGCTTCGTGCTCGCCGGTCGAGGCTCCGCTGGGGACGGCTGCACGGCCGCGTGCACCGCTGGAGAGAATGACATCGGCTTCGACCGTGGGATTTCCGCGGGAATCTAAAATTTCGCGGGCAATAATCAGTTCGATATCCGTCATTGGGATGAGTCCTTGTCTTGCACCTATGGGATTTGCGCCCCAGTTCGCGATCGAGGTATCTCCGGCTGACGGCAACGGCGAAAGAACTGCTGCAATCCGTGCCCGGTACTTGTTCGCAACTGTAGACGCGGCGGCGAAAGACTTATGAAACCCCTAATTATACGGGAGCCAGCCGGGGCACGGTGGAGGGCGGGACAACTGGCAATCATGGGTTACGGCAAGTTGACAAACCTGCGGGCGGGCACTGGATAGTCACTCCCATGAAGGGTTTAAACTGTGGAAAACTGTTGGCCGTATTCGCTTACTTCTGTATTCTCTTGGCAGCAAGTGGCGAGGTGTGAGCAAGCATTCTGGCTGCGCCGTCGTCAACGGTTTATACGCGTCACGGAACAGGAATCTATGTGGAAATCTACACGCAAGGAAGATGAATACTTGACTCCCACTCCCGAGCAAAGCGCCCCTAGACCCACGCAAACTTCGCAGCCCACGGTAGCACGTCCGATGGAACCGGCACGAACTGACGCGGCACGCGGAGTTGATGTAGCAACCATTGGCAAGTCTGTCGTCGTTAAAGGCGAGTTGTCGGGCAGTGAGGACCTTTACGTCGATGGCGAAGTGGAGGGTTCCATTACGTTGACCGGCCAGAGCCTGACGGTCGGTCCTAACGGACACGTTCGCGCGAATATTGATGCGCGCACCATCATTGTGCACGGCCAAGTCAACGGAAACTTGCGCGCCAGCGATCGTGTCGATTTACGCAAGAGCGCCTCGCTGACGGGTGACATCGCGACCGCCCGAATCGCGATTGAAGATGGAGCGTACTTCAAGGGCACCATCGACATTCAGAAAGCCGAGCCCATGCCTCGAATCGAACCCAAACCGCAGCCGCCTGCGGCCGTCGCCAATCCGGTTCCAGCTAGCGCAGCGCAGGGCTCTTTGCTTGAACAGAAGAAATATTGACGCCAGTCAAAGATGAATTTCCCAGGACGCCCGCCTGGCGTCCTATTTTTATTTGGGTTGGACGTCCTTGTTCCGCGCCAGTCTAAAGGGCCCTAACACGCAGATGGCATTGGCGCTTATAGCCGCAATACCCGTACAATGAGGCGCAATGGCGCCGGGCATGTTCAGCAAGATTTTCGGCAGCTCTGGCCAGCACAGCTCCGGCGACGAAGCGGTGTCGGGCGAGCGTGTCTTGCGCCGCTCGACCGGTTTCAGCGAGTTCATCAAGTGGATGGCGCGCGAAGACGAACAGAGCGTGCTCGATCTGGGATCCACCTCCCCGGCTAACATTACGTTCTTTATTGGATTAGGACACCGCTTTCACCAGGAAGATCTGCTGCGGCTATCGTCCGACAAGTCGCTCATCGTGCCGAATGGCGAGGGCGGCAACACCTTCGATGTCGACCGGTTCCTGGGAGAGAACCTCCGCTTTGAGCGTGAGGAGTTCGATGCCGTCATGTTCTGGGACCTTGCCGACTACTTGCCCGAGCCCCTGGTTAAGCCGGTTATCGAGCGCATCCACGTGGGCATGAAGCCGGGCGCAATCCTGTTTTCCTTTTTTCACACCAAGGATGCCGGATCACAAGTTCCTTTCTACCGCTACAACATCGCATCGAAGGATACGCTGGAACTGCAGCCCTCCGTTCCTTACAAGCTGCAACGTGTCTTCAACAACCGTCACGTCGAGCAACTGTTTCACGACTACAGCTCGATCAAATTCTTCCTCGGCCGGGACAATATTCGCGAAGTGCTGGCCATTCGCTGAACTGTCAACTCACCCAACTTGTCGCGTTCGCCGAATGACAAACTGCATGACTCCCGGCAGACGCAACGCCCCGAACACGGCGGCTCGCAGCGGTTTCGGCCATGATAGGAACTGGCGGATGCGAGAAGCTTCCCGCATCAGCGGTAGGATTTGCCGTCGGTAGGTTGATTCGTATTCGGCCAGCGCGTCAGCCAGGGATCGAACGCCGCGGAGAAGTGGCGCCAACGACGTGGCCGCGAATTGCCCGGTGCGCAGCGCGATCGAGATACCGTCACCCACAAAGGGATCAATAAACGCGGCAGCATCCCCCACGAACATCAAGTTGTCCCGCACCGGAAGCGGTGCTCGGTAGACAAGCGGAGCCGTACTCACTGGCTCGGTGATTGCCTGCCAATCGCTGCGACGCGCGGCCAGAGCCGGATGCGGGGTGAACACTTCCTCCAATGAAGTTGCACGGTCGGAACGCACCATTGCGCATGCGTTGATAACGTCGTTCGCAATGGGCTGAACGCCGCAATATCCGTTTTCGAAGAAATACAGATCGGTGGATCGCGGTGGCTGTTGCTCGCGAAAATGTGCTTTTAGGCCAATCCACTTCGGCCCGGTTGGGATAGGATCGCGGGGTGTAAATCTGGACCACCGGCCGGCGGCGACAACTACCGCCGCTGCTTCAACTGCATCATGGGATGTTTCGATGTGAAACGGGCCAGTGCCTTCGATCGCCCGAACCTCCCAGCCCGACCTGGCGCTCACGCCAGCTTGCTTTGCTGCCTCCCACAGTACTGCATCCAGGTCGTACCGCGAAATGCTAAGGGCCGGGGGCGCCACACCGGCGCTCACGACGCTTCCATTTAGATGTAACCGAACTTGGTCGATGACGGGCGCGTCGCGTAGCACTAGGTCCGCGGCAGGAACAAAGCGAAGCAGGTCACGCAGCACATCGAGGGATTCGGCGGAGACGAACTCACCGCAGACTTTGTGGCGTGGGAATTCGCCCGCCTCGAACAACACCACGCGAGCACCGAGGCGCGCAGCAGTGATGGCGGACGAGGAGCCTGCCGGCCCGGCGCCGATCACCGCGAGGTCAAACTCGGCCCGGCTATTCTGCATTCTCCCCCAGATCCTGCTTCCAAATGAGCACTCCCATGCGAAACAGGAAATGCTTTGAAACTTCGAAACGAGCGGCCGGAACCTCACTCAGCATCGTGCGCATCTCTTCGACTGTGTAGGCTCGTCGCACCGATGCAGGTGCGTCGTGCCACGAGATGCGGCTGCGAAAGAGAGGCAAGCCGAGGTACACCAATAGAAGATGCAAGCGACTGCGGATCAGATCATTGACCAGGACCGCTCGGCGACAAACCCGCAGGGCTTCCTGAAATAGTGTCGACAGCGTATCGGGATCGAAATGGTGTGCGAACAGAGAGCTGCTCACTGCGTCAAATGAGTCGTCGGGAAATGGTAGGCGCAGGGCATCACCTGACACCGCCGGAATTATTTTGCCAGGCAGATGCGACCACACTCGGTCGAGCAATGTGATCCGCAGGATGATGCCTTCCTTTGCCAGCACACGCTGCGCCTCAAGCGGAACGTCGCCAAGCCCGGCGCCAACTTCCAGAAGCGACAACTCGCGTCGGCCCGTTTCACGAGCTACTCGACGCAGGAGAGTGATTGTCGTCTGCGTGCCGCCAAACCAGTCGTTGATGTGCCGCAAATCGCGGAGCGAACTTGCGATTTCTTCTGGAGTCCCAAGGTCGTCGTCCAGAAGCTCGGCGGTGACTCGACGCTTCATCTACGCTGACGACGCCTTCAGCGTTTCTTTGCGGACCGTGAGTTTCTCGATTAGGTCAGGGCGCAAATCGTATCCGCGGCCAGGCTTGTCTGACACTGCAATCGTGCCGCCAGCCGAAACCTCGACTTCCGGCTCGATGATGTCTTCCTTCCAGTAGCGTTTCGAGGCCGAAACGTCACCCGGCAACGTGAAGTTGGGCAGGGTGGCAAGCGCCACGTTGTGGGAGCGGCCAATGCCGGACTCGAGCATGCCTCCACACCATACCGGCACGCCAAACCGCTGGGCAACATCGTGCACGGCAATCGCATCAGTGAATCCGCCGATGCGCCCAACCTTGATGTTCACAATGCGACATGCACCAAGTTCAAGAGCCGCTTCGGCGTCGCGGGAGCTGCGGATGGCCTCGTCAAGACAAATCGCAGTTTGAATGGCTTTTTGCAACCGGGCATGGAAGTAGAAGTCGTCGCTCCACAGTGGCTGCTCGATCATCAGCAGCTTGAAGCGATCGAATGTCTTGAGGTGCTCGAGGTCTTTCAACGTGTAGGCTGAGTTCGCGTCGCAGCTCAACAGAATGTCGGGCCATCGCGCGCGCACCTTTTCCAGCACTTCGACGTCCCATCCCGGCTTCACCTTTAGCTTGATGCGCTGGTAGCCGGCAGCAAGTTCGGTTTCGATCTTCTGCAATAACTGCTCGTGTGAATCCTGTATGCCGATGCTGACTCCGCAATTGATTTCACGCCGGGTTCCGTTCAGCAGCTTCCAGAGCGGCATTCCCTTCTCCTGCGCCTCGGCGTCCCATGCGGCGTTTTCCAGGGCACCTTTCGCCATGCGGTGCTCGCGCACCCTGGCAAGCAACGTAGCAACTTCCCTTCCCGCCGTGAGGGTCTTCCCCAACAACGACGGGCCCAGGTAGCGCACAATGATGTCCCATGCGCCATCCATGTATTCCTCGCTGTAGTACGGATCCTCACCGGCAACGCACTCACACCAACCTTCAATGCCATTGCTGTGCAAGGTCACCAGCAGAACACGACGGTTGTACGTGCGGCCAAAACTGGTCTCGAAAAAATGGACCAGCGGAATTTGCAGCTCACGGAGAGTAATCGCTTCGATCTTCATCGGCACCTTTGAACACTACGGGTTCGAAGTATACGACCAGTCTTCATCCCAATGGCCCAAGAGGAAACAGCCGTTTCCACTGACGTCGCGCTCATAGCCCAGACACGATAAGCCACCGGCGAACGCGGCTTGCAGTAATCCGCGGTTGCGGGTCTGCACTGTCAGCGCCTCGCCGCGCAGGGTGGGGTCAGTTTTCCACGCATAAATTTCATTCGGAACTTCTATTCGCCCCTCCACTTGCAACGGAGCGTGATGTCCGCTCGCCGCCACTGTCTCCACACGTTGCGACGTCATCCACCATTCCGCGACCAGCCGGTCAGTCGGCAGAAATCCCTGCAGCGGAGAATTCGTGATTCCGTACTGGTTCACGTTGTAACGGCGCGCGATCGCCCCGAGTCGTTCGAGGTTGAAATAGGAGTTCTTGATCTCCAGCGGATCGAACGTCCACTCCATCAACTCATAGCCACGCGCAATGGCGTCGTCGCGCTGAAAGAGCTTGATCTTGCGGCCGAGCCCGTTATTACGGTGGCACTCTTTCACAGCTACCATGTGCGAGTGGAGGTACGGATGTCCGTTGCGATTGCCGGGAATCGCCATCGCGAATCCTACGAGCGAATCCCCATCCCACGCGCCGATTAGTTGCCCGCCAATCTTCGGGGCAAGCGAGAAAATCCGCAGCGGTACCAGCTCCGCATCGCTGAAGCCCCACACTTCTTTCTGCAACGCCACACATTCGCCGAACTCCTCCAGCGTTGTGCAGTTGCGCAGCAAGAGAGTGTCGGCGGTCACAGCTTCTCCTGCTGTTTCGACTCCTGCCACAGCAACTCCATTTCTTCGAGCGACGATTCGGATGGCTTACTCCCCTGTTCGCGAAGGCGCGCCTCCAGATACTCGAATCGCCGCCGAAACTTGCGATTGGTTTTGCGAAGCGCTGACTCAGGATCGAGCGCAAGATAGCGCGCAATGTTGACCAGCACGAAAAGCAGGTCGCCTACTTCGTCTTCCAAACGACCGCGTAGTTCTTCGGAAATCTTGACGCCGCGCGCGCTCGCGACAGCCGTCGCTGACTGAGGTTGCGGGCCCGGCTCGGCATACTCCTCGAGATTACGGCGCAACTCCGTCGTCTCCTCGCTCAGCTTCTCGAACAGACCCTCGATATTCGGCCAGTCAAAGCCCACGTGAGCGACACGCGAGCTGATCTTATATGCCTCCATGAGGGCGGGCATCGCGGACGAAACTCCGTGCAGAACGGAGTCGGGATGGTCCTGCTTCGCAGTTTCGCCGGTCTCCTGTTGGCGCTTCTTCTTTTCTTCTGCCTTCAACGCTTGCCAGTTTCGCAGCACTTCGCCAGACGTATCAGCTTTCACGTCACCGAAGACATGGGGATGGCGATCGACGAGCTTATAGGAAAGTCGATCGAGCACGTCATCAATGGTGAAATGTTTTTCTTCGGCCGCCATCTCGGAATAAAACAGGACTTGTAGTAGCAGATCGCCCAACTCGCCGGTCAGCTCCGGCCAATCGCGGGCATCGATGGCTTCCAACACCTCGTAGGTTTCTTCCAGGGTGTAGGGCTTGATGGTGTCGAAGGTCTGTTCGCGGTCCCAGGGGCATCCGCCCGGTCCGCGCAGCCGCGCCATGATGGAGACCGCGCGCTCGAATCGTTCGCCTGTAGTGGGCATCGCAACCAATGTAAATGAGGTGGAGTGGTTTGCGCTATACAGGGGCTAATCAGAATGAAACGTTTGATACAGAAGATCAGGAATGTCGGAGATGATACCGTCAACACCCCAGTCGGCAAGCTGTCGCATCTGGCCAGGAAGAGTTCACCGTCCAAGCTCATAATCTGCAGACCGCAACGGTGCGCTTCTTCGACTATTGGCGCGGTAACCATGTCGTGGCGGGGAAGAAACACTTTGATCGGCAACTGCCGCCATATCGCCATCTCCTTATCGCGGTCGCAAATGAATCCCAGCGGAACGGTTCGATCAAGCTCACGAATACGCAATAAAACTTCAGGGCAAAAATGAGGAGACGACAAATCCGTTTTGCGGAGGTGCGGCTTGCAGAGCGGCCAAGACGTGTTCCTCGCCACCTGGCTCTTTTAATTCGATGTCGAGATAGGCGCGCGAACCGAACTGCGCGACAGCGTCTTCCAGGCAGGCAAGTCTATGGCCGCTGCGATCCACGAGGTCGGCGTACTTCGTCTCCGCGATCGTCTGGCTATTCCAGTCCGGATCGTGCCACAACACATCACGGCCGTCACGTGTGTGGCGCACATCGAATTCGAAACCGTCACATCCCTGCGACAGCGCATATTCGAAAGCAGCCAGCGAATTTCCAAGGAGGATGATCGGCAGTAAGCCGTTTAAAGCCGCGGTCACGCACGCCGCGATGCCCGAGTAGCAACGGTCGCCTAACTAAGCGAGACGCGCCGCCTTGGGAATCCACCATTTAATCGAGATCGAAGTCACGGAGCGGCTTGCCGGTGTCGGGAGTTTCCTTGGCCTTTCGCACGGCCTCCTGGAACTTCTTCTCCAGCAAGTCCCCCGCATTCTTCTGCGCTTCCACCGACTGCTGAAAGATCGACTCCTTGCGGCTGTCTCTTTCCTTCATAGCGCGCGCTGCCTCTTCCATGTCGTTGAAAGTCTTCGGGGCAGCTTTCGGAATGTGCGAGATAACTGCCTTGGTGGCAACGTCGACTTTAAGTAGTGCGCCGCAGCAGGGACATGCAACTTCGAATTGACCAGCGTCACTCTTGGCCATGGATTGCATCTTACCGCAGCCGTCATGCGCACGGCTAGGAGCGCGTGTATTATTCAGCTCTTCCATGCACTCTTCCAGAACCTTGCGCGACGGGCGAGTGACGCTCTCGGGCAGGGTACCTAGCGGTTCGTCGACCATATTCAGCACCTCGATGAAGTTCGGAGCCTCAGTATTCACGTAGAGCACACCGGTCAACACTTCATCGGCTTCCTTCGATTCCGCCAGCCGTTTGATGGCGCGGACCTTGTCCGTCGGATCGTAGTCTTCCTCCAACTTGCGCAGTCGAAGCGCCGATCCGTCATGCATGGTCACGTGAATCGTAGTGCCTGCGTCGTAGTCAACATCGATTTCGTCAAACGCGGGCACAAAATTCATTTCGTGCAGCGGCTCTTCGTGGTCCTTCATGAACTTGTACGACTTGGTCGAGCCTTCGTGATCATTGAACGTCACGCACGGCGAAACCACGTCGATCATGACGGTTCCGCGGTGCGCCAAAGCTGCCTTCAACATAGTGTGCAGTTGGCGCTTGTCGCCGGAGAACGACCGGCCCACAAACGTCGCGCCCAGTGCGATCGCCAGCGCACAGGTATCAATGGGTGGCAAATCGTTAATCACGCCAGTCTTCAGCTTCGAGCCCACATCGGCGGTGGCAGAAAACTGTCCCTTCGTCAGGCCGTAGACACCGTTGTCTTCGATGATGTAGATCACCGGCAGATTGCGTCGCATTAAGTGAACAAACTGGCCAATGCCGATGGAAGCCGTGTCACCGTCTCCACTGACTCCTAGAGCGATCAGCCTTGAGTTCGCCAGCACCGCTCCGGTGGTCACTGAGGGCATGCGTCCATGCACGGAGTTGAAGCTGTGCGACCGGTTCATGAAATACGCCGGGCTCTTCGACGAGCATCCGATGCCCGACATCTTGATGACGCGCTCGGGTCCCATGCCCATCTCGTAGAAGGCGTCGATGATGCGTTCCGAGATCGCATTATGGCCGCAGCCGGCGCACAGCGTCGTCTTACCGCCGCGATAATCGAGCACGGTGAGCCCGATGCGATTGGTCTTGGGTTGCGGCGCGGTTGTGGTCGCCATTTAACGCCCCTCCTGGGTGATGATGTCGTCTGTCACCGAGCGCGCGTCGATCGGCAGCCCGTTGTAATGGCGCACACTGCGCAGCCGCACCACGTCTTCCGCCGGAATATCCAGCTTCAGCAGGTTGAACATCTGGCCATCCCGATTCTGATCCACCACGTAAATGCGCTTGTGCGAGGCAATGAAATCGTGCACTTCGCTGCTGAATGGGTAAGCTTTCAACCTCAAATAATCGACCTTTACGCCGTGGTCGCCTAGCAACTGGTCGAGCGTTTCGACCATCGCGTGATGTGATGTGCCGTAGGCGATGACGCCCACATCATGACCTTCGTTCCGCACCATCTCCGGCTTGGGCACCGTTTTGCGAGCGTGCTCGAACTTGTGTCGCAGACGGTCCAGATTGTTCTTGTAGTCGTCGGGGCGCTCGCTATATTGCGCCTTTTCGTTATGTCCGCTGCCGCGCGCGAACCACGCTCCTTGCGGGTGATCGGTCCCCGGAAGTGTGCGATAGCCGACGCCGTCACCGTCCACGTCTTTGTAACGCGCGAACCCGCCCAAGCGGTCGAGATCTTCCTTGGAAAGGACTTTCCCGCGATTGATCGGCTCTTCCGGATACTGGAACGGCTCCGACATCCAGTTGTTCATACCGAGGTCTAAATCGCTCATGACGAACACCGGAGTTTGCAACTGGTCGGCAAGATTGAAAGCATCACTTGCCATGCTGAAGCACTCCGCAACGGAGCAAGGAATCAGCATCGGATGTGCGGTGTCGCCGTGCGAAAGTTTCGCGACAAACTCAATGTCTCCCTGCGACGTGCGAGTCGGTAAACCCGTGGACGGCCCAACCCGCTGCACATCCCAGATCACGCCGGGAATTTCGACGTAATAGCCCAGACCGGCAAACTCCGCCATCAGTGAAATGCCGGGACCAGCCGTCGCCGTCATTGCGCGCGCACCCGCCCATCCGGCACCCAGAACCATGCCGATCGCGGCGAGTTCATCCTCCGCCTGCACAATCGCAAAAGTTGCTTTTCCGTCGGCGTTTACCCGATAAGCCTTCATGTAATCGATGAGGGATTCGACCAGCGACGACGAGGGAGTGATCGGATACCACGTCACCACCGTGACGCCGGCAAACATCGAACCCATCGCCGCCGCCGAGTTGCCGTCGATAATGATCATCCCTTGCGGTCTTGTCCATGCGCTCGACGGTGAACGGATCAATCTTCGTCAGGTTGGCTACCGCGTAGTCGTACCCAGCCTCGGCGGCGTTCCAGTTCATTTCGGCCGCCTTCACCTTTTTGGCGAACTGTTTGCGCAACGCCTTCTCAACTTCAGTCATGTCGAGGTTGAGCAGTCGCGCCATCACTCCTACGTAGATCATGTTCCGGACGAGCTTGCGCAGCTTCGCTTCCGGACAGACCGTCGCCACAATCTTGTCGAAGGGGACGGAATAGAAAACGAGGTCGGTGCGCAATTCGTTCAGCTTCAGCGGTTCGTCGTAGAGAACAGCAGCACCCGCGGCAAGACCCAGCACGTCTTCGCGCGCAGTCTCGGGATTCATTGCCACCACGAAATCGATTTCCTTCTTGCGGGCGATGTAACCCTTCTTGCTGGCGCGAATGGTGTACCAGGTAGGCAGTCCGGCGATGTTCGACGGAAACAGGTTCTTGCCGGAGACGGGCACACCCATCTGAAAGATCGCTGCGCAGCAGAACGGTATTCGCGCTTTGCGATCCGGAGCCGTTTACTGTTGCTACTTGAATGCTGAAGTCGTTGACGATGGGCTTGCGGTCGGCGGACGTGGCCGAGCCGTGTACTGCAATTTCTGTTGTGGCCATCAATACCCCTGAGTTCGGTTGCCCCACGCAACATACACGATGGCGTCGGGAGTGCCCTTATTATAGGCCAGCCCGCGACTATTTCGACATAACCTTGCCACCGACCGTTGAAGAAGAAGGCACTCTAGGCGGGGCTGAGCCGTCGGGCCTACAACCCTAATGGAGTTGAAAATTTACATTGATGGTGGTTAGTACTTCGATCGGCTCTCCCTTTAGCGTGTACGGCTTGTACTGCCACTGTTCGACCGCGCCAATCGCCGCCTCGGTGAGTTCCTTCGATGGCGAACTTGTGGGTATCAGGTTTCGGACTCGACCATCTTTCCCAATCGTACCCTGCAAGACGACCGTTCCCTGAATGCCGGCACGACGAGAATAGGGAGGATAGACCGGAGTGACCACATGAACCAGTAGACCGTTCGCCACGCCTTGGCTGATGCGAACCTGTTTTGGCGGACCCGCATTTGAGCCTGATAGATTACCTGCTGTGCGAGCGTCGGTACCCTCGCTGGCCTTGTTCTCCGGGATGGAACCAGAATCCACGGCGTCTGGCTTATCGACCACTTTGTCGGAGAACGCGAAGTTGTAAGGCATCTTGGTCGAAACTCGAACTGGCTGGCCATTCTTAATGTAAGGCTCAAATTTCCATTGCTTCATCGCGTCTGCAGCGGCGGAAACAAGCAAAGGGTCGCCACTGACAGGTTCCGCGGTGACAACGTCGCCGGTTTCACTAATTACCAGATGTACCCATACCTGTCCCTGAATTTGCTGCTGTCGTGCTGCGATTGGGTAAATAGCTTAGTGTATTTCTTAACGATCAGGCGGGTCGAGTCTCCTGGACTGGGAGAGGGCGAGCCAGCCTCGAGCCGGTGCAAGGTTTTGGTTTTGAGTAGGGGAATCCGGCTGTGCGGAAAGCGACGCGCACAGAGTGAGTCCAACTACTCCGATCCAAATCGTTCGCATGGCGTCGGGATTATAGGCGGAAATCTGGCAGTCTAATCTATGATGATATGTCAATTCCCCCTACTACACCGTCTGGTAGTACTGCGCCATGTTGCGGAACTTCTTGTAGCGAGCATCCAGCAACTGCTCGAAGCGGCAGCTTTTCGAGTTCGTCTAGGTTCTTCTCCAGTGCTGCCGCCAAGCTTGCCGCGGCCGCATCATAATCGTGGTGCGCGCCCCCTGAGGGTTCGACTACTACTTCATCGCAGAATCCCATCTCCAGGTTGTCTTTCGCCGTGATGTGCAACGCCGCAGCCGCAATATCTTTCTTGGCCGCATCACGCCACATGATCGACGCGCAGCCCTCGGGCGAAATCACCGAGTAAACACTGTTTTCCTGCATCAGGACCCGGTCGGCGACGGCGATCGCCAACGCTCCTCCGCTCCCTCCTTCGCCGGTAATCGCAGCGATAAACGGCACCCGCAGCCGCGCCATCTCGCGAAGGTTGTGGGCAATCGCCTCGGCCTGTCCGCGCTCCTCTGCACCTAATCCGGGATACGCTCCCACGACGTCGATCAGCGAAATCACCGGACGGTTCCACTTCTCGGCAAACTTCATGAAGCGCATCGCCTTGCGATAGCCCTCGGGATTAGGTTGGCCGAAGTTGCGATAAACCCGCTGCTTGGTATCGCGCCCCTTTTGTGTGCCGAGAACTGCGACTTCACGCCCATTGAAACGCGCCATCCCGCACACCATGGCGGCGTCGTCGCCGAAGCCGCGATCGCCGTGAATCTCGCTGAAGTCCGGAAAGATGCGCTCGATGTAATCCAGCGGGTACGGCCGCATCGGATGCCGTGCCAACTCTGTGCGCTCCCACGGCGTCAGTTGGCCGGAAATCTGGCGGCGCAGCGCTTCCACTCGGATCTGTAGGTCCTCGAGCTGTTTGAGTGCGTCTTGGTTGTTGGCGGCAGCGCCCTGAAGTTGCTCGATTTGCTGCTCGATGCGCTGCAGCTCGGCCTGTGCGCCGGAGGGGGTTTCCATAAAGTTTGTCGGCCTTAGTTGTCGAAGGCTAGTCGATGATCCTCACGCTGCCTCGTCCGCACAGCTCTTCCACGCGGTTGATGAAGGAACGGTCCGGCAACACATTATAGCCTTCCGCCTCCATTACCGCGGTAAAGTCGCCCTTGCGTTCCAGATCGAACAGCACCTTGGCCTCGCCCTTGCGCTCGGCACAAATTGAGTGCAGTGCGTCGATCGTGCTTTTCGACGAAGTTTCCACCGGGACCTTGATGCGCAAGCTTCGAGCCAGCTTCGGCTGCGCTTCTTCCAGCGGAGTGATGTCGCTGATCATGAGCTTGGGATTGGAGCCCTCTTCGACACGAACACTTCCCTTCACCAGCACGGGCACGTCAAGCTTAAGTCTTTCGACCAGCCGCTTAAACGAATCAGAGAAACATAGAATATCCACGGATCCGATCATGTCCTCCAGCCGGCCCTGTGCGTAGAGATCGCCCTTCTTTGACTTCGAAACGCGCACAGCTTTGAGGATGCCGCCAACCAGCACTTCGTCCCTTCCGGTTGACGACTTCATTTGGCTAAGGTCTTCCGTGGTCAGCGCGCTGAAATCGAGGAGCTTCTCCCCATACTTCTCCAGCGGATGTCCGGTGATGAAGAAGCCCAGAATTTCTTTTTCGGCGGAAAGCCGCTGGTGCTCGTCCCAATCAGGAATATTCGGCAGTGGCTTTTCAACCTGCGTCGTATCTTCCTCAGCGAATACGCCAAACAGTCCATGTTGACCCATAGCGGCGTCGCGTTGCGACTTTTGAGCATGCTCCATCGCCGTATCAACCACAGCCATCAACTGCGATCGGCGGCCCATGGCGTCCATAGCCCCGCTCTTAATTAGCGACTCGATCACACGCTTATTGAGCAGCCGCAGATCAACCTTTTCGCAGAATTGGAAGATCGACCTGAACGCGCCAATTTCTTTGCGTGCATTGACGATCGACTCAATCGCGTTATGGCCGACGTTCTTGACCGCAGACAGCCCGAACCGGATCGCCTCGCCGTGGGGCGTGAAGTTCGCGTCGCTGACATTCACATCCGGCGGCTCAACCGGAATCCCCATCTCGCGGCACTCGTTGATGTACTTGACCACGTCGTCAGTGCTTCCCGAAACCGACGTCAGCAGCGCCGCCATGAACTCAACCGGGTAATGCGTCTTCAGATACGCGGTCTGGTAGGCGAGCAGCGCATACGCAGCCGAGTGCGACTTATTGAAGCCGTATCCGGCAAACTGCTCCATCAGATCGAAAATCTTCTCAATCTTCTTCTGTGGGAACCCGCGTTCGAGCGCCCCCTTCACAAAGCGCTGCCGCTGATTGGCCATCTCGTCGGCGTTCTTCTTGCCCATGGCACGGCGCAGCAGGTCGGCTTCACCCAGTGAGTAGCCCGCAAGACGATTAGCGATCTGCATCACCTGCTCCTGGTAAACGATGACGCCCAGCGTCTCCTTGAGCATCGTCTCCAGTTCCGGCAGCTCGTACTCAATCTTTTTGCGGCCCCACTTACGATCGATGAAGTCATCGATCATGCCGCCTTGGATCGGCCCCGGGCGATACAACGCGTTCAAGGCCGTCAGGTCCTCAACCGCCGTAGGCTTATAGCGCCGCAACACGTCGCGCATGCCGTGCGATTCAAACTGAAACACACCCGACGTCAGTCCCGTGTGAAAGACCTTTTCGTAAGTCTGCGCATCGTCGAGCACCAGAGTCTGCAAATTCAGGCGCTCTCCCCGTACTTGCTCGATCAGCCGCAGCGCATCGTCGATGATTGTGAGCGTCGTCAGCCCAAGGAAGTCCATCTTCAGCAGGCCGAGTTTCTCGATCGCCTTCATGTCGTAGGCGGTCACGATTTCGTCGTTCTTGGTGCGATGCAGCGGCACCAGGTCAATGAGCGGCTGCGGCGATATCACCACGCCTGCCGCGTGGACTCCGGCGTTGCGGACGAGGCCTTCTAGCTTCTTGGCCGTGTCGATCAATTCCTTGGTCTGTGGCTCCGATTCATAGGCTGACGCCAACGCGGGCGAATCCTTCAACGCCTGCTCAATAGTGATATTCAGAGTCGGGGGCACCATTTTCACAATGCGCTCGACCTCGGAATACGGCACATCCATCGCACGCCCGGAATCTTTCAGCGCGGCCTTGCACGCCATCGTGCCGAACGTGATGATCTGCGCCACCTGGTCGCGGCCGTACTTCTGCGTGACGTAATTAATGACCTCGCCACGCCGATTCATGCAGAAGTCGATATCGATGTCAGGCAGGCTGATGCGTTCGGGATTCAAAAAGCGCTCGAACAGCAACTCGTTCTGCAACGGATCGATGTCGGTAATGCCCAGCGCATACGCAACCAGCGCACCTGCCGCCGATCCGCGGCCCGGCCCGACGGGAATGTTGTGTTCCTTGGCATAGCGGATGAAATCCCACACGATGAGGAAATATCCGGCAAACTGCATCTGCCGGATAATCCCGATCTCGCGTGACAGTCGCTGCTCATAGTCTCCCAGAGAATGTTTCAGCCGGCCCATCGTCTGCAGTTCGCGCAAGAGATTGAGTCGGCCCGCAAACCCTGCGCGCGTTACATGCTCGAAGTAATCGGGAATACTGAACCCCGCCGGCACATCAAACTGTGGGAATGGATCGCGAACTTTTTCCAGCTTGGTGTTGCAGCGTTCGGCAATCTCCAGCGTGCGATGCAGAAACTGCTCGTATCCCGAAAACGCCTTCTTCATTTCGGGATAGCTCTTGACGTAAAACTGGTTATTCGCAAACTTCAGGCGGTTCGTGTCGTTGATCGACTTGCCCGTCTGGATGCACACCATCACGTCCTGCGCGTGCGCGTCATCTTCGCAAAGGTAGTGGCTGTCGTTGGTCGCCACCATCGGGATCCCCAGGTCTTGCTCCAGCTTCAGGAGATTGTTCTGGATGCGGTCTTCTTCCGGCAGTCCCTGGTTCTGAATCTCGAGAAAGAAACTTCCCTTACCAAAAATGTCCCCGAACGTTGCTGCCGCCTCTCGCGCTTTGTCATAATGCTCGAACGTGAGTTCCTCGGCCACCTCGCCCTTGAGGCAACCCGATAGGCCAATCAGTCCCCTTGCATGTTCCGCCAGGAATTTCTTGCTGATGCGCGGCTTGTAATAAAAACCGTTGAGCGACGCTTCCGACGCAATCTTGACCAGGTTGCGATAACCCTCGTCGTTTTCCGCCAGCACGATGAGGTGGTTGTAGGTGTCGCCTTCCGGAGCTGCGCGATGATCTTCCTTTTTGCAGATGTACAACTCGCAACCCAAGATGGGCTTCACACCCGCTTCTTTGGCTGCATTCGCAAACTCGACCGCGCCAAAAATGTTGCCGTGGTCGGTCATAGCGACCGCCGGCATGTCGAGTTCCTTGACGCGCTGGACGAGCTTGGTGGTATCGCATGCTCCGTCGAGCATCGAGTAATCCGTATGCAAATGCAGATGGACAAATTGCTCAGACATTACTTTTGTGGCCTTCTCTGGTCGTGTTCATTGTAGTCGCGCGAGATGTGGAAATCCCGGACCGGAATGCCACCAGAATCTCCGGCGAGCATCTCAGAACGCGTCGGTCCGTTCGCCGCGTCTCGCTTGCTCCTCCGGCAAGAGCAACACTCCTCCAGTAATCTCCTGCCCCGGCGGCGTCTGGTGGGGTACAGACTCAACGGCGTCCTGTTGGGCACGCTTCTTCGCGATCGCACGATAGGCAAAGATCACCGCCAGCAGTGGCGCCGCGAGCAGCAGTCCCCAGAAACCGAGCATCATGCCGAGCAGTATCGGCACCCCCAGCGAAGCCCAGATCGGCACCTTCGCCGTTCGTCGCATAATGAGAGGCTGGAGTATCAGCCCGTCCGCCAGCACAATCGCTCCGTACAGTCCGAGGACCCACAGAAACATGTCCAAGCCGCCGCCGAGTATCGCCGCCAATGCAGGCCCGACGAACGTCAGCACCGGCCCGAAGTGCGGTATGAACTGGAACAGGGCGGCGAGTACCGCCCACAACGGCGCCCATGGCACATGCAGAAAACTCAGTCCACCCCACCACAACAATCCGACGCAAATCGAGTCGTAGCACTGTGCAACAATCCAGTCGCGCAGCGCACCGCCGGTGATGTGAAAGTGCCTGGAAAACTGCATAACTCTTTGGATGCCGCCCCAACCAGGAGGTCGCCAGACCCATGCTACACTGGGGCGGAAGCCCCTTCCGGAGCGCGAAAACCATGAAATTTGGCGTCATCATCTTTCCCGGATCGAACTGCGATCACGACGCGTACTGGACCATCTCCGAGGTGTCGAAGCAGCCGGTAACGTTCCTCTGGCACGATTCGCCCGACCTCCAGGGATGCGACGCCATCATCGTTCCCGGCGGCTTTGCCTACGGCGACTATCTCCGCACCGGGGCCATCGCCAAGTTTTCGCCCGTCATGGAATCTGTTCGCAAGTTCGCCGCTGGCGGAGGACTCGTCCTCGGCATCTGCAATGGATTTCAGATTCTCTGCGAATCCGGACTCCTGCCGGGCGCGCTCATGCGCAATGCGGGACTGAAGTACATCTGCAAGCCAGTCCATATTCGCGTGGAAAACACGAACACGCCGTACACGCAGAATTTAACCAAAGGCGAAGTGTTGCAGATTCCCATCGGCCACATGGAAGGTAACTATTTTTGTGACGACCAAACTCTCGCCGAACTGAAAGACCAAGACCGCATCATCTTCCGCTACGTTACGCCAAGCGGCGAAGTGACCGCCGACGCGAATCCTAACGGCTCCATCGAGAACATCGCCGGCATCTGCAACGCAGGACGCAACGTTCTCGGCATGATGCCGCATCCCGAACGCGCCAGCGAACCAGCGCTCGGCATGACCGATGGCGTGAAGATTTTCGACTCCCTCGTTTCGGCGCTAGTGACGAAGTAATCCGCGCGACAAGTCACCGGAACGCCTCCTTGTTCACCACGTACGGCATCTTCTGGATGTCGCCGCCGTAGTTCCTTTCCAGCACATCAATCAGACCTTGCACGCAACGTCCTGCCATCCCTCCGTTGGGATCAATCGATAGCCGGGTAATGCGTCCCGCACTGGCAAAATGTGGATAGAGCCGGCAGCGGTCCTCGATGTCAGGATCGCGCAGCGGAGAATCTGGAGGCAGCGGCTCGGTCTCGTAAACATCGAGGGCGGCTCCCGCGATCCACTTCTCTTTGAGCGCTTTGGCCAGCGCTTTCTCGTCCACCACTGGCCCACGCGAGGTGTTAACCAGGTATGCCGTGGGTTTCATGGTGCGCAGGGTGCGCTCATTAATTAAGTGATACGTGGGAGTGTCGCTCTCTCCTTCGCGCAGGAGCGGCACGTGAATGCTGATGAAATCGCTCTGGCTCAGCGCTTCTTCCAGGGAGACATACCTGATCGAAGTGCGCTCGCCTTGCATTCCGCTCTTGAACCGGAGGTCCATCTGCTGCTGCACGTCGGCGATCAGCTTTGCGTTCGGCCCCAAAGCCTCGTAGCAGAGGATGTTCATGTCGAAACCGATGCACTTCTTGATCACCGCCTGGCCGATTCGACCAGTGCCGAGGATGCCAATCGTTTTGCCGGTGACCTCATCGCCGAGGAATGGCAGATAGGGATGCCAATAGCCCCACTTGTTCTCACGCACCAAATGTTCCGCACTCCATAGCTTGCGCGCCAGAGCGGCCAGCGCAAAGAACGCGAACTCCGCAGTCGCTTCGGTGAGAACGTCAGCGGTATTGGTGAAGGGAATCTTGTAGTGGTTGGCGTCGGCGCGGTTGATATTATCAAAGCCAACCGCATACTGAGCTACCACCTTTAGTGTGCCCTTACCTGCTTCGAAAATCTCGGCATCGATCTTGTCGCGCAGCGTGGTGATCAGGCCGTCAATTCCGCTCCGAACTTTTTCGATAATCAAGTTCTTGGGTGGCGGCTCGGGGTCTGGATACACTTCAACCTCATAGCCACGCTGACGAAGACGGTTGAAGGCAGCGTCGCCGATGTCGGCGGTAGCAAATATGCGGAAGCGAGGCTCTGTCATCTCAGAAAGCACCTACACGTGCGCCGCTCATCATACTCCAACAAAAAGGCCCGCTCGCAAGCGGGCCTTGCATCGAAACAAAACGTTCTACAAGTTCTTCTTCGTCCACTGGTCGATGCGGTCCAGCGCCATTTCGATATTCTCCACCGAATTGGCCACGCTGAAGCGCAGGTAGCCTTCACCGAACGCGCCGAACGCGGTACCCGACAGCGCCGCCACTCCGGCCTGGTCGAGCAGCGCGTCTGCCAGTTTCTTCGACGTCCATCCCGTCTGCGTAATGTTCGGGAAGGTGTAGAACGCTCCCTTCGGCAGCCGGCACGAGAAACCCTTGATCTGGTTGATGCCGTTCACGAAGACATTGCGCCGTTTCTGAAATTCCAGTCGCATGCGCTCGGTCTCGCTCTGGTCGCCGCGAATCGCCTCAATCCCGGCAACCTGCGTGAACGTCGCGGTGCACGAGTTCGAGTTGGTCATGAGTCGCGCGATGTGTACAGCCAGGTCGGCGCGCATCACACCATACCCCATGCGCCATCCTGTCATGGCATAAGTTTTTGAGAAGCCATCGAGAATGATCGTCCGCTCCTTCATGCCTTCGACCGACGAAATGCTGAATTGCTCGCCCTCGAACAGCAGGCGACCGTAGATTTCGTCACTCATGACCATAATGTTGCGGTCGCCAATCGCCGCGGCGATGTCGTAAATGTCGCCCTTTGTCAGAACGCCGCCAGTCGGGTTCTGCGGCGAATTGAGAATGATCAGCTTGGTCCGGTCGTTAATAAGGCTTGCCAGTTCGTTCACATCCAGCCGAAAGTCGCGCTCTTCGCGCAGCGGAATCGGCACCGCTTTTCCGCCGAGGAAGTTGATCATCGATTCGTAGATCGGGAACCCGGGGTTGGGATAGATGACTTCGTCGCCTTCTTCCACCAGCGCCAGCATGGTGAAGAAGATGATCGGCTTGCCACCCGGCACCACCACAACTTCCTCGGGCGTGAACTTGACGCCTCGCGTCTTCGTGACCTCTTCGGCGATCGCTTCCCGCAAATCGGGCAATCCGGCCGAGGGTCCGTAGTGGGTATAGCCCATGTGCAGCGCGTCAACCGCGGCTTCTACGATGTTCTTCGGCGTATCAAAATCGGGCTCGCCGATTTCCAGGTGAACGATGTGTTTGCCCTGCTTTTCCAGGGCGCGGGCGCGGACCAGCACCTCGAACGCTGTCTCAGTCCCGAGGCGTGACATCCGCCGGGCAAGGTGCAGCTCCGCAGGTGCGGAAACAGTAAGTGAGCTCATTTTCTTGTTCCTCGGTGTCGAGTGGCTCTTAGACATATGGCCGCAAGATTCCAGTTCACATTCTCTGGCCAGTTTTTACGAGGCGCAGTGACGCTCGGCCTAATTCTCTGTGACGCGGCGCACTCGACAGGGCGAGGCAACTTTCGCGACGAGGATGCCACGCACGAAGCAACGCAATACGTGGCGGCGACTTTCTCTACTCCGCATACTCAATCTCGAACTCAATCGCCGCGGTCTTCGCCAGCATGGCCGACACCGAACAATACTTCTCTTTCGACAGGCGCACCGCGTCTTCCATCGCCTTGTGCGAGACGTTGCCGCGCACACGATATACCAGCTTGATTTGGGTGTAAACCTTGGGATGGTCGTTGGCGCGCTCACCGTACGCCGCGACTTCCAGTCCAGTAAATGGCTCGCGCTTTTTGCGCAGGATGCCGACCACGTCGCTGGCAGTGCAGCCACACAACCCAATCAGCACTAACTCAACCGGACTGCTCGCGCTCTTGGTTTCGCCAGTATCAACCACCAGCGCGTGCCCGCTGCTGGCCTCGCCCAGGAAGCGGTCTTTGTCCGTCCAGATGGCCTTTGCTTCCATCATGTGATCCTCGTTCCCATTGGATGCCCGAATGCCGCGGGCGGACTATTGCGGCTTGGGTTCTGCCGGAGGCGTCGTTGGCGGCGGCGTTGTGGGCGCAGTCTTTGGGGATTCCTTTCCAGCCCCGTACACCGACAACTGGTCCGTGGGCCGCTTCAATCGGACTGCGACGTCCATTTCGGGCTTGTTGATCTGAAAGTCTTCCCCATAGGTCTGGAACCCCGGCGCCAGCACCTGTACTCGTAACAATCCGTATGGTAGGCCTTCGTAAACGACCTTGCCCTCGTTGTCCGTCTTGATTTCAAATCCGCCCTTGGACTGCTTCCCGTTTTTCCCCACCGGGTGAAGGACGATGCTGGCGTTCCGCACAGGTTTGTTATTGTCGTCTTTCAACACCGTAAAATGCACGTTCGACGCCTGAACCGGAGCCGACTGCTTGTCACTGCCTAAAGCCAGGGCTGTCAGCAAGAATGCGCAACAAACCCAGCCAGCCATCGAACGACTTCTCATGGGGGTATTCTAGGCATATACCTGTGCAGCCGCAACGCGCCGCGCATAAGTCTTCTTCGGCGCCGATTCAGTCTGGATTGGCGGGGCTGCGCTTGAGGGTGGGCCGGCCGCTGTCCGTCGGATCCGAGGCCGTGGAGCTCTTTTGCGTGGTAGCGGGTACGTCCGGTTCGGTGTCCTGCGTGTGTTTTCGCAGGACCGGCATGTTCCCCATCCCGACGTCGAGCCGGTGCCCGCCCTGCAAAGCCATCAGCCGCGCCTTCATGTTGTCGAACTCGCTGGTGTCGACCAGGTAGCTCTCACGGTCCGGAAAATACATGCGAATCTCAGCCTGTGCCGCGCTGATCCGGTCAGCCGTCATCGGATGCGTCGAAAACATCTTGGCAATTTTGCTGTGCTTTTCCTTCTCTTCCGCCTTCAGGCGCTCGAAAAACTGAATGAACGCCTGCGGATCATACCCGGCCACATAGTCATATTGCAGCCCCAGCATGTCGGCTTCGCGCTCCGCATCGCGCGAGAACTTCAGGAAACTCAATGGCACGGCCAAGCTGGCAATCTCAGCGATGGCATATCCCGCCGGCCCTCCCACAAACATCAGTGGGATCGACGCCATGTTCCATATTTGCTGCTTGGTCATGTTCTTCGTGGCATGCCGCGCGGCAACATGCGCAATCTCGTGCGCCATCACCGCCGCCAGTTCGGCTTCGCTGTCAGCCGCCAGAATCAGGCCACTGTCCACGAAGAAGAAGCCGCCCGGCAGGGCGAATGCATTCACTTCGTTGCTGTCGATCACCTTGATCGTAAAAGGCACGCGTGAGTCGGAATTCCGCACCAGGTTCTGGCCAATGCGGTTCACGTATTCCGTGATCTCCGGATCGCTGACCAGTTTGGTGCTTTCCTCCACCTGTTTAGCCAGATCGTGGCCCAGCGCAATTTCCCGCTCGATGGAGTAGAAGTTCAAGCCGCTGCCGATATTGCGATGACCAATCAGCGTGACATCGTACTTGGCCGGCTCCGGCGTAGCCGGCGCTTCGGGCGGCTGCGGTGGCTTCATCGGATCTGTCGTGGCTTTTACCGCCGGAGTCGTCGCGTCAGCAGGATCAGGGGCGCGCTCGCCGTCCTTCGTTACTTGCGCAGCCGTCGGTACGTCGCTACTCGGAACGCTGGTTTCCGTTTGGATGTCCGCGGTGTCCGATCGCTGGTCCACCACCGCAGCGCGTGACGTCCCATCTAGCGCGGGGTTTTGGTTTTGATCGGTCGATTGGCCAGCAGCTAAGCTCGCAAGCAGCAAGACCAGAACGAAGCACAGTGCGCTTCGCTGATAGACGCCAGTCGAGAATCGACGCCGAATCATTGGGGGTACCTTTGCGCTTACACCCGCACTTCCAAGTATGCTATCGCCACCGCGCGCGACACAGCGGCCAATACCGATTTTGTAGTCGCACTCGCCCAGTTCGGTGCAAGACTGAAGAATCCCAAATCAGACCTGAGTAGCGGTAACTGGCACGAAAGCCCGTGCCCAGCCAAAAGCGGCATCACTTGCACCGCTTTTAAGTTCACATATTACTCTCCCGCCGTGAAAAAACAACTCCCAACCCGCCAATAGGCTGCTAGATGAAATCTGAGTGAATTACGCTCACATCCGACTTGACATCCTCCCCCGAATGTCGTACATTAGCACTCGTTGGACTTGAGTGCTAGCAGCCGCCTCTGGCTCACTTTTTGGCTCCCTTGTCCGGCATCGGGTAAAACCCAAAGTTGATGACCACGCCGTGCCCAACGCCGAACTCGTGCGCCCAAGCTGGCGAAGGTGTATCGCAATCCAATCTGACTCAAACGTTTGAAAGGAGTTCCAAGAATGGCTACTAAGCTGACTCCCCTGCATGACCGCATTGTGATCCGTCGTGTAGAAGAGGCTGAAACCACCCGGGGTGGCATCATCATCCCCGATAGCGCCAAAGACAAGCCGCAGGAAGGCGAAGTCATCTCCGTCGGTCGTGGCAAGAGCAACGACAAAGGCGAGACTTTCCCCCTCGACGTGAAGGCGGGCGACCGCGTTCTGTTCGGCAAGTATGCCGGCACCGAGATCAAGATCGACGGCGAAGACTTCCTCATCATGCGCGAAGAAGAAGTCCTCGGCATTCTGGAAGGCGCCACCAAACCGGCGCTCGCCGCGAAGTAAGTTCGTTCAATACGAGTCAGTCGCAGTTGCAGAACAAACTGACAACTGTCCACTGGCAACTGACAACCGTATTTCAAGGAGAAATCAGAAATGGCAAAGCAGATTCTGCACGGGGAAGAGTCACGGCAGTCGATCCTGCGCGGCGTTAACGTCCTCGCGGATGCCGTGAAAGTCACCCTCGGCCCTAAGGGCCGCAACGTCGTAATCGAAAAGAAGTTCGGCTCGCCGCTCATCACCAAAGACGGCGTCACCGTAGCCAAGGAAATCGAGCTCCAGGACCCGCTCGAGAACATGGGCGCACAGATGGTGCGCGAAGTCGCCTCCAAGACTTCTGACGTCGCCGGCGACGGCACCACCACCGCCACCGTTCTGGCGCAGGCAATCTATCGCGAAGGCGTCAAGACCGTGGCTGCCGGCGCCAACCCGATGGCCCTCAAGCGTGGTATTGAGAAGGCCGTCACCGCTGTTTGCGGCACCGTGGACAACGACGGCAACCGCACCGGCAGCGCGCTCGACAAGTACTCCCAGAAAGTCACGGGCGACATGATTGCCCAGGTCGGCACCATCTCGGCCAACAACGACTCGACCATCGGCATCATTATTGCCGAGGCGATGAAGAAAGTCGGCAAAGACGGCGTCATCACCGTGGAAGAGTCCAAGACGATGGAGACCCAGCTCGAAGTCGTCGAGGGCATGCAGTTTGACCGCGGCTACCTGTCTCCGTACTTCGTCACCGATCCTGAGCGGATGGAATCCGTCCAGGAGAACCCCTACATCCTGATTCACGAGAAGAAGATCTCCTCGATGAAGGACCTGCTCCCGCTACTCGAGCAGATTGCCAAGAGCGGCCGTCCGCTGGTCATCATCGCCGAGGACGTGGAAGGCGAAGCGCTCGCGACCCTGGTCGTGAACAAGCTGCGCGGCACGCTGAACGTGGCCGCCGTCAAGGCTCCTGGCTTTGGCGACCGTCGCAAGGCTATGTTGCAGGACATCGCCATCCTGACCGGTGGCAAGGCTATCACCGAAGACCTCGGCATCAAGCTGGAGAACGTTCAGATGAGCGATCTCGGCCAGGCCAAGAAGGTCACCATCGACAAGGACAACACCACCATCGTCGAAGGCAAGGGCAAGGCTGAGGACATCTCGGGTCGCGTGAAGGAAATTCGCGGCCAGATCGACAAGACCACGAGCGACTACGACCGCGAGAAGTTGCAGGAGCGGTTGGCGAAGCTGGTGGGCGGCGTTGCCATCATCAAGGTCGGTGCGGCCACCGAAACCGAAATGAAGGAAAAGAAAGCCCGCGTGGAAGATGCGATGCATGCTACCCGCGCTGCGGTTGAGGAAGGCATCGTCCCTGGCGGCGGTGTGGCGCTCATGCGCTGCGCTGATGCTATCGAGGCCCTGAAGCTGGAAGGCGACGAGAAGATCGGTGGCAACATTGTGCGCCGCGCTCTCGAAGAGCCCCTGCGCCAGATCGTCGGCAACGCCGGCGAAGAGGGTGCAATCGTCGTGGGTCGCATACGCGACTCGAAGGAAAACAACTTCGGTTACAACGCCCAGACCAACAAGTTCGAAGACCTGGTCAAGGCCGGTGTAATCGATCCGACCAAGGTGACTCGCACGGCCCTGCAGAACGCAGGCTCGATCGCGTCCCTGATGCTGACCACCGAAGCTCTGGTTGCTGAGTTGCCTGAGGAGAAGAAAGAAGCTCCCATGGGCGGCGGCCACGGCGGCGGCGGCATGGGTGGAATGTACTAAACTCCCACTCTGTGGGTGCCCCATCCTTTCGCCCTCTGTTGGCGAAAGGGTGGGACCGAAACTGGTAGAGCGGCGTTTCAGCGCCGCGTCTCCGGGCTCGATAAAAATACAGGGGCCTCGCCCCAAAGTCTGCTCCCCACTCAGCGTCCTTTGCTTGAGTGGGGTTTTTTCTGTGTTTTGAAGGGGCACGGCTTCCGGAAAAACTGTCTTCCATCAAGGCTTCGTATCAGGGCACGGCTTCAGCCGTGCCGTAAGTCACACCCTATGTGCTGGGCCTTAGCCCCTGAGGGAACGCGGTTTGCTTTTGCTTCTCAGCACTGGCGAGAGTGCCTGGTCACCGGCGCGTGAACGCGACTAAGTATGTGGTCTCTTGATTGAGAGTATTTTCGAACCCGGGTTCAGCTCCCGCCGCCTCCACCAACTGCCTTCAATTGGAGCTTCAGGCTTCTCCGGGCGCAGTCTTTCACAACGAGGTCCGCACAAAAATCGCAGCTCCTCATTCCTCCAGAAAGATATTTAAAAGCGTGTTGTGAACCCGAATCTCGCCGTTGTATTCGACGAAGCCCAGTTTTTTGAAGCGATTCATGAAAAAACTCACACGCGATCGGGTCGTGCCAATCATCTCAGCCAGTATCTCCTGGCTAATCTTGGGAATCACCGTCTCGGGTTTGCTGTCCTTGCCGAACTGCGCAAGCAGCAACAGAATCCTCGCCAGTCGCTTTTCGCTTGAATTGAAAAGCTGATCCACCAGGTCAGCCTGGATGCGAGCGTTTCGTGTGAGGAGAAAGGAGACGAATATCTCCGACAATTCTGGCTGTTGGTGAAGCGCGCTTACCATTTCCGCCTTGCCGATCTTGAGCAGAGCACACTCGGTCATCGCGGTGGCGGTCGCAAGTTGAAGAGGATGAGCGGAAACCATGCAATTCTCGCCCAGAAATTCCCCGGCACCTACCAAGGTGATTGTGGCTTCTTTCCCGTTCGCGGAGGTAACAGTGACCCTCACCCGGCCCTTCTGCACGTAAAAAATCGCGTCGGCAGGGTCGCCTTGCGCGAAGGCTGTCTGATTTTTTTTCAGATTGACGATTTTTCGGCCAAGCCCGGCTTTGGCGAGAAAAGCCTTCGCATCGAAAACCGCATCGCCATTCCCGGGTTGCGCTTTGGTCGTTTGAAACCGGGAAAGCTTTGCAATTTTTCCTGCGGTAGGGTTTGCGGACCGCACCGGATCAACCGACCGAACCCGTTCGGCTGCACGGCCCTGGTTACGGGTTGGAACGCCCCTGGCGCTCATTTCATGCCCTCAAAGGCGCAGCGCTCACCCTTCGGCATTAGACTTCCGGAAGCGCTGAAACAGAATGGGACCCGTGGCTATCATGAATGATCCCAGCGATAAGCCCGGGACCCATTACTTTCCCCTACGGCACCAATATCACATGCCAATTTTTACGGTCGGTTGGGCATCAAACGTACGCAGAAGATTTTCGTTAGCTCGCCCGATTGGGGAGCCGTCTTTGAAGTAGCAGTACCGCTGACGTGTGGGTTACGTTTCGTGGCTCGCGATGCTTGTGCGTACCGGCGGTAAAGCCAATGTGGGAAGGTAATACAATGCCCGTGGAGAGTTCCCTGGCCGGGAACATCTCCACAGGCTGCGCCACTTCAGTGTCCGACAGACTAGCCCACTGGCTTTTTGCCTGACTGTATAAAATTGCACACCTTCCAAAAATCCATCGAGGCCGGAGAATTGGCTCGGCTGATACCGGTGTAAAGCCAACGTAGGTTACCCGACAGAAGCGTTGGATTTGGGGATGTATAATCTGCGCGCGGCGCGAATAAGCAGGGTTTCTCTTTCGCAGACCACGAGGGCTGGTTCACTCCCGCATCTGGCACGGTTTTCGGTCCTGCTTTGTGGCGCGCAAACCCCTCCAAGTCGTGCGGTCCGGCGAGCGGACGAATACCCATGGGAAACCGATCAGCAACAAAATACTTCTATCTATCTCCGATGGCGACTACAGCTCGCTTCGTCCTCATCTCGAATACGTCGGCTTGCCCAACCACCTGGTCCTTCACGAGGCGGGTGGAAAGCTGGAATTCGCATACTTTCCGAACCGAGGTTTGATTTCTCTCGTGGTCGTAATGAAAGATGGAAAAACGGCCGAAGCCGGCATAGTTGGAAATGAAGGCTGTACGGGGACGCTGGCGGCTGTCGGCCTGAGCCGGAGCACACTTCGAGCGGTGGTACAAATCACGGGGGATGGTTTTCGGGTAGAGGTCGGAGCTTTGCAAAACACTTTGAAGTCCGCTCCCAACCTTCAATTGATTTTGAGCCGCTATGCCGGAATTCGGAGTATGCAGGTTGCACAAACGGCTGCGTGTAATCGGCTGCACGATATTGAGCAGCGCCTTGCACGGTGGTTGCTGATGACTCAAGACAGAGTGGACTTAGTGCTGCTGCCCATCACTCATGATTTTCTCGCGACGATGCTAGGAACAGATAGACCTACCGTGAGCTTGGCAGCTGGTGTTTTGCAGAGGAACGAGGTCATCGAGTACACCCGTGGTGCCGTGAAGATCGTGAACCGCAAGAAACTGGAAGACTCCGCCTGCGAGTGCTACGCAGTTATCCGACAGTACGATGGTGAACTTGGCTCGAAATAAGTCCCCGGGTGTCCCACACAAGCTTCCTTTGCTTGAATGGGGATTTGTACGCAAACGAGTAGCACCTTTGCCGCCTAGAACGTGAACTTTACTCCCAGCTGAACCAGGCGTGGTGGTTGCGCGTTCACGATGTTGCCGAAGGTCGAGCTGCTGATATTGCCGTCAACCGCCTCGGGTCCGAAGAACTGCGGATGGTTGAATAGGTTGAACGCCTCGATGCGGAACTGAAGAGTCGTAGTCTCACCGAGCCGCGTGTTCTTCAGAAGCGCCATGTTGAAGTTCGCCATTCCTGGGCCGTAGAAGTAGCGCCGCCTTGCATCGCCCGGCGTGCCCAGTGCATTGTCGGTGAACAGCGCCGTATTGAAATATGGCCCGGTTTTGGGATTTGAATTCAGCTGCAGGCGGCCGGGGAGGACGTCCGGTTCATCGATGCCATCGTTATTGACTCCGTTTGGCTCGGCCCCGATCAGCGAGTTATCGCCGTTGTTGACCAGCGTGACGGGGAAACCGCTGCTGAAACGCGTAATGCCGTTTAACTGCCAGCCGTTGGTCCAGCGATTGGACGCGTGGAAAATGTCTGCGACCGGAAGCCGCCAGGTGTAGCTCACGACGAAGTTGTTGCGCACATCGAACGAAGACACCGCCCGACTCAAGGCTGGATCGAAAGGATTGACGGCTTCGCCCAAGTCGGAAGACTGGTCGATCGATTTGCCATAGGTGTAGGCTGCCAGCATCTGGAACGGCGCACTAGAGTACTTGAATGTCACTTGCAAAGAGTTGTAGCTGGAATTACCGATTCCGGCTATGTAGGTGTCACTTCCGTAATTCGGGCCCAGCGGTCCTCTGGTGCCGTTGATCGTCTGGCCGGACGCGGTCACGTAAACGTTGCTTTCCAGGAACGGCCCGCAAGGAGACTGTCCAGGCGCCAGGTTGGCGGGATTCATAAGTTGCAGGCACAGCGCCGGGTTGCCGGGATTCGCCTCCTCGAGCACTTGAAGGTGGTGTCCCTGATTACCGATATAACTCGCAGTCAACACGCCGTTCTTTCCGATGGCTCGTTGCAGCGAGAGCATGTATTCCTCAGCATAAGGAATCTTATTGGTGGTCTGAGTGTTGGGCATCCCACTGATGGGCAAGAACTGCGACCAGTTCACCGTTGTGTTCGGGTTGCTGGCGGAGGAGTTCAAAGACGCCAGTTGGACGGGAAAATACTGGCCCTGATTCTGGCCGGTGGCGGCAGTGATGAACGGCGTGGCAAAAAGCGGCGGAGCGGGACTGCTATAGGTGGTTCCATAAGGCGCATTTCCGCTGGAGACTCCAATGGTTGCCGCTTCGATGGCGGTGTAGAAGATTCCAAAGCTGGCGCGGATGCTACTCTCGCCTGGCTTTCCCAGGATTTTGCCGAGTAGAGTGCCCTCAGCGGCGTCTGGCGAGTACGCAAGTCCGACGCGGGGCGCGAAATCTTTATTTCCCGGAGGAGCCAACGTCCGCGGTATTCCGGGATCGGTTGGAAACAGGATACCGAGGGGCGCGCCGGGGAAAACTACCGATTGCTTGCCGGGCTCAAAGGTGGCGATTTGATTGTATTTTTCGTACCAGGGCTCGAGCCGGTCCCAGCGCAAACCGTAATTCAGCGTAAGGTTCCTGAGCGCCCGCCAGCTATCCTGCGCATAGATCGCAAAATAGTTGTTCCTTCCATAGAAAGGCTGAAGCTGGCTTTGGTTGTATTGGCTCGGAACGCCCAGCAAAAAGTCCGCAAAGTCAGAGCCGGTTTCAGTGCCGAAGAACACGAAGTTTCCGTTGAACTGCGCGAGCGCATGAGTGTTGACCTGATAATAATGCCACTCAGCTCCTAGCTTGACAGTGTGGGTACCAAAGACTCTGGAAAAGCTGTCGCGGACCTGAAATGTGTTGTTGACCTGATCCAGAGTGTTGGTGTTGGTTCCAATCGAAAAGTTATTGAAATTGATGCCTTCTACTCCCTCCGTCTTCGGCGACAAAGGAACAATACCCGGCGTGCCTGCTCCCGTCACGAACCCCTGCGACGCAAGACTTACACCCAGGCCGCCCACCGGCGTACCCAGCACCGTGGTGTCACGCAAATAGCTAAAGTTGAACTGGTTGACGGTGCTCGAACCGAAAGTTTTGGTATCGCCCAACGCGAGCAGTTGCGCGCGTCCCGAATTCAGCGCATTGAAACCGGGAACGTTGGCGCCACCTTGCGCCAGCGGGTATGGGCTATCCTGCGACCAGTTGTCCAGGAAATAGTACGCGTTGAGCATTCCCCACTTGCTAACAGCATCCACCCTGATAGCGCCCTTATTGTCGGCCAGGGTCTGGTTGTACGCGGAAGTTGAAAAGGTTCCGTTCGCATTGTTGGGCAACGGAATGTATTTCAAGAGATTGGTAGCGGGGGCCGACCAGGCCGCCTGGGGGATGACAGCGTTGGGAAGAACGCACGCGGACGGGTTGGTACATCCTGGAGTGTAGTAGGGTTCTCCGGCGTAGACGGTGTAGCCAAGTTCATGCGAAAGTATTGTGGCCAGATAGGGACCGCTCACGCTGGTGGGGATTTGGTTGCCGTTTTGGTCGGTAGTCACAAACGAGCTTGCCAGGTCCGACAGATTGCCGGCATGGTCTTGCTGCGAAGGGACAGGGATTTGACCTGTGTCGACTCCCTGCGTCAATTGAGTCCCCTGATAATCCCCGAAGAAGAAAATCTTGTTTTTTTGGATCGGGCCGCCGATCGTCCCCCCGAATTGGTTCTGGTCAAACGCGCCGCGGGTGGGAGAGAAGTAGTTGCGGGCATCGAGGGCCGTATTGCGCACGAACTCGAAGACATCGCCGTGAAAAGCGTTGGTACCGGCTTTGGTGACCACACTGATCTGGGCGCCGCTGAACTCGCCATATTCCGCGTCGAAGTTACTGGTAAGAATCCGGAACTCCGAAATCGAGTCCAGGTTCGGAATGACTGCCGTGCCCTCATTCACGCTCTCTTCGATGTCGCTCGCGTTCAGCATGAAGCTGTTCGCGGACTCGCGCTGCCCGTTGACCGACATGGTGCCGGGATTCAAGCCGCCGGACGGAGAAAACGCGCTCACACCCACGTCCTGAACCGAGGTGGAGGTCAAGGAAGTGGTGGGAACCACGCCGGATTGAAGCGCGAGCAGGTCGGTGAAGCTGCGCCCATTCAGCGGCACCGCCGTCATCTGCTTTTCGGTGATGACTTCTCCCATTTGGGTATCCGAGGTTTCCACGTGGGCGGCCGATTCGGAAACGTCTATCGTCTCCGTGTTTCCTCCGAGGGTCAAAGACGCGTCCACTACGCTCTTGCTGTTGACGTTAATCACCACACCAGTCCGCCGGAGAGGTTTAAACCCAGGAGCCTCGACCATAACGTCATAGGTTCCGACGGCGAGGTTTTGGAACGAAAAGAAGCCCTGACCATCAGTTGTCACGCTCCGCTTCACTCCGGTCGTGGGTGCCGTCGCGGTGACTTTCGCCCCTGCAACCACTGCATTGTGAGGATCGGTAACGGTTCCCAGCAGGGTTCCCCCATCGCCTGCCCATAGAGGCAGACCCGTTAGCGCAAGCGCCAAAGTAATCGCAAAAGCGGCGAGACGAGTAGCGCGCAACCCTCTAGCTGCCAAAGGCGGCAGCATCATACCGGCCATGTAATTTCCCCCTGTGGTATGCTCCTGCAACCCAGGAACAACCGTTAATCTGATTCCCGCTTTCGAAGTAGGCTGAGGGTGCAGTTGCAACCGTAGTTGCAACTCGGTTGCATCACGCTCATTGGGTCATTTAGCGTGGATTGTTCTTAGCTACGAGTCAACTAGTAGATGAGTGCGCTAAGATGATTTAGTTGCAAGCTGTTTGCAACATTTCGCAACATTGACACGCTAAGCGATGCTGAAGATGCATTTCATCTTCCGGGGTGTGGCCCAGCCGCGCGTCAGGCAGAATCTCGTACGAGGGTGCCCGATCCCGCCTTCCGTTGGCGGGTGGGGATTTTCTGTGGTCTTCTTCTGACCACTGGCGTTGTCACGCGCCCTTGTGTCCTGTGTCCTATCCGCTCCCGGCTCCAGTTCGGTAAAACAACCATCGTGAGGCAAAGGGATTGGTGTCTCTTTGCCCTGCCCGCACCCAGGCTGCGGACGTCGACTCTTTGAAAATTCGGGACAGTCTGCGAAAACCGCCGGGTTAGCGTCTGGTGGAGCACCGGTTCACGGGTTGCGAAGCATTTTCATTGTTCCCCCGTTTTGCGTCCGGGCACGACTTTCACTCGCGCCGATATGCGGTAACCCCTTTGTTTGTGCTACTTTGGCTGTAAGCTCCTTTGTTTGCCAAAACTTACGCCTGATCCTGCAATAAATCCTTTGTTTTCAGGAAGGGGTTAGGGGGTACTGCTTTACCGAAAGGAAAATCTGGCCACATACGAAACTTGTTACTGCCCTTGGAACTTAGTCATTATTCAACAGACGCCGCTATGTCTGGCATGAGACACTTGCACTCAAGAGAGTCGCACTCTGCATTGCGACGCATGGGGCGTTTGTTCATTTCTCCTAGCGTAGCGTCTGGCTCGACTCGGTCTTTTTTCTAGAGCGTCCTCTGCGACCTCAGCGCGCAACTGGCTGACCCGCCCTGGCACCCTCGAAGGGAGCTACACCGCGCGTGAAGGTTCATCTCATCAATCCCAGCCACGTGTCTTTCGGCACCGCTGTTATCACTCCCCGCTGGCTGTATGTGCTCGCTGGTGCCACCCCAAGAACTTACGGCGATCCCATTCTGGTCGATGAAACCCTCGCCCTGCTCGATCCCGAGACGATTCAGCAAGGCGACGTCGTTGGCATTGGCATTCATACCGGCAATGCCCTTCGCGGCTACGAAGTAGGCCGCGATGCGCGCGCTCGCGGCGCTTATGTCGTCTACGGCGGCATTCACGCCACCCTTTATCCCGAAGAGTCGCTTGAGCTCGGTGGCGCCCATGCGGTAGTAAAAGGCGATGGCGACGTGGTCTGGACCAAGGTGCTATTCGATTGCGTGAGCGGCTCGCCGAAGACGATCTACGAAGGCGGCCGCATCGATGCCGACCAGTTCTCCGCCGCGCGTTGGGACTTGATCCCCCGCAAGAGTTATATGTGGGCTTCAGTGCAGACGGTCCGCGGCTGTCCCAAGCATTGCTCTTTCTGCTCGGTCTGGCGCACCGATGGCCAGAAGCCGCGGCAAAGACCGGCTGACGCCGTCGTCGAAGAGATCGTCCAGTTGAGACGCCAGGGCTTCCGCTTCATCGCCCTCGCCGACGACAATTTTTATCCGGTCACACTGACCGACCTCGAGCTGGCCGGACGTCAGAAGAACCACGCGCACCTGGGCCAACTGCAGGCCATTCGCGCCGAACGTTTCGAACTGATGTCCCGTTTGGCACAGCTTCCCAAAGACACCGTCTTCTACACCCAGATCACCATGGAAGCTGCCGAGGACGACGAGTTCCTCGATGCCATGAAGGCAGCCCACATCCTGGGAGCGCTGGTCGGCGTCGAAGCCGTTACCCCCGACGGCCTGAAAGATGTGTACAAGGATTTCAATCTCTCCGGCCAGGCGCTAATCGATCGGCTGAAGAACTTCCGCGCCCACGGCATTCACGTTCTAGGCTCGTTCATCTTTGGTCTCCCGAGCGATAAGCCCGCGACCTTCGACGCAACGGCTGCGTTGGCTGACGCTGCCGACCTTACCTTCGCACAATTCGTGATTCTCACGCCGTTCCCCGGCACCGTCGATTTCGCCAAGTGGGAAAAAACCGTGGACGTCACCACCGCGCAGGTAAACGGCATCCCGCTCACTCGCCGCTGGTTGATCCCGCAAGAATCGCGCCCCAAATATTTCGGCTTGCATCCCACCATGTCAGCCGATGAAGTGCGACAGCGCACGCAAGCCGTCTGGGACAAGTTCTATAGCTTCGACTCCATCTGGCGCCGGTCCAGTTTCCTCAAGTCGCTCAAAGCCCGCGCCGCGTTCCTTCTGATTTCCAAGATTTATCGTCAGATGTACGCCGACACCGGAATCACTACCGACAGCGCACGCATGGCCCGCTCGACGAAAATCGCAAGCTGGCTCGCCAAACCTTGTCGATTGTTGTTCGCAGGACGCCCGATGCCCGACCTCGAAGTCCCGCCGTCGCCCCGTTTCTATCCCGAGCCGGAAATGGCCGCAGGCGATTAAGTTTCGTCTAGCCGCATCGTCAAAAGGCCTCGCATTGCCGCGAGGCCTTTGTCTTAATGATTTGTCATCACGAGTAACGAGGGATCTGCTTTTCAACTCCATCGTCAGAGACGCTACGCCGCCAGCGCTGCCTGGTACTCCTCGTACACTCCCTTGAAGTCCGTGATGGTGTGATCATTCTCGAAGTGCCAGATGCGTGTTGCCACTTCGTCGATCAGATCGTGATCGTGAGAAACCAGCAGCACCGTTCCCTGAAAACGCTGCAACGCGATATTGAGCGCGTTGATCGACTCCAAATCCAAGTGGTTGGTCGGCTCATCGAAGACTAGAACGTTCGGCTTCTGCAGCATCAATTTGCAGAACAACAGTCTCGCCGCCTCGCCGCCCGAAAGAACGTCGGTCCGCTTGTTGCCGTCTTCCTTCTGGAAGAGCATCTGGCCAAGCAGCCCGCGGATTTCTTCATACGCCGCGCCCGGCTCCCACTGGTGCAGCCAGTCGGAAACCGTCATGCCCGGCTGAATCAACGAGCGATGGTCCTGGGCGAAGTATCCCACCGACGCTTCATGGCCCCAGATGACCTTCCCGTCGTCGATCAGCGGGCCGTCACAGCCGCTGGTCTTGCGAAGTTCGGCTTCCGGGGTTGTGGGCGAGTTTGCCAGGATCGCATTCAGCAGCGTCGTTTTTCCCGCGCCGTTGCGTCCCATGAGCGCAATTTTCTCGCCGCGATTCACATTGGCAGTGAATCCGCCAAGTACATCATTGTCGCCATAAGACTTGGTTACGCCATGCAGTTCGAGCACATGCTTGCCCGAAGGCCGCTTCTGCTCGAACTTCAGAAACGGACGCTGGATATTCGACCGTGCCAGGTCACCCACCGCTAATCGTTCTACTTCCTTCCGCCGCGACTGCACCTGGCTGGAACGCGTGCCCGCAGAGAACCGTGCAATAAACTCGTTCAACTGCGCAATCTTCTTCTCCCGCTGCGCGTTCTGGCTCTCGATCTGCGAACGGATCTGGGTCTTAGCCAGCACCATCTCGTCGTATGTTCCGGTGTAGGTGATGATCGTCTCGTAATCGATGTCGGCAATGTGCGTGCAAACGCTGTTCAGGAAGTGCCGGTCGTGCGAAATCACCAGCAGCACACCGTCGTAGTCGTTCAAGAAGCTCTGCAACCAGTGGATCGAGTCGAGATCAAGGTGGTTCGTCGGCTCGTCCAGCAGCAGCGCCTGCGGATGCCCGAACAACGCCTGCGCCAGCAGCACTCTAACCTTCTGTCCGCCCTGCAACTCGCTCATCTGGCGCTCGTGCAGCTCGTCCGGAATGTCCAACCCTTGCAGCAAAATTGCAGCGTCGGCCTCGGCCGAGTAGCCGTCTTCTTCGCCCACGATCCCTTCCAGTTCGCCCAGTCGCATCCCGTCTTCATCGGTGAACTCGGTCTTCTCATAGATCGTGTCGCGCTCTTGCAGAGCAGCCCACAGGCGCTTGTTGCCCATCATCACGGTGTCGATCACGCGAAACGCGTCGAACGCGAACTGGTCCTGGTTGAGCACGCCAAACTTCTTCGGACGCACCACGCTGCCCTTCTGCGGTTCAAGCTCGCCGGTCAGCAGCTTCATGAAAGTGGACTTCCCGGACCCGTTAGGACCAGTAAGTCCGTAGCGCTTCCCGGGGGTGAACGCGGTGGACACATCTTCGAACAACACTTTTGCGCCGTAGCGCATGGAGACTGCACTGACTGAGATCATGATTTTTTCTGGGTCTGCGGGAATTACCCGCAAGGCGGGTAGCAGCTACAAATATTAGATTATCATGCGTGCTCGCGGGGTTCAGCGAATATGACCAGCCGCACTCGCTGCTGAATGAAAAAGCCCCGCAATGCGGGGCTCTTGTTTCACGTACATGAATTGCATTGGGTGAACTCTACTGCTCGTCCGCTTCTTCCTCGGTCCCATAGCTGACCGCTCTCCAGGTGGTATCAGGATTAATCGCGGTCATGGCCTTCGCCAGGTCCGCGGTCTTCGGTCCCAGATCTTTCTCGTACACCGCGCCATTCAGGTTCACCACAAACGTCATCGCGCCTGAATTGTGGTATTCCGCAGGATACGCCACAAAGGCAAATCCACCTGTCATTTTGCCGTTCACGATATAGCTCTTCGCGCCACCCGGAGCCGCTGCTCCCTGCGCCGTCAGTATGCGGAAGTAGTATCCGTGAAATGGATCGGCTTTCTTGGAGTAGCCTTCAGCGGCTGCATACTGAAAAACGGGGCCAATCGGACTCTGCGGCTCACCCTCGGCTGTCTTCCAGTACAGTCCATTCTGCTTGCCTTCATCGCTCACAAACTTCTGCGCATACTGGTGCACGGTGTCGCCATCGTGTAGTTGATCGAAGTAGTCATCCTGGGCATCCGCCAGCGCCTGGCAGACCCGGATCGCCGCCAATTCGTTGTTCCCGATCCGGCGGAACAGAACTTCTTCCACGCCAGCTTTACTGTCGTAATACCACTGACCGGCAGCGTTCTTCTTTAACGGAACCGGAAACGGCCAGTTCTCCGCGCCCATGAACAGCGTCTCGTCGCCATTGGTCTCTTTGCCCCAGCGGTTCATCTGTTCATAGTGCTGGGTGAAGAAATCTGCGTTCTTCTGGTCCTGCACCGGGTCGCCCGACGACAGGATTGGCGCCGATGACGCTCCAAGCACCGCCTCCATCGCTGGCTTATCGCCCGATTTCACCGCATCGTAAAGCGCCTTCGAAGCATCCGGCAGCGAGGTGAACGTCTTCTGCCCAGGCTCCTGCGCCGACGCAGCCACCAGCAGCGCAATCGCCGCCATCATCAGTCCCACAACTCTTAGAATTCCTGACTTCCTAAACATGTGCAATCTCCATCGCAACAACAAAATTTTCAAACGCCAAATGGCAAGTTCACCGTCAGTGGCCACCTACTTCTTACGCGCTCCGCCGCCCGCAGGACGCGCAGCCGGGGCCTGACGCGCCGCTGGCTTGGCGCCGCCCATGCTCTGCTTGCCGCGATTCGAATCCGCGCGCGCATTGCCACCCTGTTTGTAGCCGCCAGTCGCGCTGGTATTGGCTGCCTTCGGATTCCCGCCAAAACCGCGGTCAGCGGCGGATTTATTGTTGGCGCCTGCGCCGGGACGGTTGCCGCCCGGATTGTTATTGCCTGGGCGGTTCGCCGCAGCATTGTTGTTTCCCGGGCGGTTATTGGCATTATTGTTGTTACCCGGGCGATTGTTCCCGTTGTTGTTGTTTCCCGGTCGATTGTTGCCAACCTTGTTGTTGTTCTTGTTGCCGACGTTTACGTCGCCGTTGACGTTGACCGTATTACCACCCTTGTTGACGGTATTGCCGCTGTTGCGGTTACCACTGTTCCACGCAGTCTTATTGTTCTGGGCGTTATTGACGCGATTGTTCCCACCGCTGTAGCGGTTGTTGTTGTTGTAGGGAACCGGACGATTGTTGTTCTTGTAGTACGAATTGTTCTGATAGCGGTTATTGCCATAGAACGTGTTGCTGCGCGAAACGTACACGTTGTTCTGGTACATGACGTTTCCGCCGTGCCAGTTGCAGCCCCAGCCTCCGCCGTAATAGCCCCAGCCGCAGCAGCTATTGTTCATCGACGCGCCAATAGCCATTCCCACGCCGAACGCGATAACCCCAGTCGTGACCAATGCCGCCGTGCTGTACCCCGGGGGATTGTAAGGCGTGCCATACACTACGGTCGGGTTGTAGGTCGGTACATAAACCACCTGCGGATTGGCCTGCTGAATCACGATGGTCTGCGGACTCTCTTGCACCACCTTGATTTCCTTGGTGGTCTTCAGGTTTCCCGCCGCCTTCGCTTCCTGGCGCAATTTCTGGATCGCCGCCATCACATCGGCCTGCTGGTTGAACGCAGCATCGCCTAATGCCGACGTCCACGCCAGGTTCTTCGCCATTTGGTCCAGCACCGTGGGAAATTGGGTAAGCGCCTTCACGCTGGGGTCCCAAGGCTGCTTGTCGACCGCGGTCATGAGAGCTTGGTCTTTGAGGCCGCTGCTATTGACGAAGTTGCTGGCCGCCGTTACCTGGTCGGGATACGTCGCTGCTCCGAGAATCTGCGCGATCAATTGATCGGGATACAGCGCAATGGGCGACACAATGTTTTCGATGTCGGATGTGGTAAGCGCCGCTTGGTCGGCCTCCTGATACGGCGGCTCGTACATGGGCATCGCCACAACATTGGAGGTGGTGGCCAGCAGAACAACTCCACTCAACATGGCCGCAAGGACTTCTCTCAGAAATTTCATGGTACGGTCTCTCCATTTCGCTTCACAGTCCGAGCCGGGAGGGGCGGGAATTGAGAAGACGCTCGGCTTTTGCTTCCACACTCGTTCGGCAGACTGGCTATCAAGCACCGCGAAAACGTACCTTTGCTCCAATCGCGACGCCAATCACGTCCACGAACAGGCGGATAATCTCGGGGGGCGTTCATCATAATACTACTCACCCCATCCTCGGGCAAAGGCAGGTGGCCACCATCCAGTCGATGTATGCTTTATTCCGATACCGATTCGTGACACACGGCCAGGAGCCATCCGCTTGACCGAACGCCTGTACTACACCGACTCTGCGCTTCTCGAATTCGACGCTACCGTGACTGCCGTTGAAGAGCAGGACGATCAAGCACTCGTTTCCTTGGATCGGTCAGCTTTCTATCCCACCAGCGGTGGCCAGAACTTCGACACCGGCGAGATCTTTGGGATCGCCAATGGCTCTCGCGTGCGGGTCATCGACGTTCAGGAGCAGGAGCAGACCGGCAACATCTTGCATCGTATCGAGTGCCCGCCCGGTTGGCTGCGGGCGGGGGTACCAGTTCGTGGCGAAGTCGACGCCGTCCGCCGCCGCGACCACATGCAGCAGCACTCCGGCCAGCACGTACTCTCCGCCGCCTTCGAGCGGCTCTACAGTTTTCCGACCGTCTCGTTTCACATGGGTGACGATTACTGCTCCATCGATCTCGCTACCGACAAACTCTCTGCGCAACAAATTGAAGCGGCCGAGCGATTAGCGAATGAAGTCATCGCTGAAGACCGTCCCGTCGAGATTCACTTCGCAACACCCGACGAAGCACGCGGCATGGGAGTCCGCAAGATCCCGCCCGCTGTTCGCGAAAAGCTGCGTCTCATCGATATCCACGACTTCGACTTGAACGCCTGCGGAGGCACGCACGTCCGCAGCACCGGCCAAATCGGCGCCATCCTGCTGCGCAAGTTAGACAAGGTGAAACAGGGCACTCGGGTCGAGTTCGTCTGCGGCCAGCGCGCCGTCACCACCGCCCGCCGCGACTTTCAGACCCTCACCGACGCCGCTGCCGCGTTCTCCACTCAGATCTGGGAAGTTCCGCAGCAAGTTCGCAAGTCGCTCGACGAAATCAAGACTGCGCAGAAAACTCAGCATCGTCTGCTGGAAGAAGTGGCCGAACTGCAAGCCTCAAACCTGCTGCAAAAAGCCACTGCACAGCCCAAAAGCAGCGACTACAAGCTTGTTGTCGAGTTCTTCGCCGACCGCGATCTTGCCTTTATCAAGATGCTGGCCCAGAAGCTCATCCGCCTCGACAAAACGGTTGCATTACTGGCCTGCGGCGGCGCTCAACCCTCACTTGTTTTCGCGCAAACCCCCGGACTTCCCCACGACATGGGCGCGCTCATGAAAGACACGCTTCAGAAGCTTGGCACACGCGGCGGTGGCACGCGCGACATGGCCCAGGGTGGCGCTCCCGATGCCGGCCGCGCAGAACATGCCCTCACCGAAGCCGCCGGCGCGATAGGATAGGGGCTGCGGCTTGCGCCGATAGGTCGATTTTTTGGATTCCAAGCTCATTCTCGTTACCGTTCTGATCCGCCTCGGCGTCGCTGCGGCCATCAGCAGCGTACTAGTGCGCGCCCGCCGCTTCCGCGTCCTGCTCTTTCGCGAAGAGCGCACTCTCGGCGAAAAAATCGAAGTTGTCCTCATCATCGGAATCCCCATCGCGCTTGGCGTGGTGGTCCGCCATTTTGTGCGAAACTTCTACGCCGCCGATATCTCATTCGAAGGCGCGATCCTCATGGGCGTGATCGGCGGCCGCCTCGCCGGAACTATGGGTGGCATCCTCGTCTCCATCCCCGCCCTCTTCATCGGCGAGTGGCTTGCGCTCCCTATGAACATCCTCGCCGGATTTCTCGCCGGTCTGCTGCGTCATGTCGCCTCCGAGCGCGAAGATGTCTGGTCGTTTTCGCCGCTCTTCGACCTCAGCATCTATCACTGGATTCGCCGCAGTATCCGCAAGTCGCTCATCGATTGGCAAACGTCATTTTTACTGCTGATCCTCGCCCTCGAGTTCGTTCGGATCCAGTTGCATCGAGCATTTCCGCGACGCATCTTCGCCCTCGACAGCGACAACTGGCTGGTCGAGCTCGCCATCTACGCCGGCACTGTCATGGCCGTCGCCATCGCGCTCAAAGTGCTCAACAACGTGCGCATCGAGATGAAGCTCGAGCAGCAGGAGCGCTTGCTCTTGCAGGCGCGCATGGAAGCCCTGCAAAGCCAGATCAACCCCCACTTCCTGTTCAACACTCTTAATTCCGTATCATCGCTGGTGCGCCGCGACCCCGACTCGGCGCGCGAAATGATCGTCAAGCTCAGCAATATTTTGCGCAGGCTCTTACGCAAGGGCGGCGACTCCTTCGTGCTGCTGCGCGATGAGATGGAATTCCTCGACGACTATCTCGACATCGAGGTCGTCCGCTTCGGACGCGAAAAATTGAAGGTGGTCAAGGAACTCGAACCCGCGTCACTCGAACACATGGTTCCCAGCATGATCCTGCAGCCCTTGGTCGAGAACGCCATCAAGCACGGTCTCGCCGACAAGCTCGAGGGTGGCAGCATCTTCATCCGCAGCCGTTCAACCGACGGCCGTATCGTGATCGAAGTGGAAGACGACGGAGTGGGCATGCCGACATCCGGCACTAGCACCTCCTCCGGCACTGGCATTGGCATGGTCAACGTGTCGGAACGCCTGCAGGTAGTTTATGGAGACGCCGCTGAAATCACTTTCGAGAGCCAGCCAGGCCGCGGCACGCTGGTACGCCTGGTGTTGCCTGTGCTACTCGCTGAGGACATGGGCGGCTCCGTCGCCGGAGCTCTCTACGAAGCCCGATCCAGCACTTCGCGGTAATAGTTCTCGTACATCGGGATAATCTTGCTGGCACAGAATCGCGCCTGTGCACTCGCGCGTGCCGACACCCCCATGTCTTCCAGTCGCTCCTGGTCCGACAGCACTTCTATCGCGAACTTGGCCATGCTTTCGACGTCTCCAACTTCAGCCAGGAACCCTGTCTTCCCATGCTGGATAACCTCCGGCACTCCGCCCGCGTTGGTCGCAATCGGAACCACCTGGCACGCCATCGCTTCCAGCGCCGCAAGTCCGAACGATTCAAGCTGGCTGGGCATCAGCATCACGTCGGCCCATGGAAGCTTTTCGTAAATCTGGTCCTGCTTGCCCAAAAAATCGACCTTGTTGTGGATTCCCTTCTCCACTGCCAGCCACTCGGCGCGTGACCGCTCCGGCCCATCGCCAATCATGATCAGCCGCGCTGGCACCTGCTTCTGCACCCGATCAAAGATTTCAATCACGTCGGGAATGCGCTTCACCGGACGAAAATTCGACAAGTGCACCAGGATTTTCTCTTCCGGCTTGGCCCAATTCGAACGATGCGCCATGATCTCGGGCGTGCGGTGATACATATCGCAGTTCACGAAATTTGGAATTACCTTAATGGGCGTCGTCACCTGAAACACTTCCAGTGTCCGCTGCGCCAGGTACTGCGAAATCGAAGTCACCCCGTCGCTCTGGTCGATCGAAAACCGCGTAATCGGCAGGTAAGACGGATCGGCTCCCACCAGCGTAATATCCGTTCCGTGCAGTGTCGTCACATACGGCAACTTCCGGCGCTTGCGATTGTGGTCGCAGGCGAGCATTTGCCGCGCCAGCATCGCGCTCACCGAGTGCGGAATCGCGTAGTGCACATGCAGCAGGTCGAGGTCGTAAATTTCCGCGACTTCCGCCATGCGGGTGGCCAGCGCAAGATCGTAGGGTGGGTATTCGAACAATGGATACCGCGACACTTCCACTTCGTGATAGTGAATGTTGGGCTCGGTGCCTGTGAGGCGAATCGGTTGCGAATACGAAATGAAGTGCACCTCGTGGCCGCGGTGCGCCAGCTCAAGACCCAGCTCTGTCGCCACGATGCCGCTGCCACCGTAAGTGGGATAACACGTGATTCCAATTTTCATCGGGAAAGGCTCTCGTCCATTGTGTCCGAATCCTCGCAATTGCGATAGCTCGACCGCAAGCGGTTGAGTTCAGCAATTGGATGGCCGGGGCAAGGCGGGGATTCACCGGGTCAATTTACAGATTTGCCATCACGAGCAATAAAAAACGCCCGCCGAAGCGGGCGCGGAGAAAAGAGAACTCGATCTCACCCTAAATTCAGCGCTCGCTTGAACGAACCCTTGTCGTTCTTGATCTTATCCTGCAGCAGCATGATCGCGTAAATCAACTGCTCGGGTCGCGGCGGACATCCGGGCACATACACATCCACCGGAATCCATTGGTTCACGCCTTGCACGAGTGCGTAGTTGTTGAACACGCCCCCTGAAGTTGCGCAAGCGCCCATCGAGATTACCCACTTGGGCTCAGGCATCTGCTGATACAACTCGCGAATCACCGGGGCCATCTTCTGCGACACGCGTCCGGCAATGATCATCAGGTCCGACTGCCTCGGCGAAGGACGAAACACTTCTGCACCAAACCGTGCCACGTCGAACCGTGACGCGCCCATCGACATCATCTCGATCGCGCAGCACGCGAGCCCAAACGTCATCGGCCAAATGGAATTCTTACGCACCCAGTTGACCACGCTGTCGAGCGACGCCAGAATGACGCCTTCGTGTTGCTGCCCACCAAATGTCGCCTGCAGCGTCTTTGCGCGCAGTTCTTCCGAGCCGCTCAGATTGTCGAACCGCTCGGTTCCTGTCTCTGGGTTCTCGAATTTAGGAATGCGAGTGCCGGAATTCATTGCTTCATTATACCTGCTTGATTTGTCGCCTCGTGCCTCGCGAAAGATGCGCCACGGGGTTGGCCCTTCCCCGTTCCGCTACGACTTTGTAAATCTCTTCGCCATCCGAATCACCGGCAGCGTCAAACCATTCTCCATGGGAACATCGATCCGCTCGACCTCTTTATATCCGTGCGCCGAATACAACGCTACTCCCGTCAGCGTCGAAGCCATTTCAATCTCATGAAACCCCTCATCCAGCGCTGCCTGTTCGCACGCCCGAACCAACGCACTGCCGATGCCCTTTCGCTCCCATCCGGGCTGCACGAAGAACGCACGAATCTTCGCCGGCTCACGGGCCGGATCGAGCAACTCAGGCTCTCGGCTGGGACTATGTTGGTCTCCGCCAAACAGCGTTCTGCGCCGGCTCCATCCGCCGCAAGCCACAATCTCTCCCTCGTGCTCCGCGGCGAAATACGTGCCGTCGCGAATCAGTTGCGTATCGACTCCATACACCAGCCGGATCGCCGCCTCGCGCTGCGCGTCGTTGTACTCCCTGGCTTGCAGAACCCAAACCGAGTCGGCGACTAACTTCTGAAGCACCGGCAAGTCTTTAGCCGTCGCCAACCGCAGCCTGAACTCTCGATTCATTTCCATTCTTGTCGCCACGAGTCGAACAAAATCGTTGCGAAAACATCGACCGCACGGAGTTGATGACTAATTTTCCTCCGTGTCCTCTGTGCCTCCGTGGTGAACTATCTCTTCCCTACGGAGTCACCACCACTTTCCCAAACTGCTCACTGCTCGCTAAATACTCATGTGCCGCTCTCGTCTCGCTCAACGGAAATGTCCGATCCACAACGGCCTTGAGTTTCCCGGCGAACACATGCTTCAGCACTTCATCGAGTTCTCCCATCCCACCCATGTACGACCCATGAAACGACAACTGCCGCGCAAACAGCACCCGCAAATCGAGCGACGCGTCATACCCTGTTGTCGCTCCGCAGGTCACGAGCGTCCCGCCGTACTTCAGCGATTTAATGCTCTCCACCCACGTCGCAATGCCGACGTGTTCGAACGCGATGTCCACTCCACGACGGCTTGTAATCCGCTTCACTTCCTCCGAAATCTTCTGCTTGTAATGGTCGATGGCGTGATCCGCGCCCAACTCACGCGCCTTCGCCAACTTGGCCTCGCTGCCTGCCGTTGTGATCACAGTCGCACCCAGCATCTTGCACACTTGGATGGCCGCCGACCCCACGCCCGAACTCGCTCCAATGACGAGCACTGTCTGCCCTGCCCGCAATTTGGCATTGCCTACGAGCATGTGCCACACCGTTAGAAAAACCAGCGGCACCGAAGCCGCCTCCACAAACCCCAGAGAATCAGGAATCGGAATCACATTCGCCCGCGGCACCCCGATTAGCTCGCAGTTTCCTCCATCGGCGTTATTGCCCAGCACGGCAAACTGCGGACAGAAATTCTGCCGCCCGCTGTAGCACTGCTCGCAATGCCCGCAATACAGCATTGGAGACAGTAGCACCCGCGTGCCCGCCTTCAGGTCCGTGATGTACTCCCCGCACTCTGCCACTTCGCCGGCGATATCGCTGCCCAGGATGTGCGGCAGCTTCACCCCGGGCAAACCCTTCCGCACCCACAGGTCAAGATGGTTCAGCGCGCACGCCCGAATGCGCACCAGCACGTAATCTTTGCGCAATTCCGGATCAGGAATGTCTTCGAACTTCAGAACTTCCGGCCCACCGAATTCATGAATGCGAACGGCTTTCATCGCGCTCTCCTACAAAACTGATCAATGTAGCATGAAGCCTGCGCGCCCGTTCGCTGCCGAGTCCGCCCTATAATCTTCAACATGTCCGACGGCGCAGCGGCAGTCACAATTGAGCCCATGATCGCAGCCCATTGGCCGGATGTTCGCGCGATCTATTTAGAAGGCATCGCCACCGGCTGCGCGACCTTCGAGACTTCCGCTCCCGACTGGAAACAATGGGACGCCGCTCATCTCCCCACCTCCAGGCTGGTGGCGCGTGATCTCGGTTCCACGCTCGGCTGGTCAGCCCTCAGCCGCGTCTCCAGCCGTCAGGTTTATTCCGGAGTGGCCGAAGTAAGCGTTTATGTGGCGGCGTGCGCCCGTGGCAAAGGCGTGGGAACACGATTGCTCTCCGCGCTGGTTGAAGCTTCAGAGCAAAACAGCATCTGGACTCTGCAAGCAGGCATCTTTCCTGAGAATCACGCCAGCATCCGCATGCATCAAAAATGCGGGCTTCGGACGGTGGGTACGCGCCAGCGCCTTGGATGTTTGCGAGGAGTTTGGCGCGATGTCGTTTTGATGGAGCGCCGGAGCAGCTCTGTCGGAGTCTGATGTTTTTTGACTTCCCTCCCCCGCGACTCAATAATGAAGCTTGTGCTCATGGACATCTACGAGCAAATCGTCGAGCTTCGCCGCCAGGGACGTCGCGGCGCCGTCGCCACCATCACCAACGTTCGCGGCTCCATCCCGTCGTTCCAGACCGCGAAAATGCTGGTCCGCGACGACGGCTCCATCGCCGGCACCATCGGCGGAGGCTGTGTCGAGGCTGAGGTCTGGCAGGCCGCGCGCGAAGTCATGGAAGAAGAGAAGCCGCGCACCCTCACCTTCAATCTCAACAACAATCCCAAGTACGACACCGGCCTGGTCTGCGGAGGCACGCTCGAAATTTTCATCGAGCCCGTCCTCCCTCCCGCGCTGCTTTACATCTTCGGTGCCGGACACGTGGCCTACAACCTTTATAAGATCGCCGGGATCGCCGGCTTCGAAGTCATCGTTGTTGACGACCGCGAGAGCTACGCCAACCGCGAGCGCTTTCCCGACGCCCGCGAAGTCATCGCCGCCGATTTTGACGGTGCGACACAGCGGCTTAACGTCCCCGAGTCGGCTTACATTGTGATCGTTACCCGCGGACACCGCGACGACATGCGCGTCCTTCGCTGGGCCCTGAACGCGAACGCCCGCTACCTCGGCATGATCGGCTCTCGCCGCAAGACCATCGCCATTTATAAGGAACTGGAGACCGAAGGCGTCTCTGCCGACAAGTTCGGCCAGGTTCACGCTCCCGTCGGACTCGAGATCGGCGCCATCACGCCCGAAGAAATCGCTATTGCCATCGTTGCCGAAATGATCGCCGTGCGCCGTCGGGCTCTACCCAACGTCGCCAGTAAGACCTACGATTACGCCCCGCGCGAAACCGCCAACGCAGCAGCCCAGGACGCGGTCGAAGGAACCGCCGACAACCGCTAGCGCCTCACTGACATCCTCCCGGTCGCTTCGGTATCATCAACCCATGCCCCAGACCGCCGGTATCTGCGGAGTCATACTCGCTGCGGGTGCATCCACCCGCATGGGCCGCGACAAAGCGCTGCTCCCTTGGCCACCCGTCGCCGAGGGCGTCCCTGCCGTTAACACGTTTCTGGGAGCCATGATCGACCTGCTTCAGCAGCAATCGGACCTGGTGCTCGTCGTCGCCGGCCAGAACGCCGACGCGCTGCAAACCGTCGCCGACGCCCACGGCGCATTTCTCATCGCTAATCCTGATCCGGATCGCGGACAGTTCAGTTCCCTCCAGGTCGGCCTGCACGAGGTGCTCAACCGCGGCCGTGATGCCGCATTCGTGACGCCGGTTGACCGTCCGCCGGTTCTGCCCAGTACGGTACAAGCTCTGCGCGCGGCGTTTCTCGATTTCGATACCAACATCTGGGCCGCTGTCCCTGAGCTCTCTCCCGCCGGCTCAGGCGTCCACGGCCACCCCATCCTCGTCGGCCGCGAAATGATGGAGCAATTTCTGCGCGCGCCCGCCACCGCCGTCGCTCGCGACATCCAGCACCATCAGCAGCAGCACGTCCGCTACGTCACCGTCACCGACGTGCGCATCGCCGCCAACATCGACACCCCTGACGACTTTGCACGCCTGCTGCGTTCCGAAACCATTCCAGCGGAGACCACTTTTTGAATTCCGCCGAATCGCAGGCCCAGGCCTCTGAATTTATCGAGTCGGTACTAGCGTTGCGCCCAGCCCTGGCCGTCTTCGACTGCGACGGCACCCTCTGGAGTGGCGACGCAGGTCGCGACTTCTTCTATTGGGAGATCGAGCGCGATATCGTCAGCCGCGAAGTCGCCGACGCCATGCTCGAGCGCTATCGCCTATACAAATTGGGCATTGTCGGTGAAGAGCCTATGTGCGGCGAGATGGTCACGATGAACGGCGGCATCCCGGTCGACCAACTCTATGCCGCCGCGGAAGAATTTTTCGCCGAAGTTGTGCGTCCCCGAATCTTTCCCGAAATGCAGGCACTCACTCATCGCCTGACCGATCAAGGCTGCGAACTCTGGGCCGTCTCCTCCACCAACGACTGGGTAGTCGAAGCCGGAGCCGTGCACTTCGGATTTGCCCGCGACCACGTGCTTGCCGCCTGCGTTTACGCCGAAGAAGGACGAGCCACAGACCGGCTGGTACGCGTTCCGACTGACGAACTGAAGACGGTGGCAATCCGCGAGGTGATTGGCAAGCCTGTGCACGCAGTTTTCGGCAACTCGATCCACGATCAGGCGATGCTCGAAATCGCCGCCTATCCGTTCTGCATCAATCCCAACCCCGATCTGCAGCAGGTCGCGAAGCAAAAGAATTGGCCAATCTTCTGGCCGAACGGAACCGCTCCGAAGATCCCCTGAGCTGCGACGCCAGAGCCGCACCTACTGGTGCGAATACATATACAGGTTGTCCACAATCTCTTCTTCCGCCAGCGCGAACAAATCGATCCAACCTTCAATCGGCAACGAGTCTGCCGGTAGCTGGTGCTGCCAAAGCGTAAACCGCAGCCGGACTCGGCTCCCATGCTTCGCCCCAATCAAATCGAAAGGCAGTCGCATCTCGAAAATCTCGCCGATCGCGACTTCAACTCCACGGGTACCGCTGTTCCCGTTGTTCGCCGCATAGCTGGCAAGAATCGCGCGCTCGTTCCCATTGCTCAGCATCCACTTCAGCAGGTTCTGCCCCTGTCCCTCGACCGTCAGCCTATACGACGCCACTGTTGAGTTGCGGTCCTTCGCATCCGCACTCACTTCCAGGTTCACCACAATCTGATACGGTTCGTCCGGAAATCGCTCGTGGAAATCGAGCCTACCCGACACTGAATCGGCGTCCAGCCCGGCGTAGACTGCATCCAGCAGGAACTGTTTCCCGTGCATCGCGCTCGTGCGCTGGTCAGACGTGTAGCTCGCCGCGCCCATCCACTCGAAGTAGCCGCTCACCAATCCATCCACCCTGGCGCGCACATAGGCAGTCTGCGGATGGTACACCGGACGCACCACGCCAACTGCGATCGGCACTGTCAACTCCTCCGGCGGCACACCTTCCAGCGCCGTGTACACGTTCGACAAGTGCCGCCGATACAGTTCGTCGAAGTCACGGTCGTTGGCCGAATGATGCTCCGGGCCGTACCACCAGTTCCAGTCGCTGCCCTCGGCGATCATGAGTTCTTCCCACGCCAGCTTGCGCTGCGTTTCAGACACCCGGTCCGCGTTGCTGTCGTAATACTCACGCGCCTCCGACAGCAGGTCCCACGACTTGTTGTCCTCCGGAGCCCCGATCCACACATTAAAGTTGGCGTGGATCCACGAACCCGGCACCAGTCGCTCCAGTCGTCCGAAGTCCGACTCCCTATGGCGCGCAATCGCTTCGCTCACCGTCACCGATTCAATCAACGGATCGCGCTGCAATCCGTCGTAGAACCGCCGCAGGAATTCGCGGCCCGACTGCGGGTAATATTCCCACGCATTTTCGCCGTCGAGAATGATCGACACCACGGCGTCCCGTCCGCGTTCCAGTACCGGCCGCGCCGACTCCCGAATCGTATGCAGCAAATGATTGGCAGCATCGTGCCCCGGCATTCCCGAATAAACGAACCCAATCAAATCCGACAGCGTGTGATCGCGGAAAACCATGTTCATCCGCGTTTCACCCATCTCGAAGCGATGTATGTTATATAGCTGCGTCGCGCTGTCTCCATGCAGCCGTCCGTGGCCATCGCGCGCAAAGTTGTAACCAATACTGCGGGCCAGCACCCCTTCATCCGTCGCCATCCACTGGATCCCCTGCCGGTGGGCCAGCGCCAGCACTTCCTCCGACACGCTCCCCTCCGACGGCCACAAGCCCGCCGGGCGGCTGCCAAACGCTTGCTGGTGCTTTTCGAGTGCCCGATCCACCTGTTGCGCCGCGTCATCCTCCCTACGAAAACGCCTCGTCGGTAGCGGCAGCCCCGGCGTCGATTCCGCCCCGGCATTGGTATCGCAAACCAGCGGAAGAATCGGGTGATAGAACGGCGTCGTCGAAAGTTCAATCCAACCTTGCCCCGCCGCGTGCGAGTATTCCGGTATCACCTTGGCGAGAATTTCCTTCTCTTTCGCCAGCACCACCATCTGGTCGTTGCGGTTGAAATCTTCGCCCTTCCGGATCAGTGCCGCGACATCCGGGTCCGAAAGAAAATACTCATCGAACCATGCTAGTTGCGACAGCACCTGCAAATCTGCATAATCGCGCGCCACAAAGTACGGCTCCGGGCCCTCCGGACGGTCCGCGGTCGCACGGTATCGCTCCCACAATTCACGATAGCGCGGGTAGCGTCCAATCATGTTGACCGGGTTAGCCTGAAACAGGTATTGCAGCGCAAACCGCCGCTCCGCCGCGGTAAGGTCGTTTGCCGGCTTCGAGACCAAATCAAGGAACGGATCGTGCGCTTTGCCCGAAGCGTAATCCTGAATCTGGGTGATCAGCGACGGCACCAGATTGAAGTTCTGATGGACCCCCGGAAATTCCTCCGCCAGCTTCACCATCCCGTAATAGTCCTTCAGCGCGTGCAGCCGCACCCAGGGAAGGCGATACTCGCCTGAAACCATGTCTTTGTAGAAAGGCTGGTGCATGTGCCAGAGCAGCACCAGGCGAATCTTAGGGCCGTTATCACTCATCGTTTTGGATTATTGCGCCGACCAAGTTTAACAGTGAATTCATCGGCTTTTACACCCAGTTTCTTCACTTCTCCCCAAATTAGCTCAGGCACGCAAACGGTAACCGTGTACCTACACGCAAAGGGCTATCGCGATCAGTCACTTACAGGCTATCGGCAAAACTTACGTACTCCCAGAACTTGGATTACACTAGGACTTTGTGCGCATCCTCACCCGCTACATTCTGAAGGAAGTCAGCTCCCACGCCGTACTGGGCGTGCTGCTTTTCACCTTCATCATCTTCATGCGCGACCTCGGACGCCTGCTCGAGCTGGTCGTCCGCAACAGTGCTCCGCTCCCCAGCGTGGGCGAAATCTTTCTCTACACCCTCCCCACCACGTTTATGATTACCCTGCCGATGGGCGCTCTTGTCGGCATTCTCATCGGCCTCAGCCGTCTCGCTGCCGACAGCGAAGTCACCGCCATGCGTGCCAGCGGAATGGGAGCCGGCATGTTTGTCCGCGTGGTGTCCATCTTCGCCATTGCCGCATGGCTGCTGGGGATGTTCAACAGCATTTACGTCGCGCCTCGCGCGGCTACCGCGCTCACTAGCCTCCAGGACCGCCTGAAGAGTTCGCAAGCGTCGTTCGAAATCCAGCCGCGCGTTTTCTACGAAGAGTTCAAGGATCACGTCGTCTACGTGCAAGACGCCATCCCCACCAAGAGCCAATCGCTGTGGCGCGGAGTCTTCCTCGCCGACATCTCCAACCCCGCCTCACCCAAAATCACCCTCGCCGAGCGCGGAGCGCTGCTCAGCGAGTCAACCGAAAAAGTGCGTTTTCATCTCGAAGACGGCACCGAACAGGAACTGATTCCCAAGTCGGCTGACCAATACTCCATCACGACCTTCGAGAGCACCGACATCCCCATCGAATTGCCCTCGGCATCCGACCGCGGTCCCCGCGATCTGCTTCCGGTAAACGAACTCAGTCTGCACAGCCTGCTTCGCAACGCCAAGCGCGAGCAAGCCGCCGGCGCCACGCTGGTAAAAATCGATCCAGCCTCTTCTTCTTACGATTACCTCAAGGCCCGCTATTACCAGATCGAGTTTCACCGTCGCTTCGCCCTTCCTGCCGCCTGTCTCGTGCTCGCCTTGGTAGGAATTCCCCTCGGCCTCTCCGCCCGCAAGGGCGGACGCAGCGCCGGATTCGTCCTTACCATCGTTCTCGTCTTTGTTTACTATTTCTTCTCCCTCGTGGGCGTCTCACTGGCGCGCCAGGGAAAAGTTGCACCTTGGGTCGGAGTTTGGGGCGGTAATTTCTTCTTCCTTCTCTGCGGACTATTTTTGTTGTGGCGCGTCGATCGCATGCCCCTCGACTTCAGCGCCGTCAACCGCGTCACCTCCTGGGTCAGCGAAAATTTCTCCGCGCTCGCGGCCCGCGTGCTCGGTTCTCGTGAGAGCCGCCGCCTCCGCAACGGCACTCGCCGTCCTAAGCGGCGTTACGGCGCGAAATTTCCTCTCATCCTCGACGACATGATCCTGCGCGATTTCGCCATGTATCTCATTATGATTCTGGCGACCTTCCTAATCCTCGCGCTCGTCTTTACCTTCTTCGAGTTGCTTACCGACATCGTTCGCAACAAAGTCTCGTTCATCGTTCTCGCCGAGTATCTGTTGAACCTTAGCCCGTCGCTGATTTACCTTATGGCGCCCATGTCGGTTCTTCTGGCCGTGTTGATCACTTTTGGCCTGATGGAAAAATCCAGCGAATTGACTGCTATGAAGGCCACCGGCATCAGCATCTATCGCGCTACCGTGCCTGTCTTGGTGCTCGCGGCCTTGTTTGCCACTGGGCTCTTCATCTTCGACCAGGCCTACATCCCGCACACCAACAAACGGCAGGAGATTCTTCGCAACCAGATCAAGGGCAAGCCCCCGCAAACCTATCTGCAAGCCGAACGCAAATGGATTTTCGGCGAGAGCAATCAGATTTACTACTACCAGGTCTTCGACCCCGACACCGACCGCTTCGGCGGAATCTCCGTCTTCGAATTCGATCCCACCACCTTCCAGATGACCCGCCGCATTCACGCCGACGCCGCCCACTGGGAGCCCGGCCTCAAGAAGTGGGTCTTTGAAAACGGCTGGACGCGCTCGCTGCACGGCGCATCCATTCTCGAGTACCGCACCTTCGACGTAGCCACCTTCAACGAACTCAGCGAAGATCCCGGTTACTTCAAGAAAGAAGTCCGCCAGTCCTCCGAGATGGACTACGAGACCCTCCGCAACTACATCCAGGACCTGCAACAAAGCGGCTTCGACACTGTCCGCCTCAAAGTCCAGCTCCAGAAGAAAATCGCTTTCCCGCTCATTACCCTCGTGATGGCCATCCTCGCCATCCCATTCGCTGCCCGCGGACGCCAGGGCGGCGCCCTCGCCGGAGTCGCCATCGCGCTCGGCATCGCCATCGTCTACTGGGTGACGGCCGGCATCTTCGAGGCCATGGGCAACGCCAACCAGTTGCCCGCGCTCCTCGCCGCCTGGGCCCCCGACTTCATCTTCGCCCTCGCCGGCGGTTACATGCTCCTCCGCGTGCCCACATAGTGTTTTGACGGGGCACGGCTTTACAGGCTGCTGAAAAACTCGAAATGCAAGGATTTCGAATGACCCAAAATGTCTCGGAAATTTCGTCGAGCGCTCATATCGAATTTAAACACGATATTTTTTCGAGCACTTCCCAAGTTTCGAGTTTTTCAGCAGCCTGTGAAGCCGTGCCGTAAAGCCGCCTATTTTTGATATCCCTCGCGGACTTTAGTCCGCGAGGCCTCGTACAATCATCTAATTAGCTTTATGTTTAAGAACCTGCGGCCGCTCGCACCATATCTCCGGAAATACCGCACCACCTTCTACATCGGCGCGCTCTGTGTTCTTTGCAACAACCTCGTGTGGATCCTGTTCCCCATGGTAATCCGCGACGCCGTTCGCGACCTCAACACCCACATCTCCGTCCCGACGCTTCGCAAATACGCGTTGTACTTACTCGCCATCGCCCTTGCCAAAGGCGTCTTTCAGTACCTCACTCGCTCCATCCTCATCGGAGTCTCGCGCGAAATCGAGTTCGACCTCCGCAACGATCTCTTCGCCCACCTCGAGCGCCTCTCGTACAGCTTTTATCAGCGCACCCGCACCGGCGACATCATGGCGCGCATGACCAACGACCTCAACGCTGTCCGCATGCTTGCGGGCCCCGGCATCATGTACACCGCGAACACTGTGGTGTTCACCGCAGTGTCGCTAGTCTTCATGATGAGCATCAGTCCGCGCCTCACGCTCTTCGCCTTTCTGCCACTGCCTATCTTCAGCATCGTGGTGCAATACTTTGGACGCCAGATTCACGAGCGCTTCGAGCGCATCCAGGCCATGTTCTCCGACATCTCCGCCCGCGCTCAGGAAAACTTCTCCGGCGCCCGCCTCATCCGCGCCTACGTCCAGGAGGAAGCGGAAATCGACCTCTTCGAGCGCGCCAACGACGAATACATCGGCCGCAGCCTCAAACTTGTCCGCTTGATGGGAATGTTGTGGCCCACGCTGGAAACGCTCCTCGGCCTGGCAGTCGTGATCGTGCTCTTCGTTGGCGGACGCGAAGTCATCCAGCATCGCATCAACGTTGGCGATTTCGCCGCCTTCAACACCAACATGGTGCAACTCACCTGGCCCATCATCGCCCTCGGATGGGTCATCAACATCTTCCAGCGCGGCACCGCTTCCCTCATTCGCATTGAAAACATCCTGAAGGAAAAACCAGAAATCACTGACGCCGACGTGCCCGCGACAAACGCCCCAACCGAAGTCCAGGGCGACATCGAGTTTCGCAACTTAAGTTTTCACTACGGACAGACCCTGCAAACCGCCACTAACGGCAACGGACGCACTCATGGCGACACCGCGGTTTTGACGAATGTGAACCTGCGCATTCCAGCCGGAACCAGCCTCGCCATCGTCGGACCAACCGGCTCGGGCAAGTCCACCCTCGTCTCGCTCATTCCCCGGATCTACGACGCCGAGCCCGGCTCTGTACTCATCGATGGCCGCCCCATCCGCGAATTTCCTCTCGATCTTCTCCGCCGCAACATCGGCTTCGTACCGCAGGAGACATTCCTCTTCAGCGACACCATCCGTGAAAACATCGCCTTCGGCGCGCAAAACGCGACTGACGCCGATGTCCGCCGCGTCGCACAGGCCGCCAACATCGCCGATGACATCGAAAGCTTTCCGGAAGGCTACAACACACTGGTAGGCGAACGCGGCCTCACGCTCTCCGGTGGACAAAAACAACGCACTGCCATCGCCCGCGCGTTGATCCGCAACCCTCGCATACTTATCCTCGACGACGCCCTCTCCAGTGTCGACACCCAGACCGAAGACCGCATCCTCAACCACCTTCGTGAAATCATGCGAGGCCGCACCACCATTTTCATCTCGCACCGCGTCTCCACGGTGCGCAACGCCGACCGCATCGCCGTCCTCCACGACGGCAACATCGTCGAGTACGGCACCCACGATCAGCTCCTCGAACGCAACGGCTACTATACCGAGCTCTACAACAAGCAGTTGTTGGAAGAAGAACTGGAAACCGTTTAGAAGAGATACCGGGCGAGAAGAGTTGCCGCGACGCAGCCGTATTGCTTTGTATCAGGGCACGACTTCAGTCGTGCCGTACTGGTCCCTTTTATTTTGTCATCCCGAACGGGCTTCAGCCCGTGAGGGATCTGCTTTCCCCCTCAGAAAATCACCCCGCCTACCCCCCTCCCGCCAATTCCAGATTCTGCCGCTGCGTCCAGCCTGTTTTTCCGCTCGGCAGCTTGATGCGAAACCACCACGCCTGACGTCCCATCTTCGTTACTCGTGCCGAGCAACTCGACCCTCCGCAACCCCCACCATCTGGCTCGACGATAAAGTCGCCATCCGCGTCTTTGTACCAGCAACCCTCTGCCCAAAAGTCCGCTCGCCCTTCCCCTAGACGCGCGAAGCGCAGAATGGTATCGCCTTCCTTAAGGTTCAACTCCGCTATCGGCTCCGTCACCCGCACGATGTCAGGCGCATCGACGATAATCGCATCTTCCAACACTTCGACCATCGTCCCCGCTGCAACCGAACCGATTTCGCGGCGCGTGTCCTTCCAGGTATCGGCGATCCCCGCCAATTGCACGACCTTCAGCCGCGCCGATGGGGGCTTCACCAACCCACTCGACCGGATGACGGGCAGCTTCGGAGGATTGACCACGTGTTCGCAGTTGTACTGTGCAAGACCCGCTATTGGAAACACCAGCGCAAGCGCTCCAATTCCAAACCGCAGGCGGCGCTTACCCATGAGCGATCGCCTTCTTCAACACCGCCCTCACTGCATCCACCGCCAACTGCGCCGCATGTCCCGAGGCCGCAGGTAACCCGCCTACATTTTCGACGACCATCTCCTTTGTGACGGCAACCGCTTCTTCCAGCGACTTCCCATGAACAAGTTCGGTGATCAGCGACCCGCACGCCATCGCCGGCACGCATCCCTTGGCGCGAAAGCGAATCTCGCGGATGCGGCCGCCATTCACTTTAATCGCCAATTCCAGGATGTCGCCGCACGCTGGATTTTCCACTCGCACGCGCGCATCCGCATCGGCAAGTTCCCCCGCATTACGCGGATGTTCAAAATGATCGATCAATTGCGGCGAATACATCCAATCTCTTCCTTCATGTTTGTCATCACGAGGTCGCCACGGCGACCGAGGGATCTGCTTTCTTCTTCGGTGGAAGCGCCAGGCTTCAGCCTGGCGAATTAGCGTCCTGCGATGATACGGGCTTTAGCCCTGGCTTTCCCGGTTTTGAAGGGGCACGGCTTCAGCCGTGCCGTTGCGGGCGTCGTAGACATCGGGCTTTAGCCCCTGAGGGACATCGAAATTCCCCCAAGCAAGTGATTTGCCCGGCCACTTCTAGGTTAACGCATTGTCCAACCTCATCCGAACAACGCTTACCCTCATATTATGATTTGCTCGATGCCCTCGCCCTTCACTCCCCAACGCGTTGTCTGTCTGCAACCCAGCGCCACTCTCACCCTACGCGACCTCGGCCTGCTCGACCGCGTGGTCGCCTGCACCAAATACTGCGCCGACGTCTGCCCCGAGGCCGCCGACACTTCACGACTCATCGTGTCGGATTCCTGGACCGCGCAGGCCGAGCAGATTCTCGCCGTCAAACCCGATCTCGTTCTCGCCTCCGTACCTTATCAGTTGGAATCTGTGGGCGAAATCCTCAAAGCTGGCGTCCGCTTTCTGGGACTCGCTCCCCGCACCCTAAGCGACATCTACACAGACATTGCTGCCATCGCAGGAATCATGGGCGTACCCGATCGCGGCAGCCAGGTTGTCACGAACATGCAAGAAGCTATCGACAAGATTCGCCAAACCTGCGCAAACTCGACCGCTAAGCCGCGAGTCTTCTGCGAAGAATGGGGCAAGCCAATCTTCTCGTCGCAACCTTGGGTTACCGAGCTAATCGAAGCCGCCGGAGGTGACTCCATCGGCGCGCCTGGAAAGACGATCTCCGCCGAATCCATCGCCGAGGCTCAGCCCGATATCCTGTTGGCCGCCTGGTGCGGCGCCGGCGACCGCGTTCCTCTGGAGAAAATCATTGCGCAGCGCCACTGGAACAATCTTCCGGCCGTGCTCGAACGCCGCGTCTACTGCATCAATGACGAACTGCTCAACACGCCCGCTACCAGCATCATCGGAGGCCTGCACGCCATCGCCTGGGCGATTCGACCCGATCAATTCTCCCGCCCGCCCGGAATCCGCCAAATCGGCGAGCTTCGCGTCACCGTGTGATAGCCTCGCATTCGAGACACCGAAACGAGGACGCTCATTTTGACCAAGCAAGTAGTGGCCGCTCTCATTCTGCGTGGCGATGAGATTCTCTGTTGTCAGCGCACCGAACACCAGGCGCTGCCTCTCAAGTGGGAGTTCCCAGGCGGCAAAATCGAGCCCGGCGAAACTCCTCCCCAGGCCCTGCGCCGCGAATTAGACGAAGAGCTCGGCATCGTCGCCGACATCGGCCGCGAAATCACACGGGTCCTGCACACGTACCTCAACGGCAACTCGGTCAACCTGCATTTTTACGTTGTGGATCGCTACGAGAAGGAACTGCAGAATCGCATCTTTCGCGACATGCGCTGGGTCAACCGCCGCGACCTGCCGGCGCTCGACTTCCTCGACGCCGACAAAGAACTGGTCCGCCAGCTCGCCGTCGGCCAACTCCTCTAGCTTCCCCCGCCCGTCACAAACCACGCAATCGTCAGCCCGATCATGATGATCGTCGTCGCCCACGCGATGAAGTTGAACCACGTCCCGTTCACATGTTTCCCCATCAGCTCGCTCTTGTTCACCAGCAGCAACATAAAAATCAGCACAAACGGGAGCACGATGCCGTTCACGACTTGCGAAAGTATGGTGATCTTCACCAGCGGAATGTTCGGCATCAGAATCACCGCTCCGCCTGCAATCAGCAGCAGCGTGTACAGCCAGTAGAAAACTTTGGCTTCATCGAACTTCTTGTCCACCCCCGACTCAAAACCCAACCCTTCGCATACCGTGTACGCCGTCGAGATCGGCAGGATCGACGCCGCAAAAATCGACGCGTTGAATAGCCCTGCCGCAAACAAAATGTACGCAAACTCATTCGACAGCGGTCTTAGCGCCTGTGCCGCATCCGCCGCATCGCGAATCTGCCGCACGCCATGCGCATACAGCGTCGCCGCGCACGCCACTACAATGAACCACGCCACCACGTCCGTGAACAGGCATCCCACAATCACGTCCCACCGCGACGCCCGATACTCGCGCGCCGTAATTCCCTTCTCCACAATCGATGCCTGCAAGTAAAACTGCATCCACGGCGCAATCGTCGTCCCAATCACGCCGATCACCATGTAGAGATATCCGGAATCACGAAATGCGGCAGCGTGCGGAGGCTTGAACGTCGCCACAAACGCTTCTTTCCAACTCGGCCCCGCCAGCACCCCCGCGATGATGTATGCAAAGTAGAAAAACGACGCCGCCAGAAACACCTTTTCGACGCTCTTGTACGTCCCCTTCACCACCATGAACCACACCACCAGCCCCGACACCGGCACGCTGATGTACCGCGAAATGTGAAACAGCTCCAGGCTGCTGGCAATTCCTGCGAACTCCGCCACCACATTCCCAAAATTCGTGATGATCAGTCCCAGCATCATGAAAAACGTAATCCGGAACCCGTACTCCTCGCGAATCAGGTCGCTCAGGCCCTTGCCCGTCACCGCGCCCATGCGCGCCGACATCTCCTGCACTACCACCAGCGCAATCGTCATCGGAATCATCACCCACAGCAGCAGGTAGCCGAACTGCGCCCCCGCCGCCGAGTAGGTGTAAATCCCGCCCGCGTCGTTATCGACGTTCGCCGTGATGAACCCCGGCCCAATCACGGCCAGGAACATCAGCAGGCGTACTCTCCAGATTTTTAGCCTTCGAGTTTCGGACATGACACCGGAGTTTGAGGTGAGATGGTGAAGCCCGTCCAGAATAACTTCCAGCGCCGAATTGCGCCACGTTTTGAACCGGGCCGCGGGTGTCCCACACAAGCCGCTTTTGCTTGTGTGGGTCTTACTAACAACTGGCAACTGACAACTGCCCTTACAGCTTCGCCCTCAGCATATTGATCACGTCATCCGCCGTGATCACGCCCGTCAGCACGCCTTCATCGTCGATCACCGGCAGCGTTAGCAGGTTGTATTTGTCGAACAATTGCGCAATCTCTTTCTCGTCCGCCCCTGGATGAATCGTATGCATATGCCGCGAGCTCAGCAGCATCAGCGGAGTCTCCGGCGTCGCCAGCACCACCTTCGCCAGCGGAACCGTCCCCAGCAGCTTCTCCCTATCCCCAATAATGTAGATCGTGCTCACGCTCTCCACGCCGCCTTCAAAGTTGCGCAACATTTCAATTGCATCCGATACCTTCGCCCCCGCCTTCAGCGCCATGTACTCCGTCGTCATGCGCCCCGCGGCCGTGTCTTCTTCAAAGGTCATCAGCTCGGTGACTTCCGCGCGCTCTTCCGGCTCCATCTCCGTCAAAATTTCCTGCGACGCCTCCGGAGCCATATCTCCCAGCACATCCGCCGCCGCATCCGGATCCATCTCCTCCACAATGTCCGCCGCGCGGTCCGAATCCAGCGAGCTCAGCACCGACACCTGCATCTTCGGATCCATCTCTTCCAGTGTCTGTGCCGCGACTTCTTCATCCAGCGTCTCGAACACCGCCTCGCGCTCGGTCGGAGCCAGCTCCTCCACAATGTCGGCTATGTCCGCCGGATGCAGTTGCGCCAACCGGTCCAGCGAGATCTTCAGCTTCACCCGTCGCGCCGGGTCCGTCTCGATCAGGTCCACAAACTCCCACGGAATCAGCCGCGGCGGAATCTTCTCCATCATCGCCCGCAGCGCCGCCGACGGCACCACTCCGCGCAACAGCCGCCGTATCGCGCCGCGTGCGCCCACATCCACCGCGCTCAGCTTCAGCACAATGTGATCGTGGCCCACTTCTTCGTGGATATCGACGTCATTCACCCGCACGACCTTGCGGCCATGCACGTCGATGATCTGCTGGTCGAGCAGGTCGCGTTCCAGCAGCAGCATGCCTTCGCCGCTCGCGTACGGAGTCCAATCCGCCGACATGGTATCGGCGCGCACGCCGCCATTCACCGACGCGACCGACTTGATCGCCAGCAGCCGTTCGCCCTGGCGCGTCTTCACCACGAATCCCGATATGCGGTTGGTGTCTTCCTGCGGGACGAGCGCCACCTCGCGGACTTTGCCGACAGGCGAAGTGCCCGACGGGTCATACACAGGCGCGCCAATTAATTCCGAAAGTGCAAGCGACGGCATCACAGCCACTATAGCCGAACCGCCCCGCCCACCCAATCAGTTGTTTTCGTTGGATATGGGGTTTTGAAAGGGCACGGCTTCAGCCGTGCCGCTGGCGTCCTTTTTTGAAAAGGTTTTGGGTAGTGCTGGCCTTCAGGCCAGCGTCCAGGCCTGGGACTGAGAGCTTTTACTGACAACTGTTCTTTGTCCTCCTGAGCGAGAACGCGCAAGTCCCGCCCTGCGGGACGACAGAAGAAAGCCCACCGTTTTAACGGTGGGAGCGCGTCAATTACAGAGTCGAGTCCCTCGGGGACGGCACACCTACGTGCCAAACGTTCGAAAGTTCTAACAGAGAGCCTCTCCCACGGCGTAAAATCGTTCCTTGCAGATCTGACTTAGGAGCACGAGGATGAGACTGTTCTGGCCGGCAGTCCTTTATACGCCGTTCTCGATCGCACCTCTCGCTCGAGACCATCTAGCTACACGCAGCCCTACCGCCTTATCTTCAGAAGTCAATCTGCACGTCTACGTCACGGATGAGCCGAACTAATGCCGATGGGAACTACCACTCAGTCGCCAGTTTCACGATACTCGGCCGGTTCGATCTGGCGCCGTTGGGACTTGCACGTTCACACTCCGGATACTGCTCGAGAAGACCAGTATGACGGGTGGGACTCCTTTGTCGAAGCTTTGCGAGCGGAAAAAGAGGTTGTCGTGGTCGGCGCAACCGATTACCTATCCATCACAAATTACGAAAAGCTGCTGGCCATCAAGGAGTCAGGGGGACTCGGTAACATTGAACTGCTAATTCCCAATATTGAGTTCCGTATCGCGCCACCCACGAAGAAAGGCCATGCAATAAACCTACACCTGCTCGTCGATCCGTCGCAGCCGGATCATATCGAAAGAACCAAGTCGGCGCTATCCAGGCTGGCAATAACCTACCAAGGTCAGCATTTCTCGTGCGTGCCTGATGAACTGCGAAGCTTAGGCGGAAAATACGATTCTTCTCTCGTTAGCGAAAAGGAGAAGTATTCGGAAGGCGTGAACCAGTTCAAAATCGATCTGTCCGTGTTCCGGGACTGGAGAATCAAGGAGAAATGGCTGTCCGATAACTCTCTAATTGCGGTTTCTGGGGGGGATGATGGTCCTTCAGGACTGAAGGATGATGGTTGGGCAGCTGTACGGGAAGAGTTGTGGAGATGGGCTGACATCATATTCTCGGGCAATCCAAATAACCGAGACTTCTGGCTAGCAACGAAAAATGCTGGCACCGTCGAGAAGGCGAAAAAGCTCGGCGCCCCAAAGCCCTGCATTCATGGTTCAGATGCGCACAGCTTAGCCAGCCTATTCAGGCCGGACGAGCAAAGATATTGCTGGATCAAGTCCGATCCGACATTTGAGGGTTTGCGTCAAACGCTCTACGAACCTGAGGAACGAGTCTACATAGGCCAACAGTGCCCGAAGTACTACGACAGCTCACGAGTCATCTCGAAGATACAGCTCACAGGCGGGTTGTTTCCCGCCTTTCAGAGCCTGCCGATTGATTTAAACCCAGGATTGGTCGCCATAATTGGGCCGAAAGGCTCTGGGAAATCGGCGCTTGCTGACCTGATCGCATACGCAGGGGATGCATACCCGGTGGATGACAAGACAAACTTTCTACACCGGGCGAAAGATTACGTCAGCGGGTTACAGATCCAGCTATCTTGGGTCGACGGGAAGTCGAATAAAGCTGAGATAGGGACAAGCCAAAAAAGCCTGCAACTGTGTCGTTATCTTTCACAAAGTTTTGTCGAGAGACTTTGCTCCGACGATTACCGCGGTGCCCACCTAACAAAGGAGATAGAAGGAGTCATTTTTGGGCACCTCGACCCGACTGATACCTTAAACGCTTCGAGTTTTGCAGAGCTTCGTGAGTTGAGGACCCGCGACGCGTCTCGAGATCGGATTTCGATCGCGGCGAAAATAAAGAGCTTAATCGGCGAGGACGAGCAACTTCGCCTGGCGATAAAGACAATTCCTGAAAAGAAGAAGAGGATCGAGGAGCTCGACAAGGAACAGAAGGGTCTAGAGAAGCAATTGCCAGAAGCCCGAACTGAATCTGAAGCGCAGGCACAAGTGAAGGCCGCCGATCTAAGGCAGCATTTGATGACGTTGCAGGCTGTCGTTGGAACCCACAAACAAAATCTGCTGCACATTGAGCAATTAGAAAACAAACTGGCTAGGTTCAGGGCAGATTTCGCCGAGTTTCGCAGCGACTTCTTGACCTCAGTTCAAAACGTAGGAATAGTGGCAGGCGTTGTCGACGTCGAACTTACTGTGAAGGGTGAAGACGCTATCGTTGAAAAAAAGTCCGAAACACAGGCGTCGATCGAAAGAAAGGAGGGCAAGGTTCCTGGATTCACCGAACCGACTATTGCCGGGATTACCGAGGAGATCGAGAAGACAGAGAATGCTGTCGCCCTCGATCAGGCTAGGAGGACGCAAACGCAGCAGCTACAAAAACGTATCGCTGCGATTCTTCAGGAGATCCAGCGGTTGCAGGCTGAAGTCCTGCAACTAGAAGGGCCAACGACGACGCGGCTGAACGCATTGAGAACGGAGAGATTGGGGGCTTACGAAGCGTTCTTCAAGTCATGGCGGAAGGAGCAGGAGATTCTGGCAGATCTTTATAAACCAGTTCAGGGGAAGCTCTCGAAAGGAGACAAAGAAGAACAGCAGCTGGACTTTTATATCAAATGGGACGTCGACCTCGACGGTTGGACCGCGGAAACTCGCTGTTCGACGCACGAAAAGCTAATCCATTTGGTGGTCCCCTACAGCTACGCGAAACAGTAGAAAAGCTGCTTCTCCCGGCCTGGACCTCGGGAGATCCCGAGAAAGTGAGACTCGGCATGGATGCTTTTCTTCAAGAGATCAAAGACAAGAAGGCCGAGTCCTGTCTGCGAACAAGCGTATCGCACGGGAAGTTACTTGAATGGGTATTCGATGATTCTCAGATACAGCTTAACTACGGGCTTCGGTATGACGGCACGGAACTTGAAAAGCTCTCACCCGGGACGAAGGGCATCGTTTTATTGATCCTGTATTTAGCGATGGATATTGATGATAGCCGCCCCCTCATCGTCGACCAACCAGAAGAGAATCTTGACAGCGAGTCCGTCTACTCGCTCCTTTCCCGTTATTTCCGGACTGCCAAGCAGCGACGACAAATGATTGTTATTACGCACAACCCGAATCTAGTCGTCAACACGGATGCTGAACAAGTCATTATAGCGACAGCTGACAGACTGCACGGATCGTTTCCTAATTTTTCATACCAGACTGGATCGCTGGAGAATCCCGACATAAGAAAAAAGGTTTGCGGCATCCTTGAAGGTGGCGAGAAAGCCTTTCTCCAGCGAGAACGCCGCTACGCGCTGACACACGGTGCCTGACAGCCCGGCTCCCTAGAGCCTGTCCTGAGCCTGTCGGTGCGTTCGCGCCGCGCTTTTCCGCAGTCTAAAACTGGGCTATATTGACGACCACGCTTTGTACCTAGGTCCGGGGTGAGCAAATGTCTCCACCAAGAACTCAGTTTGATCGAATCGTACACGCAGTGCGATATGGGAGCGGCACGATTCGTGCCTTGGCAATAGCCGCCAGTGCGCTGGTCACAGCGGGCTTCGTATTATTTGCTTTTAGGTTCGCTTTTCACGGCCCTGATTGGGTTTTAAAGGTTTCTCAGCTTTGTGTGCTCTTGGGCGCAGTTGCGGCAAGTGCAATGCAATCCTTTCAACGAACCGAGGAGGTCGCCCGAACCAGGCGAAAGATTGAGGCTGCCGAAAGAAAGGTCGCCGAAAATCCGAAGGAACCTCAAGCAGCGTGGGAACTCGCCCAAGTGAAGCTCGAAAGCTACTTGAAAGCCAATCTAGCACAAGTGAAATCGGTCTACATACTCACAGTGGTTGTAATGATCATCGGCTTCTCTCTGATAATCGCTGGTTCGATAGAGGCGTTTCGGCATCCAAATCTATTTCAGGCTTCTGTCCTGAGTAGTCTGTCGGGCGTTGTGGTCACCTTTATCGGAGGGACCTTTTTGGTTTTGCACAAGGCAACCATGAATCAAGCCAAAGACTATGTAACAATTCTGGAACGGATTAATGCGGTTGGGATGAGTATGCAGATTCTCGAATCACTTGGCACCGCCGATCACGATTTGAAACAAGAAACCACGGCGGCGATTGCACAGCAACTCCTATCCATGTACTCACAGCATGTACCGAAATTCGATATACGAACCAGACGAGACAAAAAAGTTCGCGCCACTGGTATCTCACAAACATGAACGAATTCGGCGGCGGGTGGCCTGGCCGGTGCCCCAGAGCCTGCCCTGAGCTTGTCGAAGGGTTCGCGCCGTGCTTTTCGGCGCTAACCTGGGCTCCCCAATCCTTCACGCAAACTGAGTCTGCCGCTCGCGCCAACAC
>CAWIPZ010000030.1:0-19828 GCA_963837915.1 uncultured Acidobacteriaceae bacterium
AATACGGCGTTCAGGACTTCGAAGACCACGATGGCGTGGTCGCCGGGCGTTTCGTGGATTTCCAGAGCCTTGCATTCCAAGTAGGCGCCCAGGTTTTCCAGGACGAGCGCGCCGGCCGTCGTTGCGAGAATAGTTATTCGGCTTCATGCCGCTCGTCAATTTTGCGCACGCCGAATAGAGACCATCCTGGATTCCAAACACGATCGACACTTCGTTTTGCAATCGTCGGTTTTTCGCGCTGGCGCAGACCCGCGTCGAACACTTGGATCGGTCGACACGCTCGATCCGCGTCTGGAAGCGCCAAACACGCTTTTAGGACCACTTAGAAACACTTAGAGCGAAACCAAAATGCTCTATTCAAAGAGGTTAATTGAGTTCGTTTTGCAAAAAACACCTGGCTGATCTGGCTGCACCACTTACCGAAGCTTCCCTCCGATTATTCGCTAAATACACGCACTGATGTCTCCGCACTAACTGCATTCGTAGTATTAGAGCGGATGCGAATTTGAAATTTGGATGTTCGTCCGTTTTACACCTCCAACTTGCGCTGCTCGCACGGGGAAACTTTGACGAGCGACGCGGAACGTCTCCGACAGCTGGGATACCGAATGCTCGAAGAAATTGAAGCGAGCGTAACGGTTGTTGAGCGCAACCACGCGCGCATTGACTCGCCAAATTCCCGGTGTATTGACGTGACCGGGGTTTTTTGTACCAGCGGGAGTGAGAGAGAATTCACTCTGGAGGGAAGCTGGTATGCCGATGAAGAAATACAAGCCGGAGCAGATTGTGACACTGCTACGGCAGGTTGAAGTGGAACTGGCCAACGGGAAAACCACACCGCAAGCCTGCAAAGAAGCCGAGATCACCGCACAGACGTACTACCGCTGGCGGAAGGAATTCGGCGGATTAAAACTCGATCAAGCCAAACGTCTCAAGGAGCTGGAGCGGGAGAACGCCAAGCTGAAGCGGCTGGTGGCGGAGCTGTCTTTGGAGAAGCAAATTCTGAAGGATGTGGCAGAGGGAAACTTCTAAGCCCTGAGCGGCGGCGTGGCGCGGTCAGGCATGCACGCGAGGACTATCGGATTTCCGAGCGGCATGCCTGCCGGCTGCTGGGGCAGTGGAGAGGAACACAACGCTACGAGGTAATCTACCGAACGGACGAAGATGCGCTGACGCGCGAGATCGTGGCGCTGGCCAGCGAATACGGGCGCTACGGCTACCGGCGGATCACGGCGCTGTTGCGGGATCGTGGTTGGCATGTAGGCAAGGATCGCGTGCAACGGATCTGGCGGCGCGAAGGGTTGAAAGTGCCGCAGAAACAAAGGCCGCGAGGGAGGCTGTGGTTGGGAGATGGATCGTGCCTTCGGCTGCGGCCGGAACGAGCGAACCATGTGTGGAGTTACGATTTCGTGAGCGCGATGACCCACGACGGCAGGACGCTGCGGATGCTGACGCTGATCGACGAATACACGCGGGAGTGTTTGGCGATCCGCGTGGCCAGAAGACTGGGAAGGTACGAAGTGATCGAAGCGCTGGCGGACGTAATGCTGTACCGAGGAATCCCGGAGAACATTCGCTCGGACAACGGCCCAGAGTTCGTGGCCGAGGAATTACGGAAGTGGTTGGCGAAAGTGGGCACAGGGACGCTGTACATCGAACCGGGGAGTCCCTGGGAGAACGGCTACTGTGAAAGCTTCAACGGGAAGCTACGAGACGAATGCCTGAACGGAGAGATTTTCTATTCGCTGAGGGAGGCCCAGGTGGTGATCGAGAAATGGCGGGTGGTGTACAACACGCTGCGTCCGCACTCGGCGCTGGGCTACAGGCCGCCGGCGCCGGCGGCGTTCGCGCCGCAAATGGCGGCTCTCCGGTCGCCTACGGCTCCCTGCGAGCCGCCATTTGCACGATTGTCCGATGAGGTTGTGATGTAAACTTTCTCACTCACCATGGTACAAAAACTCGGGCTGGTCACCGTCAGACGCACTCCACGCTCTCTTCCGTTGTGGGAGTCACCCGAGACGTGTACGCTCCCTGACAGCTATCTTTGTTCGATACGGCATCTGGAACCGGCCCTCCGCTTTTGTTGCAAGATACCTCTCCCACAGTCACCAACGCCGATAGTATGGTCGACGCCAGTCTCGCCTTCATATAGCCGGCCGAACAGCTCGCTTCGTGCCAAATTGACAAGGAATTGCCCAGCCTCGGTGCCAGAGGACAGATGGTACTCATAGGACTTTGAGTTGTTTTGTTGACCGCGTATTTTAACTTGACTTCCACGACCTAGCATCTACACTGCGCACATCCTATTCCCGTACAGCCAATTGCCTATTTATAGACTATCAGGCCCTCGCAGATCATCTGTAGAGCACGCGTTCCGAGAGGTGACTACCAAAGGCCCTGTGTTTCGCACCCGTGCCTCAGACAAGAATCAGAGTGATCGATTCGGCTGATTCGTACGACAGTAGCTCGCGTGCGTAAAGATCTTTTGATCGATGAGAGAGCAAATGCCCGGAATCCTTAGTTGCGCACGAATCGTGATCTCCGGTATAGCACTGGCTCTCGCGTTTGCAGTTATTTCACAGTCTGCCTTGGCGCAACAGTTCGTCACCGTCAGTTATCCAGGGTCACCCAGTACCTACCCCGGCACAATCAATAACCACGGCGAAATAGTCGGGAACTATGCCGACTCGGGTGGCGTGTTCCACGGCTTCACCCTGCTCAACGGCCAATTCTCTTCCTTCGATGTACCCGGGGCTTTCGGCACATTTCCGGCCGCCATTAACGACTCGGGCGAAATAGTTGGAAGCTACTTTGATGCGCAGAGCGTCCTCCATGGATTTTTGCTCGATGGCGCGACATATTCGACAATCGATTTCCCAGGCTCGTACTATACCGCTCTCTACGGCATCAATAACGCAGGCGAAATCGTGGGCAACTACTACGTCACAGGCTCGCCAGTCGAACATGGGTTCTTTCTGAAGGCTGGCATGTTCACGACGATTGATTTTCCAGGCTCAAATCTCCAAAATTATCCGAGTCAGGTTAACAATTTTGGTGTAATTGCCGGCGGCTATCTTGATGCGAACTCGATTCAGCATGGCTTCGTGTATAACGCGGGAACATTCACCGCGATTAATTTTCCGGGTGCCCCGAACACTGCTGTTACCGGGATCAACGACGGGGGTGAACTATCCGGCGTATATTGCGAGACAGCTGCATGTCCGATATTTACACCAGGGCCGCAAAGGTCGTTTTTTACATACTTTGGTGGTCAATATAAGACGATAGATGTTCCTACCACGGGCGAGATATCCAACTTGAATTTGACAGTGAATAATGCTGGCCAGTTGGTCGCCGCGTATCAAGATACAGCCGATAATTCTCACGGGGCCGTCTCAGCCGCCGGGCCGTTCGCCTATGTGGCGACTGGAGCGACTGGATCGTGTTGCGCGCTCACCGTGCTCGACACATCTACGAATCTCGTCGCGGCGAACATCGCCTTTCCAAGTTCGTACGGCGTCCCGTTCGGCGTGTCGCCCGATCAGACCCGGATTTACATTGCCAGTGGCAACACTGTAGAGGTGATAGACACCACAACCAACACACTGATTGCAAGCATCCTTGGCGTCGGCCCGAATGCGAATGCTGCCACAATCGCGCCGAACGGAGTCTTTGGATACACGGCGAATTACAATGCCAATCTGACGACAGGATCTGTGTCAGTCTTCAGCACGGCCACCAACAGCGTCGTCGCGTCGGTCCCTTTGCCTTTCCCTGCTGGCGATGTAACCGCGAGCCCCGACAGCACATTCGTCTACGCCACGGGTAATGGAAGCGTTATCGCGGTGATCAATGCCACCACCAACGTGGTGGAGTCCACGTTTTCAATCCCCGTGCCGGCGATCGGGTACGACGCAAATTTCGGACCCTTTATAGTTCCGAATGGCTCTGTTGGTTATATTTCTCAGGGTGTCGCGTCGGTCACGCCCGGAACAGTAACCGCGATTTCGATACCCAGCAACACCACGATCGCGACAATCTCAGTCGGGACGAATCCGCAAAACATCGCCATCACGCCGGACGGAGCGTCAGCCTACGTCGTAAACGGTCAGTCCAATAACGTTTCTGTGATCGATACGCGCGCCAACCTTGTCAGAGCTACGATCCCGGTTGGGAATCAGAATTCGACTTCGACGCTTGCTATCACGCCAGACGGAGCGCTGACCTACGTCACGAACTCTGGCGACAATACTTTGTCCGTCATTCAAAATTCGACGAATTCAGTTGCCGCGACGATTCCAACGACAGGCGTCTATCCGTGGGGAATAGTGATCCCGTCTGCTCCAGTGACGGCCCCTCGATCGATCACGCAGCCACTAAGTCCAACGGCACCCAACACTTTTAATTTCGGTCCGCACAACTTCACCGTCACCTATCCGCCCGGCACCAGCTTCTCCGGGGTGAATATGACCGTTGAGGCGGTGCAGGCCACGCAAGGAAGCATTCGGCAGCGCTTCGCCGGGACGCCGTTTGCGAACGCGCTCTGCATCGTATATTCGGGAGCAGGCGGCAATTGTGTGGATTACCAGGTGACTTGTTCGACCACCAGCGGCAGCCAGATTACCTGCCCCAACGAATCCTCACCCACGATCAGCGTCAAAAGCAGTTACGACACCCTGCAGCAGATTATCAATCCAGGGTTTCTGACCACCCCGATTGGCACCAACGAGTGGACGAACATTTTCACTGCCTTCTACCTCCAACGAATCGATCCCACCACCAAAGGCCGTACCAGCGGATTCTCCGAGTTCGTAGCGGTCGATCTGGGAGCGACCAATGGCCAGGGTGCAGGGAATCTGCAATTCCTGGCACCGCTTCAGCAAAGTGAAGCCAGGGTCTTCCCCGTGGGCACGCCAATCCCGGTGCAATTCCAACTGAAATCAATCACGCAACCCAGCGAGTCGATCACGGATGCCACGGCGGGTATCACTGTGGTGATGGTAAGCGATGCTAACGGCAGCCCGACGTCGAACGTCGTGCTTGAGAAGTCCTCGGCGTTCGCCTACACGGGAGGAAACTACGTTTATTCGCTGAATACGAGTGGTTATGCGCCAGGAACATACAACGTCACGGTGTACGGCAATGCCTTCGCGGCCCAGCAGGTGCAATTTACACTGCCCGCAGCTACATCGGGAGCGCATTTAATTACCACGCTTCAGTCGCTGACGTTAAACACCACCACGAACCAGTATGTTGCGACGATCAATGTCTCGAATACCGGCACAGCAGCGGCGAACGGCCTGATCGTGACGGCATCGAGTCTGAATTCAACGGCGACGTCGACGGTCTTGCCCGTCAGTCTGGGTAATATCAGCGGCAATGGTTCTGCTACGACCACGCTGACGTATCCCGCGTCTGCGGGTGCTGCGGGGAGTCGTGGAGTGTGGACCATCAGTGAGAACTTCGCAGGGGGTAGTACAGGTGCGGGAATGCGCATCGTGCTGCCTTAGATGATCTTGGTTCCTAGGAGATAGAGCAATGAAATCGAAACGCGTAAAGGCATTGGGAATGGCTAGCTTGGTGTTGTGTCTGCTGGCGATGGTGGCTTCGGCAGCGCGAGGGGACGGCGGAGGCGTGGATTTGACGCTAACCAGTGTGTCGGGAGCGCCCGGAAGCGAGGTGACGGTATACGGGACGATCACCAACACAGGTTCGGACGACGTTTACCTTAACAGTGAGAATTTCACTCTGGGTTCTAGCTCCTTCTCAAACGGTGACGTCACGGACTTCTTCCTAAACGCTCCGCTGTCGCTAGCGCCGGACTCGGACTCGGGGCTGATCGCGCTGTTCACGTTTGATGTTGCATCGGGGACGCCGGGGGGAAGCTACGGGGGCAACTACCTCGACATCCTGGGTGGAGGCCCAACGGATCAGAATCTTCTGGCCAGCGCCGAATATTCGGTCACTGTCAAGAACACTGTCGCGCCGGAGCCAGGGACGATAGGCTTGATCGTGTTAGGTGTAGCCGGTGTAATACTCCGGCGACGCAGATCATTCAACAGCGTGGCTCACTAAGCATTTTCGCAGATTGCAGTGCCGATCGCGCGCGCCAAACGTTTCTAGGTTCCTCGGGCTGCTTCTGACCTGCTCCCCCAAATCCGCACAAAACTGAGTATGATTTCGCACTGCGGAAAGGGGAGGAACATGTCGAGGAGCCGGCACAGCGAGGCGCAGATGATTGGGGCTTTGAAGCAACTGGAAGCGGGACGGAAGGCGGAGGATGTGGCGCGAGAAGTGGGCGTGTCCAAGCACACGATTTACGCCTGGAAGGCGAAGTACGGCGGGATGGAAGTGAGCCAGGCGCAAGAGGCCAAGCAGTTGCGTGAGGAGAACACGCGGTTACGAAAGCTGGTGGCGGATCTCAGTTTGGACAAGGAAGCACTGCAGTCGGTGATTCGAAAAAACGGGTGGAGCTCGTAGCGCGGAAGGCGGCTATCGAGCAAGTGCGTGAAGAGTTTGCCTTCAGCCAGCGGCGGGCGTGCCACTTGCTGACCGTGGCGGTATCGAGTTACCGCTATCAGACGAGTCGGTCGGATGAACCGCTGCGCACGAAGCTGGTGGAGTTGGCGCGGGAAAAGCCGCGCTTCGGCTATCGCCGGCTGCAGGTGTTGCTGCGGCGTACGGGAGAAGAAGTGAACCACAAGCGCGTGCACCGGGTGTACAGGGAGGCGGGGTTGAGCATTCGGCGGAAGAAACGGAAACACTGCGTGCGGGTAGGACAGCCGCTGCACGCTTGGACTGCGGCGAACCAGGAATGGGCGCTGGACTTCGTGCACGATGCGGTGGACTGCGGTCGGGCGATCCGGGTGCTCAGCGTGGTGGACGCGTACACGCGCGAGTGTTTGGCTCTGGAAGTGGACACCAGCTTTGCCAGCCGGCGAGTGACGCGGGTGCTGGAAGCAATCCTCGCCGAGCGCGGCGTGCCGCAGAGGATTCGTTGCGACAACGGGCCAGAACTGACCAGCCGTTATTTTCTGGCATGGTGTATCGAACGCCAGATCGAGTTGGTGCATATCCAACCGGGGCGGCCGATGCAGAACGGGCGGGTGGAGAGTTTTCATGGCAAACTGCGTGACGAATGCTTACGTGTGAGCTGGTTTGCGAATTTGTTTGAAGCGCGGCGGAAGATCGCGGCGTGGCGGAAGGAATATAACCAAGAGCGGCCGCACAGCAGTTTGGGATACCGCACGCCGCAGGAGTTCGCGCGCGCAATGGGCGGCGCAAAAGGCTGTGGAAAAGACGGGGGCTGCGCCCCCTTGGAAAACGCTGCGCGTTTCCCACTTTCCCACAGCCACGACGGCGGCGGTCGCTCCACCAGCGCTGCCGTCAACAACCCGGATGTCGTAGTATGACGTGTGCGGAAAAAGGGGGCAGGTCACTTCGGCCTTACGAGCGAGGGTACTAGACCGGATAGACATCTTTACGGTTCGTGGATCTCAACAATCGATTAACAACAGATTCACTTGACTTTCGATAACCCAAGCATAAGGATGCGCATCACTACACCCGCGGCTCACCGGTCGCGCTCAGTGTCCATTCTAATTGCACTACGACGCGCTAATTAATGGTTTCTGGTGAGTCGTGCTGCTGCGAATCTCCACCAGTCTCGGTGCACGATCTGTGTTCAATGTGAGTAATGCTGGAGACGTCCATGAACTGTGATTTGAAGCTTGTGACGAAAGTTCTAACACTTCTGTCCGTTGTACTTGCATTTAGCGTCAGCTCGCCAAGCGCCTTTGCGCAGCAGTTCGTCACCATAAAATACCCAGGAGCATCAGATTCTTGGGTTTTCGGCTCGGCACTAAACAATCCCGGAATTGTCGTAGGTACTTACGTAGATGCTGATGGTTTTACTTCCGGATTCTTGTTCAGCGGAGGGACCTACACAAGCATCGCGCCTCCGCCGGGAGCCTACACGAACGCATTTGGCGTGAACAACTCAAAACAGGTTGTCGGTAATTATCGGGACAGTGCGGGAGTTACACATGGCTTTCTGTTCAGCGGAGGTGCGTACACTACCTTCGACCCACCAGGTAGTGTTTCTACCGAGGCCGACGGCATCAATGATACCGGGCAGATTGTGGGACTCTACGAAGATACGAATTTTAAATATCATGGGTTTCTATACAGTTCGGGTGTTTTTACCAACATTAATTTCCCCGGCGCCGAAACGACGTTCGCTTGGAGGATCAACAACTTAGGGCAGATCGCGGGCTCCTATGTGGACTCGGTCGGAGAGCACGGATTCCTTCTAGCCAACGAGGTTTTTACAACGATTAACGTTCCGAACTCGACATTTACACGTGCTGACGCCATTAACGACGCTGCTCAACTTGCAGGGACTTACATCCCGACGGGGCAGAGCGCGACACAGGGGTTCGTGTATAGCGCGGACAATTTCACTTCGGTCAGTGTTCCAAGTGCGGCATCTACGTACCCCACCGCGTTGAGCAATGGTGGTGTTCTTGCGGGTTATTTCGGAAGTGCGGTCGGGATTAACTGTGATACCTCGGTGACAGGAGGACTCGGCGGAAGTTGTCAAGGATTTGTGCGGACAACCGGGCCGTTTGCCTACGTGGGTAGTGGGTCCTCCGTGAATTGCTGCAATATCACCGTTCTTGACACGCAATCCGACCTCGTCGTGACCACGATACCCATCGGCGGCCTTTCGTACCCATTCGGCATCACGCCCGACCAAACCCGTCTCTATGTGGCAATCAGCAACGCCGTTGACGTGATAGACACCACGACGAATACTCTGGTCGGAACTATCACCGGAGTTGGACCCGGCGCAAATGCGGTGACAGTTGCTCCGCATGCGAAGATCGGATACACAGGTAACGGCACCACGAATAGTTCGGGGAGCGTTTCGGTTTTCAGCACAACGAACAACAGCGTCGTAGCTACGATCCCGTTAACATTCGGAGCTGGAGGTGTGAGTGTTACCCCTGATGGCTCTCTCTTGTACGTAGGAGGCACTGGAAGCACAATTCCAGTAATTAGCACCAGCACCAATACAGTTGAATCCACATTTTCCATTGCCGTGCCCACGGCCGGAGTGAACGGCAACAGCGCTCCGGTTTTTAATTCAAGCGGCTCTCTTGGCTATGTGGCACAGGACGTGGCGTCTGTCACGCCTGGAACTGTGACTGTCATCTCGATTCCCAGCAACAGCACAGTGGCTACGATACAGGTTGGGACCCAGCCTCAAGACATAGCCCTCACTCCGGACGGGGCATATGCTTATGTGTCGAATGTGGGCTCGAACAACGTTTCGGTGATCAACACTTCCAGCAATACGGTGGTCGCCACGGTGCCCGTAGGGAACCAGCCCAACTCAATCGCAATCACACCAGATGGCGCGTTTACCTATGTTGCAAATTACTTAGACAGCACTGTATCGGTAATTCAAACTTCTACTAACTCCGTTGTGGCCACGATTCCCGTTACAAGCCCCTTTGGAGATCTAATCCCGTCCGCTCCAGTGACAGCCTCTCGATCGATCACGCAGCCGTTGAGTCCGACAGCACCAAACACCTTTAACTTCGGTCCGCACAACTTCACTGTCACCTATCCGCCCGGCACCAGCTTCTCCGGCGTGAACATGACGGTGGTCGCTGCGCAGAATTCTCAGCAAACATTCAGGCAGCGGGTGGCAGGAACCACATTCGCGAACGCGACCTGCATCGTTTATTCCGGAGCAGGCGGGAACTGCGTGGATTACCAGGTAACCTGCTCAACCACCAGCGGTAGCCAGATTACCTGCCCCGACGAATCCTCACCCACGATCGCGGTCAAAACCAGTTACGACACCCTGCAGCAGATCATCGATCCGGGGTTCCTGACCACCCCGATTGGCACCAACGATTGGACCAACATTTTCACTGCCTTCTACCTCCAGCGAATCGATCCCACCACCAAAGGCCGCACCAGCGGATTCTCCGAGTTCGTGGCGGTCGATCTGGGAGCCACCAATGGCCAGGGTGCAGGCACTTTGCAATTCCTAGCGCCCCTTCAGCAGAGTGAAGCCCGGATATTCCCCGTGGGCACGCTAATCCCGGTGCAGTTCCAGCTGACCTCAATCGCGCAACCCAGCGAATCGATCACCGACGCCAAAGCGGGTATCACGGTGGTGATGATAAGCGACGCTAACGGCAATCCCACGTCGAACGACGTGCTGGATAAATCCTCGGCGTTCGCCTACACGGGAGGAAACTACGTTTATTCGCTGAATACGAGTGGTTATGCGCCAGGAACATACAACGTCACGGTGTACGGCAATGCCTTCGCGGCCCAGCAGGTGCAATTTACACTGCCCGCAGCTACATCGGGAGCGCATTTAATTACCACGCTTCAGTCGCTGACGTTAAACACCACCACGAACCAGTATGTTGCGACGATCAATGTCTCGAATACCGGCACAGCAGCGGCGAACGGCCTGATCGTGACGGCATCGAGTCTGAATTCAACGGCGACGTCGACGGTCTTGCCCGTCAGTCTGGGTAATATCAGCGGCAATGGTTCTGCTACGACCACGCTGACGTATCCCGCGTCTGCGGGTGCTGCGGGGAGTCGTGGAGTGTGGACCATCAGTGAGAACTTCGCAGGGGGTAGTACAGGTGCGGGAATGCGCATCGTGCTGCCTTAGATGATCTTGGTTCCTAGGAGATAGAGCAATGAAATCGAAACGCGTAAAGGCATTGGGAATGGCTAGCTTGGTGTTGTGTCTGCTGGCGATGGTGGCTTCGGCAGCGCGAGGGGACGGCGGAGGCGTGGATTTGACGCTAACCAGTGTGTCGGGAGCGCCCGGAAGCGAGGTGACGGTATACGGGACGATCACCAACACAGGTTCGGACGACGTTTACCTTAACAGTGAGAATTTCACTCTGGGTTCTAGCTCCTTCTCAAACGGTGACGTCACGGACTTCTTCCTAAACGCTCCGCTGTCGCTAGCGCCGGACTCGGACTCGGGGCTGATCGCGCTGTTCACGTTTGATGTTGCATCGGGGACGCCGGGGGGAAGCTACGGGGGCAACTACCTCGACATCCTGGGTGGAGGCCCAACGGATCAGAATCTTCTGGCCAGCGCCGAATATTCGGTCACTGTCAAGAACACTGTCGCGCCGGAGCCAGGGACGATAGGCTTGATCGCGTTGGGTCTGGCTGGCGTAATACTACTGCGAAGCAGACCGTTCCAAAGCGTGGCTCACTGAGCACTCTCTCAGATCGCAGTGCGAATCTCGCGCGACCAACGCTTCTAAGTTCCTCTGGCTGCGGTGGCCTTGCGAGCGATCAGGTCGAACCCATGGGCCTTCGCGTCTCGTTCTAGCTTTTCGAGACCGGCGCGAGCATCGGCGCCCTGTCCCGACTTGGCTCCAATAACTGCCAGGGCTAGCTGAGCATCCAGCTCGAACTGGACAAATCCCGTTTTTGACGCTTCCGTGATTGTGCGTTTCAGTGATTCTCTGGCTGGCAAGAGCTCGCCGGACGCGGCTTCGACCGACGCGCTGACAATTGCAAACTCCATCCGAGATCCGACGTTCTGATCCTTACGAGCCAGCGCGCTCACAGTTCCGAGTTCGGTCTGTGCCTCGGAATATTTCCCTTGTGCCAGTAATGCTCGGGCAAGCAAGCACGTCGCTGAGATTTGATCTTGCGCGTTTTTCGCTTCGCGCAGGTCGGCTCGAACGGCCCGAGCGGCCAGAATAGCTTGATCCGTCTGGCCTTGTTCCAGCAGTAATCTCGCGAGCGCTAGGTGGGTTGTTCGAACTGTCTGAGCTTCACCAATTTCGGTTCGCAGAGCCAGCGCTTCGTCGTAATTTTTCTTGGCTGCAGTAAAATCTGCGGCGAACAAGGATAAATCGCCTAATCCAGATGCTGCATAAGCAGCGTTACTCTTGTCACTCGACGCTTTGGCAAGTTCCAAAGCATCCGTGTAATTTTTCGCTGCGCCTGCTAAATCGCCTTGATGCTGCAAGAGATCGCCAAGGTCGATAAGTTTGTCCGGGGTAGGCCCTGCGCCATCGCCATTTTGAAGATCGAGAGCTATTGACGCTTCCAGTGACTTTTTGGCAGCCAGAAAGTCCCCCTGCGCATCAAGGACTGTGCCGAGGCCACTCTGGCTATTGGCCATTCCTTCCTTGTCATTGATTTCACGGGAGATCCCGAGCGCTTGCTCGTAGGTTTTCCTGGCTTCTGCAAGGTCGCCTCGATCTTTCAGAACTCCACCAATATTTACCAGCGCTAGAGCGGCATCTTTCTTGTCGCCTATCTCTCGGAAGATCCCGAGCGCTTGGTAGTAAGTCTTTTCAACATTCTCTGAACTGCCCTGCTGAGAGAAAATTAGCGCTAGGTCGTTGAGAGCGGAAGCCTCGGCCCGCTTATTTCCGATGTCGCGAACAATGGAGAGTTCCTGGTTGTACGCGTCGATGGCACCTGATAAGTCTCCCTGATCGGCCAGGAGTCCCGCCTTAACCTCTAGGGTGCTCGCAAGGCCGTTGCGGTCTCCCGTGCCGGCGTATATGCTACTGGCCTTGTCGTTGGCAGCCGCTGCGTCCTTGGGCTTCCCAATAGACCAAAGTGCGAAGCTTTGTAGATACAGTGCGCGAGCCAGCAAGAGCCTTGAACCATTACTCGCCGCAGTCGTGCCAGCCTTCGTCGCAAAAGCGAGTTGCTTGCCAAAATCTCCGAGTGCTTTCGAAGTTTCGGCGGCGGCAACATCAATGCGCGGGTCTAAGCCGATCGGCGGAGGAAGTTTTCTTAAGGAGTCAATGGTGTTAAGAGCTTCTTTAGCGTGGCCCGCGCGTGTCTGAGCTCTCGCGAAGAGGATCCCGTATTCGAGGCTATCCGGGAAAAAACCATAGAGTGTCCGGTATGAATCTACGGCGTCGTTCCAATCCTTCGATGCTTCGCGGTAGCGTGCTTGAATCAGAAGACGGTCCTCGCGCGAAAGCCCCGTGGATAGTTCGAAAGCATTCTTGGCGTTCTGACGGGCCTTGTCGTCGTAGCCCAGGGCCAGCCATGCCTCTGCTAGAGCCGAGTGGGCCATAGCGTAACTCGGATCGGCGATAACCGCCTTTTGTAATATGTCGCGCGCGCTTAGCGCATCAAATGATCGCAGCTTTGAAAGCCCCTCGGCGTACAAACGTGTTGCTTCGGAATTTGATGGGAGAGAAGCTCGCACTTCTTCACTTTCGTCTGGAGAAACAGACCCTATTCCGCACCTCCCTCGAAGTTTAGCTCCAGCTCGCGAGACCAGATCAAATAAATTGTCTTCGTCCCCCGATTCAGCGTCCGCGAGAAGAACCTCTCCTGACACGACGTCCTGCAACCGCAGGTCGAGACGAAGTTTGCCTCCTGAGAGGGCAACGTACGAGCCTAGAATGACAAGGTCTGCCCCGAGATTTTTCCGAAGCCGACTGAGAGTATCCGAACTGAGGGTATCGGTGTCCGGCAGCGACAAATCGGTTTTTGCACGGTCCACCATTTCGCTTGGTACGATTCGCAGAATGTCACCTGCCGCCATTTCAGTGCTCAACATTTCCGAAATTGCTGGAGAGAGCCACGCGGCTTCCGACTTGACAGCGAGATTCTTGAATCCAAATACCGCGACCGAGCGCCGCGGCCGAATCACTTCGCCTTGCTCAGTGCTGGCACCGTTATCGCGCGGTCGGTGATGAAGCAACCGATCACGGGACCCTGCAAGATTAAGTCCGATGGCCAAGGCGATCAGAAGAATTGCGCCGAGAATGCCAACCGTTGCAATCAACACGGGACGCCGGAGATTGCCGCGCCGCTTGGGAAGCGTTCCTGTCACGGGAACAGGTGCGCCCAAGCTCAAACCTTCCAGCACTGCGCTAAGTTCCCGAGCCGATTGAAATCGCCTGGCTGGATCCTTCTCCATCGCTTTCACAATGATCGATTCCAGCCCAGGCGAAATCCGCGGGTTCGAGGTTCGCGGGGCTGGAGGCATTTCATGCAGAATCGAATCAATTAGTCGAGTCTGCTGCGTCTCGGTAAACGCGTGTTTCCCCGTAGCCATGTCATACAGCACAGCCCCTGTAGAGTAGATGTCGGACCGTGCGTCAGTTTTCTCTCCACGCAATTGCTCAGGCGGCATGTACGGTATCGTCCCCGAAATGACTCCCGTTTCTTGCGTGATGCTCCGAGTCACATCAGGCTCTGTGGTCTGATGCATAATTCGAGCCAGGCCAAAATCAAGAATCTTCACCCGTCCTTCAGGTGTGATCATCAAATTGCCCGGTTTCAAGTCGCGGTGCACGATACCGCGCTGGTGTGCCGCTGCCAGTCCATCTGCCACCTGCAGGCCCAACCGGACGATTTCTCGCTCCGTGAGTGGCCCAGTTTTCAGTGTTTCACTTAACGTTCGGCCCGGGATGAGCTCCATGGCCAGGAAATCCAGACCAACGGATGAACTGAACTCAAATATCGTTTCGATGTTCGGGTGATTTAATTTGGCGAGAGCTAGTGCCTCCGTTCGAAACTGTTTCCGAGTCGATTCGTTTGTGAGGGTCCCGGCAGGCAATACTTTCAAGGCGACGTCGCGTTCGAGCTGTTCATCGTGTGCGCGATAGACTTCCCCCATGCCGCCCGCGCCGATCTTGTCAATGATTCGATAGTGGCCCAGAGTTTGGCCAATCATTTGGGTAGGCATGGGCCTTAGTGGCTGGCATGCTAAGTTACAAGATTGCCGGAGTCAACGGCTAGCGGTTTGTTGAAACATGCAGTTCCGCCGGAGCCTTAATTCAAAAAACTCGTTCGCAAGAAGGCAGTCCCGAGAGGCGAGTGAATGCGCGGCGAGCGTAAGGGTTTTTGAGGGCAACCGCGCGCGTATTGACCGGACAGATTCCTGGTGTGCATTGTTCACGGGATGCAGTACCTGCGAATCATCGTAGCCACGTAATGGGCGAGCTTCTTATTCCCCGCTGAGGTGATCCGCATGCATGAGGGATCGTCCCGATGATGACGACTTAAGACGTGGAGAAATCGCTCCTCCCATTGCGCCATCGTGTTGATCTGTTTGGCCATCCACTCGACCTCTCCGCCCTCCGAATTCTAGCGAGACCTGAGGGTCGAGTATTCGCAATCCCTCGGTAAACTCCGGCGGACCTGCAAAATGGGACGAGATGCGTAGTAGCCTCGACCTGTCGTTGGGAACTCTATTTATTTTTGCCGAACTCCGGAGGGCTTTTTCGCTTTAGCCCACCTTGCTATGGCCGCATTCCGAGCGCTCGCACTACGCTGTTCCGGAGTGAGTTTGGCAGCCCTATTTCTCCCGCCTTTCGAGCCGCCCATTTTGCCAAGTGCCACCGCATTGGGATTTTTTTCGCGCATCGAAATCTATATGCGCACAACCATCTGAAAAATCAAGCGTAAATCACTTGACAATGCGTAGGCGCTCACGCATAATCACATGCGTGAGCGCCTACGCACATGGTTTTTTTCGCAATTTCGAGGAAGAAATGAAAAAAGCAGACAGAGCATTGCGGGCAAGCATGAGCCTCGCGCGATCTACTTGGGGGCCGTTGTCAAGATTCGCAGCGCAGGGGCTTCTAGAACTTCTAGCGAAGTATCACTTTTCAGTTGTTCTAGGTGACATCCAATATCTCGACCGTCGTTGGTACGTTACACACTCGGGACTGCTGCGTCTCGCCAGTCGCCACCAATGCAAAGGAATACGAGTTTCTCCGGTGCACGCTTTATGCGAGCCAGCGAACCGGAGGTGGGTTTTCAAGGCGACCGTATTTACGTCCTCAGGCACTAGAGGTTCTGTCGGTTACGCCGACGCCGATCCGTCCAACACGTCTTCCCTCGTCCGAGGCGCCGAGATGCGTGTGGCCGAGACGCGGGCCGTCAATCGCGCTTTGCGCAAAGCTTATGGAATTGGGCTCTGCAGCGTCGAAGAGCTTGGATCGATCTCGGCACCGCAAGAGCCCTTCGCCGCGATGCCACCCTCGAACGGGCACCCCGAATCGAATGGCTCAAACAATGGCCAGCCCAGACTGCGGGACAAGCTCTGTCTTCTGATTCGAAAATACGAGCTCGATCCCAACTTGGTGAAACGCTATGCAGCTGATTTCTGTGGGACGCAGGAACTCCGCGACGCCGGCCGTGACCTCATCGAGGCTTTCGTTTCAACCGTGGCCGAGGAAGCCGCCAACGATCGTGCTGATCTCGTTTGCAAGTTGAATAGCTATAGCCAGCCTGAGGAGGTGAAGTCATGAAACGGCATTTCCCGGGTTTACACGTTGAGCCGGCGCAGGCGAACGAATTCCTGGAAGGCATCTTCCTGGTGCGAGTGGACCGAGCCTATTACCGCTGGCACCCACAGAAGCCCTTCTTCATTCTCAGCTTCACGGTTATGGAGCCGAAGGAGTTCGCCTCGCGCAAGATTGCTGGGCGACTCTATTGCACCCAGAAGTCCCTCTGGAAATTGAATTGGTTTCTGCGGGATTTTGGCTATGACCCCGATCTGCTCGGCCGAGACGAAGTGGATGAGAAGGCCTTGCTCGGTCTCACGGGCATTCTGCGGACCACACGCAAGTCATTCGCCGGACGTACGTTCCTCAACCTCGAAGCATTCGCACCATCGAGCGAGTGGGAATTCATCTCCAAGGATGCTCGCGAAGGTGTTGTGGCAGGAGGCTCGAATGACATACAGCTTCACGCAGATTAGCCAGTACCTGCGCTGCCCGCGGCAGTATCGCTACCGATATCTTGATGGCTGGCGCGAGAAAGAAGACAAGGCCGCGATGATGTTCGGCCGCTGCTTCGAGAACGCTTTGGCTGCCTATTTCGCTGGGGAAGACTCGACGGCCGCGTTCTTCCAGGAATGGCGCAAACACCAGGATGCCTCCCTTGCGTACGCAAAGAACGACTCCTGGGACCGGCTCTATCACCAGGGCATCCACTTGCTCGAACGGTTTGCCCAGGATGATCGTGTTCAGATACGACTTCCAAAAGAGAATCTTCAAGTGAAGTTGACGCGCTCACTTCCATCCGGGAGCCAATTCCTGTCTTACATCGATGCAATCGGCGAACTGGACGGAACGAAATGCATTATCGACTGGAAGACGACTACCGCTCGCTACGCGGAACAGCCGCAAGGTTTATTGGCCCTGGATCCACAACTCATCTGCTATTCCTGGATGACCGGGATCTCAGATGTTGCTCTGGTCGTCTTCGTGCGAAAGAACGCACCCGAGATTCAGTATCTGAAGACAACCATCGACGAACAGCAGCGCAGAGAGTTCGGCCAGCTCGTTGAAACTACCGCTAATCAGATTGAAGCGGGCCAATTCCTTCCGCACAGTGGCATTCGATTCCCCCAGAACGGATGTGTGAGCTGCTCCCATCTGGGGATTTGCCTGGGAGATCAGCAGCTGCTGGATTCGAAACTCATTCGTCGGCCGGGAGCGAGCAACCTTGATTGGATTGACCAATTTGAGGACTAGCGGGCCGCCACCAATGGCACCCAAGCTGAATGAACGTCGGGCTTTGTTCGTGCTGGAGAAGATCGACGAAATTCTGCACTGGGAACGGACGACGGAGCGGGAGCGGGACACGCGCTTTGTGGAGCTGGGTCGCTATCTTTGCGAAGTACGGGCAGGACAATACTGGCGAGTCGACAATCTGAAATCGTTTGATGAGTTTCTGGAGAAGAAATTTCCGGAGTCCCGACGGAAGGCGTATTACCTGATCGCGATTCATGAGCAGTTGCCGCGGCAAGCCCATCGCGACCTAAAAGAGATGGGATGGACGAAGGCCCGAGAGTTGGTCAAAGTGGCACGGGCGGAGAGACAGAACTTCGATTGTGCACCCTGGGTGCACAAGGCGAAAGAGATGCCGAGGGAGGAGTTCAAACGGGAAGTAGAGAGACATCTGACCGGCAAGGAAACCGAGCCTTGGGAATTGCTCTATTTCAAGGTTTACAAGAGCCAACTGGCGGTCATCGAGCAGGCGCTTGAGATTTCTTCGTTGATGCTCGGAGGGAATAAGGCGCGAGGCTACTGTCTGGAGATGATCTGCGCGGATTTCTTGGCTGGAGCGAATCTGGACGCCTCTGGCAGCTCCGACTCTCTGCTCTTAGCGCTCAGTCGAATTTACCTGCTGCTGCCGAATTCCCAGCGCCAGGAGTTCTTGCTGCGGATTCCGAAGGCCTCATGAATCCACCAATACCAAGACAATTCAGGCTTCGCTTGGATCGGGATTCCTACCGGGGGCTTTGTCAGCGGGTGATTCAGCGCGACGGTTGGCGATGCCAGCGATGCGGGAGTTGCAAAGATCTCCAGGTACATCACATGCAGTCGCGCAGCCAACTAGGAGGCGATGTAGCAGCGAATCTGATTACCGTCTGCAGTGTGTGTCATCGAGAAATCCATCTCCGAGTCGAAAGTCCCGGGACACTCGAGCGAGGCGAAGAATAACCTTTTCACGGCGACCGAAGTAACGAGGGCTTGCGCTTGAAGAAATGTGCTTTCGCGGAGCGCCTTGTTCCACGGCCCTGCCGGCGTCCACCGCCAAGCAAGTGGCGCCGGATCGACGCAAAGTTCACCTACGGGTTGGCGGAGAAAACTCACCAGCGATTGCACCATCGGAAGATCGGCGGTCCCAGGAACTTCTACACGATCTTGACACAGACACGGATGTACTCTTGGACTCCTCCCAGAACTTCGTAGTTCACACGGAAGGATTTCACCCAGTCTTCGAAGGCACGAAATTCATCGAGCGAGCAGATGAAGTTGTCGAAGAAGACGATGTCGCCGGGCTTGAAATGGCGCGCGAGCGTTGTGAGCACGTAGAGCGTGGAGCTGAACAGGTCCGCGTCGAGGTGGATCACCAGGCGTCGAGAGAAATCGTGGCGGTTGATGAAGGGCAGCAGCGTGTCCTGAAAAAGGCCGGCCTGGAACGAACAGCGCGGATCGCTGGTCTGCGGAATCCGGCCGTACACGTTGAACGCGCCTTTGGGTTCGGTGGCGCGCCAACGCTCGGGAAGGCCAGTAAAAGTGTCGAATCCAACGAAGCGCGATTCAGGATTGGAAAGGTGGTCGACCCACCAGAAAAGCGATTCTCCCTTGAAGACACCGAATTCCCAGAAGTCAACGGGCGCGGAATCCAGATTCTCTTTGGCGATAACATTTTCATAGAGCCAGGAGCGGTCATGGGATTTGCCATCGGCCGGGCGCGCGATGGGATGCATCCGGCGCCAGCGGGAGAAGCGGAACCAGCCAGCAATGGCGACAAGGCCCAGAGCAGGGCGATCGAGATTCACGAGTCCGAGCGTATTGGCGAAGAAAACGGACGCAGCCGGACGAAACATCTGTGGAATTTGGAAAATACGGTTGAGCGAGATGCGGCGCTTTTTAGGGTTGTATTCAACTTGTACGGGGACAGGTTGAGATAGTTCGGTCATGGAGGGTACTCCATTTAAAAATTCCGGGCCTTCGATGAGAAGGAACCGGTTCCGGGAAACCAGGGGACGGTTGCGATTGGCGGGTACTATACAAAAGCCTGCGTGGAAATAGCAAGCTGCGTGACGGGCGGATCGATGAATTGAAGGAATGAGTTCTCTAAAAGTTGCGGTGACAAGATCCATCAGACTCGTGTTTTCAGGGCTTGGGGTGCCTGAGATCTCAAAAGTCAGCTGCCAGAACGGCTCGCGCGGGGACGTTGCGCAAGCCGCGCGGTCTACGAGCGATTTAGCGGGCGCCGGACAGCGTTCCGTCGTCCATTTGAAGGCCCCGCGGCC
>CAWIPZ010000031.1:0-28028 GCA_963837915.1 uncultured Acidobacteriaceae bacterium
ATGATCGAAGGCGGGGTGGAGCAGTCTGGTAGCTCGTTGGGCTCATAACCCAAAGGTCGGTGGTTCAAATCCACCCCCCGCAACCAAACTTTTCAATTGGTTACGGTCCTTTCGGTCCCGAGCGTTCCGCTCATTTTCCGCTCATATTGCCAGCAATTGCCCGACGACCTGCCCGTGCGCCGCCCGTTTCTGGTCACTCACGGCTTGGGTGTAAACGTTCATGGTCGTGGCGATGTTGGAATGCCGCAAGAGTTCCTGCTGCACCTTCACATCGGTGTGGTTCGCACGTAGCAGGCAAGAATACGAGTGCCGGAACGTGTGCCACCCCACGGTCTTGAACAGGCCAGCCCGTTTCGCCGCCGGTTGGATGATGCGCTTCAACGCCGAATCAGGCCAGTAAGGAACTCGCCCGCCGTTGTACGAAGACGCGAACACCCAATCCGAATCAGATGCGTAGAGAGACAGCAGCCGCCACTCCTTGAGAATCCTGATGAGTTCCGGAGCGAGCGGCACTGGCTTGCGTCGTGCTTGGGTTTTCGGATCGCCCACATGGTTGTTCACCATGCCACGACGGATGGTCAGGGTTGCCCCTTCCCAATCAAAATCCGACCACTGCAAGCCAGTCAGTTCACTGCGGCTCAGGCCCAGACAGCCTGCCAGAATGACCATCACTCTGTACGGCTCCTGTTGAAGTTCTGCCAGCACCGCGTGAAACTCTGACACTGACAGAATTTCTGGCCTCTCTCCTACGTCTTTCCCCGCCCTGACGCACGCGAGCTGATGGGATTGTCTCGAACGAATTCCCACCGGATGGCGCACTCGAAGAGCACGTGGAGTACGTTACGCACGTTCACCTTGCTTTTTGGTGCCAGAGGTAAAACTCGCAGCCATTGTTCTACGCCCATCGTGCGTACCTGCTCCAAGAACCCCGTGTTGACATCTTGGGTTTCACCCATTTCTGCAAACAAGTTACGTAGCTCTTGCGCGTTGCATATGCCAATCGGACCCATTTCAACTTCATCATTCAAATACCGGCCAATCAGCGCCGCAACGGTTGTGGGAACTGCCTTCGGCAGTTCGCTATTAATCTCTAAGCGAAAAGGATCTGCCGCACACTGTGCGTCCTGTTTCGTTGGGTATTGTTCCAGGGTGCCCAGCAGTCTGCTTCGCAGTCTTCCGTTTGGTTCGTACCACCGAAATTCCCAAACATCCGGCCCTTTCCGCTTCTTGAGCGTGACATTTCCTCTTTGATACCGGCTTCTCATTTTGTCTCCTTCGAGAAGCACGGACGGTATTCAGACTGTACACCAATCCATTCATTCAGTGCGCTAGCACGAAAGAACCAGAAGCGGCCAATCTTGATGGCAGGCAACATATGGGTGCGTGCAAGCCTTTGCAATGTTCTGGGGTGCAGAAGAGGAGGTGGGCTGCTTGTTCATCATTCAGCAAAGGCTCGAAATCGGTTTCAGATCCCGCTCGTTGTGGGCGTTTCTTTTGGTCTGGCCGTACTGAGGATTGCGGATTGGTATTGGCTGGCATTGAATTCGCGTCTCATCGCGGCAATTGCAGTGCACAGAGCGCCCCGTCAACGGCATCGTAAACCCTGTCGATGGCAGAACTGGAGTTACATGTCATGTGTGTTTGATGAAGCACCATCCGAACGCCTCCTCTGATTGGCACGTATTCCCATTGCTCGTGAGGATGAAAGACTGCGCAGTATTCGGGAGTGCCTCTTAGAAACCTCGAACGATTGGGGGGTGTTGTTAGACCTGTCATTTTTCTTTCGCTTCCATAGTGGCGGGGTGGGTTGGAACTGCGAAGGTTCAGTCAAGGGCGACCGGAGGGAGCCGCGCCAGCGGGCCTGCCCCTTGACGGGTTCTTCGCAGTTCCGGTTGCGTTCAAGTGGAAGCGAAAGAAGACGTTGGATGCGTGGGATGTTGTTCGGGTGCTTCATTGCGCCGCCTCATCCTTCGATGGGGGCTTACTTTGAATCTTGCGGGCAGGGTGAGTCGTAACGGTGTTCGGCGCTGCTGCCTCCGGCTTCGATGGAACCACGACCGCGTTCGGGGTTGGTTCTGGTGCCGTTGAATTGACCCAGCGGTAATAGACGATTCCCAGCGCAAATCCTACGGCCAGAGCCGCACTGCAGAGGGCGAGGACCGACCACTTGTATTCGCGGAGGAAAGTGTGCGTTAGATCGTGTGCGGCTTGCTTCGCGGTGGCCGTGGCATACTCGATGCTTCCGCGTATTTCATCGAGCGCCCTGCGGGCATCGCTGGCAGCGCCTCGATAGGAATCGGTCAGTTGCTTGGACGAGCGGTCAAACTCTCCCGCGACTTGCTTCGTTTGTTTCGAGATGACGGCTAGGGCTTGTGCTGTTTCAGGAATGCCACTTGCCACAAACTGCTGGCGCAGACTCTCGCTGAGTTTCGCGGCAATAGCTGCGGGACTGATGCCCTCGGAGATTTCTGCTGGCAATTGCGCCAGCCGCTCTTCGAGTTGCTGATGCAAAGCGACTGCATCTTGTCGGGCGGACTGAATGGCCTTGATGCTGTGGTCTAAGATCGTGGCAAGCTTTTCCCGCTCCGTGGCGATCTGTGCGGGAGTTTGCCGCGTCACCAATGCCAGAAAGCCCATAGCGCGGGCAATCCGTAGCATCTCGTCATCGGCGGGCAAGCGGCGCAAGTGCGCCATGTCACGATACCAAAGCGGACGCTGTTCGGCGGGCAGCAGTTCGGCGATGTCGTCGATGAAATCGGACTCAGCAGATTGTTCTTCTACGAGTTTGGGCTGGGGGTTCACGGCAAGAGCAACCCCTTGGCTTTGTCAATTTCCTCAAAGAGCCGCCGCCGATAGCTCTGAGCGCGGATGACCAGTGAGGCCCTCTGCAGCTCCGGGACTTTAAGCCGGCGTTCGACGATCTGGCCGAGTGTGACGCCGTGTTGTCGGGCGGGGTTTTCGAGTTCCGGCAGACGAAACTCCATCGTGAGGACAACTGGCTGGAAGACCGTGCGAAATTGCTTAGCTTGCTCGCTGTCCCGCCAGTAGGAGAAATCAGCTTGATGTGTCATGGCGTTCTCAACCACAACGTAGTTCACTCTGTCTTGCAGTCGGGCAGCCCAGCTCAGAATGCTTTCCACGCTCGCCGGGTCGGGAGTGACGATGCCGATGGCCGTGAACGCCACACCGGTAGCTGCCACATCCTCAAACATGCTGTCGAACCACTCGTGAGTCACTTGCCCGGAACTCGCGCCCATATCCGCAAGGATGATGGGAGCGCCCTCTGCCAAGTGGTCAACGAAAGCGTCAAGGCCCGCAGCGGTGTGAATGTTCACCTTGGTCACCCTGCCGTCGAAGTAGTGCTTCAAGCTTCCGCGAGATTTGTTTTCGGTGTCCAGGTCGAGAAGAGTTACCGGAATCTCATGGCTCTGGAACCATTCGGCGAGGGCAAGCATAAAGCTCGTTTTGCCGACTCCTCCTTTTCCTCCCATGGTGAGAATCACGCGCTTGGACGGGGCGGTGGACGAGACGACAGAAGGTGAATCGGAATTTTTCCGTTCGGCTGTTGCAGCGGTGTTGGAGTCGTACATATATGGCTACTCCTTCGTTCTTTGATTACGATGAAGCCGCAACGGTTCGTCTGGGTTGTATTCAAATAAAAGTTTTTTCGCCCGCGTTTTCAGCGGTCGGTCTTTCAATTCCTTAATTGTCTTTGTAATTCCTTCGAGTGCCTTCTGAGGTCTTCCAATGCCTTGGTGATCCTCTGTGTCCTTATAAGTACCTGTAAGTCCTTCCATGTTCTTCTTAGTCGCTATTGTTCTCGAATGCGAGAGCGACAGCTTCGACTTTGACTTCGACCGTGCGAGTACGAAGTCGTTCACCGTGCTCGTGCCTACCTTGAGGCCACAAGCTTTCTTGAGTACCTGCGTAATTTCTCGATAGCTGTGACCTCGCTTTCGCATCTCAGTGATTAGCTCCCTGTAAGGCTCCAAACGCGAGCGCGGCTGTTTGGCGGGCAGGTTGTTGAGTATGGCTTCAAATTTGGGGTCCACAATTTCCTCCGAGAGCGTCAGTCGAGATGGACTCCGGCGAAAGGCCGTTACTGATAACAGACGCCAAACGGAGGTCAGAGGATGGCCGGACAACGGAGCGCCGGAAGTACACCGGACGAGGCCGGACAGACACCGGACGAGATTCAGGTCGCGCATGCGACACCGGACCTAACGCGGAGCGTTAGGGATGGTGTCTTCTTGCAAATGAGACGTTAGAGGCCTTCAACCATGCTGACCATTCGCGCCATGTCCAACGGAACAGGCTACTCCGCACGCCATTTGCAGCACAGCGACTACTACGCCGAAGGCGAACGTGTCACGGGCCAATGGCAAGGCCGGGGAGCGGAGATGCTCGGCCTGGCAGGGGAAGTTCAGTCGGAGCAATTCGAGGCGCTGCGCCAGGGCGTCGATCCGCAGAGTGGTGAATTCCTCCGGCAACGCCACAGCGCCGACCGCACAGCCGCTGATGGCAGCACCCAAAGCCGAGGTCGAAATCTGTACGACTTCACCATCTCGGCTCCCAAGTCGGTTTCAATCATGGCCCAACCGGGTGCGGACGCACGACTTGTGGAAGCTCACGGGAAGGCCGTCCAAGAAACACTGAAAGAGCTGGAGCATCGCGCAGCGAGCCGCGTCCGTAGGGACAGGGCGAATGACAACCGCACCACGGGTAATCTTGTGCTGGCCGTCTACCATCACGACACCAGCCGCGAACTTGACCCCCAGCTTCATACCCACGCGGTTGCCGCTAATTTGACCTACGACGGCGCGGAGGGCCGCTGGAAGGCGCTGCAAGCCTCCGATATCTACGAGCAGCGGGCGTACCTGACTGAAGTCTACCGGAACGCGCTTGCCCGCGAAGTGCGGTCTCTGGGCTATGAGATCGAGGACCGGCGCAGCTCCAAGGGCAAGAACCTGGGTTTTGAGATCAAGGGTGTCCCCGATGAATTGCTCGAAAAATACAGTCAGCGCAGCGAGCAACGCGACCGGGCCATTGCCGAGTTTGTCGAAAGTAAGGGTCACCAGCCCAGTGACAACGAAATCGCCGTGCTGGTTCGTGAGTCGCGTGCCGATAAGCTGGTCGAGATTTCAACTGCGGAGGTTCACTCGCGCCAAAGGGCTCGATTGACCCCAGAGGAGAACCTAACTCTTGAACAAATCCGCGAGGCAGTCTGGGAGAGATCCCAAACGCAGCGACTAGAACCCGAGAGTGCAGTTCCTTCCCTCGACTACGCAAAACAACACATCTTTGAGCGCGTCTCCGTAGCGCTCGACCACGAACTGTTGACTGAAGCACTCCGTCATGGCCGGGGCCGGATCGACGTGGCAGATCTGAAAGGTGAGTTTTCACTGGAAGAAAGCACCGGCAGAATCCTCCAGGCTGGGAAGGAAGTCGCCACACGCGAGAGTCTTGACCGTGAGCGCGACATGATCGAACGGATCAATCGTGGAATAGGTCAGTTTGAACGGCTGGGTGGGCAGCATGAATTCGCTGATCCCACCTTCCTCGGCCCCGAGCAGAAAAAGGCCATCGAATTTGTTCTCGATTCCCGTGATCTGGCCGTGAACATTCGTGGGGCGGCAGGCACCGGGAAAACCGCCACGCTGCAAGAGCTGCAGCGCAGCCTCGAAGAGAGCGGTCGGCAAGTGATGGCGGTGGCTCCCACAATGAGCGCAGTTGAAGAACTGCGGAAAGTCGGCTTCTCGGATGCAATCACGGTGGAACGGTTGTTACAGGGCCAGAGTGCGCAAAGGGATTTGTTCGGGAAAGCGCTGATTTTGGATGAAGCGGGGATGGTTTCCGGCCGTCAAATGTCCGAACTTCTAAAGCTGGCTGACCAGCAATCATCGCGAATCATTTTCAGCGGTGACACCAAGCAGATTCGGAGTGTCGAGGCCAGTGACGCCCTTCGGGTGCTGGAAAGAGAATCTCACTTGAAGAGTGCTTCGCTGAGCGAAGTGCAGCGGCAGACTGCCCAAGGCTATCGCGAGGCGATTCAGGAATTGCGCCGTGATTCTGAGCGCGGCTTCGACAAGCTGGAACAAATTGGGGCTGTGCGTGAGGTTCCTTGGTCCGAGCGGGCACAGGCGGTTCAACAAGCCTACTCAGAAGCTCAGGCTCAAATCAACGCGAAAGGGCAACCACGCAGTGTGCTGGTTGTCGCCCCCACACACGAAGAGATTGGCTATATTACCGAGGCAATCCGCGCTGAGCGTACCCGCACGGGGGAATTGGGACAGAGTACTCATCAGCAGCACCACCTACCACTGAACTGGACGACTGCGGAGAAAAGTGACGTGCGGAACTATGCTGAAGGCCAAGTGCTGGAATTTCACCGGGCTGTGAAGGGTGTTGCGAAGTATGAAGCACTGGAAGTAATCGGCGTGGACAACGGCAACGTTGTTGCCCGCGACGCACGCGGCGAAGAGCGCGAGTTCACAGTAAAGCAGGCGAAATGCTTTGATGTCTGTGAGCGCCGCCCCATCGAAATTGCTCCCAATGACAAATTGCTGCTGACCGCAAATCGACGTGAGCCGGGCTTTCGCGCTACCAACGGCGAACTGGTGACGGTTTCCCGCATTGACGGGCAGGGCCGCATTCATCTGCAGGACGGTCGCGCACTGCCTGAGAATTACAAGCAATTCACACACGGCTACGCTGTCACCGCCCATCGCAGCCAGGGGAAGTCTGTAGATGGCGTTGTCATTTCCGCTGATGGGATGCGGAAAGAGTTGTTCTACGTGGCTGCTTCGCGAGGCCGCGAGAGCATCACGGTTGTGACCAGCGATAGAGACCTGCTGCGGGAGTCGGTAGCACGCTCAGTCGCGCGGCAATCCGCCTGCGAGTTGTCGCGCAAAGCGCAAGGACCTTCCTTGGAAAAGCTGAACTCGTCTTTACGCGAGCGTGAACGCCACGAACAGCCGGTTGCCCGCGAGCAGGGGTGCGATAACGTACTCGAAGGAAAGGCGGAAATTAGAAAAGCTCCCACTCCTGAAACAGCCCAGGCCATCGACCGGGAGAAACGAGGTCAAGAGCAGAAGCAGGAGCACATCATCGAACCGGGCCACTACTTTGGCATCGGTCGCTGACTCCGGAGTTGGTTCATCGCAGGATCGGGACAGAAGGAAAAAGTGTCTGAGAAATAGATTCGAGAAGCCCAATTCGGGGCTTTGGGATTTTCCTGCAACCGCCGAAAAAGGCCATGCAGTCCAGAACCTGGCTGAGGCGTTGCAAACTGAGACGCTCAGATATAAATTGCCAGTCGGCCGGGAACTCTAAGATGGAAATTCCGGATTCATTCAAACATATCAGGATGTGGCCCCGAGAGAGGGCACATTCCGCCTGGAATCGCGGGAGTTGCTCACCAAGGAGAGGATTGAAGGAATCCCATGATCGACATTCAACAGTTTGAAACATCAAACAAAGGCACAGTAGCTATGCGAGTTGGGCTGTGAGGGCTGATGCGCAGAAAAGCCAAAATTGGCCACTGAATCGGTCGCATCGCCATGATCTCGGAGGCCACGATGGCCTGCGCGAACTTGTCCGATCACGGTCAACTGATAACGGAAATCCCGGTTGCGCGCTTCGAACCAGTCCGGCGGAGCGACCGTTTCCAGGCTAGGGTCAGCCCCCGAGAAAATCCCAAGCCGGAAACGACCGTGGAATCCCACCCTTGACCAAGAACGTCAAGGATGAGGCACCCGGCTTCTATTTCGGCTGGGCGTTTAACGATGACAGCCGAGCCGAGTGAGCGGTCCGCGGTTTCGGCGCGAGTTCCGGTGCGAGTGTGCGTGGGGACTCGGCGGCCGGGCGGGCGTCGCTGGGACTCGCCATCGTCGCAGCCTTCCGCTCCTCCATCCTCTTCAGTGCCGGGTCGTTAGTGTGGTCGGCGAAGCGCACGTTCTCGTAATTCTTGCGCAGCGCCATGATGCGGTAGTCGAACGCCACGTTCGACGTTCCTCCACCCAGTTCGCGCACTTCAAACGACGTGGCTGTCTTGTTCGTGATGTACAGGCCTTTGCAATCTCCGTTCGGCACGGGGGACACTTTGTAATCCATCCCCGTGTTGACGGTCTGGATGAAATCAGGGTCGAGGTTCACGACGGCCGACCCATGGACCAACTGGGCCGAGCCCGCATCTTCAAACCAGTTCTTGGGTGACTCGATGGCCGACAGCGCCACTTTGCGCGCACCACCGTCGATGGGAACGACGGCGTTCTTGGTTCCCATGCATGAAAGGTCGCCAGCCGCGTCGATTGAGCAGCCCTTGCCGGTCGCCGTGTTGTACGCCACAAATGGGCCGGTGGCAGCGTTCGCGGAGATAGCGTAGAGCGAGTTAAAACCGCTGGGATCGTTGTTGTAGAAATAGCCGGCAAAGCCGGTGACGGCTTCTACGTCGAGCGTGGCCTGCGGTGTGGCCGTGCCGATGCCTACGCTGACCGCGGAGGCGCTGCCTTGCGGTCCTCCGAGGGCAATCGCATTCGACTGCTCGACCAGCGCGCCCGAGCCGATGGCGGTGGCGTAGCTTAGCGAGGCTGCCCCGCTTGCGCCGCTGAGAGTTTGGCCCGGGTTCAGCAGAAGCGCGCGCTACAGTCTGCCGGCCAGAGGTTTACGCCGGACCCTGCTTTTCGCGCGCGTATTCAAAAGAGCGTTGCGCCCCGCCCATCCGCTCGCTGGAGCCGGTTCTTGTTCCCCGTTCTGGCGACAGCAATGGTAATTGCGATTGTCGGCGCGCTCTCGATTACTCTTAACCGCGGTCGTGGAGGCCAGGAACGGTTGCTGAGCGAGGTGGCTGACTTGCACATAGCAACGCTCGCCAGTGCCAATCCGATCGATGTAGTTTCAACCGATCGGCATACGGTGAAGCCCTGGTTTGCGGGAAAGATTCCTTTCACGTTCAACCTACCCGAGTTGCAGAATTCGCCGTTCACCCTGTTGGGCGCAAAGGTAAGCTATCTCAATCAATCGCCCGGGGCCCACTCAATCGCGAGGGCCTCGATCTTTTTTACCAACTCACCTTCAGTGAAATCGAGGCGGAAATAAAATGGGCCGTTCGGACCAGTACGGTCAGGGGTCTCGTACTCTGACAAACCAGACGTGTGCGACAGCAGGTTTTTGATCAATATCGGCTTCCATGCGGCGGGCGCATCGGGGAAGTATTTCGCGATGCTGTCGTCGAGGGAGATTTTGCCCTCTTCGACGAGCATCATGATGGCAGCAGAGACGAACTGTTTTCCGACGGAGCCGGATTGCATGAGGGTCTCAGGCTTGACCGGCACATTGAGCTCGACGTTAGCCAGGCCGTACCCCTTGGCAAGCAGCGTGCTGCCGCGACTGTAGACGCCGAGTTCGAGACCGGGAATGCGCTGGCGGGCCATCTCGTGATTGACGAAGTCGTCGATGGAGGCGACGTGCTTCGCGTCGAGCGGCGCGAGTGGAATCTGCGCGAGCGAAGTCGCAGCGCAGAGAAAAAGCGCTCCGAACAACAGCGTCTTCAGACAAGCATTCGTCACCATTCTCCGATTGGCCTAACTAGCTCGAACATTATAGTAAGCCCGCACAAAACCCTTATTCACGGATGACCGCCCATGTGCCTGTTGTGTTCAGGAATTTCTTCAAGAGCACGATCGGGGAGACTTGCTTGCAGTGGGCAGAGAAGAATTGGTTTACCTGCGATTAACCATTGAAATTCGGACTCAAAAGCCGACCATTTATCGGTTCCCGCTCCAGCCCACGCCCCAGATTTCTTCCATGCTGGATCGCGCCAAAAGGCAGGCCATCGAGAGATCGTACTGCTTCCCAACCGAGCAGCGGGAAGGAACGAAGCCCCGAAGCTAGATAAACTGCCGATCAATCGTTTAGGATCAGTAATGGTGGCCAGGGACGGGGTTGAACCGCCGACGCCAGCCTTTTCAGAGTGTGGATAACCAGTGTTTTTAAGAACTTACAAGGACACGTGGGACTGCCAAGTACTTGTAAGTAGCTGCAAGACGCGTTGAGTGCGGACTGGAACTGCGGACCAGTAATCGGGGATCGTGCATAAGAAAACAATTCTTAGCAGGAGTGATCGATAGTTCAGTTTCTTCCGCAGGCCAGGGATCGGTCTCCTTCCTTCCAATCCCATTCTGTGCAGTTCCGTTCGGGCCGGGTTCGAAATATTTTCGCCATATTTCTCATGCCGCAGGTTCCTTTTATAGATAGAGGGGAAATTTCGCGGCAGATCAATGGAACCGCCTCGGTAAAGAGGCGGGCGGTTTGTGTGCGGCCATTGTTCTGTTTCATTGGATTCCCTAAACGTACTTAAAAGCACTTCTAGGCGCTTTAGGCACTTTAAGCACTTCTTGAGAAGTTTTTTCGAAGTCGATAAGAAAAAGATTCTTTGAGAGGGAGCAACAAATGCGTCTTGCACGGTTTCTATTCGAATAATGTTCTCGTCCGCCCATGACGCGAAGACTAACACCAGCCGAGTAGTGAATGGGCTCGAAATCTGTCGGACGAAGTCGGACGCTACAGCCGACCTTCAGCCGACGCGGTGATTTCAGCCTGGTCTCGACTCTCGCTGCAGGAGGTTTTATGAGCGAGATGCACGAAGCAACGCCAATTAGCCAACTGGTCCCTCATTTCGAGAGATTCCTCAATTCGCGCGAAGCCGCAGCACTGCTGCAAATCCATCCCAAGACACTGCAACGGCTCGCACGTAAGGGTGAGATACGCGCGATGCGGGTCGGGAAGTTGTGGCGCTTTCGCGCATCTGATCTCCACGCGTGGGTGGATCTGCGGTTAAAGTTAGCCAACTAGGAATCTGGCCCTATTTCACGCCGATCCGATCCCAATAGGCGTCGGGCCACAAAGGTCTTTCTTCCCATGTAGCTGTGCCATCCAGTTTCGTGTGAAGAACCCCACCTTTGTGTCCCCGCCACGAGCGCTTGCCGGTAAGTCATCGAGTCAAGAGAGTTCAAAGAGGGCCACGGTTCTCCTTTCGGATCACCGTTTCTCACGTTCGTGCTTCGAAAAATCCTTGAGCTTTAGAGTGCCTAACAAAACCTTCGCCCTCGGCTGGCGAGAATAGCAGTCCCCACGAAAGTCTCTTACTCTGCGTACCATAAATGGGTTCGTTCACAAGCAGAGACCGCCCAAGGAGCCGGGCGGCCTTTCTGTGTCTCCGCTCGCTACCGCTTCTAACGCGGTAGGGCGGGAGGTACTCTTGAACGTTCAACGACGCCGCATGCTCTCTCGCAGCGTTGCGTTGCACTTGCTGGTGCGTGGTAGCCGACTGCCTGCTCCGGCCCTGCTCCGAACAGCTCCGGATGCAAGTAGTGTTCCTGATCCTGCGGGGGCTTGTCTTCTTCTATCGCCCGGTGCGCGCACGATCCCATGACGGACATTCGATCCTTACTTTATTGCGTTACTTGGTTCTCTGTGCTCCTTGATCCGCTTCATGATTTCCGGATGGCGCGCCCATTCAATCTGTTTTTCTCCGGGCGCGCCGTAGAATTCGGGATGGATGTAGTAGCCGCGCAGATAGGTCTCTTTTTCCTGCTCGACTACAAGCGGGTTTGCTTTGGCGTAGGCGTCCTGCCGAACCCCTGTCACCTGCCAGGAAACCTTGACGTTGGGCAGGCTTGTCCTGATCTCGAAGCGGTTGGACTCGATCTCTCTGGCCACGATTGCTTGGGCGAATTGGCCGATCACGGTTAACTGGTAACGGAAGTCTTTGTTGAGTGCGCTAAACCACTCCGGTAGTTGCACTGTCGCGTGGCCCTCGCCATCGGTCGTGACGTTGCCATCGTAGATGTCCTTCATCTCTGACGACTCGACCGAGGCGTGCACCAGGTATTTGTTCGCCGGATCGAGGGGATGGTCGATCTTGAAGTCCTTGACCCCGGCCGAGATTGAGCCGCTGACGTTGAGGTTGCCTGTGAAGTTTCCGGCATAGCCGCTGCCAGCAATTCCGTCAACTCCATCGCCGGAACCAAATTGCCCTGCGCCGGCGCCGGTGAAGACGCCGCCTTGCCCGTCTTGCTCCAGCTGAAAAAGAAGGCCCTTGGTATAGGTTCCCGCGCCACCCAGACCCATTACACCAGCGCCGCCGACCGAGCCGGCCAGATCTGGATCACCTTGGCCTCCAAAGGCCTCGACCCCGGCCGTGCCGTTCAAGGATGAATTGGCCGTGGCGCCGAAACCCTGAAAATAGCCGCCTGGACCGAATATCGTGGAGCCGCGCGTCGCCACCCCTACGACGCCCGTCGTGCCAGTCCCGAACACTCCCTGGGCGTTGGTGCTCTGGCCATAGACCCCAATACCCACAGAGGAAAATCCAGTCACCCCGGTACCAGCGCTGGTGCCATACACGCCCGTCCCAGTAGGGCTCGAACTCGACGCCCAGACGCCGTAGGCATTTCCTGAAGTAGCAAAATTTTGGCCGACGACTCCAGAGCCCGTGGAACTGGATGAGTTCCCTGTGACCCCTGAACCGTTACCAGTGCCAAGCACGCCCGTTCCGGTCGAGGCCGAACTGGTGCCCTGCACCGCATTGGCGCCCGAGATGCTGGTGTTCGCAATCAGGGATCCGCTGAAGGTATTGCTTGTGCTTAACAGCGGCACCGCGGTCGGATCGATTTGGACGACTGGGTTTTGGCCGCCCAAAGAGCGGATTCCCTGGCCGTTCGAAATGCTGAGGATGCCCGTGTTGGATACCGTGACGTTTCCGTTCGAAGTCGTGGCGCTGATGCCGCTACCCCCACTCACCGAGGAAATCCCGCCACCGGCTCCGGTGATGGACTGCCCGTTCAGGGTGAGCGAGCCGACAATGTTAGCGGTTCCGTTCACCGTAAGAGTGGCTTTCTGGTTGGCGTTACCGAAGATCACCGTCGGCGCGTACCCGCTGGGAGCTTCGACATCCAGCGTGGCCCCCGGTGCGGTGGTGCCGATACCGACCTTCGTGTTGGCGGTCGCATTGTTCAGGCCCGCGATGCTGCCGAGAACCAACGAATAGCTCGCGCCCACGACGGAGTTCGAGCCGATCGCGCTCGCGTTGTTAATCCCTCCCGTCGCCGCTTCTGCCCCGGCGCCGACGAAAGTGTTGTTGTTGGTCGTCATCGGCGAACCGTCCGCCGTTTGCCCAGCGAACACGCCCAACCCCGTATTGAAACTTCCTGACGTGTTGTTGAGGAGCGAGTTATAGCCGCTGGCGACGTTGCTGCCGCCGGTCGTGTCGGCAGCGAGCGCCAGCCAGCCGCTGGCGGTGTTGCCCGATCCAGGATTCGTGCCGTTGCCGGCAAAGCCGAGGAAGGCGTTATTGCTCGTAGGGGAACCATAGTCGAACAGGTTGCTTCCAATCTGAAAACTGCTGCCGGTTACCACTCCGCTCGCGGTCAGATTTCCGCCCACCGTCTCATAGCCGCTGATCCCGACGTTGCCGCCGAACTCGCCGGCAAAACCGCCGCCGTTGTTCACGGCCCAGATACCCGCACCAGCGGCGCTGTTCGAGGAGAAGTATCCACCGTAGCCGCCGGCGGTACTGAAGTCCTGACCCACCACTCCGCTACCCCCCGGACCGGCGGTGGAGAACGATCCACCATTCGTCCCATAGCCGCCAGTTGTAGAAGTGTTGTTGCCGGACACCGCGGTGCCCACACCGTTGAGGGCAAAATTCACAGCGCCGTTGAAGTTAGACGTGCCGTTCACGATGAACGTTGCAGGATTCGACGCGTTGCCGAAGGTCACGGTAGGCGCTGGATTAGGGAGGGGACTTTCGACGTCCAGTGTGGCCCCAGGTTGGGGAGTGCCGATGCCGACCATGACGCTCTGGCACGCAGGCGTCGGAGGCGTCGCGTTGGGGTTGCATCCGTTGAGCCCCGCGATGCTGCCCAGCACCAGCGAGTTGCTGTTAGACACTTCGGCATAGGCTCCAATGGCTGTCGCGTTGGTAAGAGTTCCGGTAGAGAAGGCGGTGTCAGTACCTAACGCGGTATCGTTGGACCCAGTCACATTCGTTGAGTCGAACGTCTGTCCGGCCCCAAAGCCCGCGGCTGTGTTGAGGCTGCCCGTTGTGTCGGAGTTGAGCGCGAACGCCCCGCTGGCGGTGTTGTTGGTGCCCGTTGTGTTGGCATAGAGGGCGTCGCTGCCGCTGGCGGTGTTGTAGCCGCCCGTGTTCTGGAAGAGAGCATGATTGCCCATGGCGCTATTGCCGGAGCCGACGTTGTTGAAGAGAGCCTGGTAGCCGCTGGCGGTGTTCCACTGCCCTGTGCTGCCGTTGGTGCCGTTCCCGGCGAAGCCGAGAAACGCATTGCCGTTCGCGTAGGAACCATAGTCGAAGGGTGTTTCCCCAAGGTTGAAGCTGGTCGCGGCGTTGATCGTTCCACTCACATCGAGCGTAGCTCCGGGCGTCGTCGTGCCAATGCCCATGCTGCCGTCGGCCGTGTTCTCAAACAAAGAAGAATCCATAACCGAATTGGGAGTGGTGAACAGCGCCAGATAATTTGCCGTGCCCGTCGAGGAGATACCGCCCCCACCGCCACTCACCGGGGAGCAAGCCCACCCGGCGCCAGGGCCGTTCGAGGCGAGGACTTGTCCAAGGGGGCAGGAGGCGAGGCTGAGATTCAGGCTGCCCGTCGTGCCTCCGCCGATCAGTCCGCTGCCGTTGGCGGTTGCGACTCCGGTGATCGAGCCGCTGGTGCTGGCGAAGACGACGTCCAACTCGGGCGGATGGCTCGTCGTAGTGTTCTCTTTGCTGTCAAAACTGGCGTTGAATGTAGCGTTGGCGACCAGCGCGACTCCGTTGTTTGGCTCGCTTCCGTTCAGCCACGCCACGACCGCCGGCGTGATGTCGACGAGGATGTACTGGTTCTTGTCCGCTGTGCTGACGGCGACGCCCGAGACAATCGTGTTTCCCAGCACCGGGCTGTCGTCATACTTGATCGTTCCCTCCGTCCACTCACCGGTAGCGTAATCGACATTGAAGCTGCCCGCCGTGGTGACCGCGTTCACATAAAGCTTCAGCGTAGCTTGACTGATGCTGGCGCCTGCGGGAATCGACGCCAGATTGAATTGAATGTAGGTCGTCTGCGAGGCGCCATCGATGTCGAGCAGCCCGTTGGCGCCGTAGTTGGTCTTCGGATCGGCGCTGTTAGTGTAGGCATCGCCAAGGGGCGTAACCTGCGCGTTAGCTCCGGTCACAAACCAAAAGGTGGAAAGCAACAGTATCAATAACTGTGTCGTCAGGTTTTTCATAATGCGATCCCCTGCCTCTCGTCGGACGTTCCCACAACGACGGTGCCGGCTGTCCGATTTCCCGTCATCTGCTAAAGCGAGATTTCCTGGAGAAATGGTCGCGAGAAGCAGATTTATTTTCCAGTTATCACTCTCAGCCCTTGGAGAATCGAGGGTGAAACCAGGGGAATCCCCGTCTTTTCAATCGGTTGACATTGGTAGCGGGTGCGGCTACCGTTATCAGCCAAGATTTTGAGTCAGAGCGTGTTGGGGGTGCAGATGGCGCAGCTTCCGCCTAAAACGGTCAGCGAGTTGCTCACGAACTGGCAAGCCGGGGACGAGCAGGCGTTGCAGGAGGCGCTCCCTCTGGTCTATGACGAGCTGCGGCGGGCGGCGCATCGTTGCATGCGCAACGAACGCCCTGACCACACCCTGCAAAGTACCGCCCTGGTGCACGAGGCTTACTTGCGGCTGGAGAAACAAGGCGCAGCCGAGTTCAAGAACCGCGAGCATTTTCTGGCCATCTGCGCGCAACTGATGCGGCAGATTCTGGTCGAATACGCACGCAGCCGTAAAGCCGCGAGGCGGGATGGCGGATTCCGGCTGACGCTGGACGACGCGCTCGCGTTCAAAACCCAGAGCGTGGACATGGTCGCACTCGACGACGCACTGAACGAACTGGCGAAACTCAATGCGCAGCAGAGTCGCATCGTCGAGCTGAGGTTTTTCGGCGGACTTTCCATCGAGGAAACTTCGCAGGCGCTGAATCTGTCGCCCACCACGGTGAAAAAATATTGGGCCACCGCCAGGCTTTGGCTGCATCACCAACTGAGAGAGTCGGCCGACCAATGACGCCGGAACGCTGGCAACAGATTCACGATGTGCTCGCAAAAGCTCTAGAGCTGGCACCGGGGGACCGCTCCGCGTTCCTGAATCAAGCCTGCTCGTCGGATCAATCCTTGCGGCAGGAAGTGGATACGCTGCTGGCTTCCAGCGACGACGTGCGCTCCAGCTATTTGCAATCGTCCGCTCCGCGAGTCACGCTCACTGCAGGGACGAAGCTGGGGGAGTATGAGGTCAAGTCTCTGCTTGGTTCGGGCGGCATGGGCGAGGTGTATCGCGCCCGCGATTCGCGGCTGGGGCGGGATGTGGCGATCAAGACCCTCCCATCATTGCTCTCCGCTGATTCCGACCGGCTGCGCCGTTTCGAGCAGGAAGCGCGTGCCGCGGCGGCGCTGAATCACCCCAACATTCTGGCCGTGCATCAGATGGGCACTTACGAAGGCGCACCCTACCTGGTCTCGGAGTTGCTGGAAGGTGAAACCCTGCGGGAGCCGATCAAGCGTGGACGCCTGTCTGTGCGCAAAGCGATTGATTACGCGGTGCAGATCGCCAGAGGTCTGGCGGCAGCGCATGAGAAAGGGATCGTGCACCGTGATCTGAAGCCGGAGAACTTGTTCGTCACCAAGGACGGGCGGGTGAAGATTCTGGACTTCGGGTTGGCGAAGCTCACGCAACCGCAGACTGGTTCAGAGCACAGCGCGCTGACGCAGACCGAGGGAACGGAAGCCGGAGTGGTGATGGGCACGGTGGGCTACATGTCGCCCGAGCAGGTGCGGGGACAGGGAGCCGACCATCGGGCCGACATTTTTGCCTTCGGCGCGATTCTGTATGAAATGTTGGCGGGGAAGCGGGCGTTCCAGAAACCGACGTCGCCAGAGACCATGACGGCGATCCTGAACGAGGACCCGCCGGGCATTTCACAGGTCGTACCGAATCTTCCTCCTTCATTGCAGCGGGTAGTGCACCGCTGTCTGGAGAAGAACCCGGAACAGCGCTTCCAGTCGGCCTCTGACTTGGCGTTCGCCTTGGATGCGCTTTCGGATTCCGGCGCGGCGTCCTCTGCGAGCGCTGCGAACATCGTGACCAGCGCTGGGCGGCGCTGGAAGATAATTGTCCCCGCCGTAGTGGCTGTGCTGGCATTGTCCGTTGGTGGCTACTTCGTTGTCTTCCACCACAAGGCCCAACTCACTGACAAGGACACGATTGTTCTCGCCGATTTTGCGAACAGCACCGGCGATCCGATCTTCGATGATACGTTGAAGACGGCGCTCACTGTTGCCCTGCAGCAGTCGCCTTTCCTGAGCGTGCTCCCGGACAGCACTGTGGCGAAGACGTTGCAACTGATGACGCGTCCCGCGAGCGCGAAACTCACGCCGGATGTAACTCGCGAGCTTTGCCAGCGTGCGGGAAGCAAAGCTTATATTGGAGGATCGATTGGCAGTCTGGGTAGCGAATTTGTGGTGGGACTGAAGGCAGTGAACTGCCAGAGCGGAGACACGCTGGCGCAGGAGCAGGTGACGGCGGCGTCCAAGGAGAAGGTACTGGAGGCACTGGGCGAGACGGCATCCAAACTGCGCACTGAGTTGGGCGAATCGCTGGCTACGGTGCAGAAGTTTGATGTCCCGCTGGCAGAGGCCACCACGTCTTCGCTCGAAGCCCTGAAAGCGTACGGTCTTGGACAAAAGGCCTCTAACGAGAAAGGCATCGCCGCAGCCCTGCCTTACTATCAGCGTGCCATCGAGCTTGATCCGAATTTTGCCACGGGCTACAGCGCAGTCGGCGGCGGCTACTTCAGTCTGGGCCAGCCGGAACGGGCCAGCGAGTACTACACCAAAGCATTTCAGTTGCGGGAACATGCAAGCGAGCGGGAAAAGCTGGACATCGCCGCCGCCTACTATCGGACTGCAACTGGGGAACTGGATAAAGCGGCTCAGACGTATCAGGAGGAGATTGAGAGCTATCCACGGCTATTCAGAGCGTATGTCCACTTGGCGACCGTGTACGGCGAACAGGGGCATTATGAGAGAGCTACGGAGATCGCGAGGCAAGCCGTGCCCCTCGCATCGAATCAGGTAGCTCCGTACGCCAGCCTCGCCATCTCCACGCTTCCCTTGCAGCGTTTCGACGAAACGCGGCAGATCATCCACGAGGCACAGGCCCGAAAACTGGATGATTTCATACTCCAGAGTGCCCTCTATGCTCTAGACTTTCTCGGGGCGGACCCCGCCGCGATGGAGGAACAGCAACAGTGGTTCGCAGGTCGACCAGACTATGAGAACGACGGACTGGCGCTCGCATCCGACACCGCGGCGTACGGCGGTCATCTGGGCAAGGCGCGGGAACTAACCAAGCGGGCTGTGGACTCCGCCATACGGGCGGACAACAAGGAAGCGGGAGCAATATGGCAGGAGAATGCTGCTCTCGAACAAGCGGCTTACGGCAATCCTGCAGAAGCCCGGCAGTCAGCGAATGAGGCTATCAAGCTCGCTCCTACCAGTCAGGCCGTCGAGGTCGAAGCAGCCCTTGCGTTTGCCATGGCAGGTGACACGGCAAGAGCCGAGTCGGTGGCCCAAGACTTAGGAAAACGCTTCCCGCTGGACACGCAGATGCAGTCTCTTTGGCTGCCCGCGATTCAGGCGCAACTGGCGCTGGATCGGAAGAACCCGGCTGCCGCTCTGAATGCCCTGCAAACTGCTTCCCCCATCGAGTTGGGGAGAATTAGTTTCCTCAACAATTTTTCCTGCCTCTATCACGTATATGTACGCGGAGAAGCTTACTTGGCAGCCGGACAGGGCAACGCCGCCGCCGCCGAGTTTCAAAAGATCATCGACCACAGCGGCATCGTTTGGAACTGCTGGACAGGAGCGTTGGCGCATCTGGGAGTGGCCCGTGCCAACGCCTTGCAGGCGAAAACTTCACAAGGAGCAGATGCCGATGCCGCCCGCGTGCGGGCGCTTGCCGCCTACAAGGATTTCCTCACACTCTGGAGGGATGCCGACCCCGATATCCCCATCCTGAAACAAGCCAAAGCCGAGTACGCGAACCTGCTGGGAAAAGTTTGAACCGCGCGGCGATGTCGCAGAAACGCCTATGACGCCGGAACGCTGGGAACAGATTCACGATGTATTGCAGAAAGCGCTGGAACTGGCGCCGGGGGAGCGCTCCGCGTTCCTGAATCAGGCCTGCTCGTCTGATCAATCCCTGCGGCAGGAAGTCGAAACCCTGCTGGCCTCCAGCGACGACGTGCGCTCCAGCTTCCTGTTGCAGTTCTCCGGGCCGCGAGTCACGCTCACTGCTGGGACGAAGCTGGGCGAGTATGAAGTCAAATCGCTGCTGGGTTCGGGCGGCATGGGCGAGGTGTATCGGGCCCGCGATGCGCGGCTGGGGCGGGATGTGGCGATCAAGGTTCTGCCGTCGTTTGTTTCTTCAGATCCCAATCGCCTGCGGCGCTTCGAGCAGGAAGCGCGGGCGGCTGCGGCGCTGAACCACCCCAATATTCTGGCCGTGTATCAGATGGGCACCTATGAAGGCGCACCGTATTTAGTGTCAGAGTTGCTGGAAGGCGAAACGCTGCGGGAGCCGATGAAGCGCGGCCGTTTGTCGGTGCGCAGAGCGATTGATTACGGAGTGCAGATCGCGCGCGGGTTGGCGGCGGCGCATGAGAAAGGGATCGTGCATCGTGATCTGAAGCCGGAGAACTTGTTCGTTACCAAGGATGGGCGGGTGAAGATTCTGGACTTCGGGTTGGCAAAGCTGACGCAACCGCAATCCAGTTCGGAGCACAGCGCGCTGACGCAGACCGAGGGAACGGAAGCCGGAGTGGTGATGGGCACGGTGGGCTACATGTCGCCCGAGCAGGTGCGGGGACAGGGAGCCGACCATCGGGCCGACATTTTTGCCTTCGGCGCGATTCTGTATGAAATGTTGGCGGGGAAGCGGGCGTTCCAGAAACCGACGTCGCCAGAGACCATGACGGCGATCCTGAACGAGGACCCGCCGGGCATTTCCGAGGTCGTACCGAATCTTCCTCCTTCATTGCAGCGGGTAGTGCACCGCTGTCTGGAGAAGAACCCGGAACAGCGCTTCCAGTCGGCCTCTGACTTGGCGTTTGCCTTGGATGCGCTTTCGGATTCCGGCGCGGCGTCCTCTGCGAGCGCTGCGAACATCGTGACCAGCGCTGGGCGGCGCTGGAAGATAATTGTCCCCGCCGTAGTGGCTGTGCTGGCATTGTCCGTTGGTGGCTACTTCGTTGTCTTCCACCACAAGGCCAAGCTCACGGACAAGGACACTATCGTTCTCGCCGATTTTGCCAACAGCACGGGCGATGCGATCTTCGATGACACGCTAAAGACGGCGCTCACCGTTTCCCTGCAGCAATCACCTTTCTTGAGTGTGCTCCCTGACAGTACGGTGGCGAAGACGTTGCAACTGATGACCCGACCACCCAGCACGAAACTGACCCCAGAAGTGACTCGTGAGCTTTGCCAGCGGGCGGGCAGCAAGGCTTACATCGCCGGATCGATTGGCAGCCTGGGCAGCGAATATGTGCTGGGATTGAAGGTAATCAATTGCGAGAGCGGTGACACGCTGGCCGAGGAGCAGGTGACGGCAGCGTCGAAGGAGAAGGTGCTCGACGCGCTGGGCGAGGCGGCGTCTAAGCTGCGCGGCGAACTGGGCGAATCACTGGCTACAGTGCAGAAGTTCGATGTTCCGCTCGCGGATGCTACCACGTCGTCGCTGGAAGCTCTAAAAGCGTACGGCCTAGGCTGGAAAACCCGTAACGAGAAAGGTGAAGCCGCGGCCCTCCCTTACGATCAACGAGCCATCGAGCTTGATCCGAATTTTGCCATGGCTTACATTGCGGTGGGAAACATCTACGACAGTCTCGGCGAGGTAGAGCGGGCCAGCCAGTACTACACCAAGGCATTCCAGTTGCGTGAACACGCCAGCGAACGGGAAAAACTGATGATCATCGCCGACTACTACTACGATGTAACCGGAGAACTGGATAAGGCGGCCCAGATATATCAGGAGGAGATTGAGATCTACCCGCGGGAAAGCGTAGCGTACCTTCACTTGAGCGCACTGTTTGCGGCAGAGGGGCAGTATGAGCGAGCTACGGAGATCATGAGGCAAGGCATGCAAGGCTTGCGCATTGCGCCGGATGCTGTAAGTGAGTACGCACTCCTTCCCGAATTAGCTCTTGCACAGCAGCGTTTTGAAGAAGCGCGGGAGGTCATCCACGAGACGCAGGCGCGAAAACTGGATAATTACCAGTTCCACACCGCTCTCTATGGGCTTGCATTTCTGGGGGTGGACTCGGCGGCGATGGCGGAGCAGCAGCAGTGGTTTGCGGGCAATCCCGACTACGAGAATCAGGGTCTTGCGCTCGCGTCCGATACCGAGGCGTATGGCGGACATGTGGCCAAGGCGCGGGAACTGACCAAGCGGGCTGTGGACTCCGCCGTCCGGGCGGACAGCAAGGAAAATGGGGCAATCTGGCAGGCGAACGCTGCCCTGCAAGAAGCCGCTTACGGCAATCCTCGGGAAGCTCGGCTAGCGGCGGCAGAGGCTTTGAAGCTTGCTTCCACAAGTCAAGGCGCAGAGGTCGAAGCCGCGCTTGCGTCTGCAATGGCGAGTGATATGGCACAAGCCGAATCCTTGGCGCATGACTTAGGGAAACGCTTCCCACTGGACAACCAGATGCAGTCGCTTTGGCTGCCCGCTATTCAGGCACAATTGGCGCTCGACAGAAAGAACCCAATGCTAGCGCTAAGCAACTCACAGGCACGTTCGACTATCGAGTTCGGGCTAATTCAATTCAACAACAATCTTTCCTGCCTCTATCCGACATATGTGCGAGGAGAAGCATACTTGGCAGCCGGCCAGGGGAGCGCGGCCGCCTCTGAGTTTCAGAAGATTCTCGACCACAACGGCATCGTCTGGAACTGCTGGACGGGAGCGTTGGCGCATCTGGGTGTGGCTCGTGCCAATGCCTTGCAGGCGAGAACGTCGCAGGGAGCCGATGCCGACGCCGCCCGCGTCCGGGCGCTCGCCGCTTACAAAGATTTCCTGACGCTCTGGAAGGATGCCGACCCCGACATCCCCATCCTGAAGAAAGCCAAAGCCGAGTACGCGAAGCTACTGGGAAACGTCTGAACCGCGCCGCGATTTCGCAGAAACTTATGACGCCGGAACGCTGGGAGCAGATTCACGATGTGCTGCAGGAAGCGCTGGAGCTGGCGCCGGGGGAGCGCTCCGCGTTCCTACAGCGGGCCTGCTCATCGGATCAATCCCTGCGGCAGGAGGTGGAAACCCTGCTGGCTTCCAGCGACGACGTGCGCTCCAGCTTCCTGGCGCAGTTGTCCACGCCGCGAGTGATGCTGACCTCTGGGACAAAGCTGGGGGAGTATGAGGTGAAGTCGTTGCTTGGTTCGGGCGGCATGGGCGAGGTGTACCGCGCTCGCGATGCGCGGCTGGGGCGGGACGTGGCGATCAAAGTTCTGCCGTCTTTCATTTCTTCCGATCCCAATCGTCTGCGGCGCTTCGAGCAGGAAGCGCGGGCGGCTGCGGCGCTGAACCACCCCAATATTCTGGCCGTGTATCAGATGGGCACCTATGAAGGCGCACCGTATTTAGTGTCAGAGTTGCTGGAAGGCGAAACGCTGCGGGAGCCGATGAAGCGCGGCCGTTTGTCGGTGCGCAGAGCGATTGATTACGGAGTGCAGATCGCGCGCGGGTTGGCGGCGGCGCATGAGAAAGGGATCGTGCATCGTGATCTGAAGCCGGAGAACTTGTTCGTTACCAAGGATGGGCGGGTGAAGATTCTGGACTTCGGGTTGGCAAAGCTGACGCAACCGCAATCCAGTTCGGAGCACAGCGCGCTGACGCTCACCGAGGGAACGGAAGCCGGAGTGGTGATGGGCACGGTGGGCTACATGTCGCCCGAGCAGGTGCGGGGACAGGGAGCCGACCATCGGGCCGACATTTTTGCCTTCGGCGCGATTCTGTATGAAATGTTGGCGGGGAAGCGGGCGTTCCAGAAACCGACGTCGCCAGAGACGATGACGGCTGTCCTGAACGAAGACCCGCCGGGAATTTCGCAGGTTGCGCCGAATCTTCCCCCGGCATTGCAGCGGGTGGTGCACCGCTGTCTGGAGAAGAACCCGGAGCAACGGTTTCAGTCAGCTTCGGATCTGGCGTTCGCCCTGGATGCGCTCTCGGAGAGCTCCAGCACCGGGGCGCAACTTCCGGCAAAGCAAGAGGGCGAGACCGGACTGATCGTCATGAGAGAGCGCAGGTTGTGGATGGTGAAGCTCTTCTATGGTGTATTGGTCGCGTTCACTCTTCTCATGGTTGGATGGTTTTGGTTCAAGGGTAAGCGATCGGTGCCAGAGAGGGTATTGAGCGAGGAGCAAATCACGCGCAGTCTGGCGGAGAACCACGTGATAGACGGCAGTATTTCGCCCGATGGCAAGTACGTCGCCTACACGGACCCTAAGGGACTGCACTTAGTTGCCATCCAGTCCGGGGAATCTCACGACATTTCCCTGCCAGAGGAATTGAGAACACATCTCCGCGAGGTGACCTGGTTTCCCGATGGAGAGAGATTGATCATCAAGGTGGACAGTGAATCCGAAGGCGCTGTTCTCTGGTCGATTTCTGTTTTCGGAGGCGCGCCGCGTAAGCTCCGTATTCACAGCGCTTATGCGAAGGTTTCTCCGGATGGACGGACGATCGCTTTCGTTAGTGGCTTTATCAGCGGCCGTGGGCACGAGATCTGGCTCGCGGGACCCGATGGAGAAAATGCGAGAAAGATCCAGGACACGGGGAGTGACGAATACGGGTCTCTCGCTTGGTCTCCCTCAAATCACCGGCTTGCCTATGCTAAGAAATTCGAAAAGGCAGGTCTGAGTGAGAATATTGGGGGTAGCATCGAGACTCTTTCATTGGATGGTGGGCCGCCTACTGTGGTGGCCTCGGATCCGGGATTATTCGTTGTGAACTGTATGGTCTGGCTTTCCGACGGGCGCCTCGTTTTTTCATCGTCGGGCGGAGCCAAATTGGGGGGGCCTGCGAATCTTTGGGCTATCTCGACAGACGCGCAGACGGGGGTGCCTTCGGGGAAGCCAATGCAGATGACCAACTGGACCGATTCAGTCGCGTTTAGCCCGAGCGTCAGCAGGGATGGTAGTCGTCTCGTTGCAGTGAAGGACCACTCGTGGAACGACGTCTACGTTGGCGAACTCAAAGACAACGGCACACATCTGGACGCGCCGAAACGCCTGACGTCGAGCGATAGCAGTAACGTAGCTCAGGGATGGACCCGGGACAGCAGAACCGTTCTTTTCATGTCCAACAGTATGGGCAGGTTTCAGATCTTCAAGCAGCGGCTTGACGCTGACGCGCCCGAACTTCTGGTGAGCAGCCCAGATGACGAGATGAACCCTGTCTTTACTCCGGATGCCGCATGGATTCTGTATTGGTCGACGGCGCACGGGGCAATGTCTCAAGTCATATCGCAGAGGTTGATGCGCTTTCCCGTTTCCGGCGGATCGCCTGAGCAAGTGCTTGAGGCCCCTGTGGATCCAATGGTCGCCTTCGACTGTCCTTCGCGGCCTTCCGCTTCTTGTGTCATCAGCGGCGGGGGAGAAGGTCAGCTCATTTTCTATGCATTAGATCCCATTCAAGGTCAAGGCAAGGAAATCATTCGGACTAAGTTGGAGCAGGCGAACGACCTGCAGTGGAGCATTTCTCCAGACGGTTCGCACATCGCCGTTGCGAGTTGGACCCGGCTTCGCGAACAGATCCGCATACTCGATTTGCAAAATGGCACTGAAAGGAACCTCAGCTTACCAAAGGATTGGCAACTTACCGGCCTCTCTTGGGCCGCCGATCAGAAGGCCTTATTCGCCAGCGTTGCCACGCGTGAGTTCGTGATCGCACGCATCGATCTAAATGGAAATACTCACGTACTCCTCGATCGAATGGGTGTATGGCTCGGAGGCCCTTACTCGTCCCCGGATGGTAGACACTTGGCTTATTTCCAGCAAACTTCCGATGACAACCTTTGGCTCCTCGAAAAGTTCTAACCGCCTCAAAGGACAGCAGCGGGTCTCACACTGCCTACAAAGATTTCCTCACCCTCTGGAAAGACGCCGACTCCGACATCCCCATCCTGAAGCAAGCCAAGGCGGAGTACGCGAATCTGCAATAATGCCCGGAGAATTTCACCTTCGCGAGAAGTGCTGTTCCCAGGTGGAGCAGCATCGTGGACTTGCTGGTTTGATTGGCCACGTAGATTGTGTTGGTCACCGGGTTGACCGCCGCGGGGAGGGCGCAGCCCAGCCACCCACTCTATCCTCAACCCCGGTGGATATCAGAGAATTTATTCAGAGTCTCTTAGAGTTCGAATCTGAACACGGGGAATGACGGTATAATCGTGGCATGGCTGACCATGTGATCCACATCTCGGAAGCAGAAGCCGCCAATGACTTCGCTGGGTTGCTCGCGCGAGTGCGTGCGGGCGCGGAAATCGTGATCGAGAGTGGGAAGCTGCCGGTGGCGGTGATCCATGCACCAGTCCCGCCGCGCCGGTCCATCTCGGAGTGCATTGCGTTGCTACCCGAGGACTCGACGGCGACCATCGACCCTGACTTCGCTAGGGATGTGGAAGCGGCTGTCGAAAATCATCGTGAGCCACTCGAACCGCCCGCATGGGACTAATCCTCGATTCCAGTGTGCTGATCACAGCCGAGCGCCAAGGGCAAAACGCGCGGCAGATGCTTGCCGCGATCTCGGGCAAGGTAGGGAATACCGATATCGCCGTCTCCGTGGTTACTCTGATCGAACTGGTCCACGGCGCAGCTCGTGCCGATACCTCGCAGCGAAAAGAGAAGCGGCAGCAGTTCATTCAGGAGCTTCTCACGGCCCTACCTATGCATCCGGTAACGGTGTCTCTTGCCCTTCGTGTCGGACAGATCGATGGCGAGAACCAAGCGAAAGGCATTCGTCTTCCGCTCTCCGATCTGTTGATCGGGGTGACGGCCTTGGAACTCGGCTACAGTGTAGCCACGGGCAATCTCCGCCACTTCCAGAGGATTCCCGGCTTATCGGTCGTGCAGTTTTAGTCGCGGGATTCTGCAATCACTTCGCAATCACTTAACGTGAACTACCAGGTACTTTCACGTCCTTAGAGTGCCGTCCGTGCTCTGTAAGTCCTTGTATTGACGTTTTCAAGTGGATTCGAATCCCACTCTCTCCGCCATATTTTCAATGACTTAGGGTGGGCCGCACAACAGTTACACAACGCTAGTCAGAATACACTGCAGAACCCAATTTACAGCTAGCCGTTGAATCCTGCTCTTTTCCAGCTTGTTGTCGCGGGCTCCGATCTCCGAAAACCAGGGCTGCTACTTTGCCATGTGCTTCCTTGGTTCGATCATCCACGACATCACCGTATACGTTCATGGTGGTTCTGATGTCGGAATGGCGCATCAGCTTCTGTTGCACCGCCACTGCAGTTCCTACTGAGTCTATCCATGAGCGATATGTGTGCCGAAGCGTATGAGTCCCGAGTGGACCCACTCCGGCTTTGATCGCGGCGTCATTGAAGCTCCGCCAGAACCAGGGATAGCTAATTGGCAGTCGGCCCAGCTTAATAGGACTGGCAAACATCCAATCTTCTTCTCCTCGAAACTGGCTGATCTGACGCCAGTCCTTCAATAACTGAAGGACGGATGCATCCACGTGCAATTCTGCAGAGGAGCCCGTGGTTTTTGTACTGTCAACCTGCTGCCTGTAAATACGCTGCTCGATGGCCAGCCTGTGATTCAGCCAATCCACGTGTTTCCACTGCAAACCCAAAACCTCACTTGCGCGAAGTCCAAGACTTACCGCGAGAATTGACATTGAGCGAAGAGGTCCCTTCAAATGATCGAGAATTCGATGGAACTCTTCTACCGTCAGGCTGCGAGGCTTCCGTCGCCGCGTGGCGTGCTCGATTCTTACCAGCGAAATCGGATTACGTTCGGTAGGTGGCACGATTCCGGCCCACTGCGCATAGTCGTACAACTGTGACAATAAGCATCGGATGTGGACTCTGCTCTTGGGCGCAAGAGTCAGCCCTTTCAACCACAGCTCAACGACGCGAGGCTGAAGCCCCGTGATGGGTGTCTCGCCCCAGCGCGGAAGGATGTGATTCCGCATCCAGCAGCTGTATGCCAAGCACGTTGCCTGCTTTCGCGGCATTTTCTCTTGTTGGTACATCTTCCATAAAGCAGCAACGAGAGGCTTTTCTTCCTCACGAGTGCTGTTGATTCGTGTCCGGACCGGCTCGGCAGCCTGCAACGCCGCGCTCTTGGTTGCAAACTTTCCCAGACGTACAGACTTTTGACGGCCCTCCAAGCGATACCTGAAGAACCAAGTTGTTGTTCGTGGGTCGAGAATGACCGACCCGTGTTGATAGTGACTACGCTGCATCGGATCTCTCCTTTGCTGCGCACTGGCTGTTCCGGACGATTGTATCGTCAAGGTCAACCTTAAGGAACCGCCAAGTGCGGCGCTGAGTGCCAGAAAGTGGGTAACCTTTGACTCTGCCAAGACGCACCCAGAACAACAATGTGCGGCTCTTTACTTTCAGGTACCGAGCCGCTTCGGCAGCAGTGAGCCATTCCAGAGTCTCATTGCGAGAACTGATCATCTGACTTGCCGATTGCATTTGATCAGAGCGAGATTCGACACCGAAGTCGCTTCGCATGCTCAGCTGTTCCGAGTTGAGGACAGCCGGTGTGAGGGAACGCTTCGTTTCGGGACTCGCTACTTCCGGAGTGTTTCTGCGTGGAACTACCATGGGCTGGGACATGCTTCATACTCCTCAACTCACCTACCGCGCGTGCGGGAGGGCACATTTGCACGGAGGC
>CAWIPZ010000032.1:0-42759 GCA_963837915.1 uncultured Acidobacteriaceae bacterium
GACTTCTGATGCCGAGGCGATGCCTGTTTTGTGCCGCCGCGGTTCTCCTCGTGCTTATGACTTCGCAACGCTCCAACTCGCAGCAGCAGGGCCAATCGTCCGATGACTCTCGCGCCGCGGTATCGCGAAAATTTGCAGTCCTAAGCGATCAGTTCATGAAAGATTCGCTCGCGCTTTCTCCAACGAATGCTTCCGCCGCCGGCTATCACACACATCTGGACGCCACAACCGGCAAGACGGTCGCACTGGATGCCGAGCTGGACGATCTCAGCCTCGACTCCATCGCACGGCAGCGCGCCTTCTACGCCAACTGGCGCGAGCGTTTCCACAAAGAGACGCCCCCATCAGCATTGGATCCAGAAGACGCCGCCGATTGGCAGCTCGTGGACGATCAAATCGGCCTCAACCTCCTCGAATTCGATCGCATCCAAAGCTACAAACACAATCCCACGGTCGTTGTGGAACTGATCGGCAACGCTCTGTTCCTGCCGTTGACTCAGAGTTACGCGCCGCACGACGTCCGCGTCGGTGACGTCCTCTCACGCGTCAGCCAAGTTCCGCGCCTCCTAGCGCAGGTGCAGCCGTACTTGTCAGACTCCGATCCTGTGTGGATCTTCACTGCCGTGGATGAAAATGCCGGCAACATTGATCTGATCGAACACACGCTCGCGATGGAAATTCCCGCGGGCTCGCCTCTCAAAGCCAAATATGACTCGGTTGCCCCGCCGGCCCTAAAAGCCTTGAACGACTTCTCCCAGTGGCTGCAGAACTCGCTCGCCAAGCAACCTTCAAAACTCACCTGGCGCCTCGGGAAAGAGCTCTACGACCAGAAATTCTCGCTGGTGATGGAAACCTCAGTCACGCCCGAAGAAGTACTGGCCAGCGCCGAGCAGGACATGAAATCCGTCCGCGCCGAAATGCTGCAAATCGCGATTCCCCTCCACGCCCAAATGTATCGGGACCACACCGATCACTCGAATCTCGCCCAGCACGACCGGGAAAACCTCATCATCTCGGAGGTGCTGCTAAAAATATCAGACCAGCACCCAACCGCCGATCAGTTGCAACCAACCATCGAGAAGGACCTGGTCGGCATCACCAAATTTATCCGCGAGAAGCAAATCGTCTCGCTGAGCTCGCGCGAAAATCTGAAAGTGATCCCCACTCCGCCCTTCGAGCGCGGCATCTACTCCGTCGCGGGCTTCCACAGCGCCCCTCCGCTCGAACCGCAAGCCGAAGCCCAATACTGGGTCACCCCCATCGACCCGCAAATGCCCGCTGCCAAGGTGGAATCGAAGCTGCGCGAGTACAACGATTTCACCTTGCAGTGGCTCAGCATTCACGAAGCGCTGCCCGGCCATTACATTCAGTTTGAACACCTCAACAACATCCAACCCGAACGCCGCCGCCTGCTCCGCTCGCTCTATGCCAATGGCGCTTACGTCGAAGGCTGGGCCGAATACATCGCGCAAGTCATGATGGACGAAGGTTTCCTCGACAATGACCCGCGCTTCCGCATGGTCATGCGCAAAATTCGCCTGCGCGTGATTTCCAACGCGATTCTCGACATCAAAATGCACACCCTGAACATGACCGACCAGGAGGCGCTGGATTTAATGACCAAAGAATCGTTTCAAACCCAGGCCGAAGCGGAAGGAAAATTGCTGCGCGTCAAGCTAAGCTCCACACAGTTGCCCACCTACTACGTCGGCATTCGCGAATGGTTCGCCTTGCGCCAGAAATATCAAGCCGCAGCCGGCAAAAATTTCAACCTGCTGAAATTTCACAACCTGGTGCTGGACGAAGGCCCCCTGCCAGTCCCAGTCGTAGAAAAACTGGTCATGTCCTCAGCGATACATTGATTGGTCGCGCGGTTCAAAGCCGAAATCACCACGGCTTTCGACTTTCAGCTGTGAACCTTCAACTTCGCTTCAGAACGAAAATCCCGCCTGCAAATAAATCTGCCGGTTCGCGGCGTTCGAAGAAAATGGCCCGCCGGCCAACGCATTCGAAACTCCAAAAAATTCTGTGTTGTAGGACGCAGGCCCTCCTGGCACCGCCGGCGGATTCAAAACCGCGCTCGGATTCGCCAGGTTCACATTGTTGAACACGTTGCGCGCGTTGACGCTCAGCGTAATGCTGTACCGCTTCGTCGCGGTATTGCCGCCGAACCCTCCCCCGCCGCCGCCAAACGGATTCGCGCCGCCTCCGCGCCCTCCGCCGCCGTGCCCACCACCGCCGCCTCCTCCAGCGCCCGCGCCGCCCTTATTTTCCGGCCCAAAGTTGAACGTCTTCGCCAACCGCACATTCAGCGTGAAATGGTTCGGCCCGGTGAAATTATTTACAGGAATCGGCGTCCCATTCGCGCCTGGCAACGTGTTAAACGTGCCGTATCCCGGAATCGTCAACTCGGCGGGATTCCCGGAGTTTACAGTTCCGAACGATGGCCGCTGATTCAACTGCGAGCTTCCAATCAGATCCTGGCTCAAAGTCACATTGTACGGCGAGCCGGAACTGGCAATCAGGAACGGGCTGAAGCGGAGTCCCCACTTCAGCGCGATCGAGCCGCCTAGAAAGAACCGGTTTCGAATGTCGAACGACGCGCGGCCATAGTCCTGCATGATATTCCCAGGATTCGAAGGAAAACTGTTCGCGCCGGAAGTGTCGCTGTTCGCATAATTCAGCACGTAGTAAGCGAACAGCGTCAACTTCTGCCCCGCCTGGATTCGGCTCTGCACGAACAATTGATTCTGCCGGAAGATCGCCCCCGATTCGTACTGATAGATATTTTCAAACGGGGTTGGGCGCGTAGCTGCAGCTGGATTCAAGTAATAAGGATAATTAAGGGAAAGATTGTCCGGTGCATTGATATTGTTCGTCAGCAGCTGGTCGTTGCCGATGGAATTCAGGTACGAGATGTTCAGGTTCGCGATCTTGGTTAGTTGACGTTCCAGGCTCACAGCCGTCTGCGCCACATAAGGTGCGTGCAAATTCTGATTCGTCTGATAAAAAGTCAGCAATTGCGTCGGGCTGGGCGTCAGCAGCGGCGGCGGCGCAGGATTCGGATTGAAAAAGTCAGGGCTGGGCACCACGTATCCGGCCAGCGACGTGCCGTTCAGGCGGTCCTCTTCCAGCACGTAGGGCAATGTAAAGCGGTCGTAGAACACTCCGAAGCCAGCGCGCAGGATCGTCTTCGGTGCGCTCTTTCCACCGCCGCCAATTCCCCACGCGAATCCCAACCGCGGCGCCCAATCGGCATGGTTGCTGATATTGTTTTGCGACTCAAATCGCAATCCGTAACTCAACGTAATGTTGGGCCGTATGCGCCAGTCATCCTCCACATACAATCCCACGTCCACCTGCGAAACGTGCACAAACGGATTCGCCGGGAGCGTTGTATTCGCCGGATTCGCCGTAACCGTGAACTGGTTCGCCGAGGGCACGCCCTGCAACGTGTCCACGTACGCGGTGACTGAGGGGAATATATATGTCCCGTTGAATCCTCCGGTCGAGCTATTGGAATCGGTCGAACCGCGCAGCCGAACTCCAAATTTCAGAAAATGCTTGGTGTACTGTACGGAAGTGTAGTTCTGGAATTCATAATTGTTGGTCGTGTCGTTAATTAGGCCGCCGCTGTACCCGCCGCCGTTGAACGCCAGTGGCACGATGATCGTGGGCGCGGTGCTCTGCGGCGTCTGCGTGCTCTGCTCGCGCAAGTATTGAAAGCGCGTTTCATTGACCACTTTCGTGCCAAAAATCTGTGTGTCGCCCACTTGCAGCGTCTGTTCGGTGCTCACGTCATTGTAGCCTTCGGACGGCAAAACGAATCCGCCGACACCGTCATTAACCTGGCTGTCCCGGTAATATTGATAGCGTACCGTCAGCGTATTGTTCTTCGTCAGCGCATAATCCAGGCGCGGGCCGATGTTGTAACGCATTCTGGGGTTGGGCACCGCCGCACTGAATGGAGTCACCGCGAACGTCGTGGGGTCCACCACCAGCGCGTTCACGATCCCCAGGTCATGGATGTCGCGAATATCCTCCGTGAAAAAAAACGAAGCCTTCTTGCTCAGCGGCCCGCCGATGTTACCGCTGTACTGCATCGAGTAGTAGCTGGGATATGGCGTGCCCGATGCCTCGCTCGAATTGAAAAACGGATTCCGTGTGTTGAACGCCGAGTCATTCCCGTTCACTGAAAAGCCGCCGTGCCATTTGTCGGTGCCGGGCTTGGTGAAAATCTCAATGCGTCCGTAGCCCACCTTGTCGTACTGCGCCGAAAACGGATTTTGATTGATGCGGATTTCGCGAATCGCGGATTTCGGCGGCAGCTGCCCGGCCGTGAAGCCGTCAATATAGAATTGGCCGCCGTTCGGTCCCGCAGAAGGTCCGGCCAGCGCCGTCAAGTCCGTCTGCAGTTCATCGGGATCGTCCGGCAACGCATCCAACGCCGCGCCGTTGATCACAATCGCGCCGGCATTATTCGTCGGGCTCACATCTACCGCCGAGGACTGATCCGTCACCGTTACTTGCTGCTGCTCCTCTTCGATCGTCAGCGCGATCGTCAGCTGTTGCACCTGGCCCGGCGCCACCCCTACCGCGTCGTTTTTATACAACGCGAAACCTTTGGCAATCACTTCAATCGTATACTTCCCCGGCACCACGCCCTTCAACTCGAAAACTCCGTCACGGTTCGTCGTCGCCGCCAGGCTCGTTCCGTCCGGCGCCGTCGCAATAATGGACGCGCCCGCCACAGCCGCAGCCGATGGATCAGTCACCTGCCCGCGAATTGTTCCAGTGCCGGTCTGCCCGGCGGCTGGTAAAGCACTTGGTGCCGGAGTCTTTGCAAACGTCGCGCCGGTGCAGAAAAATACAGCAGCAATCATCATTGCCATGAACGGTGAGAATAAAAAGACCCGGGCTTTCATTCCGTCTCCTGAAAGACTAAGAATCGGTGAGCTGATTATGATTTATTGATTTCCGCCTGAAGCGTCACCGCCCGGTGCGCCACCGCCCAGGCTCCAAGGTGAGAGCATCATCGCTTGTGATGCATTGCCGGCTGGCGCTGCCGCCAATATCGGTTCCACACCTCCCAGCATCGTGATGGCGGTTACGCCGCCCGCATCGGTGCCCTGCGTGGACACCACCATAACGGCATCGCCCTTCTGAAAATCCGTCAGCGAGCTGGCGGGCAGCCGGTTCACAATTTGTTGGAAGTCGCCGCGTCCGCCGCCTGCTCCTGCTGCGCCGCTCCCCGCCGCGCCTGCTCCGGCGCCCGGACTGCCGGAATGCTGGCCGCCATTTGGAGGTCCTCCAGCCGGGGCCGCGCCCCCCGGACCAGGTGCGCCGCCAGCACCCGACGCTCCCGCTCCGGCGCCCTTCAGCCGGAACGCAATCATCTGCGCCATCTGCGCCGGAATTTTGCGCAGCTGCGTCTGCTGCGTGATCTTCACTACCACCGACTTCTTGCTGATCAAGTCCGTCAGACTAACTGTCTGTGCGCTCGTATCAATCGCAGTGATAATTCCAGCCAAGTTGCGAAAAGTTCCTGAAACTATTTCGTCCGCCGCAAATTCGCTACCGTCGGGGCTCTTCGTTCCGCGCGCGCGCACTTGATCTCCGGGCTTGATCGCATCCAGCGGAGCGGGCTTCGCATCATCGAACTGCACCGAATCGGGCGCGTAGCGCCGCAGCACCGTACCCTTTGTCGTGTGAATCGCGACGGTTTTCGCGGTGGCTCCGGTCCCCGTGGAAATTGTGATCGTTCCCGTGGCGGGATCTACCGCGCTCACCAATCCGCCGATGCCGCGCGTCTGCCAATCATTCCGGTCCTGCGCCTTTTTCGCTTCCACGTCCGTGCGCTTCATCGCGATGATTCCCACCGCCGTCATCGCCTTCGCGTCATCCGTCGCTCGTCCGCGCACTAGAATTCGATCGCCCACTTGTAAATCGGTCAGCGCAATCGGCGTCGCCGACTTCAAATCCTTTTCTCCTGGCGCCACCTGCACAATTTTTGCGTTGCTCGCGACGGTCACGCTCACCTCGCTGCCGCCATCCGCAGTCAGTACTAGCGCATTGCCATTAATGGATTTCACCGCGCCAACTTTCTGAGTCAGCGGCGTCTGTTGCGTCGCAGCCTGCGGCACCGCATTGAGCTCCGCTCGCCATTCCGCGCGCACACTCGCGTTGCACAGAGCAACCACGAGCATCGCCCCTGCCAGCACCGTCAGCGCGGTTCTCCGGCTCATCGCCAAGCCTCTCGTCGTTGATCTCTTCAAGCTCGTCAAGCTCATCAAACGCTCCCCAGAATTCTCCGTCCAGTTTGGATCAACTCCAAATCTGCAATACTCGGGCCAATCTCATCCTTCTTATCGGCGCTCCAACCCGCACCTATCCCTCCGTTTTTTAGACGTATCGGCATATGGGAAACGTTTCCTCATTCTTGCAAAATAAGCCCCGCACCCAATTCCACAACGTCCATTCCCGGATCGGAATTGTCCATGTTCCACGAACACACGGATGCCGTTGCGGCGCCCTTCAGATGGTGTAAACTATGTTTCCACTCGGCGGTGAGCGTAGCTCAGCTGGTAGAGCATCGGTCTGTGGCTCAGACCTTCGCAATTCCCTTCTTTTGGTTTCAACAACTTACATTTGGGTTCATTCGGGTAATTTGGGTTAAATGGGCTGATTTGGAGCCTTTTGCGTACCGCTTGTGTACCACAGGACAACTAATGCGTTCCGTCGGCCCTGTCCCTTAACTGTACCCAAAGACCGTGGAAACGTGGTCCGACTTTTCCTAACATGAAGCTGTCTCACGGATTATTCGTCACGTATCGAGGAGGCGGGCAATGCAGTTTCAAGGCGCGGGCTGGAAAAGCCGAGTTAAGAATTGGAAGTTGGCGTGTGCACTACTCTTGATTTCTTTACTCTGCGGTCACACCGCTTTGCACGTCGAACCGCGATTCCCGATTTATGATAGCCCGACGACTGTTTCAACGTTTCAAGTCAGCGGAGCGAACGTATCAGCGAGCACGTACTCATGGAGCAGCAACAGCTCCCGTTAGGGCGGGGTCTGTTGCGGCTTTCGGAGACTGACGGGAGCACGACACTGCGAACACGAAATGGATGGTGTGGTAGTGGCGAAATCAGGGACAGTGATTCAGCAACAAGGGAATGTAATTATAGAGGCACCCTGCGGGGATTCCTTCAATGGCGTTAGACCACAAAAGAATCGAGGCATGCCTGAGTGAGATTGACCGCGCACTCTTCCGAGTCGCTGCCCATAACGAGTGTCAGGGTTTCCACGCGGACACCCAGTTGATTGCCGTCCTAGTGCTTCTCGTAAGGTGCTCCTCCCTTCTACACGTGCTGCTGACGGTTTTCCTATCGGGAGAAACTGACGGTTTCCAAGTCGTGCTAAGAGGCTTTGAAGAATCGTGGTATCTCGCTCACTACTTCCGATTCGTCGAGAACAGCGGTAGAGCCGCAAGATGGTTAGCGGGAGAGAACAAGTCATGGTCCGCTGACCTTCAAGCATTAATGGATTTCGCCAGAGAACGCGGGCTTCCCGACCCAAGCATGGGACGTGACTACGGTCGCCTCAGTGAAGTTGCACACCCAACGAGGGCGGCGGCTGAGAACTCTGTCACGCAGTGCGGCACTCGATTGGGAATAGCCGAGGCAAACGCGGAACTTGCCGAAGAGCGCAAGAACGAGGAAGCGCGATTTCCAGATGCGTTGTATCGAGTCGTTTGGCTAATGGTGGACCAAGACAAGAAGTTCGTTCCGCTTCACATGAACGCCACGGACGTGGCCTTATGCTGGAAGTTCTGTGACGGAGACCATCGCGTCGAAAATGCTGTCTAAGCGGTAAACCATCCGAAGGTCTAAAATCCAAACAGGAACGGCCCCGGTTGGTCATCAAGAATGTCCGCAGGTTTCAATGTCTTGCGATAGTTCTCAATGACGGGTGTAACAAGGTCTGTGTCGGGGTAGAGTGGGGTAATGACTTCCGCACCGGATTGGATAGCCTTGAACAACCCGTACAAAACATATTTAACTCGATTCCTGTTGTCTGTACTCAACGCTTGAACCTTGTCAACCTGAATCATAACCTCACGGACGTGTTCTGATGCTGTCTTCGCTGGCATGTTGTCTCCTTCGCGGCAAACGGCGCGTCGCAGTCTAGCACGGACCAGTGCGAAAGTGATTACAGTGCCTTGCAGTACTTGTGTGATTTTGGACGTGTTAGAATCGCTCCGAGGAGCGCACGTATGCGTTCGTCCATTCGTCGCACGTAAGATGTGAGCGAGCCGCGCAAGCACCATTATGTTCCAGTTTTCTACCAAAGGAACTTTGCTAACTCGGAAGGCTTGCTCTGGGTATATGACCGGCGCCTAAAAACCTACAAAGAGCTTAATCCCCGCGTAATCTGTTTTGAGAAAGACCTGTACGCCGTAAAGCCCGAACATGGTGCGCGAGACCGACGACTTGAGTCTCTCGTGTTGAGTGCTGTAGATGGCGTAGCCGCTGCGGCTATCCGCGAACTTCGCGTAGGGGAGAAACCAGAGTACTCAACGGTAGACGCCATCTCCTACTTCATTGGCGTTCAGTTCAATAGGTTGCCGTCGATGGCAAAATTGGTTTCGGACATGCATAGAAAGGGTGCGGAAGAAGTCATGCGACTCTTGGCGGTCGATGTAGAAAGAATGAAGCACGCCGTCGAAGACTACGCCTCGAAAACTGGCGAATCTGTCGATGTCACGCCGGAGTCGATGGTCGAAGCCGTTAGAGGCGGACACATACAGGTCTCGGTCAGCGAAGTACCTTGGCTGCGAGGCATGTTCGAGCACGCGGAGTTTTTGAGCAGCGTAATATTGAAGTTCGTTTGGCAGATACTTGTCGCACCACCCGAATCAGGTTTCGTCACTTGCGATAGCCCGGTCGTCGTCGTGCCACCTACAGGCGTTACGGCTGTGGGCTTCGCGATACCGGGAACGGTCACATATTTCCCATTGACGCGGCGCTTGTGCTTGCGGCTGAGCCACAACGGTCCCGTCGGCTACAAACACGTTGACAGGGAAACCGTTCGCATCGTGAATCACAACATTGCGGCCAGCTCAGAACGATTCATCATGGGAGCCATGAAGGCACAGCTCGAAAGCGTCATCTCGCGGAGTCAGAGCACGGACCAAGATGCCGTCCCCCGTTTTACGCTGGATACCCCACAAGAGGATAGCGACGGTTCGCTACAGAGGGTTACCTTTAACCCTCGCCGATATTTCTACCTCAAGAATGGGTCGGGTCAAGCACCGTAGGCGACTTCCGATTTTCATGGCGTTCGCACGAGCAGCAAAATCGCTCCGATACACGCCAAGTACGCAAAATCCACTTCCGCGCTGGTGAGACCGAACTGAGTGGTCATACCGTGGCCGAAATTGCGATTTCTCAAATCATTCAGGCCGGACAGCAATGCGATGATTTCGGCATTAAATGAGGCATTCGTTCGCAGCGCCACAACCACCTGCCCATACGTCGCGTTGGGCATCCCACATTTTTCCTTGGCAACTGACTCCAATGTATCGAAGACGTTGCTACAAGCATCGCGGTCTCTCCGTGGACGGGCATCGAATGCGTCTTTTCCAGCCTTAAACAGTTCTAAGGCTGGCTCAAACCGGGCGTCTTGGAGTTCGGCAAAGGCTTCGCTAACCTGTGCCTGTGCGGCGACCGGAAGCACGCGATTAAGCAGACCGTCATCACCTAGCTCCCACGCCACTGCGTACGCGGCGAGGATTCGGTTAGCTCCCTCCCGAAATGGGCGACCCAAACCGTTTCTGTCAAAATCCCGGTACAGTCTTGAAATTAAATCGTAAATCCTCGGCCACTCAACTTTGAGAATAGTGCGCCCAGAGGCATGTCGGTACCCGTTATCGGGATTACCAGAAGGGCGGATGCCAAGGCTCTGGCAAATGACGTTGTAGACGTGTGCTGGCGGCACTTCGTCTTGGCCGTGTTCCGCGAGACTGAAAAACAGGTCAATTAATTCCTGTCGCATTGGTGGCGGAGCGTCTTCTAGATTTCGTGCGCCGGACGCACCACTCGACTGTTCCGAAAAGTCACGAATCCAGTTCACGATTCAATTTCCCGTCGCGCCCAGAATAATTCCGCCGACTCAGTGGAGCGGAGCCGCAGTTGCGGTAGTATCAGAACAGATATTTTACGCAAAGGCTAGATGTCAAAGAACAGACGACAACGGCGGGAGCGTGAGCGCAGCGAAGCCAAATATGCGAAAGAAGAATCGTTTTGTCGAGGCGTAAACCTGAATGGGTCAGGCGCGGTGGTAGCGATGGTTTAGTGCGTGGCGACTACGGGTCGCGGCTGCGGCAGTCCTACCTGCTGCGTGCGATGGAGAAAGAACAAAACCAGAGCGGTCAGAACAATGGCAATTACGATTGCGCTGTACTTTCGTCTGCGGCGATGCTCGCTCATCGCTTCCCCGCTGCGTCTTCGTCCAGAAACTGCTGCCACATATTGTGACGAATGATAAAGTTCAGCGCGCGGTTCGCTGACTCTGCCAGAGACTCTGACCCGGCGTTGTAGTATTTCCAATAATTTTCAGGGTCAACGACTCGGCACTTTTTCATCTCGGAATCCCAACTACGTAGCGTCTCAAAAACCACATCGTTGGTTCCCTTTCCATCGGGCTGCTCAAGTTTGGACATCCAGTATGCTCTGTCCGCTCGGCACTGTTCGACAGTCGGTGCGTGCTCGACGGCTTGCCGAGGGTGCGCGGACGCAAGAGACGCTACCACGGCGCCGCAAACGAACATCAGACATCCCGATAGCGTTTGTTTGGCTGGCATGATTTAGATTTCCTTTTGCGCGTGGTTCGGCACTCAACTCACAATCGCGGAAACTGTTTTCTTATCTCGTCAATTTTTCTCTGTCTTTCCATTCTGTAGTGGTCGGCATAATGCGCGGCACCGAATCGAAGCCGATAGGCGACTTTAATCCCATGAACTGTGAGCAAACCAAAGAGGATATAGAAAGGAAGGAAAATCACAGCAAGAACGGCTGCGACAACCTCTCGGGTTAAGGGAGTATCTTGGAGGTGGGGCATTGGAAACGGTGGCGGAATATAGCGAACGAAATGCAGGACGACCGCGAGAAACGCCAACATAAAGGGGAGTGGTAAGAAACAAATTATGAACGCCAACGACCCCACTAGTGTCGGCGGATGCTCCATTTCCTCTTGAAGATACAGTATGAATGCCCGCGCCGAGCGTTCTGACTGAGATGCATTCCACGCTCGAATGCGCTGCCGCACCCACTCAAATAAATAGAACCACGCCGGACTGGTGATATACAACGCCAGCGTGAAAATCGTCTCTGGCTTCGTCAACCAACTAGGGAGCATTGGCCGATAGTACCGCGAAGTTACTGCCTATCGGGCAAGATTGAACATCCGACGCGCTAGTTCTCGCTATCCGCTGACTCTCGGCGGAATCTTTGCCGCTTTCCAGCGGTGGCGAAGTTGTTGTTTTGCTTTGTCAAGTGTAAACGCTGTGGTACGAAACCTTTTCAGGCTCGTCTTCCAAACTGTTCTGAAACACGTAGAGTACGGACGTTTCGTGGAGGATGGACGCATTCACCACGTCTCGGTACTTCACAATGATTCGCAGAATACCTCTCTTTGTTCCCTTCACGATGCTGACCCCATCGGCAAACGCGGACTCGGCGTCGAATGCACCGACCGTTTCTTTCTGACCGCTTCCAAGCAAGGAATGGTGGTTGCGTGTCGTGAAGTTCAGGGGTTCTGGTGGAAGTGGTCCGTCAACAGTATCCGCACCGATTTGGACACTCTCGATACGGGCAATCGTTCTACCGTGGTTCTTGATTTGAATCGAACACACAAAAAAGACATTATTTTTGTTCTCTTCGTCCTCTTCCGTATCCCACGGGGCTTTTTCCAGTGGTCCCAAACTAATTTCAATCCAAGCCCGCTCGCTGTTCAGGACAGCATCGGCACTGGCTTTGGCGGCATTCGCCGCATCTTGGGCAATCCTCATCTGAGCGGCTGATTCTTTCTGCTGCTCAACTCGGTCGTGTCCTTGTCTCTTGTATTCCTTCAATTCCAAACCGAAGATTGCGACGAGTGCGAGTCCTTCGAGCCAAATGGCGAGGGATTGTTCATTCATTCGCAGCCAATGGAAGACCGCTGAGAGGCTTGGGGACATGGCTTATTATTGCAGAATTTACCGCTTTGATTTCGGTCAGATAATCTTTCCGCTAACCCGGTGGACTGCCATAGGAGTGCTCTAACTCGGCGCACTCTTGGTGAAAAACTCAAGGTGTCCGCAGTAACTGCATACGAACGGATAAACTCTCAACGATGTCTGGTTGCTTGCGACCCAAAACGACAAACTCACTGGGTCCCCGATTCGTATTGGTGGAATGTTGCTGGAAAACACGGTGTCTGGGACGTAGAAGCCGTCACCACAAATCCGACACGGACGCGGCACATCTTTCCGTAAAACTTGCCCGCCTTGTTCCGCTACTTGCACCATTTTGTCGATGTAACCAAGCATATCCGCTGCGGTTAAAGTGCAATCCCTTTCGTGCTCTACAACACATTTATCTAGAAGCCAGTTCACAAAATGCGTGTGCGGGTCGCCCCGAAAAGTCAGAGTCAAATCGAATTGCGGATACTTCTGAGACTGGTAAGGCAGAAATGCTCGGCCATCAACGAGGGACCAAAGCAGTTTCCCCAACATATAAACATCTGTGGTTGGGCGAACATCGTCAACCCTTTCCCCGAGGTTCGTCCACGGAGGCATGTAGTCTCGGGGACCAACACGCTCCAAAGGCATCGTCACTCGTCCCTGCTCATCGGGTATGAATACGATTCCGAAGTCACCCAACGCCAATTCGTCGCCGCGCACAAAAACATTGGGTGGTTTGATGTCCCGATGCACGCAGTTTTTCGCATGCAGCGACACCACAGTTTGGACGAGCGAACGGAACGACTTCAGAGCAGGGACGACCTTCCCTCGATGTTTCAAGAGGTTGTGACTCAACGAACCTTCAGGAAAGTATTCGGTAACAATCCATCGTTCGTCCTCGTCGGCATCCAGTAGTTTCGGAAGACCGGGCAAATCAAGCCTCAGCGCGGCGATTTCGTTTTTGAGGCGCTTGAGTGGTTCGTAATCCGGGGGTGGCGGCGGTCCCGTACTTTTCGGCGGGATATTAAAAACCTTCAGGGCTCCAAGTTCTGAGGGCTCGTCAGGTCGCACAGCGGACCAAACTGTTTCAGACATTTTTTCTTCGTCCTGAGCCCTCACCGCTCTTGCCATTTCAGACAATTTCTCTTTTCTCTCAGCCTGTCGAGCCGGACTGCGAACTAGATAGACCTTGCTCTGACCGCCTTCGCCCAACTCGCGCAATATCTTCCAGCCGTGAATGTCTCTCTGGAGTTCTGTCACGTCATCCTCGCATTAATTTTTGAAATACCAATTTCAGTCGTTGCGACAATGTGAAGCGTTCAGGCCATCGGCCCGCGAGATGTTGGCGCGTGAAAATGTGAACGTCCCAGTTTGGACTCCGGTTCCACCCCGCGTTACGACGTAGACGCCGTTCACCTGTTCACCGACCTTCTGCCCGGTGAATTTAATGTCGAAATTCGGACTAGTCGCCACAAATTCAAACGCCGCGCCATGCACTGAACCCGTAACTTGTCCACTCCCGTACAAGGGTCGGAAAACCAAGAAACAACCTGTGAGTGCGCCATTGGTTTGCTGGAGTGCCAGTTCGGCGGAAGCCTGCTGATTGGCGGTTGTGTTCATGACAGCGCCCGTGAATTGACCCGACATCTGCGTCTGTGAGCTTTGGGCGGGAGTGGGCGGAGTCGGCGCAGCCTGCGGGGATGGCTGTACTATCTGCTTGGGTGGCGAAGCAGCGGGAGGCCGTCCTGAGGGGTTTTCGTTTGGTTGAGCAGGCGGCTCTTGAGGTGCAGGCTCCTCCTTAATCGGAGGTGCTGGCACGTCCCTCACTATGGCGTTGACTCTCAGCGCCAGAGTCCGCGACTCCCCAGTCATCCCGCCCCGAAACCTGAGCAGCAGATTATCCATACTTAGGTTCTGAGGCACATCAAAAACAATTTTCCCGGTCTTCGTGATTCCCGGATTGATTTGGGCTAGAAAGAGATTGTTCGCCGAGTCAACTTCCATGCTGTGCTCAGACGCAGAGTATGTGTTGCCGTTAGAATCCAGAATCTCGAAAAGTCCGGTACTCATTACTATCGCGCTGTTCTGGCCGTTGAAAACTGCCACAGCAACGATGACGAACTTGCCGTCCGCTTTAATTGGCTCGAAGCCAATCAGATACATTCCAGATGTGACACTCAAAACAGCCACACCCACATTGCTCGACATTGCTCCATGATAAGTCGTATTTCCTTCCACAACAGAGAAGGGGGGCTTCTGTGTCTGTTGTTCTTCCACTGCCTGCGGGCCAAGGATGTTCTGTCGGGTGGCCTCCTCTGGGGAAGGCTTCTGTGTCTGTTGTGTTTCGACTGTCGGCAGGCTAGGGGTGTTCTGTTGGGTCCCCTGCTCTGTATTCGAGGTGACGCCATGCAGCACAACTAATCCAAAGAGGATTGCGAGGCTCCACAACATCACGCGTGCGAACCGCGAGTGCTTACGTTTCGGTTGGGATTTCGCCGTGCTTGAAGTTAGACTCGCCGCGCAATTTCCGCAAAATCTTTGCGATTCGCTGACTTCTGCACCACATTTTTGACAGAACATGGTTTTCAATGCTTACAGAACTAGAGACTCGTCGCGCCAAGAAGGGCTCATGACTTCATCAGCACGCGGATTCTATCACGCGATGCCGAAGTGCGGGCGTCTTGTAGTCCATTGCGAGAATTGATAGGTGGTACACTCCCCGGCAGCAATTCCTGCGGAGTGAACCATGCAAAAGCATTCTATCTTGCCACTCGTATTGTTGGCGATTGGTGTCTTCACCCTCATGCGTATTGCCGGAGCGCAAAAGGAACAGATTGTCCTGACGATGGATAAAGTTATGACTGCAGAAGAACTCAAGGACTCCGGTGTATCGGGACTCACTGTATCGCAACGACAGGCATTAGACGCTTGGCTGAATCGCTACACGACAAGAGTAATCAAAGTTTTGGCTAACCAGAACACGAAAGAAACAATGCCTCGGGGAGAAGGTGGGAAAAATGATTGTGCTCCGACTGTCGAGAGCGCGATTTCAGGCGACTTCAACGGGTGGGAAGGGGAAACGATATTTAAATTGGATAACGGACAGATTTGGCAGCAGGCAGAGTACGACTACTCCTATTCTTATTCATACCACCCCGACGTTACGATTTACCGGGTGAGTGAGGGCTGCCGGATGAAAGTCGAAGATGAAGATGAGACCATTTTGGTGCGAAGAATCAAATAAGGTGTGTCACGCTTGAGGATGAAGTGAGCAAGTTAGACGAAAGAGTGCAGCGCACTCCACTTAACTTCCCTGTCCGAGCTTCGAGTCGGTCGTCAACCGACCGTGGTAAAATCCCGCGAATCGAGGTGTGAATATGGGAAGACTCGGTCTAGTGATGTTCATGGTCTGCGTCACAATCACTGCCCAGTCGCAAACCCTAGCGACGAAGCGTGTAATGCTTTCGGCAAAATCAAATCTCGACACAGCGAGTGTCTCGGAAGGTTTCGCCAAGTATTGCCCCAACGTTGTCGTGACGGAAAATCAGGAGAAAGCGGACTATATTCTAGAAGCCGTAAATAAGACGACCTACTCGGATGGCGATTCCTCCAGCCATTGGCACTTTACCCTGATGAATAAAGACGGGGATGTGTTGATGACCACGCATCCCGAACAACACCTCAAAGACAGTGTGAAAGGACAGCGGTTCAAGCATCATTTTGTTTCGGTCTGTCAGTACATCAACAAGTAAACTGAGAAGTTCGCGCTCACGCAGCATGTCAGCATGGCGACCTGTAAAAGCGATAGGGGTAGACTCCCCGGCTGGAGAGCCGAGAGCGCACATGGCACTCTATTATTTCTATTGCGACGAGAGTTACGATTCTCAAAGTACGCCGCCGAAAACTTTTGTTGTTGGCGGATTTTTCGCGGCGGAAAAGATTTGGGAGCGGATTCAACGGAGATGGGACGCTGCAAATAGGCGAGCGCAGGTAAACCGATACCACGCATCACACCTCAATGCTTACGACCACGAATTCAAAAATTGGACAAAGCCGCAGGGCTTACAATATTCCAAGCAAGTTTTGAAAATTCTGACCGACCAAGAGAGAATCCTTCAAGGTGTCACCTGCTCGCTTTTCGGGGAGGATTATGAGCAAGCGATTGACGAACCCAGCCGCAGGAAACTGGGCAATTATTATGTGCTGTGCTTCAAGACATGCTTGGGAATGATTGCGAATGAGATGCAAAATTTCCCGCAAGAAGACCAATTTTCAGTGATTCTCGACCGAGGTGACTGGCAAGAGGAGGCTGTGAAAGCCTTCTACGACATGAAGGGCGCTACAAATTGGGAATGTCGCTCCAGATTGAGTGAATGCACAATTGGTGGTCCCGAGACGATAGCGTTGCAGCCAGCGGACCTTATCGCGTATGAAACCTTTCGATACCTGCACGGAAGACAGATGGACGCTCCGCATGTCCGCGCCTTGATTCGGGCGATGTTCAAACAAAACGGATATATCGGGTTCTTCTTTGACGCGGAGATTTTCGAGCGCCTCAAACAACCCTTACGAGACGCCGACGTGCAAGACAACGGATTCCTTGTGACGTTTCCGACTCCGAGTGACCCAGACTTCGAGCAGATTCGTAAGGAAATTCCAAGAAACAAATGGGACGACCCGAGGTTGGACTGAGAATCCAAACCCACACCCACCAAGATGCCGACGGCCAACCGTTTGTCGCACTGGTCAACGGAGCGTATTATTTCGAGCGGGGAGCGACCATGAGCAGCATCCACTTGGGAACGTCCGCATTCACCGCTGCTGGATGGGAAGGTTCGTTCTATCCCGAAGGAATGAAGCCCGCCGACTTCCTGAGTTACTACGCAACAAAATTCGACACCGTTGAAGTTGACTCCACGTTTTACCGCACCCCCTCAGCGGCCACAGTGAACGGATGGGAGCGCAAGACGCCCAAGGGATTCATTCTCGCCGCCAAGGTTCCGCAGACTATCACCCATGAAAAGGTGTTGCAGGACTGCGACGAAGACCTGAAATACTTTCTCGAAACGATGGATTTGATGGGCGACAAACTCGGGCCGTTACTTTTTCAATTCGGCTATTTCAACAAGAAGGCATTCAAGAGCGGCGATGAATTTCTAGCGCGCCTCGCACCCTTCCTGAAAAAACTGCCGAAAGGTTACAGGTTCGCGTTGGAAATTCGCAACAAGCAGTGGCTGACGGCCCAGTTCTTCGACCTGTTGCGTACACACAGAGTAGCCTACGCACTTATTGACCAAGCATGGATGCCGCTTGCCAGCGAGATATTTGAGAGGTTTGACCCCATCACCGCAGACTTTAGTTACATTCGCCTGCTCGGCGACCGCAAAAGCATCGAACAAAAAACCAAGGTGTGGGACAAAGTAATTGTGGACCGCTCGAAGGAGTTGAGGAGTTGGGTTGACGTTTGTGAGCGCACGACACGACGCGGTGTCAGTACGTTCGTTTATGTGAACAATCACTTCGCTGGCCACGCTCCTGCCACCGTTGAATCGTTTAGGAAACTCTGGGCGCAGATGAACAAACGGCTCGATTCATAGGTAGAAAACAATCTGAAGGAGGCTATCGTGGTCATTGGCGACAGGCTCAAGGCGTTGCGCGAACAGAAGAAGATGTCCCAAGGCGACATCGAGAAGCGCACTGGTCTGCTGCGCTGCTATATCTCCCGCGTCGAGAACGGGCACACAGTTCCGGCTATTGAGACGCTGGAGAAGATGGCGCGGGCAATGGAAGTCCCGATGTACCAACTCTTCTACGACGGCGAGAAGCCTCCGGCTCCGACACTCCCGAGGATTGACAGCGGCGGTTGGGGCAGTTCTGGCCGCGATGCTCGGACGCTCGGTAGGTTCTGCCGCCTGCTAGGTCGCACAAGTAAAGACGACCAAAAACTCCTATTGGCAGTGGCGCAGAAGATGTCGCAAAAGAAACGCCCTCATGGCAAATCGCGAGCATAGATGACGATGGTTAGGCTTACAGTCGTCTCTGCGACTTTAGCGATGCTGTGGTTTGTGGCTTGCGGCAGCCAACCGACAGTTGTGAGCCACGTTGGCGGCCAACAAGAGCCCCAACAGAATGCGACCGCTGTACCTTCCGCGCCTCCGCCTTCCGCAACTGACGGTTTCGATGGTTCCCGAGCGTTTGAGAATGTTCGTCATTTAGTGGAACTGGGTCCACGTCCGCCCGCGTCGGACGCGATTCGTCAGGCAGGAACCTATATCTCTGAACAACTCAAGAGTTATGGCTGCCCCGTCGAGGAGCACGATTTTCACGCCTCGACGCCGATTGGCGAGTTCCCTATGAAAAATATCGTCGTCAAAATTCCGGGTACCGAACGCGGTATCGTGCTCTTCGCCACTCACTATGACACCGTGCGGCTTCCGAACTTCGTTGGCGCGGACGATGGGGGCTCGGGGACGGGCACTATGATGGAACTTGCGCGGGTACTTTGTTCTCGGAAGAGCAAACTCAACATTTGGATTGCCTTCTTCGATGGCGAGGAGGCTCAGGGGCAGTGGACGGATAGGAATAACGTTCAGTGGACCGATACGAACAACACGTATGGCAGCCGCGAGATGGCGGCTAGCATGGCTCTCTCTGGGGAACTCAAGCAGGTCAAAGCGATGATACTCGCCGACATGATTGGTTCGTCAAATCTGAAAATCAAGCGTGACATGGACAACAAGCGCGAGAAGGGCTCCACGCCTTGGCTTGTGGACCTAATCTGGGCGACGGCTGCACGGCTGGGCTATGGAAATGTATTTATCAATGAGGATTATTTGGTAGGTGGTGATGACCATTTTTCGTTCATTCGGCGAGGCGTCGCCGCATGCGACATCATAGACTTCGACATTCAGAACACGTATTGGCACACTCCGCAGGACACGCTGGATAAAGTTGACCCTCGCAGTCTCGCTATCGTCGGTCACGTTTTCTTGGAAACGGTGCCTGAGCTAGAGAAGAAACCTCAGTAGAGTACTTTCTATCTGCCGATAACTGATTTACTCGCCCAGTACGAAGGTACCATTGTCGCGCCGTGCTGCGATGTAGCACACTCTTTGGTATGCAGAAGCCGGACCATCTGACGCTGCGAATTGAAAAGCAGGAGACGGACAGGTTGCAACGCTTGGCTACTTCCCGCGACCTGTCAGTTGGCTGGCTGGTGCGTCAGGCGATACGAGAATTTTTAGCGCGTGAGGAGAGAACGAAGCCGTAAGAAACAAAGCGGAGCCACCGTCCCCGGCAAGGGACGATGACTCCTACACACATAGCGAGGATGAGTCGCCATGCATGCTGCAAAAAATTCTACCACCACACCACGGCTGGAAACAGAAACGGGTGCTCAAAAGGAGCACTCGTCTATGCACTCAGCCGCCGCAGCAAACCCCTCCATTGACATTCGCTTCGAGTCCCACGGTTCCATTGTCTTAATTCGTGGTCTGTCTGAATTGGGGCAGGCGTGGCTCAACGAAAACGTCGGCGACGACGAAACCCAGTATTTCGGCAACGCGATTTGTGCGGAACCCCGTTACTGCGCTGCGGTTTGGCAAGGTGCAGTGGATGCCGGACTGACGGTGCGCGGATGACCAACACTCTCGCCGTCGCCGCTGCTCTTGCCCGCGTGCCTCGTAGCGGCTCGCTGCACGAAGACATTCACGCCGAAGCCACCGTGCTGGTGAAAAAGTTGCGCCCGCTACTCAATGGCTTTCGCCTTGGCTCCGTAGTGCGCGCTCTACTCACGCTCGCGGCGGAGTACTCGACGCAACTGCTGCGCGTCGAACGCAGAGGGTGCGATTGTATTTCGGATAGCGCAAACGGATTGTTCAGATGCGATTCAAACAGGTACCACGCGGTCACTGAAATCGTCACCATCGAGGAGAAAAACGGACATGCCCAACGAAACAAAAATTGAATCACGCATTTCGGAGAATAAGCATTTCGCGCAGCACCTGCGCTCACGGCTCTTGAAGAGAGCGTGCCCTGCGGTGCGGGAGGCTCTATCGCACTTGAACGATGCGGATTTGGTCGCGGCATACTTCGCAAATGAAGCCCGAGGGCGCGAGCATGCAGCGAAGCAGCGGATAGAGAAACAGGCGGTGGGTGAATGATGGACGACGCCCTACCGAAGAAAGCGCGGCTGGACCTGCTCACTCAACTCACCTTGGACAGACTCGTGAAAGAGCACGAGACCAAAGAAATCGTGGATGCCGTGCTTCGCCGGATTGAAATTGAAACCGATGCTGCGTGGCTCCGCGAACTCAAAGTCTTGTGGAAGCCCGAGGCACTTCCACCAACGCCCGCAGGGTATTCACTCGTGCGTACCAGTGACGGAAAGTTGTGGCATGTACCCACAGTCAACATTGGGAAAGCAAAACAGCGTGACCCAAAACTTCAAGTTCTCCACGTGGAGCACTGGCGGAACTAGCCTATGCGAAACGTTCTCATTTTAGCGGGATTGAGCCTTGTGCTGGTTGCTGGCGGCGAACTGCGGGCAGCACTAATGGCGTCTGAGGCGACGGGCCGCGTCCGTCAGTTAGGCTGGACCATCAACAACAGCCGCACGCCTTTCCACGAATCCCTTCTCTACCTTCCCATAAGATAAGGGGCATGACAGCTAGAGCGGCAACTGCGTCAGCCCATGCCACGTGCCAAATCGCGTTCGCAGCGAGCCCCACCAGAGCAATCAGGGAAAGGTAAGCGCACAAACTAGATTGAGCGGCATCCGCTCGGAGCGCACCACTACCTGTCGCGGCTGACAGCCTCCTTTTTTCTTTGGCGAGCCACGGCATGACAATTGCCGCGCCAATCAGAATTGCAATGCCCAAGTAGGTTGGTCTGGGTGCGTTTCTCCCAAGCAGGCTCATCACTGAAACCACGGCCACATAAGCGGCCAGCGCAAAGAGCAGCGCACCCGCAATGCGCGAGGCACTTCTTTCTGCGTGGTCCGATACTACGTGAGTACGAAACCGCCAAAGAACAACCGTCGCCGAGAGCAGTTCAACGGCACTGTCTCCACCAAATGCGAGTAGAGCAGGGCTGTGCGCCCTCCACGCCGCCCATAGTGAGACGCCAGCTTCAACACTCATCCACGCGATGGTGATTGCTTGAATATGTTGAATCCTGCGGAGGGTGCTTTGGCCGGAGATTTGGGATAGGGAAACCATATTCGCAGCATTATCGCATTGGCGAAGTGACTCGCCGCAACGAAAAACTGAGCCAATGCGAATCCTCCTCATTCTCGCGGGACTCAGCGTTGTAGCCATCGCTGGCGGTGTGCAGTTGCGGGCAACACTAAGGGCGTCTGACGAACGTGCGGCGACTGCGGCGGAATGGTCTAGCGATGACGCTCAGTTCGTCGCGGTGGGGCTCACGAGCAACACGCTCGTCACTGCTATGCCCGACCAACAAGATATTGTCGGATGCGATGCACTAATCGACAGCGTGGTCATTGACTCAAAAATCGTGGTAGAAATTCAAACGGCTGGATTCGATTTCGTCCAATGTGGAAGCCGACGGGAGAAATTGTAATGAACACGCTGCGTCGTCTCGCCCGCGAACTGGTGATTTTCATTTTGACTGCTGGCTTCATCGGCGGCGTCGTGGGGCTCGTAGTTGAGCACCGCGAACTCCATCCGCCCGTCGTCAAGATAGATTACGACGCGCTGGCTTGCGCGGCTGGAGCAACAAATTGCAATCCCCGAACGCTCTGGCAGAGCGTTAGGAAACCGTCGAATTACCAACCCTGTCCACTCCGAACGCTGTCCATGCTCAAAGACTCGAAACCGTTTTGTGTTTTCGTCGAGAATGCCTCCGCCGCAATCAAAAATGGTGGATACCAACTAGGCGTCGATATGACGGGACCGGATGCGCAAAAGTGGATTGTCCCTGTGGAAAATCAATGTGCTGCGGAGCAGGCGGGCTACAAGTACGATGATGATGCGGATAACGCTGCTCTGGAGGAGTACTTCAAAATGCAAGTTCGCCCGGGCGAGACGTTTCTACCGCGTCTGCATTGCGTGCCGACGGTCACTGTAATTCCGCGAGAACTTACTCTAGACCCAAATCCGCCAGTCAAACTGGACTCCTCCCGAGCCACCGACCTCAACGGTAATTCGGTCGCGCCAAGCCCGTGGAAGAACGCGGGAGCCTATTTGTTCGCGGCAGGTTTCGCGGCGGCGATGGGTGCGTTCGTGGGTGTTGCTCTTTGGATTCTCTACCGCACGGTTCGATTCGCGGCGAAGGGCTGACAATAATACACCGCCACCATGCTTGCGAATAGGCGTGCATCCTGTTTGTTCCCCAACTTTACGTGGAAGGAAATCTCGGATTCAGGAGGAACGAAGTGACCAAACTCGACGCAGAGCGACTGGAGTTGGCGAAGCGAATTGCAAAGCACGAGCCCCCAGTGCAGTTGACCACGGAGCAACTTATGGACGCGGCCATAAAAACCGTGAAGCAAATGTCGCCAGAAGAGAAGGCAAAGTTGCGCGAACAACTGGAAAAGTCCCTGCGCGACCGGAAATGTGACCCGAGGGTGCACTGATGCGAACCCTTCTCATCCTCGCGGGACTGAGCCTTGCAGCAATTGCAGGCGGTGTCGAATTGCGGACAACATTAAAGGCGTCCGAAGCACGTGCCGCGACTGCGGCTGAGTGGTCTGGCGATGCGGCTCAGTCCTTAATAGGAGGTGCAATTTTCACGAAACGGATTTTCAGCAATCCGTTCACAACCGCTCACTGGCAGGTCTGTTGCGTCCCGTCCAGTCCCGTATATGACGCACCCCTGTAGTATCCGCAATAGATGTTCTGCATGTCGAACCAAGACGACCGCGCCTGCTGGAGCACGGCCTGAGCGCTAGTCGCATCCGAGTAGTTCAACTGAATGTCGGATATATCCTTTCGCAGCCCTTCCATAAACTCATGCGCTTGGTCTGCGTTTGATTGCAGTTGCGCACGCACGTCCGGTGCCATCGGAACTTGACGAATTTCTTGCCGTCCGTTAATTGAGGCGCAAGTTGAGATGGAGCCATCGCTGTATCTCCAACTGCCGTCCGGATGACTCTTGCAAAACTTATGCTTCCGGTGCCCCTCTATCGCGCCGCCGACCACAACTCCTAATGCGGACCCAATCGCTTGTCCGGCCGCATAGCTGTTAGAGTTTTGGCAGTTCGCGTCGCACGTAGGCCCGGCCGTAGGAGTGGGTGCAGTTGTCACGATAGCCTGTGAGGAAGAGCCACCGGAGGTAGTGGAGCTGCAGGAGACCGCGTTGCCGAACGTGTCATGACAAGACGTTCGTGTCATTGAGCCATCTGAATGGTAAGACGTGCAGTTGATTGTATTCCCGAAGTTGTCGTGACATTCCGTCTGCTTGCTCGTCCCGTCCGAATTGAATGTATTGCAATTGACTGAATTCCCGAAACCGTTACGGCACTGCGTCTGGGCTGTCGACCCGTCTGAATTGTATGAATTGCAGTTGACCGTCGTTCCGAACCCGTCTTGGCAGTAGGTCTGTTTTAGTGTGCCATCCGAATTGTATGAGTTGCAAACCGTGTGGCCGGACTGTGTGTTGCAATAGGTTTGGACCGACTGCGCCTTTGCAACGCTCGGAAGAAGGAGCAACAGAAATATCAAAAAGTAGCGTGTCTTCATAATGGCCTTCGCTAACTCAGCCTAGTAATAACTAGCGGAGGTCGTCAATAGACCCTTAGTTTTACTCCGTTACGGATGCGTAATGTCAGGAGTCTCTCGTGGAAAATCTACGATAGGGATTCTGGGCGTACGTGCCGAAATCTCAGGATGGCAGATGCGGCGCGTAACTGACAAATTGAAGCTCCGGCGTTATTGCAGCTTCGCGTACTCCGCCTTGGCTTCCTTCAGGATGGGCACATCGGGGTCGGCGTCTTTCCACAGCGCGAGAAAATCTCTGTAGGCGGCGAGCGCCCGAACGCGGGCGGCATCAGCATCCGCACCCTGCGAGATTTTCACTTGCAGAGCGTTGGCACGGGCAACTCCCAGATGCGCGAGCGCTCCCGTCCAGCAGTTCCAAACGATTCCGCCGTGGTCGAGTATCTTCTGAAACTCGGTGGCGGCAGCACTGCCCTGTCCGGCTGCCAAGTGCGCTTCTCCGCGCACATACACATGGTAGAGACAGGAAATATTGTTGACGAACTGAATTTGCCCCAACTCGATGGGTGAAGCAGCTTGCAGGGTATTCAGGGCGGCAGCCGGGTTCTTTTTGTCCAGCGCCAATTGCCCCTGAATCGCAGGCAGCCAAAGCGACTGTATCTGCGTGTCCAGCGGGTGGCGTTTTCCCAAGTCTTGAGCCAAAGACTCAGCTCGCACCGTATCGCCTGCCATAGCAAACGCAAGCGCGGCTTCCACCCCAACGCCCTGACTCGCAGGAGCCAGCTTCAAAGCCTCTGCCGCTGACTGTCGGGCCTCTGTAGCATTGCCGTAAGCCGCTTGTTGCAGAGCGGCATCCGCCTGCCATATGGCCCCACTTTCCTTGCTGTCCGCCCGGATAGCGGAGTCCACAGCCCGCTTGGTCAGTTCCCGTGCCTTGCCAAGATGACCCGCATACGCCTCGGTGTCGGATGCGAGCGCCAGTCCAAAGTTTTCGGAATCGCGCTTGCCCGCAAACCAGTGTTGCTGTTCCGCCATCGCTGCGGAGTCCGTCCCGAGAAAGGCAAGAGCGTAGAGAGCAGTGTGGAGTCCCAAAGAATCCAGTTTTCGGGCCTGCGCTTCGTGGATGGTCTGCCGTGTTTCGTCGAAACGCTGCAAGGCAAGGGTGTAGTTGGCGAGGTCGTCATACGGAGTTACGTGACCCGGTGAAAGGCGCAGGGCTTGCCTCGTGACCTCCGCGGCTTTTTCATACTGCCCCTGTGCGGCATATACTTCGCCCAAATAGTTGTACCCGAGGGCGGCCCGCGGGTAGCTCTCAATCTCCTCTTGATAATCTCGGGCCGCTTTATCCAGTTCCCCGGTTACAGACGTATAGTAGTCGGCGACGATGTACAGCTTTTCCCGTTCGCTGGCGTGTTCCCGCAACTGGTATGCCTTGGTGATGTACTCGCTGGCCCGCCCTAGCTCGCCGAGGGCGTAGTAGTCGGTGCCCACTGCCCAGTAGCCCATGCCAAAATTCGGGTCAAGCTGGATGGCACGTTGATGGTAAGGCAGAGCGGCGGCGTAGCCTTTCTCGTTTTGGGCCTTTGCACCAAGGCTGTACGCTTGCAGAGCTTCGAGCGAAGACGTAGTGGCCTGTTCGAGTGGAACATCTAATTTCTGCACCGTAGCCAGCGATTCGCCCAGTTCACCGCGCAGCTTAGATGCCGCCTCGCCCAGCGTGTGCAGCACCTTCTCCTTCGACGCCGTCGTCACCTGCTCCTCGGCCAGCGTGTCGCCGCTCTGGCAATTCACCGCCTTCAACCCCAGCGCGTATTCGCTGCCCAGACTGCCAATCGTCCCGGCAATGTAGGCTTTGCTGCCTGTACGCTGGCAGAGCTCGCGGGCTACCTCGGGCGTGAGCTTCGTGTCAGCCGGGCGGGTCATCTGTTGCAAGGTCTTCGTCACTTCGCTGTCGGGGAGCACATTCAGGAACGGCGATTGTCGCAGGGACACGTTGAGCGCGGTCTTCAGCGTGTCATCGAAAATGGCGTCGCCCGTGGTGTTGGCGAAGTCGCCGAGCACGATGGTGTCTTTCTCGGTGAGGGCCTGCGCCCGGCGCGCAAAGTAGAGCCACGCGCCCACACCCAGCGCGACGGCCGCCACAGCAACCGCGGCAATCGCAATCCATCGCAGCCCAGTTAATTTAGCGGCAGGCTTCAGCCCAGCCTCGCCTGTCGTGGCGGCTGAACGGGTCGAATCCGAATCGCGCTTCAACCGCTGCAAATCCGTCTGAATGTCGGAGGCGTGCTGGTAACGCAGCTTGCGGTCTTTCTCCAGCGCCTTGTTGATGACTTCTTCGAGCTTGGGGGGAAGGTCGGGATTCAGTCGTACCGGCGGCACTGGCGCTCGATTCAGAATCGCTGCCGCAATCACGCCGGAGGTTTCGCCCCGGAAAGGCAGAACGCCTGTAACCATCTCGTAGAGCACCGCACCAAAGGAAAACAAATCCGTGCGAGCATCTAGCTCTTCGCCCCGCACCTGTTCTGGTGACATGTACGAGATGGTGCCAATCGCCGTGCCCGGTCGAGTAAGCTGTTCTAACTCGCTGACTGTGGGCATCGCCGAAAGATTCACGGCACCGCCCGCCGGTGCCAGCTTTGCTAGCCCAAAATCCAATATCTTGGCGTCACCGCGCTCGGTCACAAATATGTTTGCTGGCTTGACGTCCCTATGAACAATTCCCTTGTTGTGTGCGCCACCCAGTGCGTCCGCAATCTCAATGCCCCATTTCAGCACTTCCTCAACTGACAGCGTCTTACTGGAAATGCGGTGCTTCAAGGTCTCGCCTTCGAGGAACTCCATCGCAATGAAAGGCTGGTCGTTGCGTTCGCCGATTTCGTAGATGGTGCAAATATTTGGATGGTTCAGGGCAGAAGCAGCCTGTGCCTCACGGTCGAAACGACTCAGAGCTTGTGAGTCTGGCGCGAACCCGTCAGGAAGGAACTTCAAGGCAACGAAGCGGTGCAGCTTGGTGTCCTCCGCTTTGTAGACGACGCCCATGCCACCGCCGCCCAGTTTCTCGACGATGCGGTAGTGCGAGATGGTTTTGCCGATGAGCGAGTCTGTGGCTGGCACGAGGGGCACATCTTAGGGTGAGCAAGGAATCAAGTCAACGAAGAGGGGCATCGTGCGGAACGTCTTGTTTCGGGACCGTTCGCGGGCAGGACGAAACTCGGCGGGAATTTTTGGTCGCCACACGCCTAAGAAGAACGCAAAAACAATTGCGGGTTACCCGGGACGACAGACGGCTGCGGTTTTTGCGAAAAATCCTGTGGATGTACGTGCGCGTGCCTAGCCTTATCCACCGCGATACGTTTTTGCGTCAAGTCCAAGCGGTCTTTCTCATAGGTGCGAAGGAGAAACGCGATTCGTTGTCTTGAATGAACGTGAATCGTTTCGTCCGCCTCTTCCGCAAGGTCAACAGGTCTCTCAATCTCTTCACCAAATTCATCGAGGGCTCCAGCCGGAAGAGCCTCGGGCAAAGATGAAACGACTGCGGGTTCTTGCGCGATGATTACCTGCTCCGGCGCGACGGTCACCGCCTCCGGGGCGGGCGTCGATTCAACCGCAGGCGTAGACGTTGCGACTGGCGCGGGAGTCTCCACAACCGCTGCGGCAGGCGCAGGTGCCGCGATGGTTTTTGCTCCACCGTTGACCAACGATTTAAGTTCGGCCATTAAATTCATTTTCGTGCTCCTCGGAAATTAATGTTGGTCCTTCTCCCACGATTACCGCGTTCTACCCCACAATGCCTGCGCGTTTGCTCTGTCCGTTATGCCTAGAGCCTGCCGCATCTCCTCCGGCGTTTCTGCGTCTTCCGCCTTGAGAGCCAGCCACGCTTTGTAAATGGACTCGACCGAAGGCTGGTCCGTTAATTGTAGGGTCTCAATCATGTGTCCCAATCGTGCCTGCATTTCGTCGCCACCCGGCCAATCCGCACCCGGTCCCTTCAAAAACTCAGTTGTACAGTCAGCCCATGATTGCGTCTCAGCCTCGTTCTGCGCCCGCTCCCGGCGCGCTGGGTCCGGTTCAACACCCAGCACTTCGCGGGCATAGTTATCGAACGCGCCAGTTTCTCGCAAGTACTGCTCGACTGGAATTTGTCCGGTGCGGAATTTCATATCGAGCGCAGCGCGGTCTACCAATTGTTTGGCTTGTTCCGCATTGAGTTCACCTTCCCTCGTCTGCTTTGCGAACGTGCCGTCGGCGTTACGCGGCGTAGCGGAATTCGTGGTCTGCAGTCGCTGCCCCCGGGCTTCGGCGGCGCGAAAATATGCGAGCATCTGGGCATCAACCTCTGCCTGTGTTCCTGAAAACGTCATCCCGCTGACGGTGACGGAAACTTTAGAGGGGGCGGTTGGTTCCGGCTGTTGAATTTCGTGAATAATGCTCGGATTCAACGCGTCCGTCATCTCTTGGTTATGACGAACACGCCTGTCGTGAAAAAACGCCGATATATCTTCGGGGCGTGATATTTCTTCTCGAAGGTAACGCTCTTCCTCGGCGGTCAACGGCAAATCGCGTGCGTCCTGCGGTCCATACGGCATGGTGGTCTCCTCGGCGCATCGCGCCAAAACTGTTTCAGTGCATCTTCTACGAATTTGCTTTAATGAGCGCGGCTTCCCACGCTGCAAGTTCTTCCGGCGAACGCGCCCCGCTCATCAGCGTCTTGTGACCGTTCGGCAGCGTCACAATTTTGCTGTACTGATGTGCGGCTTCATCTTGCTTCCCAGTGAACCGAATGGCGTTGTGGTCGGCGTCATAAACTGCGACACCGTTTTTGGTGTAGTAGTCACGAAGCGTCTCTCGAATCTCATCTGGCGTACGACATTCCGCCAGTAGTTTCTGAAGTTCAGGTGAAGCGTCGGGCATGTATGAGTCGGTGTTGATATTTCGGTCAGGCATTTTCTTCCTCACTTAGAGCACGGATGCTCTCTTGCAACGAACCTAGCCATTCAAAAGGTTTTCGACGTGGAGTATCGGGGTCTTCGTGAACACCGAGAGCCCTCGCCTGCTCCACTGCAACTTTGTTTGATTCCCGGGTGCGGCGATAGCACTTCCCGCACATTCCTCGCGCTCCATCTTTAGTGCGAAGATTTTCACAACCCTCCACCACACATTTACGCGCGGCCTTTTTCAATGCCTGCTGACTAGACATGTACGTCGGCGTTCGCATTACGCTATCTCTACCCACCATTTGAGCCGCTCAGGAAAAAGCCGAAATAGTTTTGGTGAGTTCGCCAACACCCACTCCACTTGTACCCGCATAGTTGAATTGAGTTCAAAACCCAGCAGCGAGACGGGGATTTCCAAAACGTCGGTAATCGGCGGAGTGCAAGAGATGACGAAGCGAATGCACTTGTCGAGTTCTTCGTCAGTCAGTTCGCGCAAGTCAACGTGCCCCGCAAGGAACATTAAGCTGGATTGACACTTGAATCGCATCCATAGCCAGCACACGCGCATTTCGTCTGAGAACTCGTGGTACGCTTTCGCACTACCTTTCGGTAGCAACCTTTCGGGCTTGAACTCCAAAACAAATCGCCTGAACCGCCGCGCGGTCTCTGCGTCGAGCGCGGCAATCTCCGCCGTGAGAACAGCGGTGTCCATCAGCGCGGAAAATTCCAACATCGAAGCGTTGACCGCGACGGACTCCGTGGACAACGGCGAAGGGTCAATCGAAATCTTAGCCTTCGGTGTTTGAACCGCGTCGTTGAATAAATCATCCAAATTAAAATTAAAATCGCTCATGGCATCTCCGTGACGGTTGTCTTAAAACGCTTCCCATCTTTTTCAAATTCTTTTTCTGCAACTATGCGACCTTCCGGTGCAACCGCGTCCGCAGACAGTCCCAGAATTTTTGCTTGCAGACGCAGCGCCTGCAAACGCGGGTAAGACAGCTTCGGGTTTGCGATGGCTTTCCGTAACTGCTCAAGAAACTGTTCCTGCGGAGTCTCACAGAAATGCAACGCAAGAAACGCCTTCACCGCCTCGTTGCCGAACTGCCTGCCGACGCTTGTCCGCGTGCTTCCTTCGGTAGCGCACTTGAAAAATTTCTTCACCGTCGCAACTTTGTCGTAGCCAGATTTCTCGATGTAGAACGTCACCATCTCGCGCTGGTCCGCAGTGAGGCGCACCCATTCCTTCATTTCTTTCAGTTGGTCAATCGGTACGAACTTATTTGCCACGGTTCACCGCCTTGATTTTATTGCCCGACTGACGTTCATAGAACTTGATGGCAACTGTGGTGTTGGCAGACAATCCACCATCGCGCCGAATGGATTTCCGAATGGCGTGTCGCAGGTCTTCCAGAAGAGGGTCAGGCTCCGGCTCGCCGAACGCAACTCGCAGAATGTGTTTGACACCCGGATGTGATTGCACATGACAAGACCGTGAAGCCGACGACGAAGCGGACGTTGCCGGATACGCGACCTTCGTGGCGTTCAACGCATCGAATGTTCCAGTGCGTTCACCGCCGAGAAGGTAGGAACGAATCCACATCTGCTGTGCGACCGTCAGACTTTGATAGTCCGGGCGTGTAGCGATTTCGCTGAATGGAACTCGTTCTGTTGAATGCGTCATGCTGATTTCTCCATTGTTGTGTTTCTAAATCGTCGTTTACGACCGCCGCACCACTACGCCCGTTGGCACGGGTTTCATAAATAAATCAATCACCGCCTGCACATCAGGGTTCACCAGCATCACGGCAATCGTAGGCTCCACATCAGCTTCCTGAAACCCGCCGTTCATTGATTGAGCCAACCGAAGTGCTGCACGCATATCCATCGGATTCTCTTCCGCAAATGAAAGCGTGAGGACGCGCCTATACAGCGGTGATAATTTCGCCCACTCCGGCGAGCCGCTAATCGCGGTGATGTTCCTCGCCTGTGGGAAGGAACGGCTGTTCCGCATTCTCGCTGACATCGTCGTTACTCCCTGCTCACAGGTGCCGCCGCTTCGAGCGCGTTCAATCTGGTGAGCACTGCATCCAACTGCTCGGCCAATCGCTGAACCGCAGTCTTGAGTTCCATCGACGCGGCGGTCGGCTGCGTAAGCGGCGTGACCTTCAACAGCGCTTCGTGAACGGCGGTGTCCATGATGACGTTTCCCTTTTCCCGATGGTCCAGAAGACGGGCAGGTACAGAATCGAAGGTCCGTGGGCGGTCACACCGCGAGGCGGATGGAGTTCGCCGCGACGTGCCCGGACCCACAGACCATCTGATTTGCTCAACACCGGACGTACGGTTCGGCCAAGAACGTACGACTCAGGGCAACTCCGAACACCGCTGGTGAACTGTCGCCCACCAGACGGCTCTACTTATGGCAAACAAAGTCAACTATTGACCGAAGGTTGTCAGGGAACAGCGATTCCACACACGCCTGCTTGCGTTTCCTGTGTAACAAGATTTATGTGCTCAGGGGCGGGGATGTGCGAGATTGCAAAGGAAGCATGCTTTCCACGCAGGGCAAAGGTGCGGCTGGGGAGGAGGTTTGGGGCGTGCGGCTTAATAGGGTGCCCCAAAGGGTCCCGACCGTTTTTTCTGTGCGCCGGAAACAGGTATCAGGAAGCACGCAATCAACACACGGTGCGTAACATTCCGCGAGGGCACAGGAGCCAAGCCCCGCGAGCAGGAGGGACGTTGGGGGTTTTTGAACCACAGAAGCGAATCGCGTTGGGACCCCTACATTTCGCAGATAGCAAAGAATTTACAGGTGATGTGCAGCGCGCCGATTTCATTTCACCTTTCGGGTTTCGATCTCCTGCGGTGGGGCTGACGATAGAGCAAAAATCGGTGCCGAAGTACTATTGACGCTATGCAACATTAGTTGCTATCGTTGCATCATCGGAGGATAAAGTCAATGAGCCCATCAGTTGAACGCAACGTCATCAGGATGCCGAAACAGCGAGCGAAACAGGTCCGCAGCCGCATCTCGTACCTATCGAGCGAGCAACTCGAACGATTCCTCCATGCTGCAAAAGATTACGGTCGACGGGAGCACGCAATGTTCCTCTTCGCGGTCGCCCACGGCGCGAGGGCGCAAGAGATTGCGAATCTGAGGATTACGGACATTAATTTCAAGGCTGAGCAAATCCATATTGCCCGCCTGAAAGGCTCGCTCGACTCCACCCAGAATTTGCTCAAAGTGAAGGGCAATAGTCTGTTCAACGAAGCGGCTGCGCTCAAGGCGTGGCTCGATGTTCGGCAGCCGGATGCCGACAACTTCGTGTTCAATAGCCAGAAATCAACCCGCTTGAACCGCGTGACGGTCTACAAGCTGTTCAGGGCCATCGCCAAGAAGGCTGGGCTCGGTGAGACGCTCCAACACCCCCACGTATTGAAGCACACCGCCGCGATGCTGATGGTCCAACAAGGATGCAACGCCTTCATGATTCGTCAGCACCTTGGGCACCGCTCGTTCGACTCAACGCTGGCCTACGTGAACCCATCGGACGCGGACGCCTCGGCGGCGTCAGCCAAAGCCTTCGCGCAGGTCTTTTAGCAGGCTACAAAGTAGTGGTATTGTTGCATTCTGGCTGTTTTGACCGTTCCAAGGGGTTGAAACAGCCAGAGTTATTTTCGGGCAGAGATATGCATCATTACTTTTAGAGGTAAAGTCGAGCCCGCCTCACCCGCCAAGCACCCGTCACGCGAACCATACTCTTTCCTTGCCCGGGTCCCGCCGCATAACGGTTACTCCGCCACCCGGGCTCTGGCCTCGCGTCGGACCCGCGTCACGTAAAACCCTCCGCGACCAGTTTCGACCGCCCAGCGACCATCTCGCATCCACTGTCCAGAATATTGCCCGGTAAAACCACGTAAGTCTAATGGTGTCTATCGGTTTGCACAGTATGAAATTTACATACTCGCATGTACTGTGTAAAATTAAGTACTTGTTGCTGCAAATCGCGTTTCAAATGGCGACGGATGGGCGTGGAGCCTAGCCACGTGTCCTCCTCCCGTATCCGCCATCCGGTTACTTTGTCGTGCGTTCGCACGGTACACGCATGGCACACCTGCCGCCAGATTGCATCCTCGGCACGAGTAACCACGCGGTATACTCGCGCTCGCGGGGCGCACGGTACGCGCCACAGCCGCTCGCTGCCTCGGCTAGAAAATCGAAATGTAATGATTCGGTCGGTGTGGCCTGCGGTTCCGGCTATCGCGCACTCACGCTCGATTCTTGCCGCTTGCGGAGCCCGCCAGCGCGAAAGGTTCGCGAACAGCCACTCTGCCATTCCCGGGAGTCCTAGCGTCTAGCCTTCCCCGTTTTCTGATTGGTGGTGCCTGTGTCTGGTGGAAGGTCAGGACGCATTCCGGTGGAGTCAACTGCGCGGGCAAAGACAAACCTTAACCCGTCGCGTCCTGTGATTTCCGTGCGCGCCACGAATCCCGTCAGCCACCCCTACTTCTTCGATTGGACCGCGTAGCCCCGGTCGGGATTGTATGTTGTGCCTTGGGCCAATCACTGGGTCACGCGATACACGATGTGTGGAGATTGCCTCGGGTTGACGTGTCCCGCCATGGTAAGTGATGTGTTACCTTCCGTGGTTATCGGAACGTGAATTGCCTCTCGAAGGCTGGAGGTGCTCATGCGCGCTAGCCACACGCCTTCGGCCTTTCTTTACCGGCGAATGCTGCTTGCAGTGATTTGCGCGCTCGTGATGGTTCCATGTCTACCCGGGCAAACGCTCGCCCAAAAGTCCAACGACACTACGAAGCAGGCCCATTGGCACAAATACGTCAATCGTACCTACGGTTTTTCCTTTTGGTATCCCGACACGTACGAACCCGTACCGCATCCTTATCCCGAAGGGTGGTGCCGAGACACCGATGATTACAAATGCTTGTTCTGGCTGGTGCGACGCGACCATCGGGGCGGTGGAATCTGGGTCCACGTCGACTTGCAGCGATTCCATTTATGGCCCGGTGCGGGCGATGTCACGCCAACTCGCCAGTTGATTGGACGGCATATTTTCTACGGCGGGATGCGAGGAAGTATGGCGGTGGGCTTTTCGGATTCTTACGATATGAACCTCAAAGGCAAGACACTCAGCATTGAGTTTGGGCCAGATGATTCTGTAAACCCTAGCGAGGAAACAAAGCAACTCGAACATAAGATGCTGAAAACGCTCCGAACGTTCTAACCCGCTGATGACCAGCCTGACTCGTCGCGCTGCACGAGGCTCGCGGCACCGTTTGCTTCGTAGCGTTCCCTCAACCGCACGGTCCCTAGCGCTTCTTCTTTCGGAAAACGACACAGTACATTTGATGAAACTCGTCGTGCGGCCAATCATTGGCGACGGCCTCGACCTCGAAACCGGCGCTAACGAGTTCGCTTATCAGGACCTGCTGTGGTATGCCGTGTCCGACCCGATTTGCGGGCACACCGTCGGGAATAATTGACCCTTTCGATGGCCCCTCATCTATCACTGCCAGCCGTCCACCGGGTTTCAGCGACTGAAACAGGCTCGCGTCAATCTCAGCGGGTTTTGTGAGGTGATGATAAACGAGGCGCATGAAGATGGAATCGCAACACGTCGCCGGGAGGTTCGTCTCCGATTCGGCGGCTTTGACAACAATGATGTTTTTCTGCTTCGTCGCGAGCTCGCCCAAGTGAGCCAAGGCATCCACGTCCAACTCCGTGCTGTAGACCCTTCCTGTGGAACCGACGCGCTGCGCGGCGGCGAGCGTTAGTTGGCCCTTCTTTGCGCCGATTTCTGCCACGACATCGCCGGTGTGCCAGTTCAACAAGGTGGCTAACCGGTCGGCTTCCTCCTGATAGGTATCTCGGTCAGCGCGAGCCGGACTCGCGACCCAGTCGCGATACTCGGCCTCGACTGATTTCCAATCACCAAAGGTTGCGGCGAACGCCTCGTCAAAGGTGGTCGCTGGGCTCTTGAGCAATGAATTGACATGGTTCTCCCCGTACGCGTCGTAAAGAAAAGCCACGAGCGCGACCCCGCCCACGTAGGGATTCTGTACGTGAACACCATCATCGAATGTAATCTCGTTGGAACGCGCGCGTGCCTCAGCGATGTACTTCGGCAAGGTGATTTCGCGATAGTGTGCAGACGAATATACAAGACCGGAGTAGCCCTCTATGCCCTGCACAAACCACTGGGGCGCATCGTGAAAGTACCAACCATTCCCTTTGTCGCGCGTGATTCGTTCAAACAGCACTGTTGATAGTTCATTCGCTACTAAGTTGAATACGTAGTCAGAATCCTTCGGCTCCCCTACGACAGTACGAGAGGTTGGTGAAAACGATGAACTAGCAAGGATGGACACCTCTATCAGGCGACCACGGTCTTCCGTGTGAGAATTGGCGGTTCTATCGTCGGCGAGAGAGGGTTGCGGTGTCGCAAACTGAAGAATCGTACAGTTGAAGTTGTCCATCAAGGCTGGGTCAAGGAGTCCGAGCCTGACCGACATGGATGACAGGCTCCTGTCCGCGTAGTCGGCCAGTTGGCGGGCATCCTGTTCTTTGTTCTCTGTGTATTGAATCCGACAGTATTTTGACGTGAGTTCTCTGTCGAGCCGCCGTCCAACATCGGGTGCAGAAATGGTTGGAGCCTTCTGCGCCTGAGTGAATGTCAGAAAGAGGAGCGTAAGAAGCGTCGCAGTCATGCTGACCCTCGGCGGTATATTCCGTTGGGGCTCCATTGTCGCATAAAGCCGGGCCGAGTCCTGATTATCGCGCTTGTCGGTGAAGTGGATTTTTTCCTAGTTTCCCGTCAGGCGACTGAGCATGACGCTGGAGTCTGACTTGTTTGCCAGTTCACTGAGATTTATTTCACTTTCTCCTCCGACTTCACGCCGTTCGCGGCAACTCAATGTAGCGAACAATCGCGTCCAGAATAAAATTTGCCTTGCTCATGCGTCGTACCGATTCGTCTTCCACTGCTCCGTTCGGTCGAGTGATGCGTATCGTGTTTTCTGGACGAATTTGAATGACGTACCCGTCGCGGGAAAAGTAATGGAAGCCCGGGCATGGAACAACGCCGGGAGCCCCACGCTTGAATCCGTGAGCCTCCAGAGTCTGCGTAATTTCGCCGAACCATCTGGACCGGCGAACTATCGAGCCCTTCACTGGCATTTCAATTCACTCCTGCGCCCGTTGTCGGGCATGAAAACCTCGTTTCCTGACTGTATAGCACGCGAAACGAATGTGAGATGAATAGCCCTTTTTTCTGCTCGATTCGTCTCACGTTTCATCTCATTTACAACACACAAAGAAAAACCGCAAAAATCCAAGTGCGTGTACAGAAACTAAAGGGGTTATTGCTATTCGTATCACCGTTTGAGTGAGATGATACGCACAAAGAAGTCAATAAAGTCGATGAATCGAAGTTTGTTCGTTTGTTTGGCTGTATCGTCTCAGCTCACATGACGAGTTCGGGCTCTTCCCGTTTGTGTTTCTGCCGCGCTGCCACGATTGAATTAGACTCTTTTTCGTTCCAGTGATATTGGACGGCCTGTCCGCGCGTTCCCTGCTTACCGCCTGTTTTCTTGACGATGTAGCCCTTGGTGTAGTGCTCTTTTATGTTTCGTGCAGCGGTGGCGTGAGCTGCATGGAGTTCTCGCTCCACATCCCCGGCGGTCCACCATTTTTTCTTTGGGTCTTTCTCGGCAAGACGCGCCTGCTCTTGGTACCAGTCAAGGTATTGGGATTCTTGCGCCTGCTCGTTGCTGGCTTCTTCTTCATCGGGGTCATCCGGCTGAACCTCAAGTTCACCGTCCACAAAGAGGAGAACGAACTTCTCTGCCGGAGCGTTTCGCAATTCAACGGTCAGGATACGGCGCCCTTTCTCTTTCTTCTCGGAGAACTGCAACAAAGCCACGGTTGAGGCCGCCCGCCCCCACCCGGTAGACCCGAGCACGTTATCGCGGGTGGCTGCGTATCCGTTGCCTTCCTTAACCTTCGGAGACCCCATGCTCCCGATAATCACGATGTTGTAGTGCTCTGATATCTGTTGTAGCAGGTGCATGAAGTCGGTGCTGGGACGAAGGTCATTTCCGCGCTCAACCAGCATATCGATGCCTTCGATGAACACGATTTTTGGCATTGGTACGGTGGCTTCGATGTGTTTCAAAATTTCCTGAGCGGCTTCAAAATCATAGACCGCGTGTGATAGCGGAACAAACGGTACCGACGCAGGATTCAAATGCATACGCTCCATCGTTTCCAAGTGGTCAGCTTCGCCTCGGTCACGCCCAAAAGTAATGAAGGAGTAGCCATACGTCTCGTGGCCGTGAAAGGGCTTCCGATATTTCTGCGTGTTCAGTAGTTGGTACATCCACGTCGTCTTGGCCGCGCCAGAAGGACCCGCAAGAATGGACGCAGAGCCCCCACTTGGAAACCATCCGCATTTCTGTCCTTGTGCTGGAGCAATTGCGTAGTCGCGCGGAAACTTAGACGGGACCGCAGGCAGATGAAACACCAGTTGCTCCGCTGCGCGCTCCTCTCCGACTTTCGGATAATCAACGGTCGTGTGGTCCATTGCGAATTTGATGGTGCGCTGGCGGTAGTCGTCGCGTTGCCACTTCTCGCGTTGTCCAAGTACTGATGCGCCAAAATACTGCTCCATCTTCACTACGTCTTTCTTCAATTCTCTGGCGAGCCAGCACATCAGGGCTTCATCGGCACTGGACTCGTCTCCATTCTTATCCGAACAGTCCCCGGTCCACAGCTTTTGAAACTTTTCAAACCTTGGATTCTTGACCTGTTGAATCAGGAAGTACGCCATTGAAACGTCTTTGCTGGGTGGGAGAATGTTGACGGAACCCGGGAACTGATTGCCGGTCACGGTGAAAAATCTCTTGGAATCGTAAATCTCCGCGCCGACATGCTCGCCCTTGCCGGCAAACTTGTTGCCGGAAGTCAATGGCGTTGTGGAGTACACAAAGACGTGAAGTCCGTTGCCGTTCGGAGAGCCTTCGATATAGCCGCCGAGAATTTTCAGAATCTGAGTTGCGTATGGGCTAGGGACACCACCCGGTGCCATTCCATCCAAGTCAATGCCCACTAACTGCGGGACACCGCCAAACTCAATGCCGAGGCCGGAATATTCCTTTGGGTTGGCTTCAAAGACTGCCATCGCGCGCGCGAAGGCTGTCCACGTCTCAGGATTGTCGGATTCCGCCCGTTGTCCAGTATTGGCGTCGTACGGGATTTTAGTCATCTTCCCGTTGCGCTTTTCTTTCTTCCAGAGTACCCACGCACGAACGTCATCCCGGCGCAGTTCTTCGGGAAAAGCCGCATACGAAGATGAGACAGGTAGAGACGCATTCAGCGCGTCTATAAAATTGGTGGAATCAGACTGTGCGGACATTGGTAGGACCCTCGTCGTCAACAGCATCTGCAACTAACCGCGCGTTCTTTGCTCTGAATCCTCGCGGCACTTCTATTACGTCAAACTGAAACTGTTGCCCTACTTTGAGCGCAGGCAAGCAGCGACCGTTCTGGTCGCGGGCGTATTGGATGTGAATCCACACACGCTTACCGTTCCAATCGAACCAGCCGTAGCCGCTCCTGCGCCACGCGATGACGATTCCAATTGGTCTTTCAATTTCGATTGCGGGTGCGCTCACTGAATTAGCTCCGTCGTGCTGGTCATGCTGCCCGCGCGCTCGACGCGGTGACTTCTAGTGCTGAAAAGTGATGAACGCGCTACTTCTTGCGCTTCGACTCGAACGTCTTGGCCGGGTGGCTATGCACTGTGCTGCTGACCGGCAGACCTAACGCTTTATCCAGAAACTCTCGAATTACTGCTGCGATGCTGGTGTTCCTTTTGAGCGCGAGTTTCTGTAACGCTACTCGCTCAACGTCCGTGATGAAAAAGTTGGTCCTGACGAATTTCATGTGCATACCCCCACTTATGGCACGTTTAGTCTTGTTCCTGAGCGACCACAGCGTCGGCTCCATGCACCTGCGCGATATGCTTGCGAAGCTGGCGATTGGATGGAAAGACAGCGCCGCATATCGAGCACTTACCGCGTTCGCTGCCGTCCCGCGTCGGGTAAGGTAAAAAGGGATAGCGGCATTTTGATTTCAGGTCTGCAACCTCTTTGGACGACCCTTCAAACCAGACAAATCTTTTCTTTGGTTTAACGGGAATCACTTCCCAGCCCAGTGCGAACAACTGCCGCTTGGTCAGGTTCTTCTTGTGGACTGTTTGTGAACTCACCTCGGTGCCATCGGGCTTGCGCCAGTTCAAATGCACATTGCCATTGGGCCTTCCTGAGCCTTGACCGATATATTCCCACCCAACCGCTCGATAAATCTGCCCGAGTTCTCCAGCATCTTCATCCGCATACGCGACAAAAATTTTCCAGCCGTAATCGGCGGACGCTTGTTGCGTTGCTGCACGGGTTAGAAACGACGGTGCGTTCTTAGGCGCGAAGTGGACACAACAGCCGCGCATCAAACTCACAGTTTGAGGAATATATTTCTCGCCGCAAATATTGAGGGCTTCGTGCGACGTACCAACTCCGAAAACATCGGCCCCGATGAGTTCATCGCCAATTTTCAAACCATAAAATGCAGATGCTCCTCGACCGCAACTACGAAGCCACTCGTATCGCAGAATCAAAGATTCCGCCTCGGTCTTTGAAATCGGCTCGACGGTAGCGCCATCAAGAGACGCTATCGGCTCTCTCGGGTCAATCTCCGCGTAAACTTCTCGGATATATCGCTGAAAACATTTCGCCGGATTCGTTTTGTGTCGCTGCTTGGCTTCTGCCCAGACTTGAGCGGGTGTCATCATGCGACAACCTCCCGCACCGACTCTAGAACTTCGTCGAATTTGTCGTGGTAGTCTGACGTGAGTTTTGAAATTTGCCCCAGCGCGGTAACAATCGCCGACAACGTTTCAATCTGATATGCGGTCAATGGCTGATTTCGTTTCACCCAGTCCAGCGCGGTTGGGAGCGCGTTCAATACGCATCCCGCGTTTTCCCCGAGGAGCGGGGAGAGCGTCGTAAATGCTACGTCAAGAGGAAACGCTTGGGGTGGCTCGGTAACTAGCGATTGCCCTGTTACAAGTCGCACAGCGGCTTCCGCCATTTCCTGCGGATGCTCCCTGTTCACCAGTGCGCTGACAACATCGGCTGCGGGCAGACCATCCGCAAGCAATTTCTCTGTGAGTTCACGAATGCCCTGATTTTCCTGTTCATACTCTGCGAACTCGGCTTCGGTGACGACATGCGCTTCATCTTTCTTCTTGGTTGTAGACCGTATCGCTTCACCAAGAGTTTGCGGAGTTCTATTGAGAATGTTTCCGCAGAACTCTTTCCATGAGTAGCAACCTTTGATTGGTGTAAGAAGATGATTTGCGCTGTCGCGCTCGCCATCATCAAATCGCGCTTTCAGCGCGACGATGTATGGGAGGTAGGCCCGAATTTTAGCAAAGGCTTGAATGACGGCATCCGCTAACTGGTCGTTGGTCATTTCGGCGGGATTGCCGAGCGTCAAGAAGGATTCCTTCTCAACGGTCGCCAATACGGTGTCTTCCATCACTACCAGTGCGGTGCTCATCGCCCCACCTTCCGCTTTGTCGCAGCCGTCTTGCGGCGATATTGACGCTTCGTCCTATTCACGGTCAGAGGAAGATCGACCAGCCATCTCTCAATGTCAGAGGAAAGAAATTTCAGATAGCGACCGATGCGTCGGCACGGGATGCCTGCTTGCCCATTGGAACCTCGGAACCGACTCATCTCATAAATCGAGGACTTCGGAACCCCGAGGCGGGCGGCAAGTTGTTCGACGCCCAAAACTTGGATTATCTCCCCCTGTTGATTGGGAGCCTTTGAGGCCGTGGTTGTGGTGGTTTCTGCCATGTTCGTCTCCATTTGGAGATTGCCTCAGTTGGCGCCTTGTGGTCAAGATTGTTCTTGCTATCGGATTATGAATTGTCTACACTCCAAGGGTGACTTGTCTACAAAATCTAAAACAGGAGCGCGATGGCTTCCCTGCCGTCGCCTAACTTGGCTCTCAGAGACGAACTAGTTGACGCTGAAATGCTGGCGCGATTCGCGGAACTAAAGCGAGAAGAAGTCGAAGATTTCCGCCATACGGTCGCTCCCGGCTTCGTGCCCGAGTCGTGGTGGGGCGCCGACGGACAGCGCATGGCGGGCTGGAAAATCTGGCAAGAAATGCAGACTCTGGTGCGGAGTGCGTGGGATTCTGGATTCCCGACGGACTATGCGCTTTCCATTCTCCTGAACCACTTCAGCACAGATACTCAACCCGAAAGTTTCCTCACCTCTACCGATATTTTTCAGGCCTTGCCCTATCAACAAGCCACGATGTTCATGTTCAATCAAAGTTGGAGAGCGCGCCGGTGTAATCGGCCTCAGTGTCGAAAGCGTTTTGTAGCCAAGAAACCGAATGACCAATTTTGCAGCGCGGATTGCCGCGTTATGTTTCGCCGCCAATACAAAGCCGCCCACATCCGAGAGAAACGTAAGCAGAGTAAACGCAAGCCGACGAAACGAGGAGGTAGGTAGCGATGCAGAGAGGAAAAATCTACGAACACCACGGTCAGTGGACGTTCCGCTACAAAGTCGCAACCTTCGTGAACGGCAAGAAGGTCTGGAAAGATGCCTACAAGGCTCTGGCCCCTCTCGACAAATACGAATCTGCGGCGCAGGTCGAGAAGGATTTTGACCGCACGTTGAAAGAGTTACGCGGTACGCACAGCTCCAAGTTTACGGAAGGCGTGACTCAATCCGTGGCCGATTTTATCGAAACTACTTACTTCCCAAAGCAGAAGGAAAAATTAAAGCCGTCCACACTGTTTGGATACCGCCATCTTTATGATCGGCACGTTAAGCCTCGATTGAACGGCGAGTCCATGAAGGATTTCACACTGCCCGTCGCCCAGAGATTCTTGGAGAAGATTGCCGCCGCCACTCCGCTCGCCAGCACGAGTCTTCGACATATCAAATGGTTTCTCAAAGCCGTGTTCGACGTGGCGCGCTTGAACGGCGCGTATGATCCAACAATATTGAATCCTTTCGAGGAAGTTCACATTCCCAAGGCGTCCAAGCAGAAGCAACCGACTCGGTACGCCGGACTCGACACCGTGCTCGACATACTCGATGTGTTACCCGACACCGCCGCGACCGTCGTGGCGGTTGCTGCATTCGCCGGACTACGCAAGAGTGAGATTCAGGGCTTGCGCTGGGATGATTTGAAAGATGGCGAACTGCACGTACAACGGTCGGCTTGGCGCACCACGACAGTTCAGGAGGTTAAAACCGAAGCGTCGCGTGGCGCAGTGCCCGTGATCCCAATACTGGCTGAACATTTGGAAGATCACCGAAATGGATTTCCGAGTAACGGATTTATTTTCACAGGCGCGAAGATGGGGAGGCCGCTCGACCTTCATAATTTGGCGAGTAGAATCATTCGTCCAACACTCGCCGCGAAGAAAATCCCTTGGTGCGGATGGCACGGCTTTCGACGCGGGCTTGCGACAAACCTGCATACGCTCGGTGTCGCAGATACGGATGTACAGAGAATCCTGCGTCATGCTAATGTTAAAGTGACTCAAGAGAGCTACATCAAGGTCGAGCCCAGCGTCAAGAAACAGGCGATGGACAAGCTGCAAAAGGCTCTCTCGGCGAAGCGTAAAAGGCGGAAACGTGTCAGTCGGAAGCGCAAATAGCCGGTACGCAAATCAGTTGACGGACTGTGTGTCCCAACTAGCTTTTGCGTACCAGATTATGTACCGACAAAACGTTCCGCAAAGCGATAACCTCGAAAAAGCCCATCAGTATTGACGTTTTAAGCGGCGGTGAGCGTAGCTCAGCTGGTAGAGC
>CAWIPZ010000033.1:0-29018 GCA_963837915.1 uncultured Acidobacteriaceae bacterium
TAAGCCGCACCCGCCTACAGTGTTTTCAATAGGATAGAGGGGTATTGAAGGGCCCAAAATGGGGTGATTCGGGCTAGTTCGGCACGCATCTGTGGAACAAATGTGGAACGTGCCCCAGCGAGCCTGTCATTTTGACGATCCACTGCGGGTGTTAGTCCCGAAGCATACGGGCGACTTGTGACAGGAACTTCACGGTCTCCAAATCCGATATCCCGTGTTGTTTACACAACGGCCCCCACTTCGTAATCAATGCTTGAAGCGTCGTGGTTTGGTTCATTTCGTTTTCCTTTTCGGACGAGTTCCGCAGTTTATATTGTGGCGCACGTGACGGCCAGAAACCAACGGTACCGACGTACAGGTACTACGCAATTGCAACTGCTCTCGAGGTTGCTGGGAGGTGTTTGCGCGGCACGGTGTGGGGCTTCGAGGACGTTGTGGGTGGTTCTGGGGCAGGGGGAACAATGTCGCGCACGATATCCCCGGTTGTGTGGCCGTCTTCATTCATGATCTGGCACTGAATCTGGCGGAAGCCGTGGTTGTAATACGCGTCTCGCAGAAAATCTTGACGGACTAGCAGCGTTGCGATCACGGAATCGCAGCCCGCGGTGTCGGACGATGGCGGCCTGAGTTGCACCACGAGCCTCGTATTGTCCAGCCCGACAGCGAACCACCATATACCTGCTTCGTCGTTGTCCAATGATTGCGCCCAAGCTTGGCGCGCGTTCAGGGACTCCGTTGCGCGGACGGATGCCGATTGCGCCCCCCACATGAGGGCGCCGAGAACCAGGATCCAAGTTGTCACCCTACCGCTCATTTTTTACCTCTATTTCTTATCTGCAATCTACGTGCCGTTCAGCAAGGTGGACAAGTCATCTGCTTCATCGCGCGCCCGCTTCTCGTTCCGAGATAATGTCGAAATTGACATACGTGAAAGTCACAGGACCGTTGGGTGCGGGCTCATATCGCAGAATATTTCCGACAACAATCATGCAGGGTGCTGGGGTTGGTTGAATCGCTATACTCGGACTCCCATCCGACATCGGAGTCTTGCTCAAGAGGCATTGCAGAATCGGCACTCCGACTTCTGGAATTTGACTCAAATCTATTGAGGAAGAGTAATTGTGAAAGTGCAGGCCAGTTCCCGGGAAATCACCCGGCTTTGCCGTACTCGTCTGCGACTCGCTGTACAGCACTCTCAAGATTTCATTCCCGTGGCGAACGGTGTATTCATCACGCTCAACGTCAGAGTCGGAAGCCGGAATGGTGTGATGTTCGACGATCGTGAATACCGGACGTTCAGGGTTGGATGTCACCGGTCGAGCGCATCCCGCCAAGCCTGCAACAAAGACCGCTCCTATCGCGAGCTTGTTCACTTCGCTCCCGGTGCTATCGCGTGACGCTTGCAAAACACGCGGTGCAACCGCTCTTGTAGTTTAGGAATGAGACCAACATTCCACGGTTCCAACGCCAGCTTCATAAGCAAGACGTAATGGTTCTTATCCCAATCACACCCGTCCGTTGCGTGAGCACGTGTAACAAGGCTGTTTACGTGTGCCTGCTCGCGCGGGCTCTTAATGGACTTCGTTCTCTCCGCGGCGAGCGCGCGGACACGTTCAAGGGATTCGATGTCTTCTAGCGTTTGTAAGTTCGTTCGGCTGCCGCCAGGGGAGAGGGCATCGGCGTGTGCCACTCTTACAAGGTTGTCGATGTCTGCCGTGGGGATTCTTTCGATTTTGTCGCTACCTTCGTTGCCTGCTTCATTCCAGCGAACTTCTAAATATGCCGGCGTAAACTCCCGTACGAGTCCGACTTTCTTGAACCCCAACGTCACAACGTCACCGCGTCTATAGGGCGTCTTGCGTGGATCAAGCGATGGAGTTGTCACACTGCCTCTTCTGCGCGACGGCTTGCGCGAGACTACTTTCTTATTTCCACCGCTTCAACTTTTACAGGGCCGCCCAACTTTTTCGCGAAATTTTGGGCTTCAACGAGATTTGCGAACATACGCGCCTTCGACCTGTCCGGAGTCCATTCCTCATCTTCGGACACAAAGTAGAAAAGAAAGCCTCCCTCGTCGTAAGTCCTGTTGACGACGTATTTCAGGAAAAGCTTCTTCACTGTCATCACGCACACTCCATTGCAGCCGCTTCCTGCCGTTCCGATGTGGCGCCGCTCATTGCCCCGTCTTCTTCTCGTTCTCAACGAACTCTTCGATGGCTTTGCGCATAATCCAGCCCACGGGGCGCTCTTTTTGTTTGCCGATCACTTTCAGGGAAGCCAGCGTCTTCTTGTCTATCCAGATCGAGAACCTCTGTAGCATGGCCTAAGCGTACCATGTATTACCTAGGGTTCCAAGGGGTTGTTGTCCAGGGAGCCGCGCGTATCGCCCCGTGCCGCGGCGGAAGGCGCCCGCACAGGCGTTTTGTGGCCCCGGCAGGGGTATGGAGGCTGGCCGGGGGCCTATGAGGCTCATATTGGCTCCGGTACCGTGGATGCAGCGGACTTCCAGTCGGACATTCGGGGCCGCCCCGCGCGTCGGTCGCGCATCCAGGCGTGGGTCGCGCGGCTATCGCGTGGAGGACATTTCAGCGGACATCAGCCCGCACGTCGCCGTCTCCCTCCGGAGGCTGCGAATACTGTGAACAGACATAAGAAAACAATTGACAGACAAAGCGTCAGCATGGTATACATCTTCTGTGAGCATAGTTAACACAGCTAAGTGGAAAGATATGTGTTGCTTTCTGCATTGACTTTTGATATAATGCACCAGGAGGATCGAGATGGCAGCAGAGTCGAGCCGTCAGCTAGAACGCAACATCCAGTTCTACGTGAACACGCAGCTCTACGACAAGTTCGCGGCGCTGGCGAAAGCCAACGAGCGCAGCGTCGCCGGCCAGCTTCGAATGCTCATGTCTGAATTCGTGCGTAAGTCTGATCCAGGCGCGAACGAGGGAGACGAGAAGAAGTAGTGGGGAACTGAAGTAAAAAGCGAAGCGCGCCGGTCTGATCCACCAACGCGCTTCTATCGCAGTACAGAGGTGGTGACCCATGCGTGCGATTGGCGTTAAGGTACGACCAATTCCGCTCGCGCGCAAGTCCCTCCTGTATCTGTGATCCAACAAAATTTCTAATGCACGACCGGCGCCGCGTCGCCGACAAACGATAAGGAGGAATGATGGCAACGATTACACCAACGAGGCTCGAAGGATGTCACGCATACCCTGGAAAGAAGAGATTCGAGACGTACGAGCTCGCAATAGAGCACGAGTACAAGGTTCGGATGGAGCGCAACTGTGCGAAACAAGAACCCTACGAATGTGTTACCGATCTGCCTCACGGTAAGAGTTGCGGCATGTGGCATCTCAAGACTATCGAAGTCGCGCCTTCGAGGATCGCGACCAACAGGCCGTACTCTTCGCCGATTGATTGGGATGCCGTGAACAAGCCCGCTCCCCTGATCCCTGTCACCGATGAGCCCGCCCGCCGCGGTCGCCCAAAGGGTTCGACGAACTCTTCCACGGAAGCGCGCCGCAAACACGTCATTGATTTGTACAGCAACACGGAATTGACCTATGACGCGATCGCCTCTCGCCTGAATGTGCCCAAGGGCACGATTCAATCCGACGTTGCATATCTGCACTTGAATAAGCTTATGGGTTTCAGAAATGACGTGGGTGGTGCATCCGTCACACGCAGGTTCGTGGCGCCAGTTCCCCACGTTCCCACGGCTGCGGAAAGGCTCGAGGCCGCGAAGAAAGCTCGCGCTGAAGCAGACCAAGCAATCGCACGTCTGCAAGAACAGCTCGATAGGGAGGAACAGGACCGCATCGAACGTGAGAGCACGCGCGCGACGTTGGTTTACACGAACGCTGGCGAGCCTGTTCTCGAGATCCGCAAGCTGGATTACTTCGTTTCCTTCCCCGTGGAAACGTGGAGAGAAGTCCTGAAGGTTGCGGGAGAGAAAATCCGGAAGCTGGACAACGAAGAAATAGAGCTCAAGCCCCTCGCCGAAGTTGCAGAGGGAACGGTTGTCGCGGTGGCACAGGACTAACGATGCCCTCTTCATCCGAACGGTACAGAACGGAATACGAACGGCTGAAGAAGGATGGGCTGTGCACGAAGTGCCAGCGCCTCCCGGCAATAGTGGGAAGAACACTTTGTCAGAAATGTACGGACAAGAAAAAGGCTCATGCGGATAAGCACAGAAGGAATGGCCGGTGTCCGAATCATCCCTATCAGCCCGTTGCCACCGGACATTCGTGTTGTCAGACGTGCTTAGACGTTATGAGGGAAACAAGCAAACAGGCGGTAGATGCTGGCATGTGCCATTGCCACCACGATAGGCCGGCAGTTACCGGTCTAACGATCTGCCGGGATTGCGTGGAGCAGCGCAGGACATTATGCGATGTGCGCGCGGACAACGGCTTCTGCAAGAGACACGGCGACGTTGCAGCGGTCCCCGGCAAGCTGTACTGCCAAGATTGTTTGAATACGCGGAAAGGGCAAGGCTGATGCCGCGAGGATCTGAGAAAGCTGTGCGAAAACAGCGAGACGAGAAGCGCATCGCGGAAGGTATGTGCATTGCTCACCCGAATGTACAGGCCGCGCCTGGGAACATCACGTGTCGCACGTGTTTGGATCGCGCTTCTGCGCGCCGAGCGGCAAACAGAGACAGCGGCATGTGTCGCCAGCATAAGGACGTGCCTGCCGTACCTGGACAGGTGTTTTGCAAAGATTGTGTACTGGGGAAGAGATTGAAACAAAGAATTCAACGAAATCTTAAAAGGGAGGCTCTATGAACAAACAGCAGCAGGAGTACAGCACACTGAAGTTGATACCGCATCCGTTCAACACTCAGATTTACGGTTCGGAAACTCTGAAGGAAGACTTCCTGAAGTCCGTAGAACGGAACCGCATCTTAACTCCTGTGGACATTACTCTCACGACGATCAACGGCGTGGAAGGATTTTATATCTTGTCCGGACATACCCGTGTGGCAGCCGCTAAAGAGTTGAAGATGCCGACCGTTCCCGTGACTATCCACGAAGATAAGGGCGTGCTCTGGCAGCAGAACCTTATCCTCGAAGCCAACCAGTACAGGGAGAAGACTACCGAGCAGAAGGCTCGGGAATACGAACAGCGCGTGCGTATCGAAAAGGCACTAGCAGAGACGCGAAGGCTCGCAGGCATCCGTGTGATAGGCACTGCGTCCGAACGCGCAGCGATCGCCGTGGGACTCCCGGATAACGTCGCGCGCCAGATGGCCGTCGTCATCCAGAAGGCAGATGCAGGCGACGAGATCGCGAAAGAGGGGTTGCAGAAGATCAACGAAGGCATCGTGACCCCAAGCTTCGTGTACAACCAAGTCCAGCCGCGAGAAGCCGATCCCGTCCTAGCAGATTACGATGCGATCGCGAGGAAGCTCGAAACTGTAAATGGGTTCTTCAAGGTGCTCTATTCTCCGCGCTCCACGGACCCCATGCACGGATTTCTGTTTCAGCGGCGGTTCGCCTGCCAGGAAGAGGCCGAAGCTTTTCTCGAGTTGATCGCGGCCATCCCGGAAGAAGCCAGACACAAGTTCGCGAGGCTTTCGGATAGCTGGCGCAAGTAGGACCGCAACCGGACGCGGACATAACAACAGGAGGGTGAGATGCAAAACAGAAAATTGAAGAAGAAACGACGGGTGCCAGTGTCGGCACAAAAAGCCGCGCTGGAATTTGCGAGCCAGCATTTGCGTGCCGCGCAAACGCAAAAGGAGGTTTTCATGTGGGTCGTGATGCAAGGCGACGATTACGATGACGACGAGGTTATCTCTCGCCACGGCACTGAAAACACGCCTATGGATGCGGCGATCGCGCTCGTAGATGAAGACTCCACGACCTTGAACGAGCCCGCGTGGCAGCACCCGATCGCGGACGAGGACGGCGAATATATCCGAGTTCGGCACGTCTTCTCGAGGGCCGTTGTTGGCGAGCGCATTGACAAGAACGCGCGGGAAGAAATTTTTGTACCCGCGAAGGCGTCCCGTGGCTGATCTTCTCCAAAGCGCGCCCGTTTACATAGACACGCCGGAAGGTCCGCAGCCCGTCAAACGACAGTTCGGGAAGAAACTCAACTTCCTCTACGATGCGCTGAAGCAAGCCCGAGCGGCGGGTGTTGGTGTCGAGGAAGCGACAGTCGCTCTGCATAGTGAAATTGCAGATTATTTCGGCGCCGTGGTTCTGAAGGAAGCCCGTAAGAACGAGGCCCACGGCACGCCGCGAACAGGTGCGTTGATTATCAACAGGCTGATACCGGAGGCCGATGTTGTGCGCGCGAACGCTGTACAGGAAGTGTTCAACGCGTTGCGTACGTTCGAAGGTCGATCCAATTTCTCTACGTGGGTTTACGCCGTAGTCCGGAACGTCATTGTGGACACGATCCGGATGGAGCAGAAGCTTCGCATCGCGGCTACACCTTCCCCAGATCCAAACATGGCGAAGAGCGGCCGCGGCGGCAAGATGATGCGGAATATTCACGAGGATCGTACGATCGCCGGCCTTGACCGTCGCATCCACGGCGACGCGCTCAAGCGTGAAGCTTTCAAGAAACAGCGAGCGTACAACGATTTGTTCTACCAGCAGTCCATGACCGACCGCAGGTTCATCCGCTTGCACATTAAGGTCCATCCCGGCCAAAACCGTAAAATCGCTAGGATGATGGGGTGGTCAATCCAGAAGGCTCAAAATCGAAAGGCTAAGTTCGTGAAATTAGGATTGTTACCACGTATTCAACCCAACCGCAGGAAGCAGAGGTACAACCGAGAATCTAGGAAAAGATTACAAATGAGTAATAAACCGAGACTAAGTTTCTAGGCGGGCAGATCAAAGGGGCAATCCCTTTTATCCATTCCGTCTCGATCGCGGCCCTTCGAGCAGGCCGGTTCCTGATAGCCTCAACAGCAACCCCGTGAGTATAAGCTCCACCGCGCACCGCGCGACCATTTAGAAGTAAGAATTTCGAAGAGGCCTCGGGCCCTCGTCGAATGTAACACCCCCGCTTTCACATGAAGGGCTGGCGCAAGCTGGCCCTTTACCTCTACCCGAGGTGAAAGCCGCCCGAATCTTCAACCACGAATAAGCAGTGATGAATCTCTGCTGGGCGCATTTTCTTGTGGGCACAAGAAAACGACGACGGAACGGCGTAAGTCTTGGAGGCAGCAATGGCACTGAACAATTTGGATCTTCAAATCGAAGCGAAGATGCGCGAGTTGGGATTGTCGCGTGATCTTGTCGCCACGCTCGCTGGGATCTCTCGAACGCTGCTTGCGGACGCTTGCAGGGGAACCGGTTCGCTAGGCACCGAGCGCGGTTTGAGGGTGTGGGAAATTCTTCGTGGACTCGAAACGCTCCGGAACCTTGCCCAGCCATTTCCGATTTCATTCAGCAACGTCGCGATTATCCAGAACCTTTTGAGCCGGCTGCGGGATGGCGACGAGTCATTTCGATCGCGAACGGCGGTCGTGGACGCACCGCAAGTTTAGTAGAGCAAGAAATCACAAGCAGCGAGCCCTCGGATGGATTATCCGCTGGCACATAGGAGGATATTCATTTGAGAGGAAACGGACATGAGATTCGAGCAATGGAAGCGGAACCTGTTGGGCCGATTGTTGCTGTACGCGGGGGGATCCTGCGTTAACAAGAGGGGGTGCTGCGGATCCCATCCTGAAATCGAGACTCTACCGAACGGCGACATATTTCTTTACGACTTCCACGGAGATTCGACCGGATTTGTGCGGTTCAAAGGTTATTGCAGTCTCCCGTGCATGCTGCTGGATATTTGGCACGCACTCGGCGAGGACTGCGAAACCACGAGTGTCGGGGATCAGATCCGCGCGCTGAAGCAGAAAGCGGAAACAATCGCAGCATAGGAACAAGAGCCGAGCAGCACTCGTAGTCCTGCCGCCCTACAACAAACAATGAAGTGCCCGAGAGCCGGATTATTTAAGTGCCGGACGACGCGGATTAAAGGAGGACAAAATTTAGGATCAACAGGAGCTTTATGGAAAGCGCAACGGAAAGAATGATTGGAGAAGTGACCTGCTCCAAGGCCGCGGATCGCGGCTTTTGCTTTTTACAAACCGATGACGGACGCAGTTTTTTCCTCCACGTCAAGAACATCCGGGATCGGGTAATCGCCCAACCCGGGGATCTTTTTACATTTCTAGTTCGAACCACACCAAACAAACCGGATCAGGTTGAAGCCTACGACGCGAGTCTCGTCAAGCGCGCGAACACGAAGCCTGCGTTCATAGCGGACGGAATCACGCGAGGTGGCAAGTGAACACCATCGACCATCTCACGGAAATACCAGCCGAACTGAAAGCACTGCCGAACTGGGTTGCGTGGAAGCTCGTTGAACGTGACGGCTCATTAACCAAGCCGCCTTTTATCGTTGGTACGAACAGACACGCCAGCTCAACTGACCCCTCGACGTGGACGACCTACGAAGCCGCTATTGCTTCCGTGGCCGCCACGGGAATCGGAAAAGAGAACGGCTTAGGGTTCGCTATCGGCGGCGCGGCGTTGGACTTGAATCTGATTGCCATTGATATTGATGGCTGCCGCGACACTGACGGAACTATCGCTCCCTGGGCCGACGAGCTTCTGACCGCTGCTGGCGGTTATACGGAGATCACTCCTTCGGAGACTGGTCTGCGCATCATTGGCACAGGCAAACTACGCAAAGATCAGGAGACGTTCGACATCGATCCCGCCGCCGGATTCGGCGAGAAAGTTAAGATCGAGTGCTTCGCAGATAGAAAATACATCACGGTGACCGGCGAGCCTCTGTTTGAAGATGCTGGTGAAATTGAACCTCTGGACATGCCCGCGATCTACGCGGTAATTGATGGGATTCAGAAGAAGCATCCTGTCGCTACCACAATGAAGGCCAAAGGCACCGCCAGCACCGCTTCGTCGGCTTATACGGGTGGCGTTCAGATTGAACGCAATGGCGGCCCGTTCACAACCCATTACGAATTGTTCATGCATGGCACGCTTACCGGCGATAAGCCTTGCGTGATATCTGATGGGCTAGGGAACACACTTACTTACTCCGACAAATCTGGAGCGGATTTAGCGTTTGCAAATCACTTCGCGCTGAAACACGGGGATGATCCCGATGCGATCTGGAACGATTACGTTGATTCCTGCATCGCGAGGCCGAAGTGGCTCAAGCGTGAGGATTACTTCCGTGCAAACACAATTGCCAAGGGCATAGCGTTCGCGACCAAGTTTAGGGAGCGGACGTCGAAGGTTTCCACTTCGACGGACGCGACAGTAAACCAAATTGAACCTGTCCAACCCATTCAAGAGGACCTGGAAGAACAGGTCTGGCCTGATCCCAGATTCGCCATGACTCAGGAAGAACTTGACGCGCAGGACGCTGAAGATGTTGAACACCCGATCTGGAAATTGCGGGAAACAGCAGGACCGAACTTTGACGACGCTTTGCTTTATGGACCGCTGGGCGACGTCACGCGACGGTTGTGTGAATTCAGCGAAGCGAACACGGGTGCAGTGTATTTGAACCTGCTGGTCTCCTTTGGGAGCATGATTGGACGTCAAGCCTATTTTAACGTTGGCGCCACTCGGCATTACCTGAATGAGTTTCTCGCTTGCGTGGGAAGTTCGTCCATCGGTCGTAAAGGCACCGCATCAGACGTAGCGGATTCCTTCTTGCACCTGATCAACGCCCATTGGTTGTCCACGAACAACGTCACGGGATTCTCAACACCACAAGCCGTGATATCGCAGATCAAGGACGCGTCAGTCTTCAAGAAGTTTGACAAGGCCACAAAGGAATATTCGGACGTAGAACAACCAGGCGTAGTCGACAAGCGGTTGTGCATCCGTGAAGGCGAACTTTCGAACGTCTTTAAACTGATGTCCGATCCGAAAACCAAAGCAGCCGAACTCATCCGCAACCTATGGGACGGGAAAGGCGTATCCAACATCGTCGCAGGAAAGTCCGCGGACGGTGAAAACAACTCATTACAGTGCAAGGAACCGCACGTGTCCATCATCGGGTCTTCAACACCGTCGCTGGTTAAGTCCACGATGCCTGTTGGTGCCGCACTCTCCGGAGACGGCAACCGTTTCCTATGGTGCTACGTGAAGCGGACTCAATTGGCTCCGCAAGGCGGTCGGCCGGTTGACTTCTCAAAACTGTATACGACCCACGTGGACAGCAAAGGCAAGAAGCGCGAGATGGATACCTTCGTCTATTTCACGGACATCCTTGATGAGTTCGGGGTGTTAGATGTCGACGGTGACGAAGATCCCGTGTTCTACCCACTGACCAAAGCAGCCAACAAGCATTGGAACAAAGTTTACTGCGACCAGGAGACTACGGAGACGGCGGGCTTCCTCGGCGGCATGACATCCCGATCGGCGCCACACATACGCCGGCTGGCTACCATCCTGTGCGTCATTGACAGGGAGCGCGCGGTTGACGTCAAGCACCTGAAGGCGGCTGAGGACATCTGGGACTACACCCAGCGATGCGCTCAGTACATCTTCAAAGGCTACTCCGCCGAGCAATACAGAATCCTCATGCTCGCCAAGGAGAGGGGATCCACGGGAATCAGGCTCATCAACGTCCGCGACCTGTTCAGTAGGAACAAGCCCGGCGAATGGATCCGGGCGCAGGTGAAGGGGCTGGTCGACGATGGGTATTTGACAGCGTCAAGAGAAGGGAACCGGAACGTCATTTTCCGCTTCAAACGCGAATAATCTAAAGTCGTACGAGTGGAGGTAAAAACGGGTTTTTCGATCGCGTGAAGAGCCCGTTTCTTGACCCACAATTCACGCTAAAGTCGTTAAAGTCGTCGGGGTATATTGTTACATAAGTCTTTTGTTTCTTATTATATACATTTCCAACTCACCATTTTCACCCCCTTTTCTACGACTTTAGATATTGATGGTTTTTGGTCTATTTCTTCGTGGAGAAATACTCCTACGACTTTAACGACATAACGGGCCGCGCGCAGCGATTCGTGATGTGATCGATCACGCCCATAGCACGGTGTAACACACCTTAGTACACCGGCGCGCAGGAACCTCGCGATGGAATCAATCACGGCCGAATGACCTAAATAACAGATGCCCGCACTCGAAAATAGCAGCGTATTCCTTCCACACCTTCAGAGCGTGTAACCGTCGAACGTCTAACTTTTCCACGCGTCGAAGAACTAACGCGCAGGAGTTTTTATGTCGAAAAATCTGAAATCTCTCGCCGATCGCCTGATTTTGCTCGTCGCGCGCCTTGGCGAACGCGCCACCGTGCAAAATATCACCGGCCGCCACCTCGTTGGCGCCGAATTCAAGCAAGCAAAACAGGACGCTGCCGCCCTCGTGGTCTGGGAGCCCGTCTACCAGATGCGCAAGCGCCGCCCAGGGTCGGCGCCGCAACGCTCCCGGAAGGCGTCAACGACAGCGAGGCTTACCAAGGCAGGTATCTGGCGTGCCGCGCAGCTTGGCGTGCCGTACAGCCCCGGGCTCGTGGATGCCCTGATAGCAGAGTCCGAGAAGCCAGCACCGCACAGCCGAGCCGAGAAGCAGAGTGAGGTAGAGACCGCCGCCCTGGTCGCAGACGGGAAGGAGTATCGTCGCCAGATCGCCGCCCGGAAAAACGCCAAAGACGACGCCGCAAAGGCCGCTCTCGTAGGTCCCAGACGGGAGCGCAGCGCGCGGCATTATGAGAAGCTCAACAAGTTCCTGGTGTCGCGCGGTATGCAGCCGACAAAGGTATCCGCGTTTGGCAACGGTTTGACTTTGCGTCAGCCCGAAGCAAAGATCCCGTCACCCGCACCCCGCCCGATCGCCGCGCCCGTGCACCGCCAGCAGCTTACGCCAGCACCCCCCGCGGACGACTTCACCGCGGCTTACAACAAGATGCAACGCGACCTCTCAATGATCCACGAACCTAGTCGCGGTTTCACCAATCTCCCGAATCCAGCGGACGTCGCTGATACCGCGCGGATTATCGAGTTGTTTCACAAGACTGATTACGCCGGTGAGCTACTAGCCAACGGGAACATCCTTTATGATGGCGTGGAAATGACTCCGAAACGATGGAAGCGAGAGCGATTCAAGCAGGCGGGCTAGAAGGGCGGCAAACTCGCCGCCCGTTTGCTGCGACATGCAACAGGACTAAAATTTCGAGAACGCTTTGAACTTCGCAGCATCCACGGCCGATTGTGTCGGAGACACGTAAGGCGAAAGGCTTGCGAGTGATTTGTGGCGCAGCACCGCGGCGACCATGTGCAGTGGAGCACCGCCCTCGATTGCCCTCATCGCCGTGGTATGCCGCAAGACGTGGGGATGCTGTTTCTCTTTCGGCAACCCTGCGGCGTTCGCCATGATCTTGAAGGCTATTGTCCAGTAGCGCGGGCCTAGCGCACCACCATCCCGCGACAGGAACAGGGCGTCGCTTTCGGCCCCTGCATTCTTTGCGCGCTCTTTAATCCATGCGTGCAGCACGGTCAAATCCGATTGCCCGAAACCATCTTTCGGAGCGAAAGATTCAAAGAACTTCTCGCCGCCCTTCTTGCGTTTCTTGCGCGCGGTAACAATGAGCCGTCCGTTTTCTTCATCGACATCGGCAAGCGTGAGGCCACACAGTTCTGCCGCCCGCAAACCGTGGCGATAGGAAAGAAGAATCATCGCGGTATTCCGCTTAGATTTAGCTGCGACTTCTAGCAGTTTTTTCAGTTCGTCGGGTTCTAGGTATTTCATTTTTTACATCTCCCGCGGCTACCACCGCTTACTAGAATAAGTGAGAATCCATTTACCGCAACTGCAAATCGCCGCGACATCTAGCTCTGTTTTTGCGGGTATTTATTTTCGCCACGGCGCCACCGGCGCGCCTTCCGGTCCCGTAGCCTGTTCTCCGCTGGGTCCGTCAAATCGCGACACCAGCCGACAAACAGGACGCCAAGGAATATCCAAGTAATCACGACGCTGCCATGATTTCGATTTCGAGATTGGAAATCGCTTGCCGGATATTTTTGCTCGATAGCCGCTTGAAGTCTGGACGCTCCGCATTCTCCGGAGCCCGCTCCGACCAAATACGCTCGAGCAGAGATACGGTTTCAGAGCCAGCGCCATAGCCGACGAAATCACAGCGCAGGCAGCGGGATAGCAGTCTGTCTTCCATGCGCTCAACGGAGTTGCAGGTCAGAATCCAGACTGTGCGTTCAAGCCTGGACGTGTCATCTGTGCGTGTTAGGAGCCACGCGGCCGCGGCGGGAGACATCAGATCCGCTTCCTCGAGCACATTGACGTGCCAGCCACCGCAGAATGGAACGTAGGAGCAGATTCGCGCGAGATTTTCCAGGGATTCCTTATCGCACTTCGCGGAGGAAATGACGTGTAACTCCCCGTTAATTGCACGCGCGATCGCCCGGGCCATCAGAGACTTGCCCGTGCCACTATCGCCGACGAACAGCAAACACGCTTCCCGCGGTTGTCGCGAGAACGCCTTGCAGACCTTTTTGACTTTGGGAATACCGATGAAAGAATCAATATCCTTCGGAGCGTAGAGTTCCGTTAACGACTTCGGAAACTGCATCGCCGTTTGCGTTTCGGTTGAGAAAAGCGTTTCCATTTGCGTTTCATCCTTTGGCTGTAAGGCACGCCACTGGACACCCCGCGGGATGTCCTAGCCGTGTCCTACGCTTCTACCGCTTCCGATTCGCTGGGAGAATTCGCCGCTACGCCGCGAATGTAGTCCGCTGCACGCTGGGCCGCACTCGCTGCCGTCACAATCAACTTGCTGTCGCCTGTCAGCACGCTTATCCACGAACGCAGATACGCGGCCGAGTTTTCGAGAATTGCGGGGGCAATTCCCGCACATCCGCAGAGCATCGCCGCGCCCATCTCCGCTATGAGCTCTTCCTTGCTGTAGGATTCGCTGCCGAAGGAATTCAATTGCTCGATTCCTTCGCGTCTTACGCGCGACACATGGCCCGTCGAATGCGTCAATTCGTGGAATAGCGTCGCGTAGAAGGCTTCCGAAGAATTGAACGCGGCCTTGTCCGGTATACCTACCTCATCCGTGGATGGCCTGTACCACGCGCGATCGCTTGCTTTGATCGCCGGCCGATTAGGCATCCCGGACACCATCGCGTCGCAAGATTCGACGGACGGGACGGGCTTGCTAGCTTCATCCACCAGCCCCAGTTTTTCGGCCAGGGGTTCGCCATCGTGCTCGCACTGCGAAAGATTGAACACGCGGTAGTAGCGAAGCAGGAAGGGCTTCTGAATCTTGCCGTTTTTCGGGTTTAGCTTTTCTTGGCCGACGTTCCAAAACACTACGATTTGACCGTGCTCTCCGCGTTTCACATTGCCGCCGAGCTTCGCGGCCTGCGCGTAAGTGAGCCAATACGGAGAAGGGAAGCCAGATGCGGACAGCAGAAACGTGTTAACCCCGCGGTATTCCTTGCCAGAGACGAGATTCTTTGGCGCGCTTGTGATCCAGGGTTTGCGCCAGGGAACTTCGCCTGCTTCGAGTTTTTCGATGATTGTTTGCGTTACGATTTCGTAGACGGTTGGCATTGTGCCCTCCTATCGGAAGATATCCGATATATGAATAGTATAAGAAACACATAGTTTGGTCAAGCGAAATCGCACGCTCAATCGAAAATAGTTCGCGCATTTTCAGGCAATCGAGAGGATTTCGGCAAAATCGGCTCAGTTTTCACATAGTCGCGCCGCGATGGAGTGACGCATCGAAAGGGCTTAGCACGCGCGGTCGGGCAGCAACTATGTGAATTCGAAATAGACGTATAGTCCGCGGCCCCTCGAGCTCTGAGAATTCTCCCGCAGATGTGCCGGGAATCACTTCGAAATGTCGCGAGCATCGCTGCGCAATGCGCACCGCGTAAGGTTCAAAACCCTCCGGGCAAAGAATTTGAACGCTGCAAATGAGTGGTCCGAAAATTGCGGCCCAAGTTCAGGTGGTTTGCGTTTTGCGGTTTGGGTCTAGCCGCTGATCGATTGTTTCTCCTTATTGTGTTGGTTTCGGAGTCGCTCGCGGTTTCCTGATTTGGTTAGTCGACCTCCGGGCTCAACCCTTTTCAATGCTGCGACCGGAGGCGTTTCCCATGATTTTTCATCGCCTTCGTTCAACCGTCCGAAAAATAAATTTTCCAGGATTTCGCGACCCCACCCGGGGGTATTCTTCGTTTTAGGTACCATTCACAGGCGATTTCGCAGGATAAATTTTGGGGGAAATTTTATAGAGCCATCAGTCGCTCTGCCTCGGACCATCGGCTAACCGGTTGGCGCGGTAGCAAGAAAAGTGGAGTACTAGCCCGGAACATGTCCGGTTACGCGACTAATCAGGAGTTACAGGTTCGGCACAGAATTTAATTCCGCGCAAATGGCACGGGCGTAGTTGGCAGTAGCATTAGTTCGAGACCTCGCAGCCGCCTGAGGCGGAGGAAGCACCTCTCATGCAGAACGAAATTCAAGCCATTTCATACATGCTGAAACAGGACCCAGCGGCGGTCGCAGGCTTCCTTCTAATTGGCAGCTCAGGGGTACTCTACATTCACGTCCAATTCAAAATGGTCAGAGCGGGCTATAAAACGTCGTTCGATGTCATGAGGGGACCGCTGAGTTCGAAAGGGTTGGAAACGCCCGCCCAGTATCTCAAGGTTCGCACCAAACACGGCTGGTCCCCGTGGCCAGTCTATTTGTTTTTACCGTGCCTGCTTGCCGGAATTGGTCTGTTGGTATTTGGATTATTTCGCCTCCAGTCTTAGCGGATTGACGCCGGTAGAGTGGATTTTCCCAGTTTCCGGTTACGCGACTAATCAGGACTTAGCCGGAATACCTACCTGACCTGGCGGACAGATGCCTCCAACAGCACGGCGCGGCAATAGTTACATTGCAGAGTCGTGACGATGCTGCAAAATCGAGGGTATGCGAATCCTCAGTGTCCACCAACGCGAGTAACCAGGAGTTACGCTAGATTTGTGATAAAACGTGGATTGATTGTGCGCATCTATGGGGAATCTGGTTGCTGATCCTGAAGCGTTTCACTGTCTGGCTGCTTGAAACTTCGCTAGGGGCATTGCTGCTTGGGCTAGCCCTGACAAGTATATTCGGGCATGACCAAAATGCCTTCGCCAGAGGCTTGGGGCTTTTCGTTAGCGGCATAGTCCTCTTCTCGTTCACTACGGGCTACCTCCTGACCACGGTAGTCGCGCGGATCGTTTGGAAAGGTCAGAAACTGTGGTCGTATTCGGCTATTGCCGCCGTACTGTTCCTCATTCATTCAGAGTTTTTCTTCGTAGTGTCGGGTGGCTCGACTCGATCGCAGAAATTGTTGATCCAGGCGGTAGGCGCGTGTGTTGTGTTCGCTTGTACTTTTCTCGGTAGCGTTGTCCTGCAAAAATGGGTCTCGAAGCGCAGCAAACTGGCAGGCACCGCCATGGCGGCTGACCGATGATGCGAATGGGTATGCGGCTCGTTGCATTACGCGTCTAAGTCCCGATTAACGCCGTTTCCGGAGAAGTCCTATAAAAGGGAATGTCAAGAGACATATTTCACCGCCGGCTCGGTGCCGATACTTTTTTGTTTCGGCATTCAGCCTCATCGTTTGAACGTGCACTCCTGATCGGTGAGGAGCATTCCTCAGGAAGTCGTTGCTTCGTTTCGTCGCGCGAAACGTTGAGATTCTTCCCGCCTGTGGTTTCATTTCGCGGTCGTGACGGCGCCGTTGGTTTCTTGAAACAAGCAAGCGTAACGGTTATCCGCTCAGATACGCGGTAACTCATGGTCCTATTGGAGACTCGTGGCCTATGACTTTCTTTGGTTATCCAAGGGGGCATAGGGTGAAATCGGAGACTTTGGTGTTTCCACAAACACCGTAGCCTGACTTCTCCGGTGGATACTCTCCCTCGAACCAAGCGTCTCAAGAACCCGATGGCCACCGCCAAGGATGATCCTCAGGGATGGAACGGACTCTCTGTCAGAGGCGCTCAAGCTGCTTGTTTCAAATATTGGGCGTCGAAGCGGACTCCTTTCTTCCAGAGGATTAGGGTGATGGCAGCAATCTTCCGCGCCAAGGTGAGGCGAGCCATCGTGGGTCGCATCCCTCGGGCGAGCAAGACCTGGTAAAAATCGTGGAGCGGTCCAGGGCAGGTGCTCGCTCTCATGGCCGCACCCTTGAAGATATTTTTGAGATCGTGGTTATGGTTGGTATTCAGCCCACGGAGTTGCTGTGGTTTCTTAGAGCGTTGCAGCTGTCCTTGGGCATAGCGATACTGCGCGCTGTCGTGGGTTTCCAACGCCAGCCCGCTGTAGCTCCACAGTTGCCGCTTGGTGCGGAATCGATAGGGTGTCTGCAGCAGCGCAAGCAGTTGCGCCGCCCGCAGCGGACCGATGCCAGGAATTTGGCTTAGCAGTTTCGTTGCGCTGTGCTTGCGGCCCTCGGCCAAAAGCTCTTTGCGGGCTTGTTGGTGCAGTGGGCGCAGGGCGTCGAGTTGCTGGTAGTAAAGTTCTGCCCGTCGGCGCACTCCTGGTTCGCTGACTTTCGCGAGCCACTCAGCACGATGGCGCGGTGCGTAGACTTGCGTGCCTGCACAGGGAATGGCCCAGCTCCGATACAAGGCCTTGAGCCGATTCATCACCCGCCCGAGATCCTTGCTAATCGTCAAATAGCTGCGGGACAATTCCTTCAACAGGCGCAGGCCGTTCTCTCCGTGGTAGACCGCGGAAAGCGCTCGATTGCGCAGCAGTTCGGCCAATTTCCTGGCATCGATGCGGTCGCTCTTGCTGCCTTGCTTCAGCAAGGCATTCTTTCGGGGATTACACACCACCAGCTCGGTCACGTGTGGCTTCAGCAGGTCATACAACCAGGCGGCCCAGGTTCCTTCTTCCAAAGTGACGTGCAGGCTCCCGCTTAGTCCTTGGAAAAACTGCAGAATGGTGCTGGCCTTGGTTTCGATGACGCATTCCATCACCAGCTTACCGGAGAAATTTAGGACCGCGATCGAGATCGCTTCCTTGTGCACATCCATCCCGATATACTTCGTTTTATCCATAAAAAGGGTGCTCCTTTCTAGAGAGGTTCGAGCCAACACTCCAAAACCTACTCCAAAAGGGGCGCCCTTTTATAATGTGTGAAGTTCTGCTTCATATGGACGATAGCGCGACGCCCGAGAAGCCGTGGAACAAAACAAGAAATTTGCAGTAATAGAAGTACCCAACTTGGAATGGCCAACCGCACTTGAAGTGCCCTCCAAGGGGTTTCGTCTGCTCGTGGCCGCAGATGTTAAAAGCGTGAATACACAAGTTATTTCTGATTTCGCTCTCGCTGCGCTGAAGCGCGGCATGGTTTATTTTTGCTCATGGGGTCCAGGTTGCGAGAGATTTCATGACATCGTTGACGAAGTCGTCGTCGGAGACGATGGAACCAACAAAGAGTTCTCTGGTCCGAACAGGAGCGATGTAGTCATGACCACGTGGCACCACGACGAAACACTCGAAGAAGCCCTAGACTACTTGCCAACCTGTGCGGTGCCGACTGACGGATTCACGCCAGACAGCGACTTTCGACTCGTGATTTCTGTCGCTAATCAGCAGTGGGCAGCTCAAGCACAGAAATTCCTCGATTCGGCGAAGTTTTTCGTTTGAGCCGCCTCAGAATGCCAGGTCCTAAACCAGGAAGAGGCTGCGGAGAGATGCGGATTGCACCGGACGTGCTACAGCGGCGTCGAGCGCGGGATCAGGAATTTGTCCTTGGTAAATGGCGAAAAAATCGCCAAGGGTTTGAAGACAGACCTTGTAAGTCTTCGTTCGCACCGCGGCTGTGAAATGAATCCACAACAACCCGCTCCTTGTGAGGCTTCCACTTTGCTTGGCAGTCTCGGCGGTCTTCCAAGTTGCTGCAAAACCTAACCACGCTACGCTGTCACTGAAGCGATCTCGATTTCAACTTCCCAGAAGCGGAGTTGTGGAAAGTCAGCGAGATTTTCACTTGTCCGATCGGCGCGGTGGTCTCAATATTCGACGAAGCGTGTCGTTTCAAAATAAGCAAAGGAGTTTTCCACACATGCGCACTTTGATCGTCGCAACTCTTGCCGCAGGAGCCATTTTGCTGTTTGCCGTCAAGGCGCACACGCAGAACACTGCATCGCCGGCGTACCTGAATACGTCGCTCCCAGCGGATCAGCGCGCCGCCGATTTGGTGCACCGCATGACGATCGACGAGAAAGTGACGCAGCTGACCAACCAGTCGCGCGCGATTCCGCGGCTGAACATTCCCGCGTACAACTGGTGGAGCGAGGCGCTGCACGGCGTCGCGAACAATGGGACGACGGAATTTCCCGAGCCGGTAGCACTGGCGGCCACGTTCGACAGCGAGGCGATACATCAGATGGCCATTGCGGTCAGCACGGAAGGCCGCATCAAGCATGCGCAGTTCGAGCGCGAGGGCCACAGCAAGGTGATGGAGGGCCTGGATTTCTGGGCGCCCAATATCAATATCTTCCGCGACCCGCGGTGGGGACGTGGACAAGAAACGTACGGCGAAGACCCGTTCCTCACGGCGCGGATGGGCGTCGCCTACGTCACCGGAATGCAGGGCACCGATCCGAAATACTACCGCGTGATCTCAACGCCAAAACACTTTGCCGTGCACAGCGGGCCGGAGCCGACGCGCCACACTGCGAACGTAACCGTGAGCAAGCATGACGAACTCGACACCTATTTGCCGGCGTTTCGCGCAACGGTGACCGAAGCCAAGGCAGGCTCGGTGATGTGCGCTTACAATAGCGTCAACGGGCAGCCGGCTTGCGTGAACGAATTTCTGCTGCAGGACCAACTGCGCGGGAAGTGGGGCTTCGAGGGGTACGTGGTTTCGGACTGCGCTGCAGTGGTCAACATTTTTCGTGACCACAAATTCACGAAAACGCAGCCCGAAGCTTCGGCACTCGCGATTCAGCGCGGCATGGACAACGAGTGTCTGAATATTGGCGACGTGAAAGACGACAGCGACTACGAGCCGTACCTCGAGGCGTACCAGAAGGGACTTCTGAACGAGAGCGAGATCGATACCGCCCTGATCCGCCTCTACACCGCGCGAATCAAGCTCGGCATGTTCGACCCGCCCGGCGAAGTGCCGTACACGAAAATCGACGAAAAAGAATTGGACAGCCCTGCGCATCGCGCGCTGGCGCGTTCTGTCGCCAACAAGTCGATGGTGCTGCTGAAGAACGATGGCACGCTGCCACTGAGCAAACCAAATCTGCGAATCGCCGTGATTGGACCGCTCGCGGACCAAACCCGCTACCTGCTCGGCAACTATAACGGCCGTCCGACCCACATCGTTTCTGTGCTTGATGGAATCAAAGCGGAGTTTCCGTCGGCACAGGTCACGTTCGTGCCGGGCACGCAATACCTTCGGGCCGAAGGCGACCCGGTTCCCGCAAGTTTTCTAACCACGGCGGACGGCAAGCCCGGGCTGACCGAAGAGTTTTCGGCAGGTGAAATGTTTCAGGAGAAGCGGACTACACTCGCGACGCGACCGGTCGCGACGGTGAGTTACAAAGCGGGCGACGTGCCGAAGGAGGCGGCGGGGCAATACCCGATGCGCGTCGAATGGAACGGTTTCCTCACCGCAGCGGAGACCGCGGACTACAGCATCGGTCTGCGCATGTCAGGCGGTTTCGCACGCGTGCAGATTGACGGCAAGCCCACCGCACAGGGATGGGCGGGCGGTGACGACAGTGTGCGAAATAACGTCGGTCACGTCCAACTCGAACAGGGCAAGAAAGTTTCGGTGAGAGTGGATTACACGCAGGGCAGCGCGGGACCGGGCAGCGCGGAGTTAATCTGGTCGAAGTATGACCCTAAGCCGAGCCGCGAGGCAATCGATGCGGCTGGGAAGGCGGACGTGGTGGTGGCTGTCCTCGGCATCACCAGCGAACTGGAAGGCGAAGAAATGCCAGTGAACGAGCCGGGTTTTAAGGGCGGCGATCGCACCAGCCTTGATCTGCCGAAGCCGGAAGAGGATCTTCTGGAAGCGGTGACCGCAGCAGGAAAGCCAGTGGTTCTGGTGCTGTCCAATGGCAGCGCGCTTTCTGTGAACTGGCCCAAGGATCACGTGAACGCGATTCTTGAAGCGTGGTATCCCGGCGAAGAGGGCGGCGCGGCCATCGCGGAGACACTTTCCGGGAAAAATAATCCAGCGGGACGCTTGCCCGTCACGTTCTACACCGGAATCGACCAGCTGCCATCCTTCGAAGACTACGCGATGAAGGGGCGGACATACCGCTACTTCGAAGGCACGCCGCTTTATCCCTTTGGATACGGGCTGAGCTATACGAAGTTTTCATATGGCGGGCTAAGGGTGCCGAGCGAACCGATCGCTGCGGGAAATCCGTTGCCATTGGACGTCACGGTGACAAACTCCGGCCCGCCCGACGGCGATGAAGTCGTGCAGGTTTACCTGACGTTTCCCAACGCTCCCGGCGCGCCCTTGCGAGCGTTGCGCGGATTCAAGCGCGTGCGTTTAAAGTCAGGAGAGTCGCAGTCGGTACACTTCGAGCTGACTGACCGCGATTTAAGTATGGTCACCGAAGCGGGCGAGCCGGTGATCGCAGAAGGGCAATATTCGGTTTCGGTCGGAGGGGGTCAGCCCAATACCGGCGCGCCCTGCGTGACGAGTCCGTTCCGCATCACTGGCACAAAGACCCTACCGGAGTGATCCCGGCAGTTGCCGCTCGCTAGGCGATCGCGTCGGCGGGGACGCCACCGTCACCATTACAGGGTAAGTTCATGAATCGAATCGGGCGGGTAGGCGAGCCCCGGCGGCGTCACAGTGCAGGGCAACTTTACAATACGCGGCGTTACTAAACCTGACACCCTGATGCAAACGACCGACAGCGAGGGCAAAGGCGTAGGCGAGATTAAAAGGACCATGGCCTTTGACCGTAAAGACTACGGAGTGAACGGCAGCATTCCCTTCATCAAGATCGCGGACCGTGTCGAGGTCACAATCGCTTTTCAGTTTAAGCGAGTGAGCGGGCCGCCGGTGATATTCGATCAGTAGTCACCCCTTCTCACTATCTCTACTTTTCTACTGGCCTTAAATCCCGATTAATTGCGTTATCGTACATGTAAAGTTCTAGTACCTAGATGGCCGGCGACGCGACGTCACCGCCCGCTTTTCAGTATCAGCCAACCAAACCTAGGAGTTCGCATGCCAAATATCGACTCCCAACGGAAGCGTGGATTGCCAAGGGAAGGGTAATAGTGCGCGACGCCGTTGATTTCGTACCGCGTTAGCCCGTATCCGGATTGCGCCCACACGCCATCCGCGCCCCATTTCGGTGTCAATGCTGACACCGATCAAAGACTCGAGAACGAATACCAGAATGCGTTATGGGAGAGGTTCTTCCACGAACAAAAAAGCTAGCGGCCACTCGGCGGTTCCGAGGAGGCCGGGGCGAGTTCTTGCTGCGGCGTCTTGACGGGCGCGCCGGGTTCGGGACGTATCGAGAGGAACATGACGCGCCCTCCCGCTTCTTCGGAATATTCAGTCCCGCTCGTTTCGATCGTAAGTCGAATCCCTTCTACCGATCGTTCGCGCGGGACAGCTCCCAATGCGCAGTTGACTTGCAGCACTGCTGTTCTTGTTGTTCCCGACAGCGGCATAAGGAGGATTTGGAATTTTGCAAGTCCGCCAGTTGGTAACGCGCGTGCGAGCATCGGGAGACGTTTGTGGCCAATTTGTGGTGCGCCGAATGCCGGTCCTCTTTGCATGAACGCGGCTGGTGCAACGCCGTAGGATTCGAAGGAAATCAAGGCACTCGCCGTCCACACTCCGGTCTCGATCAGAGCTCCATTCGTCGACTTGTGATTGAACGTTCCAGCTGCCTTTACCGCCTTGTTCCGCGGGTCGAAAGTCCCCGCGCCGCTGATTTCGTAGCTGTCGCCATTTGCTGACTTCGCAGCAGCCGGGCAGCTACCAGAATCGCCTGGATCACAAAGAAACCCCGAAGCCACCACCCAGGTGTAGTTAACGGAACTGATTTGTGCTCCAGCCGAGGTACCGCAGAAATACAGAATTAGGCCGGGCAAAGCAGCCCACGCTGCAATTGCCGTAATTGATCTCGAAAGCGCGCTCTTGTTTGGCGTTGACGTGCTCCCGTTTGAGGTCGTCGTTGGAAACCCGCGGCCTCAGCAGTTCTGGAATGCCACCACTTGGCGGTCGCCCGCCTAGAGACACGGAATCGTTAAGAAGCCGTGGTACACGCCGTTGACGTCAACATAATAGCCCGTAATGGAACCCAAGTCGTTGATGCCGCTTGGAAAAGAAAATGTTGACCCGGCAGGATCCACCGTCACAATCTTTCCCTCGGGACTGCGCAGATAGCCGTGGTACACAAAACTCGAGTCAATGTAGATTCCTGTGATCGCGCCCGCATCGTTGATACTTGAAGGACAATCGGAAGAACAGCCCGTACCTTCGTAGCTGTCAGTGCCCGCGCCCGGAGCATCGAACGTCGTAATCTTTCCGTTGGGATTCCGCAGGAAGCCGTGATTCACACTGTTCGCGTCGCTGTAGATTCCCGAGATCGCCCCGAACTGATTGAGACCCAGGTCACAACCGGGACAGCCTGTGCCTTGGTAGCTGCCAGTGCCCGCGGCGGGAACGTCAAACGTTGTCAATTTGCCCTCGGCATTGCGCACGAAGCTGTGGTGAACAAAGTTGCCGCTGTTATCCTCGAAGCCTCCCGCAACTGTTCCAAATGCATTGATGTTGGAACCTCCCGAGCCATAGCACCCTTCCGAACCGTTGCCTGTGCACGCATCTGGACCAATCCACGTCGTAAACTTGCCGTCCGGACTGCGCAGGAAGGCGTGGAACGAATAGTTCGAGTCGGTGTAAAGGCCTACGACGGCTCCCTCAAGACTGACCACTTTTGGGAAGGTGCCGTAGCCGCTCGCGCCTGGAACATCAAACGTCATGAAGTTCCCGTCGGGGCTGCGCAGAAACCCGTGGCTGAACCCGTTCGCGTCATCGTAGTTTCCCACGATCGTGCCAAGGTCGTTGATGCTGCTGGGACTGGTCCCATTGAAAGAACCTGCGGTGGTGTCCGCGCCGGGAGCCTCGAACGTGGTGAACTTGCCCGCAGGGCTGCGTAGAAATCCATGAAACACCGTGTCCGCGCCTTGGTAGGATCCGGTGATAGATCCCCAAACGTTGATGCTGCTTGGGTAGGTTCCGTTGTAGTCCCCCGGCGTCAAGTCCGCGCCAGGAGCGTCAAACGACACGAAGCGGGGCTTCTGAGCGCTAGTGGAAGCGCTCCAGCCCAGCACGCAGAGAACTAGGCAAAGCGCGAGCGCTCCTTTCGGTCGGATCGCTGAAAAGAGTTGGGCACTCGTGAGACGGTTCGTCGACATTGGCAAATCTCCTTTTGGTTTATCTCTCCCAGAATTTCCGCATTTAGAACTAGAATCGGGCAAATAATTCCAACATGAAGACTTCTCTCTCTAAATTGGTACCAAGAGGAAGCGGATCTATCCTCGCTACCAGGAGATGCGAACTGTCATAAATTTCCGAACCTAGAATCTAGGGCCGACCTCTCGCGAAGAGTCCGTCGTCAAATTTCACAGACTAGAAACCTATGACTCGATGTTTGCGAGTTTCCTGTCGGGTCGATAGTTACTGGGATCAAACTTATCTTGCGACATATAGAGCGCCAGCGCTGGGGACGGTACCCGAGCGAATCAAATCTGTCATCCCCCAAATGGGTGAAAATCGCCTAGAAAATGCCGGTTCCTTGAGGTAACATCTGCCAACCGTATCTCCTGCGTAAATAGAAAACGGTTCCCGGCAAAGATCCTTGGGAAACCAGCGATGGCGATGGGCAGCGAAGCACTTTCAAAGCTCCTAGGCTGTCTCTACGAGGCGGCGGCCGCTCCCTGTCAGTGGAACCAATTCCTTAGAGATCTCGGGCGGGCTACCGGGGCTCAGTCGGCGGGGCTTGTATTGCGTGACGAGGGCCAAAACGTCCACACAATTTCCCATTCCTGGGAAATAGACCCAGAGTTTTTGAGTTTGTACCAAGAGTATTATTATTCTGTAGATGTTTGGGCCCAGCGCGGATTGTCGCTTCCTACTGGAGCGGTATTCCCATCGGAATCACTTTGTCCGTTGGCGGAGTTGACGAAGACAGAGGTGTATAACGATTTTATGGTTCCATCCGGCGTCGAACATGGGTTGTTCGCGGTCGTCGAGAATGCCGGGCCTCACTTGAATTCGGTCAGTCTCTTTCGCGCACGGGCCCTCCCTGAGTTCCAAACCCGCGAATTGCAAATCCTTCGCTTTCTCGCACCCCATTTGGAACGCGCGTTTAAGCTGCACCTACAACTATCTCAACTGAAAGCTCTGTCGGCGGGAGTTGAGACGGCATTGGATATGCTGCCAATTGGCGTGATCTTTTTTGGAGCCAATTGCAAAGTTGTGCTCATGAACCGCAGCGCGATGGCTTCCGTGTCCGAGCGAGATGGACTATTCGCAACACGCGATGGGCTTCGAGCAGAGCGTCTTGCAGAATCGTCGTTGCTGGAGAAAACGATTTATCAAGCGGCCTCGACATTGAACGGCAAGGGCCTTTCGGCCGGCGGAACGGTAATGGTTTCCCGCCGTTCGCGTCCGCCTTTGCAGATCCAGATTAGTCCTATCCGCAATTCGGTGATACAGACATCGCAGCCGATAGCGGCAGTGGCTTTCGTTAGCGACCCTCTTCGACAGCACCGCCCGTCGCAAGAAATCCTGCGAGCGCTGTATGGGTTGACGCCGGCCGAATGTCGCGTTGCCTTGCTATTAGGCGATGGCCACGCACCGCGAAAGATCGCGAACATGGTCGGCGTCACGGACAATACCGTGCGCTCGCAGATCAAGAGCATTTTCTCGAAGACTGGCGTCAGGCGACAGGGCGAATTGATTCGACTACTTCTAGCCAATTCGACGCCGACGTTCAACGCTAAAGCAACTCTGTAAGGGTCTACATCCTCGCTGGTTACGCGGGCAATCTTCGGGTTGCCCGTGTTTCTTTCTTTTCGGGCTTTCTCCCTGCCTTCGTGTCGCGTGTCGTCGGCGGCGCGCTGGCTTCGGTTGTAAGATTCTATTTACTCTAGCGTTGCCAACGTCTTTCGCGTTTGGTTGCCCCGACGCCTTTTGCTGCTCGACCAACTGCTCATCGAGCTTGCTCCAGCTTCTTTCGGTCCACGAAGGCATCCAGATCGAACCTGTCTATCAGCCGGCGCTTTCCAATGATGAAGGAGGGAACGGTCCTCTCTCGAATCAACGTCTCCATGAAGGTGTACGTGCAGGATAGGTAGTGCGCAGCGTCCACGATTCTGAGGAGCCTTGGAGTGAGGGGCGCAAGGCGCTCACTCACTCTTTTGTCCGTGGGGCAAACATAGGCGCAATTAGTGACGGCACCCCTTGTTCTTTCCGCAGCGCAGTCTCCGCGTCTATGTATTCCTTGAAAATTGCGGGACTTGGTACGCGACTGTCTGAGGTAGCGTCGAGCAATTTCTGCCACGCAACTTCGAGCCTCGCAACCTTCTCCTCAATCGCTTGCTTATGCTTCTCCCTGTCAGCATCCGACGTGTCCAGTTGGAGTCTACTGCGCCTAAAGAAATGCGGCCTCGCTTGAACCTCGTAGATACCGTCATCTGGCGGATCGGCGGGGTGCGCGACAGTGACCGTACCGGTTACGCCCCAATCTTTGATAATCACTTTGTCACCCTTCTTCAAAGGTTGCGGATTATCCGTCATGCGATCCTCCGGCGTTCGTCGGATGAATTCACCGCGGGAGCGTACCATCGAACACGTTCCGACGTGACCTACAGCGTGCTAGAATCAGCCCCGATGAAGGGAGACGAGCTGCCGTGAAAACAACGGGTAAGTGCGAATACAAGATGGCAGACGGAAGAGTCTGCGGAGCGCCTACCAATCAAGTCTTTCCGCACGGTACTCGTCGGTATTGGTTCTGCGAGGAGCACATGAAGCCAGGTGGCGCGCAGGTGATTGGAAGGCCGTTCAAGGATTCGCGCAAGCCAAAAGCATAATCGCGAGTGTCTACTACAGCGATTAGACCGGCTTCTTTTTCTGCGGACTCGAAACAGGTAGGATCGGTTTTTGGTCTTGTTCGTAACATTCTTTCTTTCGACTTACCCATTCAATCGACAGATTTTCTCGAACGATTGCGACATCAATCGGACCCCCTATTTCGTCGTGATCCGGCCCGGTCGAATAATCGACAGCGAACTGAATTGCTTTTTTAGCAAGCGAAGCATCGATCGTCGGATCTTCACCGATGCGGCGAAGTGTGCCGATCGGTCCGAAAGCAATAGCAGCCCGTACGGTGTTCCCTTTAAAGAACTCCGATATCAACTCCTTGGCGACACCGGACATTACGATTTGTCCCAAGTGGGGCGGGTCTCCTTCCGGGCCACTCCTGATAGTGTTCGCTGAAGCGGAATAAAAGATGGTTTGCGTTTGAATCGGTACGATATCCGCTTTCGCGAAACTGATAAAACCCCCTGTCACAATTCCGCCGTCCGGGTCCGTGATGGACTTCAAATCTTGCGGGGCTTGTCCGTAAAACCATTTGAGAGCGCCGTTGCCCCAAGCAATCGACAAATCCTTGGGGTCGTGGACTTTCGATCTTCTGTAAACCGAACGGGCAACGCTTTGTGCATTCCAGTTTGTGCCTCTAAGAACGCCGATGACGGGAATGCCAGTTTCAAAAAACACCGTATCGTCACCTAGAGAAATTATCTTGCACGCGCGATCGTCGACGAATTTGTGGGTCTTATCCACATTTCGACTTTCGGCCGCGACTACGACGTAGTCGCCCTTCTGAGAATACATGGCGAGAACCGAGCTGCCGCGCTTAACCTCGAGGGGAAAAGCAAATACACATCCTAAAATGAGAACGCAGCTCACAAGCTTCGTAAGCTCGTGAAATCGATTAGTCATTGTCTCTTTAAAAGCGACTCTCCTACTTCGGGTGCCGTCTTCGCCATTCCTGCCGGCACAGTTCGTACTTTGAGGCATTGAGTTGTTGCGTCATGGGATCGAGGCAACGCGACGCGGCCGATGACACGGATCTTCCCAATTTTATCAGCTCCGCTTCCGTGTAATTCATCAGTTGGTGCCGGAATTGGTCTGCGTTGAATCTTCCGAAGTCCATTTGCAAATCCCGGAGTCTGTTAGCAGTACCTAGATTTAATGAATTCCTATTAAAGTGCTTGACACGTTCGCCGGGTGAAGCGATAAGATGTTTTTCGAAAGCGGCGGAAAGTGGAACACTCTGTTCCAACGTGGTAGATAGTGGCATCATCGAATGGGCGGGGCCGACTCGACTTGAACGAGCAGTCTTACGCTTAGTAGGCGTCTGCTTTTTCCGGTTAAGCTACGGCCCCACCGCCTCGACTTCTCCCGCAGTGTCGGTGGTTGTGAAAAACTTGTCAAGAAAAATTCATAATCAAACCACAAAATCTTATGCCTTGAGTGTCGATTACGTCTACTAATTGTGGTGGGTGCGCGCTGACCACATTCCAAGGCATCGCGCGCGTCTTGGCGCGTTCAACCTTGACTCTCCCAAGCCACCAGGGCGACCATTGCCCGCATGGGCGAGCTTCGTATCGGAACTTCGGCCTTCACCGCGGCCGGCTGGGAGAGCGCGTTCTATCCGGCCGGGATGAAGCCTGCTGATTACTTGTCCTACTACGCGACGAAATTCAACACCGTCGAAGTAGACTCCACGTTCTACCGCACTCCGTCAGTGGCCACGGTGAACGGCTGGGAACGCAAGACCCCAACGGGCTTCATCTTGGCCGCCAAAATTCCACAGACAATCACACACGAGAAAATATTGCAGGACTGCGATGATGACCTGAAATACTTTCTTGAAACGATGGATTTGATGGGCGACAAGC
>CAWIPZ010000034.1:0-29602 GCA_963837915.1 uncultured Acidobacteriaceae bacterium
AGGTTAGAAGGGTTCTGAGAGGCACCAAACGGGGTGATTCGGGCTGGTTCGGCAGTGATCTGTGGAACAAATGTGGAACGTGCTCCACCGAGCCTGTCATTTTGACGATCCAGTGCGTGTGTTAGTCGCGAAGCATACGGGCGACTTGTGACAGGAACTTCACGGTCTCCAAATCCGATATCCCGTGTTGTTTACACAACGGCCCCCACTTCGTAATCAATGCTTGAAGCGTCGTGGTTTGGTTCATCGTGGACTCCTGCCCGTATTATCTCTTGCGTCGTGCGGGGAAACCAATGGTACTTTCCGGCTAGGCCTTCGCGTCTCTTACCCGTGCTTCGTGTCTCATCGGAACGGTGTGTGGGAGGGGAGCCGCGGGGGGTGCGGGATCTGGCGGAACGATGTCGCGCGTTATGCTGCCAGTCATCACACCGTCTTCGCTCATTGTCTCGCACCTAACCTCACGCATCCCGTAACCGTAATAGGCGGTGCGCAGGAAGTCTTGGCGAACCAAAAGTGTCGCCATCACTGAGTCACAGCCCGAGACGTCGCTCTCTGGTGGCGTGAGCTGAATCACGAGCGTCGAGTTGTTGGCACCGACTGAGTAAAAGAAGATGCCTCGGTCTTCGTTTGACAGCGATTGTGCCCAGGCTTGACGCGTGTCGATCTTCTCTTCGAAATGTTTCGCTCCGGATTGTGCTCCCCAGAAACACGCGCCGGCGATCAAGATACATAAAAAGAAGTTTTGCATCACGCCACCTCTGACTTTTTGTCTGCAATCCGATTGCCACGCAGGAGACGTTGCCGCTCGAGAAACTCTTTCGGTGTCATAGCTCGCGAGATGCGCCGGGGCTTCGCGCTTCTCCCCGAACGTATGAACCGCGGTGCTTTCGACTGGCACGAGAACCTCTTCCTGGTCTTCAAGAACGATTGCAGGCAGCGTGACGGGATCGGTTGTGATGATGACGCGCCCGTTCGCGTCTTCGTAATCCACGAGGTGGGCCAGTCCGATTTCCGGCATCTTGGTCAGTTCGGAGGTCAATGTACCAACAGGGTTGCCCGTTCTTGGATGGCATTGCCTGCACGCGGTCGCCGCGGCGTCGTTCCATTTCCGCGGGCAGTGCATCAGCGAAACAGCCTTCACACAACGTATTCAGATTGCTTGGGTCTTGCAAAGCGGACACTGTTTCGCGAGACCGCGCGCATCGAATATCACGCACAGCGCGCAGGGAACGAGTTCACCGCGAACCTTCTCGCGACCGCCCAGAAAGATGCGCTGGCGGCGCCCAACGAGAATAACGTCGTACTCGCAGGCAGGGTTCGAACACTCTCGCCACATGGGGGAACCGGCAATCAGTTTCACATCCTTCTCCCAGCGGGATTCAATCGTGTACACGATGCCAGTATTGCGGGCCGAAGGTTCGTAATCGAGCAATGCTTCGCGCTCTTCGCGCTTGCTCAATGCTCGCATTGTCTTCCTCCGCGGGAATAGTGAAATGCCCAACAGTGCGCCGCACAAGCTTGTATGTATCAGCAAATTCAACGATGCGAGGCTCGCTGTAGCTTTCATAGAAATCGGGGATACACATCCAAGCGCGGTTCGGATTCGTCAGCGCCATCTTTCGATACTTCTCCGTAGTTCGAGTTGCCGCAAGTAGGATTCTTTCGTGATATGCAGGTCTCCCCAGAGATTCAGCGCCGTGCGGTTGCATTCTTCATTCCAATTCGTCGGCAAGGCGGCATAGGCGTAGCTGCGCTGTTCCGTATCTTGTTGGCGTTCCCACTCCCGCTTGATTTTCTTTACCGCGCGTTGAACGTATTTTTTCGCCGCGGATAGTTGTTTGCCGATTTGATCGGCGATTTGCCTTTTTGTGAGTGCATCGCCGTCGAGCCCGTACCACAATCGCATGGCTTTCCGCTCATCCTCCGTGACGGCCAGCATCGCGCGATCCAATAACGCTTCGTTGCCGCCCTCCGCAAGCGCGTCGAGCATCCCATCTTCGACGGCGTTGCGCTTGCTCGCGAGATCCGATGATAGATCGCCACCAACCGTGCCATCGTCTCCCGGACCCTCGATTAGTCGTTGAAGTGGCGAAGCCCCCTCAGCATTCTCATCGTAGTCCGCGCCGCTGTTATCGATCGCGCCTGTTGGATCATCGAGACTATCCACCCCGCCGTGAATCCAGTATTCAGGGATCGTGGTGTTGCCTTCATCGTCAAGCGTTTCGTGACCATCCCAGTTTCGCTTTCTAAACTGCGAAGTGAAGGGAAGTTTTTCTTTCGCAGGGGATTCAATCGTGATTTCCGTCCATAGGTCCAGCAGCCTGTGTTTGCAAACTTGCACGACATTCGCATTCAGCTTGCCATCGGCAGTAAACCGCGGAACGTTATCGCCAGCCGCTTCGTGTTTCAAAAGCTCGAGGCGAAGTTCTTGCGCGAGATCATCGAACACGTGGGAGCCTGGAGCATTCGCGTGTGCATAGGCGTAATGCCGAAAGTCCATGCCCCACTCTTTGATTGCGTAGCCGACTTCCGCGTTCCACGGCATGAGGTTCGCGGGTTCAGTGGTGCGCTCCACGAATCTGTAGAACGAACCATTCGGATCTTTTTCCGCTGGCACGTGCCAGGAACGGTCCAATAGAGCGTTCCGAACAATCCGCACCGAACACGCTTTTTGTCCGTCGCTGGCAACGCGCTCTTCCGAAATTCAACGATCCCGAATGTTGAGATCGGAATTACTGCTTTGACCGTCGGCGAAATCCACCAACGGTCTGATATTCTTGTCGTCAGCGTCGAGCGCGCGCAGGGCTGCCAAATACGCTTCACGTGCTACACCCGCGGGTACGAGAATAGCTCGCCCCCACGAGAATTCCGGATGCCCATGTTTCACGGCGAGAATGTCCGCGATCAGTCGCGCGTGGCGACCATTTCCGTTTGGAAACGCGTGTATCTCGAAAACCAACTGATGATGGAAGCGGACGGCGATTTCGTCGATCTCATAGGTTTTGTTTTCAAGCCGGTCACGAACATTCCCCAGGAGAACCGGCATGCCGTTGATAGATCTCGGGGTACGGACAGCCGAGATTCAAATTTGTTTTTCGGTACGTCCCGGCCCATTTCCATGTTCGACCGAACATCTTCCGGTGGAGATCTCGCACGTATATCTCATCCACGGGATTCCTCGCATTCAGTACTCGCTGGTTGAAAGCCCAATTGTGTGCCGCGAGAATGTTCTTCGCCTCCCACTCGTTCAAGTCTCTCTGCGAGGCGAGGCTCGGGATAAGGCCAGCCGCGTCTTCCGGACTCAGCGGCGTATCTTCCGGCGCATTGTTAAGATCAAAGATCATTTTCTTTGGCGACGCTTCATCTCGTCCTCAATAAGATCAGCCACATTTCCGGTCCCCTGGTTTTCGAGGGCCATCGTATTTTCGACATCGAGAACGTCTTCCGTGGCTTGCGCGCGCTCGCGTCTCTCGGCGAGTTCGAGCGATCGTGCCTGTCGCGGGAACGAGCGCGTATACCAACTCACAGTCCGATGGCGGCTGCGACACGGCGAAGCGTACGCAACGTAATTCTGTCGTTGATTTCGGCTCGTTCGGTCAGTTGAACGACTTGTTTCGACCGATTCAACTTTCGGCCAACGTCGCTGAGGTTCAAACCCAACGCCTCACGAATCGAGCGAAGCCAACCTCGTTGCGGTCGTGGTTCCTTTCTCGCCGCGTCGAAAGCCGAAAGAGCGCGATCCAATTGGCGAATTCTCAGCTCTCTGTAACCCTCCACAGAATCCTCCAGTACAGCAATAGCTTGATGTGCAGTTCAAAGCGTCAAGATATACTATGACCGCATGATTGTATTGTCAAGCTATATCTCAAAACATCCCCGTCTGTAAGGAGACATCATGCATTACCTGAAACAACTTGATTTGCGACTCGAGACCGAGGCGCGAGCATTGATCCACGCCAGCCTGGGCGACCATGATTCTGAATACGTGAAGCTCGCCGAGGATCTCTGCGCATTCGAAGGCGGCCGGCCCCAGGCTAGAAAGCTCCATCCCGTCGATCGTAGACAGCTCGAATTCTTGCGGGAGCTCCGAATTGTGAAGGCTGACGGTAAGTGTTTTAGACTCAATATCAAAGTGAACACGGAAGTCGAGCGGCCGATGCTGGCGTGGGATTTTACTTCGCGCTGATGTCCCTCGATCTCTCTGGCCTCGGTGTACCATAGCTAGCCGGGGACTGGAATTTTCATCGATTTCGCGCCATCCAGATCCCCAAGTCGGCCAGCCGACTCCGTAAAGCCCCTATTTCCAACCAGAACGCCCCTACAGCCCCAAACGCCCGCGAATCCGTGCTCGCAGGGGCGTTTTCCGGCCCCGGCAGGGGTATGGAGGCTGGCCGGGGGCCTTCGTGGCTCATATTGGTCGCTGTGAGTGCGTCCTAGACGCACGTGCTGGCACCTAAAATCTCTGTGAAATTAACGCTTGACTGTACGTGCGAGGTTGTGCGAGTATTCTGCTGCGGTCGAATCCATCACGGCGGGAGAGACATGGACACAAAAGAAAGTCCGTTGAACAGGCGTGACGACGAAGAACCAGAGAGCTCAGAGAATGCGAAGCCCAAGAAGCCCAAACGAACAACGATTGGAGTGCAGTTCACGGACAAAATCGTTCAGGACATGAAGGAGTTTTGTTACGCCGACGACAGGCCCTTCGGATACATGGTTCGCGTGGCGTGCGCGGAGTACATCGCGAAACGTCGCGCGTTGCAGCAGCAAGCTCTAGATGCGGAGGAAAACGCGAAGAAGAAGTGACGACATAAAAAACGAAGCGCGCCGGTCTCGTGAACCAAACGCGCTTCTATCGCTAACAAGGTTGGAGCCCAGTCGTGCGATTTCGCATTTATACGTCCGAATCGCCGCGCACGCAAGTCTCCCTTGTTTCGATTCCGAAAATTTTTGACCCGGCCATCGCGCCGAATCTTGCAGCAAAGGAGAACACGTGAAGAAATCTAAAAGAAAAGAAACTTACGAGCAACGTCTGAGACGTCTCTTGGCAACGACAGGCAATCCACGGTACGCGACGCTTCTCCGCCTTCATCGCATGGGTGTGCTGCCCGCTAAGGCAGAGCTCGACATCTATCAAATGACGGCGTGTTTCTACATGCCTTTCTATGTTGTGGTTGACGGCAAAAGACATCGTACGAGTCCGGCTTGGGATATATCGGCGTCAACGACGAACGGCGATCCGTCTTTCACCTGCGGCGATGTCAACGGAAAGATCGTTATCCCCGTTAAAGCGAAAGACGCGAAGGTCCGCATTGCGAAATGGATTCGGTCCAAACATACAAAGAATGCGGCCACACTGTTGAAAGAACAGAAAAAAGCTGAAGCCACTCAACGTGAGCAGGCGACGTATGAAGCGTTCCAAGAAGCGAAAGAAAACTCCAAACCGACTGATTTATTGGTTCGTTTGTAGCACGACCGCAGCCGTCGAGCACGATCCAAGCCGGCACCGCAGCGAGGAGGCAACATGAGCACGAACACTGACACGAGAGAGTGGCACGAACTATCCGACGAGGAGCGCGCCGCAATCTTGAAAGCGTTTCCGAAACGCGAACACTACTTGTACGAGCCGAACTTCGAGCGCGCTCTCGTGCGTTGGCTCAGTCAAAGACTTTGTCAATCGTGCGGCGCGGACAACACGGCGAAAGATTCAGAACCGTTTCCGATCGTGGATGGCGTGCGAACGTGTGCGGATTGCGCCGCGAAATCCGGGAAGGAGACCCAGTGAGCCTGCTGAAAATCACATTACCGGGTTCGAACGCCGCAGCCCTCGAGAAGCTGCGAACGATGAATTACGCTTTTCTTACCGCGATTCCCAAGTCGATATAGAACTGCTCGCGGATTCAATCAACGGGCAGATAGAGGGATGGTCGTTGGCAAGCGCGGTAGCCGGCGCGGGAAAAGAAATAGCCGACAGCATCAACAATCTCGCGTCCGCTATTCGAGAAATGAGAGAAACCCCGACGTTGCTTTAGCGCGCGTCGTGCAGTCCACCGTCCGCGAATTTGCGGCCTGTGTGCAGCACCGATAATGAGAACCAAAAGGAGGAACACCGATGGAAACGAAACAATCGGCCACAGTCATGTTCTACGCAAAGGGATGGGGATTCGCGGAACTCGACACCGACCGAACCGCCGTCTACCCACATCATTCCGACATCATAGGGCGCAAAGTTCTGCGCGAAGGCGATCGAATTCTCTGCCACGTTGGACCTAGCGGTCATCCTACGAACCCGTTCCGCGCGAGAGAGATCGAGTTGTTGTCTGCCGTAGCTGCCACCGATGCACCGGCAACCGAGGTGCGCTCGTGAACATCCATCAATCAACCGCACCGAGTCCTTTGCCGAACGAACCGCGTTGCGAGAAGCACAATCTAATGAGGTGCTATCTCTGCATGCCAAAGCCTGCGAAACCCGGCGCCGCGCGAACGGTAGAACCCGTAGCACCTATCGCGGAAGGTTTTGAAGGCTTCGCAGTTATTGCTACACGCGCGGCGAAGATGGGCTTCCTCGTCCATCCCGTGATGCCTGGACAAAAGAATCCGATACTCAAGGGCTGGCAGGCTCTTGCCACATCCGACCTCGACCAGATCGGCGTGTGGGCAGGGCAATATCCCCAGGCGAATGCGGGCGCAATGGCTTCTCCCTCCGGTCACATTTTCTTCAACGAGACAACGTTCTGGATTCACGAACTTTACAGGAAGCGTACCCAGGGCCAGGACTTTCCAAGGACATATACAACGGAATCCCGGCTTGGGCATCGCCAGTCTGCGTGGCTGCAAACGGACGCTTCACGAAAGTTGGGGAACATCACGCAGGGAGACACACTGGAGAAGGTGATGTCTGTCCGCGGCAAGAACGAGTATGTCCTTGTTGCGGGCTCTATCCATCCGGATACGAAACAGCCGTACAAGGTGGTGGATGAATCTGCGGTCGTGGTGATGCCCGACGAACTCGCGGCTTTTATTCTCTGGCTGAAGTCCGAGCGCAAAAACAAATTGCGGAGAACAGGGCGCAAGAGCGCGGGATAAACATAGACTCACGGCTGCGCTGGACGCGGACGACGAAGACAACGTTCCGAAAATGGATATGGAATCCTACGAGAGCGATCCTCCGCTATTGCACGGGGACCAAGACTACGGAGAAGGCGAGAGAAACAACGCGGTATCGCGCTACGCGTTCCGCCGCTGGGTTTCGATGTGCGAAGAGGATGACCTGCGCGAAGACGTCGCGGAATTCAACGCGCGTCACTGCCTACCGCCGTTATCAGATGGCGAATTGGAAACGATCATTCAAGGTAAGTTGGGCTTGCAGCAGATTGGTAGTGGGGTCATCACGTCTTGGACGCGTCCGTCCCCGCACCTGTGCCCTCCCCAGAACCGCCAGCGAAGTTGAAGGGTGAAACCGTAGAGGCTCAGATGGAAGAACAGGTGGAGATGTTGAAGCGCGATCCAAATGCAGAAGTGCCGGCTGTGGATTTGAAGTTGCTGCTAACGCCCACCGAGCTCGCGAAGAAGAAAACATCGTGGATTGAAGACCATGTGCAGACAGCTTCGCAGCTTTCCACTAAGCCTGTGCGCTGGGCGATCAAAGATTTATTACTGCATGGGGGAACCACGGTGATCGCCGCGGAAGCGGGCTCCGTGAAGTCAACGGTGTCCTTGCTTATGGTCAAGTCACTTCTCACGAACACGCCGTTCGCTCACCGGGAAGCATACGGCGAACCATTGCGTGTCGTGTATGTGGACGCGGAAAATCCGGAACCTGTTGTGCGCGAGCGTCTGACCGCTATCGGTTTATTGGACGCGGACGGCAAGGAGATCCCAGGTTTCAAAATATGGGGCGGTTGGGTGATGGATGAGAACCTCGCCGTGCCCAGGGTCATGGACGACGCACGCTTGCTCGAGGACGCCTACCGATACCCAAACACGTATTACATGTTCGACTCTCTTTCCAGTTTCTGCAACGGGGACGACGAGAACGACAACCCCGCGATGGCGATTCACATGCGGGAAGCGAAGAAACTGGCGCGTATGTCGGCAGGTGTTTTGATCCTGCATCACACACCGAAGGACGCGCGCACAAAGTGGCGGGGTGCCATGTCGATCATCGACCAGTCTGACCACTCGCTGTTCTTCGAGAAGGACTCCGTGACGGGCGGCCAGGTTACGATCGACGTGTCGGACATCAGGGTACGCGCCTGCCAAAAATGGAGTGCGAAATGGAGGGTGGTATTCGAACCCATGATGCCGGATGGGCGTATCGGACTTCACATACGCTACGACGTCCTGCGATCCGGGGTGAAGGGTGATAAGACCCCTGCGGACGAACTCGGTAGCGGGCAGTTGATTGACGTGGACTTCACGCCCACCGAAGAACAGCTTTTGGTCAAGGCCGCGGCTTTTGTGAAGTCTGCCTGGGACGCCGGCAACGACGCCTTGAACCAGAGTAAGCTCGCCGGCATGTTAGGAATCGCGAAGGGGCGGGAACAGACCAGATTGCTGTGCGCCGTGGGGAGGGAAAAATACTGGCAGTGCATGGATGGTGGGACTCGGGGATCACTCCTGTTCTACCCCCCAGGCGTGCCAGTGCCTACCCAGGACGAACTCGTGGAAGCGAAGCTGAGGAAGAATGCGGAGAGGAGCAAGAGGGCGAGAGACGCGAAGAAGGCCGAAGCACCGGACACGGAGCCCGTGGCGGAATCCAAGCCTAAGGGGCGGAAGAAGCGGGAAGCGAAGGTGATGGAGACGGCTGGGGTGGGATAGGTTAATAGAGCATGATGCAAAAATCGTACGTCCAGCGTTCCGGTAACCTGCGTTCCTAGAAACGCAGGTTTACCTCGAACTGCGTACGCAATGGAGCGTTTTGGGAACAGAACGCGTACGTTTTTAAGTGGAACGGTCAAAGTGGAACGGTCGAAGTACATATAGAATCAATAAGTTACACAGATCGTACGCATCCTGTTCCGGACTGAAAAAGTGGTGTTTGGAACGGTGGAACAGAACGCGTATGACGCGCAAAACGCACATATCGTGTTTTCGCTTAATCTTCGCTCCGGAACAGAACGCGTACGCGGATTGGGTATCAAAACGTAACCAATTGGGTAGTTGTGCAACATGCCGTGTCAGCCTTAGCTTTTCAAGATGGTCGCGTGAAAAATCAAAATCACGTCGAGTGAGGACTTGTGAGTACAAATTTTTTGACACCTGGGTGCAAGATTCTGCGTTTCCTAATGCGTCACCGTGGCTGGGCGACCCTAGCAGCAATCAGCGAAGGCACGCGTGGCCGGAAGGTTTTTCAGGATGCTAAAAAGGAGCTCGAGGGCCTCATCATCATCCGCCAGGAACGGCCATTCCGCCGCCGGCGATATCGCACCCGAACCGTCGTCTATTTGACCGCCCGCGGCTGGGCTACGTGCGCCGCCATGAACCCGAAGTGGAAGCCCGAACGCCTCGCGCCCGAAGTGCTCAAGGCATGGCTCCGCGAACTCCAGAACGAGCGCGATCCTTGGGCGATGTCTCTGCACGAAATGGATCCGAAAGCGTACTGGAAAATGGTCGAGGATGCCCGCAAACTGACCGAGCTCCGCGCCGCGAACAGGATCCGCCCCCACAGTCCGAAAAAGATGGGCTCCCCAAAGGCGATCCCCGGGGTTATGCCACCGGCTCTTGTACCCCACGCCTTCCAGCCAAAGCAGCCGGCAGCACTTCGGACCCCGATCCCGCGTACAACATCCCTGTGACGACAGCAACGCCGACGCGCCCAGCTCCAGCAGACGACTTCACGCGCGACTACCTCAACATGCAGCGGGACCTCGCAACGATCCACGAACCGCCCCGGGGTTTCAGCAATCTACCCAAGCCAGCAGACGTCGCAGAAAACGCGCGGATTATCGCCTTGTTCCATAAAACTCCTCACAGCGGAGAACTACTGTCGAATGGCAAGATCCGCTACGACAATCGAGACTTTACGCCGCAGCAGTGGGAGAAGGAACGTTTCAAGCAGGCGAATTAAAAGAAAGGGGGCGGCAAACTTCGCCGCCCATTGGTAGCGTCCTTATTTGATTTCTTTTCCCTGCTGTCTAGATTCTGATTGCCTAGGAGCCGTCATGTCACGCAGTCCGGCTAACACCTCGTTTGTGAAGTTGTAAATGAGCCTGTCCAACTCCCATCCGTTTAGGCCAGCGCGAGCCGCCACGTTCACATAAAACTGCTCTTCTTCGTCGTAGCTGCCGAAGGAGAGCCCTAACTCTTTAGAGACCGACTCGATTCGTACATCTACCGCTATGGATTGGCGAAAGTCAGGATGGTAGACATTCATTAGAATGTCTCGCGCGTACTTTGGGCCGATGCCTTTGAATTGCTCTAGGAACTCAATTTTGCTTTCACGGGTCGAACTGCGTAAAACCCCAGCCTTGGCAGCAGCAGGACCTCCCATTGCCACGATCCGGTCAAAGTTCTCAGCCAACCATCCAGCTTTCTTATCCGGCATGCGCACCTTGGCAGCATGAAGTGTTTCCTTCAGAATTCGCAGGCGATCTGCGGGGGACGAAAGAGACAGCGATTCGAACGTAACCTTGCCATAGTTGACGGGGTCGAGGATTAAACCGTCATATCCTCTCGAACTGCCCATCGTTGCGAAACTCTCAAGCAGGAAGTGCCACACAAAGTCAGGCCGGTTTAACTGCCGCTCGTTTCTCTTCAATTCGTCGAGCTTACTGTAGTGAAGTGTCGCGAGCGCTTTCACGACGTACGCCAAGCGCTCGCAGGCGCTCTGTTGTGTCACGGGCTGACTCTGAGATGACTCCATCTTCCCCTCCTGTCTGAGACACGAACGAACTTCCGCCAAGTTAGGACACTACTCGCCCATTGTTGCCCGCTGGGAAAGGAATACGGATAACTTTTTTCACGTTCATTTGCTTCCGTTTTGTCTGGTACATCTGCCGTAGACTCTCATCCAAAGCCACCGCGTTCACGGTGGCCTCGCATCAAGACTGCGACGCCCGCGGCAGATTCCTTTTCTGTTTTATCACAAGAAATCTGCTACCGCCCAGAACCGCCAAAGGTATCCGCGTTTGGCAACGGTTTGACTTTGCGTCAGCCCGAAGCAAAGATCCCGTCACCCGCACCCCGCCCGATCGCCGCGCCCGTGCACCGCCAGCAGCTTACGCCAGCACCCCCCGCGGACGACTTCACCGCGGCTTACAACAAGATGCAACGCGACCTCTCAATGATCCACGAACCTGTCGCGGTTTCACCAATCTCCCGAATCCAGCGGACGTCGCTGATACCGCGCGGATTATCGAGTTGTTTCACAAGACTGATTACGCCGTAAGCTGCTAGCCAACGGGAACATCCTTTATGATGGCGTGGAAATGACTCCGAAACGATGGAAGCGAGAGCGATTCAAGCAGGCGGGCTAGAAGGGCGGCAAACTAGCCGCCCGTTTGCTGCGACATGCAACAGGACTAAAATTTCGAGAACGCTTTGAACTTCGCAGCATCCACGGCCGATTGTGTCGGAGACACGTAAGGCGAAAGGCTTGCGAGTGATTTGTGGCGCAGCACCGCGGCGACCATGTGCAGTGGAGCACCGCCCTCGATTGCCCTCATCGCCGTGGTATGCCGCAAGACGTGGGGATGCTGTTTCTCTTTCGGCAACCCTGCGGCGTTCGCCATGATCTTGAAGGCTATTGTCCAGTAGCGCGGGCCTAGCGCACCACCATCCCGCGACAGGAACAGGGCGTCGCTTTCGGCCCCTGCATTCTTTGCGCGCTCTTTAATCCATGCGTGCAGCACGGTCAAATCCGATTGCCCGAAACCATCTTTCGGAGCGAAAGATTCAAAGAACTTCTCGCCGCCCTTCTTGCGTTTCTTGCGCGCGGTAACAATGAGCCGTCCGTTTTCTTCATCGACATCGGCAAGCGTGAGGCCACACAGTTCTGCCGCCCGCAAACCGTGGCGATAGGAAAGAAGAATCATCGCGGTATTCCGCTTAGATTTAGCTGCGACTTCTAGCAGTTTTTTCAGTTCGTCGGGTTCTAGGTATTTCATTTTTTACATCTCCCGCGGCTACCACCGCTTACTAGAATAAGTGAGAATCCATTTACCGCAACTGCAAATCGCCGCGACATCTAGCTCTGTTTTTGCGGGTATTTATTTTCGCCACGGCGCCACCGGCGCGCCTTCCGGTCCCGTAGCCTGTTCTCCGCTGGGTCCGTCAAATCGCGACACCAGCCGACAAACAGGACGCCAAGGAATATCCAAGTAATCACGACGCTGCCATGATTTCGATTTCGAGATTGGAAATCGCTTGCCGGATATTTTTGCTCGATAGCCGCTTGAAGTCTGGACGCTCCGCATTCTCCGGAGCCCGCTCCGACCAAATACGCTCGAGCAGAGATACGGTTTCAGAGCCAGCGCCATAGCCGACGAAATCACAGCGCAGGCAGCGGGATAGCAGTCTGTCTTCCATGCGCTCAACGGAGTTGCAGGTCAGAATCCAGACTGTGCGTTCAAGCCTGGACGTGTCATCTGTGCGTGTTAGGAGCCACGCGGCCGCGGCGGGAGACATCAGATCCGCTTCCTCGAGCACATTGACGTGCCAGCCACCGCAGAATGGAACGTAGGAGCAGATTCGCGCGAGATTTTCCAGGGATTCCTTATCGCACTTCGCGGAGGAAATGACGTGTAACTCCCCGTTAATTGCACGCGCGATCGCCCGGGCCATCAGAGACTTGCCCGTGCCACTATCGCCGACGAACAGCAAACACGCTTCCCGCGGTTGTCGCGAGAACGCCTTGCAGACCTTTTTGACTTTGGGAATACCGATGAAAGAATCAATATCCTTCGGAGCGTAGAGTTCCGTTAACGACTTCGGAAACTGCATCGCCGTTTGCGTTTCGGTTGAGAAAAGCGTTTCCATTTGCGTTTCATCCTTTGGCTGTAAGGCACGCCACTGGACACCCCGCGGGATGTCCTAGCCGTGTCCTACGCTTCTACCGCTTCCGATTCGCTGGGAGAATTCGCCGCTACGCCGCGAATGTAGTCCGCTGCACGCTGGGCCGCACTCGCTGCCGTCACAATCAACTTGCTGTCGCCTGTCAGCACGCTTATCCACGAACGCAGATACGCGGCCGAGTTTTCGAGAATTGCGGGGGCAATTCCCGCACATCCGCAGAGCATCGCCGCGCCCATCTCCGCTATGAGCTCTTCCTTGCTGTAGGATTCGCTGCCGAAGGAATTCAATTGCTCGATTCCTTCGCGTCTTACGCGCGACACATGGCCCGTCGAATGCGTCAATTCGTGGAATAGCGTCGCGTAGAAGGCTTCCGAAGAATTGAACGCGGCCTTGTCCGGTATACCTACCTCATCCGTGGATGGCCTGTACCACGCGCGATCGCTTGCTTTGATCGCCGGCCGATTAGGCATCCCGGACACCATCGCGTCGCAAGATTCGACGGACGGGACGGGCTTGCTAGCTTCATCCACCAGCCCCAGTTTTTCGGCCAGGGGTTCGCCATCGTGCTCGCACTGCGAAAGATTGAACACGCGGTAGTAGCGAAGCAGGAAGGGCTTCTGAATCTTGCCGTTTTTCGGGTTTAGCTTTCTTGGCCGACGTTCCAAAACACTACGATTTGACCGTGCTCTCCGCGTTTCACATTGCCGCCGAGCTTCGCGGCCTGCGCGTAAGTGAGCCAATACGGAGAAGGGAAGCCAGATGCGGACAGCAGAAACGTGTTAACCCCGCGGTATTCCTTGCCAGAGACGAGATTCTTTGGCGCGCTTGTGATCCAGGGTTTGCGCCAGGGAACTTCGCCTGCTTCGAGTTTTTCGATGATTGTTTGCGTTACGATTTCGTAGACGGTTGGCATTGTGCCCTCCTATCGGAAGATATCCGATATATGAATAGTATAAGAAACACATAGTTTGGTCAAGCGAAATCGCACGCTCAATCGAAAATAGTTCGCGCATTTTCAGGCAATCGAGAGGATTTCGGCAAAATCGGCTCAGTTTTCACATAGTCGCGCCGCGATGGAGTGACGCATCGAAAGGGCTTAGCACGCGCGGTCGGGCAGCAACTATGTGAATTCGAAATAGACGTATAGTCCGCGGCCCCTCGAGCTCTGAGAATTCTCCCGCAGATGTGCCGGGAATCACTTCGAAATGTCGCGAGCATCGCTGCGCAATGCGCACCGCGTAAGGTTCAAAACCCTCCGGGCAAAGAATTTGAACGCTGCAAATGAGTGGTCCGAAAATTGCGGCCCAAGTTCAGGTGGTTTGCGTTTTGCGGTTTGGGTCTAGCCGCTGATCGATTGTTTCTCCTTATTGTGTTGGTTTCGGAGTCGCTCGCGGTTTCCTGATTTGGTTAGTCGACCTCCGGGCTCAACCCTTTTCAATGCTGCGACCGGAGGCGTTTCCCATGATTTTTCATCGCCTTCGTTCAACCGTCCGAAAAATAAATTTTCCAGGATTTCGCGACCCCACCCGGGGGTATTCTTCGTTTTAGGTACCATTCACAGGCGATTTCGCAGGATAAATTTTGGGGGAAATTTTATAGAGCCATCAGTCGCTCTGCCTCGGACCATCGGCTAACCGGTTGGCGCGGTAGCAAGAAAAGTGGAGTACTAGCCCGGAACATGTCCGGTTACGCGACTAATCAGGAGTTACAGGTTCGGCACAGAATTTAATTCCGCGCAAATGGCACGGGCGTAGTTGGCAGTAGCATTAGTTCGAGACCTCGCAGCCGCCTGAGGCGGAGGAAGCACCTCTCATGCAGAACGAAATTCAAGCCATTTCATACATGCTGAAACAGGACCCAGCGGCGGTCGCAGGCTTCCTTCTAATTGGCAGCTCAGGGGTACTCTACATTCACGTCCAATTCAAAATGGTCAGAGCGGGCTATAAAACGTCGTTCGATGTCATGAGGGGACCGCTGAGTTCGAAAGGGTTGGAAACGCCCGCCCAGTATCTCAAGGTTCGCACCAAACACGGCTGGTCCCCGTGGCCAGTCTATTTGTTTTTACCGTGCCTGCTTGCCGGAATTGGTCTGTTGGTATTTGGATTATTTCGCCTCCAGTCTTAGCGGATTGACGCCGGTAGAGTGGATTTTCCCAGTTTCCGGTTACGCGACTTATCAGGAGTTGGGAAGCATGTCTTATAATTTCATCCAGCCGACCATGAAACCTCCATACCTCCTCTTTTTCACAGCGGTCCTATTTTTCGCGCAAATCGCCGGGAGAGGTTTGCCGACGAAGGGGCGGCATCAATACGTTGCCCCGGATGGCGGCGCAAGCGTGATGGTGGTGCCAATAAGTAAAGAGGCTGGATGGGCCGAGTATGAGAGCAGAATTGAATTCCACTCGGGCGATGGAGCTACGCTGTGCGTTCTTGACTATTCGTCCGAAGACAGCGAACACGGCTTCGGACTCGTAAAAGGTCAGTGGACTTCTGACTCGAAGTATTTTGTGTTCAGCCTCACGAGTTCCGGCGGACATCAGTCGTGGCACGCCCCCACGCAATTTTTCAACCGTAAGGACGGAACCATTCGTTCACTCGATGACTATTTCGCGGCGTCGGGCATATCCGAAAGCGATTTCCATCTAGTCGCCCCCGACATTGTCAAAACGGAGGTCTTGAGAGACAAACCGGTGCCAGTTTCTATTAGCCTGACGGCGATGCCTCCGCTTAGTTCGTGGAGAAAAGATAAGCCCTTCTTGCTGGCGTGTTCGACTGGTCGCGTCTTTAAGCCAGACGAGCCTTAGTCGTTCTAGTCAACTCCTGTTTCACGCCGTTACCGGAAACTCACCCTAGTTTCCGATTACGCGACTAATCAGGAGTTACAGAGCGGTCGGTGTCGGTGTTGCAAATTCCTCCCCATGAACTGAATTCAAGTATGTTAACTTGGGCTTGCCGATGCCACGAATTTTTAGTTCGGTTCTATCGATACTGATTTCGATAAATGCGCTTTGCGCCACAGCGAACGAAGCCCAATCAGCGGCTTCTTCCTCCCAGGTTGTCCTCGAAGCGACCAACACAACACGTGGGACAGGCGGCTACAAGAATGAACTGTTGCTCGTGCGTCTCACTGACGACGGCAAGGTGGAATGGGACAAGGTGGGATGGGATAAGCTAGCATCACAATCTACACGGGAGCGCCAAATCAGCAGCGTAAGTGCTGGGGTGGTGTCGGAAATTAAGCGGACTGTAAATACAGTTGATGAGAGTCGCGTTCGAAGCAAGATGGGGCCGTATTTCATGTACATTGATACGAGCGATGAACTTCAAATTCGAATCAAGGCGGTATCAGGTTTAGTCACATTCACAGTGTTAAATCCTTGGCAGGGTTACGTCTACAAACCGATGCCGAAGGATATTAAGACGGTCGTGTGCGAAATCAGCCGGCTCCACGCGCAGGTGGCGAATACCCCCGTCGACGAAATGTGTTTGGCTCCTAATAAATCGCGATAAGTATTTGAGCAATTCAGCGACTGCATAGCCTGCCGAGCGCTATCCCGGTATAAGTCCCGGTAAACGCGCTTACCGGAAACTGAATCTCATTGTCCGGTTACGCGACTAATCGGGCACAAGCGTCCATCTATAGTTCGCAGACCGTCCGTTCGCGGTGTCTAATTTCTTTAGGGTGCAAGTCACGGTGTCATCGAACACGTCAGGCGAAGCGCATGGCAGGATTCGCACCGTCCTTGTCGCTGTGGTACTCGTGGCAGTCCTACTTGTGCTGGGAATCGCGGCTTACGCTAACCATCTTCGTGCCACAGCCACTGCGCTCGTGGCCTCGGCTCGTGAAATACGAACAACTGAGGATGCCGAACGCACAATAGCAGCGTGGAAGGCACGCGCAGGCGAACAATTTTGGACTGAAAGCGAGCAAACCGGCGGGGACCACAATTACGATGCGGCGATTGTGAATCTACCTATCGCCCGCCTCCGCGTGGTGCAACCCACGGGCGTCACGGTAGGCGTGACCATGCGTCAAGGGAAGCTGCGGAGCATAACTGTCATTGAGTCTACCGGTTGGTATCCGGTGGCCGCAGTTTGGATTCAGGAATGGTTCGACGAGGGCATGCAGAATCGTTTTCATGTGGGCAGCAACCGCAGGCCATCCACAGCCACGGTGGAATTTCCTTCGTCTATGCCTGAGGCCCAGAGAAGAGCGGCTTTCGCAGTCAATACCACGTGTTTGGTGAAGCCAAGTGGTTGCAAGAGCGCGGACGAAATCCTTCCGGGCGTTTGGCATCTGGAAATTAGTCCGTCAACTCCTGATTAACGCATTCATCGTACTCGTGAAGTTCTAGTACGTCAGATGTCCGGTAACGCGACATACCAGGACTTAATCAAGCCAGAATGTTCTAACGGGCCTTCTGACTCGGAATAACTTTCGGTTAGCTCGTAGTACGCCCAAAATGTAGCTGGTCCGCCCGATGCGCGCGATCGCCCGATTGCGTCAGCTGGCGTGTTTCGCGCTCGTACTTGGCTGACAAGGTATACTGTCGCGCAACAGGAGGTTTCCCACCATGAGCTCAAACCTTTCAGGTTTCAGGGGCGAATACCTTTGGGAATATGACTATGCGCAAAAGCAGATGCTTGCATTGGCGGAGGCTTTCCCGGCGGAACGATATGTGTGGCGGCCGGCAGAAACGGCGCGCTCAGTAAGCGAAGTTCTGGTGCATGTTGGAGCTAGCGGTCGTGCGTTTCTGGTCCTTCTGGGAGTGAAAGTAGAGCCGGATCTGTACGGCAAGCTGGACGGCGAGGGCGTGGCGCGGAGCATGGCAATGCTAGCGAGAAACGAGAGCCTGGAAAAAAGCATGACGGACAAGGCTGACGTGATTGCTTTGCTGACGACATCGCTAAACGCTGTACGCACAGCGTATGCGGAATCCTCCGACGCCGAGTTAGAACGGCCGGAGATGTTCGGTACGGAAAACTCGACCGTGCGCCGCCTCTATATGCGAACCGTATGCCACCTCCACGAGCACATGGGACAGCTCATCGCCTACACTCGCGCAATGGGCCTACCCGTTCCGTGGCGGGGTGAGCACGACACTTGGCGGAAGGCCGTTGAGGAGAAACTGGCAGCCTCAAAGAAATGAAGGCCCTCTGATATTGGCGATAACCCCCGATTACACTCATGGAGTAGGTTTTGTTTTTCCTGGTGAGTGGTCGGCAAACCGGAAGTAATGGTCTAAGTCCTGGTAAACGCCGTTACCGGAGAAGTGAAGTTCTGCTTCATATGGACGATAGCGCGACGCCCGAGAAGCCGTGGAACAAAACAAGAAATTTGCAGTAATAGAAGTACCCAACTTGGAATGGCCAACCGCACTTGAAGTGCCCTCCAAGGGGTTTCGTCTGCTCGTGGCCGCAGATGTTAAAAGCGTGAATACACAAGTTATTTCTGATTTCGCTCTCGCTGCGCTGAAGCGCGGCATGGTTTATTTTTGCTCATGGGGTCCAGGTTGCGAGAGATTTCATGACATCGTTGACGAAGTCGTCGTCGGAGACGATGGAACCAACAAAGAGTTCTCTGGTCCGAACAGGAGCGATGTAGTCATGACCACGTGGCACCACGACGAAACACTCGAAGAAGCCCTAGACTACTTGCCAACCTGTGCGGTGCCGACTGACGGATTCACGCCAGACAGCGACTTTCGACTCGTGATTTCTGTCGCTAATCAGCAGTGGGCAGCTCAAGCACAGAAATTCCTCGATTCGGCGAAGTTTTTCGTTTGAGCCGCCTCAGAATGCCAGGTCCTAAACCAGGAAGAGGCTGCGGAGAGATGCGGATTGCACCGGACGTGCTACAGCGGCGTCGAGCGCGGGATCAGGAATTTGTCCTTGGTAAATGGCGAAAAAATCGCCAAGGGTTTGAAGACAGACCTTGTAAGTCTTCGTTCGCACCGCGGCTGTGAAATGAATCCACAACAACCCGCTCCTTGTGAGGCTTCCACTTTGCTTGGCAGTCTCGGCGGTCTTCCAAGTTGCTGCAAAACCTAACCACGCTACGCTGTCACTGAAGCGATCTCGATTTCAACTTCCCAGAAGCGGAGTTGTGGAAAGTCAGCGAGATTTTCACTTGTCCGATCGGCGCGGTGGTCTCAATATTCGACGAAGCGTGTCGTTTCAAAATAAGCAAAGGAGTTTTCCACACATGCGCACTTTGATCGTCGCAACTCTTGCCGCAGGAGCCATTTTGCTGTTTGCCGTCAAGGCGCACACGCAGAACACTGCATCGCCGGCGTACCTGAATACGTCGCTCCCAGCGGATCAGCGCGCCGCCGATTTGGTGCACCGCATGACGATCGACGAGAAAGTGACGCAGCTGACCAACCAGTCGCGCGCGATTCCGCGGCTGAACATTCCCGCGTACAACTGGTGGAGCGAGGCGCTGCACGGCGTCGCGAACAATGGGACGACGGAATTTCCCGAGCCGGTAGCACTGGCGGCCACGTTCGACAGCGAGGCGATACATCAGATGGCCATTGCGGTCAGCACGGAAGGCCGCATCAAGCATGCGCAGTTCGAGCGCGAGGGCCACAGCAAGGTGATGGAGGGCCTGGATTTCTGGGCGCCCAATATCAATATCTTCCGCGACCCGCGGTGGGGACGTGGACAAGAAACGTACGGCGAAGACCCGTTCCTCACGGCGCGGATGGGCGTCGCCTACGTCACCGGAATGCAGGGCACCGATCCGAAATACTACCGCGTGATCTCAACGCCAAAACACTTTGCCGTGCACAGCGGGCCGGAGCCGACGCGCCACACTGCGAACGTAACCGTGAGCAAGCATGACGAACTCGACACCTATTTGCCGGCGTTTCGCGCAACGGTGACCGAAGCCAAGGCAGGCTCGGTGATGTGCGCTTACAATAGCGTCAACGGGCAGCCGGCTTGCGTGAACGAATTTCTGCTGCAGGACCAACTGCGCGGGAAGTGGGGCTTCGAGGGGTACGTGGTTTCGGACTGCGCTGCAGTGGTCAACATTTTTCGTGACCACAAATTCACGAAAACGCAGCCCGAAGCTTCGGCACTCGCGATTCAGCGCGGCATGGACAACGAGTGTCTGAATATTGGCGACGTGAAAGACGACAGCGACTACGAGCCGTACCTCGAGGCGTACCAGAAGGGACTTCTGAACGAGAGCGAGATCGATACCGCCCTGATCCGCCTCTACACCGCGCGAATCAAGCTCGGCATGTTCGACCCGCCCGGCGAAGTGCCGTACACGAAAATCGACGAAAAAGAATTGGACAGCCCTGCGCATCGCGCGCTGGCGCGTTCTGTCGCCAACAAGTCGATGGTGCTGCTGAAGAACGATGGCACGCTGCCACTGAGCAAACCAAATCTGCGAATCGCCGTGATTGGACCGCTCGCGGACCAAACCCGCTACCTGCTCGGCAACTATAACGGCCGTCCGACCCACATCGTTTCTGTGCTTGATGGAATCAAAGCGGAGTTTCCGTCGGCACAGGTCACGTTCGTGCCGGGCACGCAATACCTTCGGGCCGAAGGCGACCCGGTTCCCGCAAGTTTTCTAACCACGGCGGACGGCAAGCCCGGGCTGACCGAAGAGTTTTCGGCAGGTGAAATGTTTCAGGAGAAGCGGACTACACTCGCGACGCGACCGGTCGCGACGGTGAGTTACAAAGCGGGCGACGTGCCGAAGGAGGCGGCGGGGCAATACCCGATGCGCGTCGAATGGAACGGTTTCCTCACCGCAGCGGAGACCGCGGACTACAGCATCGGTCTGCGCATGTCAGGCGGTTTCGCACGCGTGCAGATTGACGGCAAGCCCACCGCACAGGGATGGGCGGGCGGTGACGACAGTGTGCGAAATAACGTCGGTCACGTCCAACTCGAACAGGGCAAGAAAGTTTCGGTGAGAGTGGATTACACGCAGGGCAGCGCGGGACCGGGCAGCGCGGAGTTAATCTGGTCGAAGTATGACCCTAAGCCGAGCCGCGAGGCAATCGATGCGGCTGGGAAGGCGGACGTGGTGGTGGCTGTCCTCGGCATCACCAGCGAACTGGAAGGCGAAGAAATGCCAGTGAACGAGCCGGGTTTTAAGGGCGGCGATCGCACCAGCCTTGATCTGCCGAAGCCGGAAGAGGATCTTCTGGAAGCGGTGACCGCAGCAGGAAAGCCAGTGGTTCTGGTGCTGTCCAATGGCAGCGCGCTTTCTGTGAACTGGCCCAAGGATCACGTGAACGCGATTCTTGAAGCGTGGTATCCCGGCGAAGAGGGCGGCGCGGCCATCGCGGAGACACTTTCCGGGAAAAATAATCCAGCGGGACGCTTGCCCGTCACGTTCTACACCGGAATCGACCAGCTGCCATCCTTCGAAGACTACGCGATGAAGGGGCGGACATACCGCTACTTCGAAGGCACGCCGCTTTATCCCTTTGGATACGGGCTGAGCTATACGAAGTTTTCATATGGCGGGCTAAGGGTGCCGAGCGAACCGATCGCTGCGGGAAATCCGTTGCCATTGGACGTCACGGTGACAAACTCCGGCCCGCCCGACGGCGATGAAGTCGTGCAGGTTTACCTGACGTTTCCCAACGCTCCCGGCGCGCCCTTGCGAGCGTTGCGCGGATTCAAGCGCGTGCGTTTAAAGTCAGGAGAGTCGCAGTCGGTACACTTCGAGCTGACTGACCGCGATTTAAGTATGGTCACCGAAGCGGGCGAGCCGGTGATCGCAGAAGGGCAATATTCGGTTTCGGTCGGAGGGGGTCAGCCCAATACCGGCGCGCCCTGCGTGACGAGTCCGTTCCGCATCACTGGCACAAAGACCCTACCGGAGTGATCCCGGCAGTTGCCGCTCGCTAGGCGATCGCGTCGGCGGGGACGCCACCGTCACCATTACAGGGTAAGTTCATGAATCGAATCGGGCGGGTAGGCGAGCCCCGGCGGCGTCACAGTGCAGGGCAACTTTACAATACGCGGCGTTACTAAACCTGACACCCTGATGCAAACGACCGACAGCGAGGGCAAAGGCGTAGGCGAGATTAAAAGGACCATGGCCTTTGACCGTAAAGACTACGGAGTGAACGGCAGCATTCCCTTCATCAAGATCGCGGACCGTGTCGAGGTCACAATCGCTTTTCAGTTTAAGCGAGTGAGCGGGCCGCCGGTGATATTCGATCAGTAGTCACCCCTTCTCACTATCTCTACTTTTCTACTGGCCTTAAATCCCGATTAATTGCGTTATCGTACATGTAAAGTTCTAGTACCTAGATGGCCGGCGACGCGACGTCACCGCCCGCTTTTCAGTATCAGCCAACCAAACCTAGGAGTTCGCATGCCAAATATCGACTCCCAACGGAAGCGTGGATTGCCAAGGGAAGGGTAATAGTGCGCGACGCCGTTGATTTCGTACCGCGTTAGCCCGTATCCGGATTGCGCCCACACGCCATCCGCGCCCCATTTCGGTGTCAATGCTGACACCGATCAAAGACTCGAGAACGAATACCAGAATGCGTTATGGGAGAGGTTCTTCCACGAACAAAAAAGCTAGCGGCCACTCGGCGGTTCCGAGGAGGCCGGGGCGAGTTCTTGCTGCGGCGTCTTGACGGGCGCGCCGGGTTCGGGACGTATCGAGAGGAACATGACGCGCCCTCCCGCTTCTTCGGAATATTCAGTCCCGCTCGTTTCGATCGTAAGTCGAATCCCTTCTACCGATCGTTCGCGCGGGACAGCTCCCAATGCGCAGTTGACTTGCAGCACTGCTGTTCTTGTTGTTCCCGACAGCGGCATAAGGAGGATTTGGAATTTTGCAAGTCCGCCAGTTGGTAACGCGCGTGCGAGCATCGGGAGACGTTTGTGGCCAATTTGTGGTGCGCCGAATGCCGGTCCTCTTTGCATGAACGCGGCTGGTGCAACGCCGTAGGATTCGAAGGAAATCAAGGCACTCGCCGTCCACACTCCGGTCTCGATCAGAGCTCCATTCGTCGACTTGTGATTGAACGTTCCAGCTGCCTTTACCGCCTTGTTCCGCGGGTCGAAAGTCCCCGCGCCGCTGATTTCGTAGCTGTCGCCATTTGCTGACTTCGCAGCAGCCGGGCAGCTACCAGAATCGCCTGGATCACAAAGAAACCCCGAAGCCACCACCCAGGTGTAGTTAACGGAACTGATTTGTGCTCCAGCCGAGGTACCGCAGAAATACAGAATTAGGCCGGGCAAAGCAGCCCACGCTGCAATTGCCGTAATTGATCTCGAAAGCGCGCTCTTGTTTGGCGTTGACGTGCTCCCGTTTGAGGTCGTCGTTGGAAACCCGCGGCCTCAGCAGTTCTGGAATGCCACCACTTGGCGGTCGCCCGCCTAGAGACACGGAATCGTTAAGAAGCCGTGGTACACGCCGTTGACGTCAACATAATAGCCCGTAATGGAACCCAAGTCGTTGATGCCGCTTGGAAAAGAAAATGTTGACCCGGCAGGATCCACCGTCACAATCTTTCCCTCGGGACTGCGCAGATAGCCGTGGTACACAAAACTCGAGTCAATGTAGATTCCTGTGATCGCGCCCGCATCGTTGATACTTGAAGGACAATCGGAAGAACAGCCCGTACCTTCGTAGCTGTCAGTGCCCGCGCCCGGAGCATCGAACGTCGTAATCTTTCCGTTGGGATTCCGCAGGAAGCCGTGATTCACACTGTTCGCGTCGCTGTAGATTCCCGAGATCGCCCCGAACTGATTGAGACCCAGGTCACAACCGGGACAGCCTGTGCCTTGGTAGCTGCCAGTGCCCGCGGCGGGAACGTCAAACGTTGTCAATTTGCCCTCGGCATTGCGCACGAAGCTGTGGTGAACAAAGTTGCCGCTGTTATCCTCGAAGCCTCCCGCAACTGTTCCAAATGCATTGATGTTGGAACCTCCCGAGCCATAGCACCCTTCCGAACCGTTGCCTGTGCACGCATCTGGACCAATCCACGTCGTAAACTTGCCGTCCGGACTGCGCAGGAAGGCGTGGAACGAATAGTTCGAGTCGGTGTAAAGGCCTACGACGGCTCCCTCAAGACTGACCACTTTTGGGAAGGTGCCGTAGCCGCTCGCGCCTGGAACATCAAACGTCATGAAGTTCCCGTCGGGGCTGCGCAGAAACCCGTGGCTGAACCCGTTCGCGTCATCGTAGTTTCCCACGATCGTGCCAAGGTCGTTGATGCTGCTGGGACTGGTCCCATTGAAAGAACCTGCGGTGGTGTCCGCGCCGGGAGCCTCGAACGTGGTGAACTTGCCCGCAGGGCTGCGTAGAAATCCATGAAACACCGTGTCCGCGCCTTGGTAGGATCCGGTGATAGATCCCCAAACGTTGATGCTGCTTGGGTAGGTTCCGTTGTAGTCCCCCGGCGTCAAGTCCGCGCCAGGAGCGTCAAACGACACGAAGCGGGGCTTCTGAGCGCTAGTGGAAGCGCTCCAGCCCAGCACGCAGAGAACTAGGCAAAGCGCGAGCGCTCCTTTCGGTCGGATCGCTGAAAAGAGTTGGGCACTCGTGAGACGGTTCGTCGACATTGGCAAATCTCCTTTTGGTTTATCTCTCCCAGAATTTCCGCATTTAGAACTAGAATCGGGCAAATAATTCCAACATGAAGACTTCTCTCTCTAAATTGGTACCAAGAGGAAGCGGATCTATCCTCGCTACCAGGAGATGCGAACTGTCATAAATTTCCGAACCTAGAATCTAGGGCCGACCTCTCGCGAAGAGTCCGTCGTCAAATTTCACAGACTAGAAACCTATGACTCGATGTTTGCGAGTTTCCTGTCGGGTCGATAGTTACTGGGATCAAACTTATCTTGCGACATATAGAGCGCCAGCGCTGGGGACGGTACCCGAGCGAATCAAATCTGTCATCCCCCAAATGGGTGAAAATCGCCTAGAAAATGCCGGTTCCTTGAGGTAACATCTGCCAACCGTATCTCCTGCGTAAATAGAAAACGGTTCCCGGCAAAGATCCTTGGGAAACCAGCGATGGCGATGGGCAGCGAAGCACTTTCAAAGCTCCTAGGCTGTCTCTACGAGGCGGCGGCCGCTCCCTGTCAGTGGAACCAATTCCTTAGAGATCTCGGGCGGGCTACCGGGGCTCAGTCGGCGGGGCTTGTATTGCGTGACGAGGGCCAAAACGTCCACACAATTTCCCATTCCTGGGAAATAGACCCAGAGTTTTTGAGTTTGTACCAAGAGTATTATTATTCTGTAGATGTTTGGGCCCAGCGCGGATTGTCGCTTCCTACTGGAGCGGTATTCCCATCGGAATCACTTTGTCCGTTGGCGGAGTTGACGAAGACAGAGGTGTATAACGATTTTATGGTTCCATCCGGCGTCGAACATGGGTTGTTCGCGGTCGTCGAGAATGCCGGGCCTCACTTGAATTCGGTCAGTCTCTTTCGCGCACGGGCCCTCCCTGAGTTCCAAACCCGCGAATTGCAAATCCTTCGCTTTCTCGCACCCCATTTGGAACGCGCGTTTAAGCTGCACCTACAACTATCTCAACTGAAAGCTCTGTCGGCGGGAGTTGAGACGGCATTGGATATGCTGCCAATTGGCGTGATCTTTTTTGGAGCCAATTGCAAAGTTGTGCTCATGAACCGCAGCGCGATGGCTTCCGTGTCCGAGCGAGATGGACTATTCGCAACACGCGATGGGCTTCGAGCAGAGCGTCTTGCAGAATCGTCGTTGCTGGAGAAAACGATTTATCAAGCGGCCTCGACATTGAACGGCAAGGGCCTTTCGGCCGGCGGAACGGTAATGGTTTCCCGCCGTTCGCGTCCGCCTTTGCAGATCCAGATTAGTCCTATCCGCAATTCGGTGATACAGACATCGCAGCCGATAGCGGCAGTGGCTTTCGTTAGCGACCCTCTTCGACAGCACCGCCCGTCGCAAGAAATCCTGCGAGCGCTGTATGGGTTGACGCCGGCCGAATGTCGCGTTGCCTTGCTATTAGGCGATGGCCACGCACCGCGAAAGATCGCGAACATGGTCGGCGTCACGGACAATACCGTGCGCTCGCAGATCAAGAGCATTTTCTCGAAGACTGGCGTCAGGCGACAGGGCGAATTGATTCGACTACTTCTAGCCAATTCGACGCCGACGTTCAACGCTAAAGCAACTCTGTAAGGGTCTACATCCTCGCTGGTTACGCGGGCAATCTTCGGGTTGCCCGTGTTTCTTTTCTTTTCGGGCTTTCTCCCTGCCTTCGTGTCGCGTGTCGTCGGCGGCGCGCTGGCTTCGGTTGTAAGATTCTATTTACTCTAGCGTTGCCAACGTCTTTCGCGTTTGGTTGCCCCGACGCCTTTTGCTGCTCGACCAACTGCTCATCGAGCTTGCTCCAGCTTCTTTCGGTCCACGAAGGCATCCAGATCGAACCTGTCTATCAGCCGGCGCTTTCCAATGATGAAGGAGGGAACGGTCCTCTCTCGAATCAACGTCTCCATGAAGGTGTACGTGCAGGATAGGTAGTGCGCAGCGTCCACGATTCTGAGGAGCCTTGGAGTGAGGGGCGCAAGGCGCTCACTCACTCTTTTGTCCGTGGGGCAAACATAGGCGCAATTAGTGACGGCACCCCTTGTTCTTTCCGCAGCGCAGTCTCCGCGTCTATGTATTCCTTGAAAATTGCGGGACTTGGTACGCGACTGTCTGAGGTAGCGTCGAGCAATTTCTGCCACGCAACTTCGAGCCTCGCAACCTTCTCCTCAATCGCTTGCTTATGCTTCTCCCTGTCAGCATCCGACGTGTCCAGTTGGAGTCTACTGCGCCTAAAGAAATGCGGCCTCGCTTGAACCTCGTAGATACCGTCATCTGGCGGATCGGCGGGGTGCGCGACAGTGACCGTACCGGTTACGCCCCAATCTTTGATAATCACTTTGTCACCCTTCTTCAAAGGTTGCGGATTATCCGTCATGCGATCCTCCGGCGTTCGTCGGATGAATTCACCGCGGGAGCGTACCATCGAACACGTTCCGACGTGACCTACAGCGTGCTAGAATCAGCCCCGATGAAGGGAGACGAGCTGCCGTGAAAACAACGGGTAAGTGCGAATACAAGATGGCAGACGGAAGAGTCTGCGGAGCGCCTACCAATCAAGTCTTTCCGCACGGTACTCGTCGGTATTGGTTCTGCGAGGAGCACATGAAGCCAGGTGGCGCGCAGGTGATTGGAAGGCCGTTCAAGGATTCGCGCAAGCCAAAAGCATAATCGCGAGTGTCTACTACAGCGATTAGACCGGCTTCTTTTTCTGCGGACTCGAAACAGGTAGGATCGGTTTTTGGTCTTGTTCGTAACATTCTTTCTTTCGACTTACCCATTCAATCGACAGATTTTCTCGAACGATTGCGACATCAATCGGACCCCCTATTTCGTCGTGATCCGGCCCGGTCGAATAATCGACAGCGAACTGAATTGCTTTTTTAGCAAGCGAAGCATCGATCGTCGGATCTTCACCGATGCGGCGAAGTGTGCCGATCGGTCCGAAAGCAATAGCAGCCCGTACGGTGTTCCCTTTAAAGAACTCCGATATCAACTCCTTGGCGACACCGGACATTACGATTTGTCCCAAGTGGGGCGGGTCTCCTTCCGGGCCACTCCTGATAGTGTTCGCTGAAGCGGAATAAAAGATGGTTTGCGTTTGAATCGGTACGATATCCGCTTTCGCGAAACTGATAAAACCCCCGTCACAATTCCGCCGTCCGGGTCCGTGATGGACTTCAAATCTTGCGGGGCTTGTCCGTAAAACCATTTGAGAGCGCCGTTGCCCCAAGCAATCGACAAATCCTTGGGGTCGTGGACTTTCGATCTTCTGTAAACCGAACGGGCAACGCTTTGTGCATTCCAGTTTGTGCCTCTAAGAACGCCGATGACGGGAATGCCAGTTTCAAAAAACACCGTATCGTCACCTAGAGAAATTATCTTGCACGCGCGATCGTCGACGAATTTGTGGGTCTTATCCACATTTCGACTTTCGGCCGCGACTACGACGTAGTCGCCCTTCTGAGAATACATGGCGAGAACCGAGCTGCCGCGCTTAACCTCGAGGGGAAAAGCAAATACACATCCTAAAATGAGAACGCAGCTCACAAGCTTCGTAAGCTCGTGAAATCGATTAGTCATTGTCTCTTTAAAAGCGACTCTCCTACTTCGGGTGCCGTCTTCGCCATTCCTGCCGGCACAGTTCGTACTTTGAGGCATTGAGTTGTTGCGTCATGGATCGAGGCAACGCGACGCGGCCGATGACACGGATCTTCCCAATTTTATCAGCTCCGCTTCCGTGTAATTCATCAGTTGGTGCCGGAATTGGTCTGCGTTGAATCTTCCGAAGTCCATTTGCAAATCCCGGAGTCTGTTAGCAGTACCTAGATTTAATGAATTCCTATTAAAGTGCTTGACACGTTCGCCGGGTGAAGCGATAAGATGTTTTTCGAAAGCGGCGGAAAGTGGAACACTCTGTTCCAACGTGGTAGATAGTGGCATCATCGAATGGGCGGGGCCGACTCGACTTGAACGAGCAGTCTTACGCTTAGTAGGCGTCTGCTTTTTCCGGTTAAGCACGGCCCCACCGCCTCGACTTCTCCCGCAGTGTCGGTGGTTGTGAAAAACTTGTCAAGAAAAATTCATAATCAAACCACAAAATCTTATGCCTTGAGTGTCGATTACGTCTACTAATTGTGGTGGGTGCGCGCTGACCACATTCCAAGGCATCGCGCGCGTCTTGGCGCGTTCAACCTTGACTCTCCCAAGCCACCAGGGCGACCATTGCCCGCATGGGCGAGCTTCGTATCGGAACTTCGGCCTTCACCGCGGCCGGCTGGGAGAGCGCGTTCTATCCGGCCGGGATGAAGCCTGCTGATTACTTGTCCTACTACGCGACGAAATTCAACACCGTCGAAGTAGACTCCACGTTCTACCGCACTCCGTCAGTGGCCACGGTGAACGGATGGGAACGCAAGACCCCAACGGGCTTCATCTTGGCCGCCAAAATTCCACAGACAATCACACACGAGAAAATATTGCAGGACTGCGATGATGACCTGAAATACTTTCTTGAAACGATGGATTTGATGGGCGACAAGCTAGGGCCGCTACTTTTCCAGTTCGGATATTTCAACAAAACTGCGTTCAAGTCTGGGAAGGAATTCCTGGCGCGGCTGGAAGGCATTCCTGAAAAAACTCCCCAAGGGCTATCGTTTCGCTGTTGAGATCCGCAACAAGCAATGGCTAACCACCGAATTCTTCGATCTGCTCGCGAGCACAAAGTCGCATATGCGCTGATCGATCAGGCTTGGATGCCTCGCGTGAGTGAGATATTCGAGAAGTTCGATCCCATCACCGCCGATTTCAGTTACATCCGGCTGTTGGGCGATCGGAAGGGAATTGAGCAGCAGACGAAAGTATGGGACAAGGTAATCGTGGACCGTTCCAGGGAACTAATGAGTTGGGTGAATGTCTGTCAGCGCACAGTTAAGCGAGGCGTCAGCACGTATGTTTACGTGAACAACCACTACGCGGGATTTGCGCCGGTCACGGTCGAACAGTTTCAGAAGTTGTG
>CAWIPZ010000035.1:0-60078 GCA_963837915.1 uncultured Acidobacteriaceae bacterium
CTGATGCCGAGGCGATGCCTGTTTTGTGCCGCCGCGGTTCTCTTCGTGCTTATGACTTCGCAACGCTCCAACTCGCAGCAGCAGGGCCAATCGTCCGATGACTCTCGCGCCGCGGTATCGCGAAAATTTGCAGTCCTAAGCGATCAGTTCATGAAAGATTCGCTCGCGCTTTCTCCAACGAATGCTTCCGCCGCCGGCTATCACACACATCTGGACGCCACAACCGGCAAGACGGTCGCACTGGATGCCGAGCTGGACGATCTCAGCCTCGACTCCATCGCACGGCAGCGCGCCTTCTACGTCAACTGGCGCGAGCGTTTCCACAAAGAGACGCCCCCATCAGCATTGGATCCAGAAGACGCCGCCGATTGGCAGCTCGTGGACGATCAAATCGGCCTCAACCTCCTCGAATTCGATCGCATCCAAAGCTACAAACACAATCCCACGGTCGTTGTGGAACTGATCGGCAACGCTCTGTTCCTGCCGTTGACTCAGAGTTCCGCGCCGCACGACGTCCGCGTCGGTGACGTCCTCTCACGCGTCAGCCAAGTTCCGCGCCTCCTAGCGCAGGTGCAGCCGTACTTGTCAGACTCCGATCCTGTGTGGATCTTCACTGCCGTGGATGAAAATGCCGGCAACATTGATCTGATCGAACACACGCTCGCGATGGAAATTCCCGCGGGCTCGCCTCTCAAAGCCAAATATGACTCGGTTGCCCCGCCGGCCCTAAAAGCCTTGAACGACTTCTCCCAGTGGCTGCAGAACTCGCTCGCCAAGCAACCTTCAAAACTCACCTGGCGCCTCGGGAAAGAGCTCTACGACCAGAAATTCTCGCTGGTGATGGAAACCTCAGTCACGCCCGAAGAAGTACTGGTCAGCGCCGAGCAGGACATGAAATCCGTCCGCGCCGAAATGCTGCAAATCGCGATTCCCCTCCACGCCCAAATGTATCGGGACCACACCGATCACTCGAATCTCGCCCAGCACGACCGGGAAAACCTCATCATCTCGGAGGTGCTGCTAAAAATATCAGACCAGCACCCAACCGCCGATCAGTTGCAACCAACCATCGAGAAGGACCTGGTCGGCATCACCAAATTTATCCGCGAGAAGCAAATCGTCTCGCTGAGCTCGCGCGAAAATCTGAAAGTGATCCCCACTCCGCCCTTCGAGCGCGGCATCTACTCCGTCGCGGGCTTCCACAGCGCCCCTCCGCTCGAACCGCAAGCCGAAGCCCAATACTGGGTCACCCCCATCGACCCGCAAATGCCCGCTGCCAAGGTGGAATCGAAGCTGCGCGAGTACAACGATTTCACCTTGCAGTGGCTCAGCATTCACGAAGCGCTGCCCGGCCATTACATTCAGTTTGAACACCTCAACAACATCCAACCCGAACGCCGCCGCCTGCTCCGCTCGCTCTATGCCAATGGCGCTTACGTCGAAGGCTGGGCCGAATACATCGCGCAAGTCATGATGGACGAAGGTTTCCTCGACAATGACCCGCGCTTCCGCATGGTCATGCGCAAAATTCGCCTGCGCGTGATTTCCAACGCGATTCTCGACATCAAAATGCACACCCTGAACATGACCGACCAAAAGGCGCTGGATTTAATGACCAAAGAATCGTTTCAAACCGAGGCCGAAGCGGAAGGAAAATTGCTGCGCGTCAAGCTAAGCTCCACACAGTTGCCCACCTACTACGTCGGCATTCGCGAATGGTTCGCCTTGCGCCAGAAATATCAAGCCGCAGCCGGCAAAAATTTCAACCTGCTGAAATTTCACAACCTGGTGCTGGACGAAGGCCCCCTGCCAGTCCCAGTCGTAGAAAAACTGGTCATGTCCTCAGCGATACATTGATTGGTCGCGCGGTTCAAAGCCGAAATCACCACGGCTTTCGACTTTCAGCTGTGAACCTTCAACTTCGCTTCAGAACGAAAATCCCGCCTGCAAATAAATCTGCCGGTTCGCGGCGTTCGAAGAAAATGGCCCGCCGGCCAACGCATTCGAAACTCCAAAAAATTCTGTGTTGTAGGACGCAGGCCCTCCTGGCACCGCCGGCGGATTCAAAACCGCGCTCGGATTCGCCAGGTTCACATTGTTGAACACGTTGCGCGCGTTGACGCTCAGCGTAATGCTGTACCGCTTCGTCGCGGTATTGCCGCCGAATCCTCCCCCGCCGCCGCCAAACGGATTCGCGCCGCCTCCGCGCCCTCCGCCGCCGTGCCCACCACCGCCGCCTCCTCCAGCTCCCGCCCCGCCCTTATTTTCCGGCCCAAAGTTGAACGTCTTCGCCAACCGCACATTCAGCGTGAAATGGTTCGGCCCGGTGAAATTATTTACAGGAATCGGCGTCCCATTCGCGCCCGGCAACGTGTTAAACGTGCCGTATCCCGGAATCGTCAACTCGGCGGGATTCCCGGAGTTTACAGTTCCGAACGATGGCCGCTGATTCAACTGCGAGCTTCCAATCAGATCCTGGCTCAAAGTCACATTGTACGGCGAGCCGGAACTGGCAATCAGGAACGGGCTGAAGCGGAGTCCCCACTTCAGCGCGATCGAGCCGCCTAGAAAGAACCGGTTGCGAATGTCGAACGACGCGCGCCCATAATCCTGCATGATATTCCCAGGATTCGACGGAAAACTGTTCGCGCCCGAAGTGTCGCTGTTCGCATAATTCAGCACGTAGTAAGCGAACAGCGTCAGCTTCTGCCCCGCCTGAATTCGGCTCTGCACGAACAATTGATTCTGCCGGAAGATCGCCCCCGATTCGTACTGATAGATATTTTCAAACGGGGTTGGGCGGGTAGCTGCAGCTGGATTCAAGTAATAAGGATAATTAAGGGAAAGATTGTCCGGTGCATTGATATTGTTCGTCAGCAGCTGGTCGTTGCCGATGGAATTCAGGTACGAGACGTTCAGGTTCGCGATCTTGGTTAGTTGACGTTCCAGGCTCACAGCCGTCTGCGCCACATAAGGTGCGTGCAAACTCTGATTCGTCTGATAAAAAGTCAGCAATTGCGTCGGGCTGGGCGTCAGCAGCGGCGGCGGCGCAGGATTCGGATTGAAAAAGTCAGGGCTGGGCACCACGTATCCGGCCAACGACGTGCCGTTCAGGCGGTCCTCTTCCAGCACGTAGGGCAATGTAAAGCGGTCGTAGAACACTCCGAAGCCAGCGCGCAGGATCGTCTTCGGTGCGCTCTTTCCACCGCCGCCAATTCCCCACGCGAATCCCAACCGCGGCGCCCAATCGGCATGGTTGCTGATATTGTTCTGCGACTCAAATCGCAATCCGTAACTCAACGTAATGTTGGGCCGTATGCGCCAGTCATCCTCCACATACAATCCCACGTCCACCTGCGAAACGTGCACAAACGGATTCGCCGGGAGCGTTGTATTTGCCGGATTCGCCGTAACCGTGAATTGGTTCGCCGAGGGCACGCCCTGCAACGTGTCCACGTACGCGGTGACTGAGGGGAATATATATGTCCCGTTGAATCCTCCGGTCGAGCTATTGGAATCGGTCGAACCGCGCAGCCGAACTCCAAATTTCAGAAAATGCTCGGTGTACTGTACGGAAGTGTAGTTCTGGAATTCATAATTGTTGGTCGTGTCGTTAATCAGGCCGCCGCTGTACCCGCCGCCGTTGAACGCCAGTGGCACGATGATCGTGGGCGCGGTGCTCTGCGGCGTCTGCGTGCTCTGCTCGCGCAAGTATTGAAAGCGCGTTTCATTGACCACTTTCGTGCCAAAAATCTGTGTGTCGCCCACTTGCAGCGTCTGTTCGGTGCTCACGTCATTGTAGCCTTCGGACGGCAAAACGAATCCGCCGACACCGTCATTAACCTGGCTGTCCCGGTAATATTGATAGCGTACCGTCAGCGTATTGTTCTTCGTCAGCGCATAATCCAGGCGCGGGCCGATGTTGTAACGCATTCTGGGGTTGGGCACCGCCGCACTGAATGGAGTCACCGCGAACGTCGTGGGGTCCACCACCAGCGCGTTCACGATCCCCAGGTCATGGATGTCGCGAATATCCTCCGTGAAAAAAAACGAAGCCTTCTTGCTCAGCGGCCCGCCGATGTTACCGCTGTACTGCATCGAGTAATAGCTGGGATATGGGGTGCCCGATGCCTCGCTCGAATTGAAAAACGGATTCCGTGTGTTGAACGCCGAGTCATTCCCGTTCACTGAAAAGCCGCCGTGCCATTTGTCGGTGCCGGGCTTGGTGAAAATCTCAATGCGTCCGTAGCCCACCTTGTCGTACTGCGCCGAAAACGGATTTTGATTGATGCGGATTTCGCGAATCGCGGATTTCGGCGGCAGCTGCCCGGCCGTGAAGCCGTCAATATAGAATTGGCCGCCGTTCGGTCCCGCAGAAGGTCCGGCCAGCGCCGTCAAGTCCGTCTGCAGTTCATCGGGATCGTCCGGCAACGCATCCAACGCCGCGCCGTTGATCACAATCGCGCCGGCATTATTCGTCGGGCTCACATCTACCGCCGAGGACTGATCCGTCACCGTCACTTGCTGCTGTTCCGCTTCGATCGTCAGCGCGATGGTCAGCTGCTGCACCTCGCCCGCCGCCACCTCTACCACGTCGTTTTTATACAACGCGAAACCTTTGGCAATCACTTCAATCGTATACTTCCCCGGCACCACGCCCTTCAACTCGAAAACTCCGTCTCGGTTCGTCGTCGCCGCCAGGCTCGTTCCGTCCGGCGCCGTCGCAATTATGGACGCGCCCACCACGGCCGCAGCCGATGGATCCGTCACCTGCCCGCGAATTGTTCCAGTGCCGGTCTGCACGGCGTCTGGTGAAGCTCTTGGCGCCGGAGTCTGTGCAAACGTCGCGCCGGTGCAGAAAAATACAGCAGCAATCATCGTTGCCATGAACGGTGAGAATAAAAAGACCCGGGCTTTCATTCCGTCTCCTGAAAGACTAAGAATCGGTGAGCTGATTATGATTTATTGATTTCCGCCTGAAGCGTCACCGCCCGGTGCGCCACCGCCCAGGCTCCAAGGTGAGAGCATCATCGCTTGTGATGCGTTGCCGGCTGGCGCTGCCGCCAATATCGGTTCCACACCTCCCAGCATCGTGATGGCGGTTACGCCGCCCGCATCGGTGCCCTGCGTAGACACCACCATAACGGCATCGCCCTTCTGAAAATCCGTCAGCGAGCTGGCGGGCAGCCGGTTCACAATTTGTTGGAAGTCGCCGCGTCCGCCGCCTGCTCCTGCTGCGCCGCTCCCCGCCGCGCCTGCTCCGGCGCCCGGACTGCCGGAATGCTGGCCGCCATTTGGAGGTCCTCCAGCCGGGGCCGCGCTTCCCGGACCAGGTGCGCCGGCAGCACCCGGCGCGCCCGTTCCAGCGCCCTTCAGCCGGAACGCAATCATCTGCGCCATCTGCGCCGGAATCTCGCGCAGCTGCGTTTGCTGCGTGATCTTCACTACCACCGGCTTCTTGCTGATCAAGTCCGTCAAACTAATCGTCTGTGCGCTCGTATCAACCGCTGTGATAATTCCAGCCAAGTTGCGGAAAGTTCCGGAAACTATTTCGTCCGCCGCAAATTCGCTGCCGTCGGGGCTCTTCGTTCCGCGCGCGCGCACTTGATCTCCGGGCTTGATCGCATCCAGCGGAGCGGGCTTCGCATCATCGAACTGCACCGAATCGGGAGCGTAGCGCCGCAGCACCGTACCCTTTGTCGTGTGAATCGCGACGGTTTTCGCGATGGCTCCGGTCCCCGTGGAAATTGTGATCGTTCCCGTGGCGGGATCTACCGCGCTCACCAATCCGCCGATGCCGCGCGTCTGCCAATCATTCCGGTCCTGCGCCTTTTTCGCTTCCACGTCCGTGCGCTTCATCGCGATGATTCCCACCGCCGTCATCGCCTTCGCGTCATCCGTCGCTCGTCCGCGCACTAGAATTCGATCGCCCACTTGTAAATCCGTCAGCGCAATCGGCGTCGCCGACTTCAAATCCTTTTCTCCTGGCGCCACCTGCACAATCTTTGCGTTGCTCGCGACGGTCACGCTCACCTCGCTGCCGCCATCCGCAGTCAGAACTAGCGCATTGCCATTAATGGATTTCACCGCGCCAACTTTCTGAGTCAGCGGCGTCTGTTGCGTCGCAGCCTGCGGCACCGCATTGAGCTCCGCTCGCCATTCCGCGCGCACACTCGCGTTGCACAGAGCAACCACGAGCATCGCCCCTGCCAGCACCGTCAGCGCGGTTCTCCGGCTCATCGCCAAGCCTCTCGTCGTTGATCTCTTCAAGCTCGTCAAGCTCATCAAACGCTCCCCAGAATTCTCCGTCCAGTTTGGATCAACTCCAAATCTGCAATACTCGGGCCAATCTCATCCTTCTTATCGGCGCTCCAACCCGCACCTATCCCTCCGTTTTTTAGACGTATCGGCATATGGGAAACGTTTCCTCATTCTTGCAAAATAAGCCCCGCACCCAACCCCACAACGTCCATTCCCGGATCGGAATTGTCCAAGCTCCACGAACACACGGATGCCGTTGCGGCACCCTTCAGATGGTGTAAACTATGTTTCCACGTGGCGGTGAGCGTAGCTCAGCTGGTAGAGCATCGGTCTGTGGCACCGAGGGTCGCGGGTTCAAACCCCGTCGCTCACCCCAACTTTACTCAATAAAACATGGGTTATTTAGCGTTCTTGGGTTCTTTCGCCTTCTCGCGTTCCACATCGCGTTCCACAGATCTGATGCCCTTTTGCAGTCGTTTCATCGCAGCGTGCGCATCCTTTGAAACTGTCTTCACGTAAATGTCCATCGTAGTAGCGACGTTCGAGTGGCGCAAAATCCCTTGAATCACTTTGTCTTGCACGCCTAATCGATTGAGATTCGTCGCGAGTCCTCGACGAAAACCGTGCCATCCTTTCCATGCGACGGTGCCGTCCTTCTTCAACGTGGGTACGATCACTCGACGCGCGAGGTTGGAAAGGTTGAGCGGCCTTGACATCTTTGCGCCAGCGAAGATGAATTCCGATGAGCGAGGAAAAGAGTCCAGCATGTCGCGAAGAATTGGAAGCACCGGCACTGACGCGCGACTGGCAACGGTTTTCGTATCCTCAATGACGTGGGTTTCCCAGACGGATCGAGCGACACGCAGTTCGTCCCCTTTGTAATCCTCCCACTTCAAGCCGCGCAACTCCGATCGACGCAGGCCGGTAAACGCGGCTGTTGCCACGACGGTCTTGGCGGGCTCGGGAAGTTTCTCGATCATCATTAAGATCTCTTCGAGAGTGTAGGCGTGGGTATCCTTTGCCGGCCGCCCCTCTGGGATCTCGACGTCCCTCATTGGGTTTTCCGAGTCGAAGTGGCCTCGCTGTTTGGCGAAAGTGAAGACGCCCGTGAGGAAGTGTTTGATGTGCTTGAGAGACGTGTGGCTCAATTCGGTTTCAGCTTCGATCTCACTCAATAGATTCTGGCCGTTGACCGTACGGAACCCCCAAAGACGGGTCGATTCCAACCGAGTTTTCAGGTGCTTGTCGAAGATGTGCCGGTATCCTCGAATGGTCGAAGGACGCTTCTTCACGGTCGGGAAATAGATGTGCTCGATGTATTGTGCAAGAAGAGTTGCTGTATCGGGTCGCGTGTTAGACGTATTGATTGCGCTGAGGAACTTATGGGCCTGGGGTTCGACATCACGCTTGGAGCGCGCGCCGACACCGTAAGGCGCGATTCGGCGGCACACTTCGCGCCACACCTCCTTACCATCGCGAACCGAAGGCTCCCTGTAACGAAGGAACCAACTCGGACCTTTTCTGAAGATGTATCCCTTTTGCACCTATCTTGCGCTCCGTGCTTTGGCCTGTTGCTCAAGCCATTTCACCACCGCGTCCCAATCAAATCGAATGTAGCGCCCCATCGGAATGCTCGGAATCGGGTTGTGGCATCTCTTTCGGGTCTTTTCATACACCCAACTCGCTGGCACCTTTAAGCGAGCGGCGATTTCCTCGTGGGTCAACAACTCGTGGAAGTTCTGCGCGCGCATAATCGCATCTTCCGCCTCGGCGCGGCTACAACCGGTTTTCTCCATCATTCCGGAAATCGCTTTCACGATGCTCGGGGAGTTTGCAATCAGGGGATCGAGAGGGATCTTGCCCTTCGGCTTTGCACGGCGATGGTTGAATGCGTGCGCGTGCGTGAGAAGATCAGACAGTGAGGGCTGCATCGCGCAGATTATACGACGATGGCCACTGGAATCAAGATCACTCACCCTTCTAGCTTTCTGCACTCTCAGATAAAGACTTGATGAGACCCTCGTGGTAGATGATCAGCTCGCAGCCAACGTATAACGAACTCGCAACTGCTGTTCTCTGTTGACAACTTTTCAACTGCCGGACAGACTTGCCCCCATGCCGGCAGAAGTGGTCATCGTTCTAGCGATTGTCGTCGGTGCGATCTGGCTCTTAGTGAAGATCGGCCAAGGCATCGCGTCCGCTATTGGCGAGGTACAGAAGAACTTCGCAGCGGCAGCGGCGAGAAGAAAACAGGATCGTCACTTACATGCTCAAGCCGGTCTCCGTCGATATGTTCACACTCGAATACCCGACGAACTTTCGGATTTTGAAAAGAAGTTTGAACGTGCGCGGCTTGAATTCGAGACAGCGAAAGGACTTGCTAATTGGGTGGCTCGTCCACTCGCGTGGAAAAAAGAAGAATTTCACGCCGTAGCTCGTCCTAAGAAATCTGGTCGGTACAGCGACCTGTGCGTTGATGAGATCGACGCCATTTTGACTCCAAGTGCAGATCCCTCCACGTGGTTGTACGAGGAATCGGAAATATTCGGTCGGCGATGCAAATATCCGCCCGCGCCAGCGGCTAGCAGCCCCGAAAAGCTCACCCCGTTTTCGACTCTGCACGCCGAGCTAAAAGAGGCCGTTTTCCAGGTCGATGAATCGCATGTCACCAAAAAGGATGTAGAGCTATATTTTGCAGACGAGCAAAACAAAGCTCTTGCATATAAAAGTCGGCGAGCAGATCTAATCACGAAGACACTCGCTTTGAACTCGGCAATTGAAGAATGGAATCGGACAAACAGAATTTCTTGGGAGGCCTATGCCTCAAAGTCCGATCAACTGTTCCACGCGGCACTGCTTGCTCATCAAAAAGCCGCGGAGCTTTATTTCAAGACTTGCGGAGACGAAGTGAATTATTTCAAAGGTCTGCGGGAGGGTTACAAGAGAAAAGAAAAACGATGCGTGACCGAGATTCTGGATTTTGTCTTCGACAGAATCAGATTTCCGGACTCGGTTCCTCACACTTGGGACATTGATTTTGATGAGGAGCAGCAAATCGCCGTGATAGATGTCGAGTTACCCGATGTCGTTCATCGACCGCCCTACAAAACCGTATACCGGAGGACTGGTGCGGTCGCGAAACCCTTAAATCAAACGGAGCGGAGAGAACTCGTTCCGAAGGTCCATCCGGCAATTCTGTTGAGGGTCGCACACGAGGTCTTTCGGAGTGATACCGATAAGACTATCAAGCTGCTCGTCTTGAACGGTTGGGTCCAGTTCGACGATCCCGCTACAGGCCTAAATAAAAAGGCATACACAGCTTCGCTAATGGTTGAGGAAGCACAGATCACATCGCTGAATCTTGCCAAAATCGATCCAATAATGGCGTTCAGCAGTCTGCATGGAAAATCCGCCGGAAGATTGGTAGAGATTATCCCGATAGAACCGGTGCTCTCACTGAACCGCAACGACTCCCGCTTCGTGAATGCGAGGGAGGTCTTGAAGGGCTTGGGAACCGAAACCAATCTGGCAGCTATGGATTGGCAAGATTTTGAACACCTGATACGGGAGCTGTTCGAGAAGGAATTTTGCAGCCGAGGCGCCGAGGTCAAGATAACGCAAGCAAGTAGGGATCGGGGAGTAGATGCCGTCGTATTTGATCCTGATCCGATACACGGCGGCAAGTACATCATTCAAGCGAAGCGTTATACGAATACAGTCGATGTAAGTGCCGTGAGGGATCTGTGCGCTGTGGTTCAGAAAGAAGGAGCGTCGAGAGGTATTCTGGTGACGACGAGTACCTACGGCGCCGATGCGTATGCATTCGCGAACAACGAACCAGTCACATTATTGAATGGCGCGGAACTTCTTGGACTACTTAAAAAGCACGGATACGCCTTCAGGATCAACCTTCAAGAGGCACGCCGCTCGGTTTGACAGTCAGCGCAGTGTCCCAAAGCCCGCGATCGCCGATCACGCAGCCGAAAAAGTACCCGAAATCCACATGTCCGGTAACGCGTGCCAGCTCAACCGGTCGATGCAACACCATCTAGTAGATTGATTCGGCAATGCTTCCGCGGCAGAACCATCTATTTGGCTGCACTTGGCCAGAACCTATCCAGGGCAGCGTTCGTGCTGGTCTAACGCTAGGTAGCAATTTCTGCTTTTGTTTTCAATGCTAGGTGGGTTCAAGCTCAGTGTTGCGTCGACCCATTGAGACCACCCGACTTATCGGGAGTTGACTTTCTCGCCCTGCTAAAAGCTGCATCCCGCCACCTTCACAGGTTCGTGTTTTGGGGTGATATAGGAACCACCATAACTGTTGTGAAACTTTATATTTACGCTGGAATAATTCTCAGTGGTTGTATTGCAGCTTTTCTCTACTGTTGCATTAAAACGCGGAGCATAATGTGCGGGATGACTGCCCCAGAACAGTGGCCGTGGTTTGTAAAACTGATTCTGTTCCCCCCGATGCTAGCCGGTGCTGTATGCGGTTGGCTTCCCCTCGCAAAGACTTCAAAGTGGCGAGCGGCGCAAATCGGGTTGATCACCTACTTTTTCTTGTTTGCTATCGCTTTTGGCTGGAAACAACCAACGGTCGCGGTTTTGATTGGAGGTGTGGTTGCTTTGAGCCTTCTAGCCTTCTTGATTATCCGATGGCAGAATTCTAGCCACTGAGCGAAGCCTCGTTCGTTCGTCAACTGTTTCTTGCACATACCGGGCAAGGTCCTGATAAACGCGCTTACCGTCCAAATGAAGCGTTACTTCACATCTCCGGTAACGCGACTAATCAGGAGTTGACGCTTCAAGGCATCGTGCTACCGATCCAAAACAGGGTCGTGCCGATGCACGCGACTGCGACGGGCGCAATCAGGCGCGGCCGTCCGAAGAAGCACAGAACGAACGCAACCAGCAAAGTGCGAACTGCAACTTTCTCCCACGATTCGACGAAATGAACCTGCTGCGCCACTCCAACATAATTTCTCCAATCTGCTTTTGGCGCAAACACCATCGTGACTGGCCAAAGCAACGCTCCGAGGGAGGCCAACATAAGCGATACCAAACTGATTCGGTTTCGCCAGCCAGCCGGTTCGCGCCGGATTCTAGTGAAGTAGAAATGCCAACCGTAAATCAATCCGACTGGCGCAAGAAGGGCGATGAACGCTGCGATGTCACCCTCCACTTGCATTCTCGACGGTGCAAGTGCCATGAGGTACATCTGCGCCTCCATTTTTAACCGTAACTTTGACGCAGCCGCAAGGGTACCTGCTTGGGAGCCACTGAGCCAACTCCTGATTAACGCTCTAACCGTCCAAGTGGATTTTCCTCGTTTCCGATTACGCGACTAGCCGGAAGTTGAGTCCAAATCTGTGATAGAACTTCGCGTAATGCGGATTACTTTGCGGAAGAGGATTGGGTTTTCTCTCGCCCTGATGGCGATGGGCGCGTTTTGCGGCCTGCAGTGGGTGATCGCTGGAATCGCTTACGGGGACATGTACGGCATCGAGGAGGTGGCGAATCAAGCCGCACAAGTTCAGCACAGGGGTCAACGATATCTTTTGGCGTGCGTTCTGCTCCAAATATTAAACAGCATCGTTTTGGCTCCGCTCTTTGCGCCTCGGGCCAAAGAGACTATTGGGGCCATGCCATCGCAAGCCGCAGCTCGATATTTCTTAGCCCTGGCCACATCTGTTATCGGCACGAGTATAGTCCTGGGTCTCGTAATTGTGATTTTGCGAATGTTGAAGATCGGGTGAGATTCTGCTCCGACCCTATCTAAGGCCGTACAAGTCCTGATTAACGCAGTTACCGTACATGTGGAATTGCGGCCTGAAGCAGATGTCCGGTTACGCGACGCAATATAAAAGGGCGCCCCGATTGGAGTAGGTTTTGAGTGTTGGGCTCGAACCTACCTCAGAAAGGAGCGCCCTCTATGGATAGCGTGAAGTATATCGGGATGGATGTGCACAAGGAAGCGATCTCTGTCGCGGTTCTAAACGCCTCGGGCAAACTGGTGATGGAGTGCACGATCGAAACCAAGGCCAGCACCATTCTGGATTTTCTCCAAGGCCTGCGCGGAAGTTTGCACGTAACTTTCGAAGAAGGTACCTGGGCCGCCTGGTTGTATGACCTGATCAAGCCGCACGTAGCCGAGCTGGTGGTGTGTAATCCCCGCCGCAATGCTTTGCTCAAAGAAGGCAGCAAAAGCGACCGCATCGATGCGCGGAAGCTCGCCGAGTTGCTGCGTTCGAACCTGGTGCGCTCGGTGTATCACGGAGAGAACGGCGTGCGCACGCTGCGCGAACTGGCGCGCAGTTACCTGACGATCAGCACGGATCTCATTCGAGTGATGACTCGCGTGAAGGCGATCTACCGTAGTTGGGGGATTCCTTGCCGAGGAAAACAGGTTTACGCAGAACGCTATCGCGCGGAGTGGCTGGGCAAAATCCAGGAAGTCGGCGTGCGCCGCCGGGCGGAGTTTTATTATCAGCAGTTCGATGCTTTGCGTGCGCTGCGCCAGGAAGTGCGGCGCGAACTGCTCGCCGAAGCGCAGAAGCACGAAGCCTGGAAATTGTTACGTGAGATTCCGTTCATCGGCCCGATCCGGGCGGCTCTGCTGATCGCTTTAATCCAAACGCCGCATCGTTTTCGTACCAAGCGGCAGCTCTGGAGCTACAGCGGATTTGGAATCGAGACGCACAGCAGCGCCGAGCAGAGATTCGTGCAGGGAGAGCTGCAGCGCGCGAAGAGGCCGGCTTCGATTCGTGGGCTGAATCGCAATCACAATCACGAACTGAAGAATGTGTTCAAGGGTGCTGCCACCGTGGCCGCTGCCAAGGCTGGTCCGTTCCAAGAGTTTTACGATGCGCTGGTGGCCAAGGGAATCCGGCCGGAGATGGCGCGGCTGACGTTGGCGCGCAAGATGGCGGCCATCACCTTGCTCGTCTGGAAGAAAGGAGTGCGCTTCGACGCCCAACATCTGAAACCACAAACAGCTTGAATGTCTCCAGCCGATCCGTTCCATCCTGGAATTTCTTCCGGTGGTGGTCAGTCGGGTTCTGGAGACATTCGGGTTCGAGGGCGAGTCTCAGCTGATAAGTTAGGCGCGGCGTGCCTCGGGCAGGCCGAGTCTCTCACGCGACCCTAGTCCCCCTCGGACAACCCGAAAAAGCTATGGGCCACGAGTCCCCGATAGAACCATGGTTGGCACCTGACAACCGTGCTGCTTGTGGTCTCCGAACCGACTGGCTTCGTCGCGCGAAAGCGATGAAAACCGCTGGCAAGAAAGACCAAAAGCGCTGCCTGCATGAAGCAGCGTCCCGAGATCACGGAACGGAAGGCAGCAACAATCCTGCTCAAACGAGGTGGGCTGGACGGCAAGAAAAAATCCGGCCGCGGGAAAGCTGTTTTTTCTTGACTCCTTTTATAGAACTTATCAGGAGTTAGCCATACGTAGCAGTCCAAATCCCGAGCGTCGCGCCTCGTGTCATGAACCGTGTTAAGCTCCGGCGCGACGAAGATGGATATAGACACGTCGATCAACCGAAACATCCTCTGGCACCAAGGCGGAGCCGCCACGCAAATGACAACACGCGCTTATTTCACTACTGCAGATTTGCCGGTGAGCTTTTGGCGCATCGTATTGGCCATTTGCGTTGCACTCACGTCAGCATGCTCTGTCAGAGCGCAATTGCCGGATATGCAACCGCTCGCGGCCCACATGGCCGCGGAGATCAACAAGTCCAAGCAGAAATCAGTGGTCGTTGTCGACTTCACCGGGCCTGGCCAGAAGTTTACAGAATTAGGTCGGGCGCTAGCGGACAATTTCAGCACCGCGCTGGCTAAATCTAACAACAAGTTTTCTGTCATCGAGCGCACACAGATTACTGACGCTCTTGCAAAAAAGGGCTTAGTTCCCTTCACTCTCGACAATGTGGATATTGCTGTCTGGATTGCGGGGGAACTCGGGATACAGTGCCTGGTATCCGGCGAGATTACCGTGACTGGAGATACCGCAAGTGTGGAGGTACGGGCCTGGCGCGTAGATTCAACAAAGTTGATCACCGGATTGAAAACGGCGTCGTCTATTACAGACGAGATGCGAACCCTGATGGCGAAGAGCGTGACGTACCCCAAACCACAGATCGATTCCACCGTCCCCGTTTCAGGGCAGAATGGCTACACCTTCCCATCTTGTGTTTACTGTCCGCAAGCCCAGTTCACTAGCTTGGCGCTAAAAAATCGCACGGAAGGAATTGTAGTTTTAACGGCTGTTGTTGGCGTCGACGGAAAAGCTCATGATATCGTCGTGATAAAACCACTCACTGACGGGCTGACGGCAAGAGCGGTTGAGGACATCGGATCTTGGCGTTTCGGCCCCGCGAAGGGTCCCGACGGAAATCCCGCTGCTGTTCGACAAACGATCCAGGTGAGCTTTCACCTTTTCCACTAGGAACGGCATCCGTAAACCGCCGGTCGCAGTTTCTGGTATGCCAAGTCCTGGTTAACGCGCTTACCGGACGTGTGGTTTCTCTGCATCTCTACCCCGAAGTTCCCGCTATCGCGAGCGGCCGGGGAACGTGCTTTCTAGCCCGACACGCATCCCGGATTCGACCCGACGCCTAAATTGAACGGCGCGTGGAGGCGGTAGGCGCTAGGTTTTTACTCAGCCTGAATCAGGTTCCGCGCTAAAACCTGGAAGTGCCCGTGATCGGGTCAAAAGAGTTCGATTTCCCAACCCGCAGGCCGGATGACAGACTCGTTGGCTATAACCCTCATGTTGCCACTGTAAGCGCATTTCGGGTCACACACAGGGCATGTTTCATACGAGGCTCCGTAGATGTGAACCACGTCGGAAATTGACCGGATGATACCGCCGGCGCGGGCAATCGAGTATGATGCCTGCCGGAGGATTCGAATGGTCATCGGCGAACAATTGAAAGCTTTAAGAGAGCAGAAGGGCTTGTCACAGGGTGACATCGAAAAACGGACGGGCCTCCTCCGTTGTTACATCTCACGGGTGGAGAACGGGCACACTGTTCCCGGTGTGGAGACGCTGGAAAAACTGGCGCGCGCTCTGGAAGTTCCGATGTACCGGTTGTTCACGGATGAGGATCACGTTAAGAAACCGAATCTGCCGGCAGAAGCTATTCGGAGTCGGGCGGCAAACTCGAAGCAGGAGAGCGAAATTCGAGCGTTCGCCAAATTACTCTCTCGCATGAATACAATGAGCCGTCGGCTTCTGTTTCACATGGCCGCGAAAATGGCGGGCCGCGCTTAACGAAGATATTCGTGCTCGCTGGCGTATTTCGAAGCGCTTACTGTAGGTGCATCGATGGAGAAAACAAGGCGAGGCCCCGACTTCGAGCCCATTTTCGGAGTCCTCGGTTGCGAAGCGCAAGGGTGTCCGCAAACGGCGAAGTACGTTGCCAAGTGGCCGTTTGTGGTTAAACGAGTTTGTGGCGCCCACATGGCCGAGGTAGATCGAAAACCCTGGGATGAAGCGCAACCCAACTTTGGAACTTCAATACCGCCGAAATAGTCAGGCGACGAGGTTTCTGGTACAGTCGCTTCAATCCACGCAAAGCCGATAGCGCGGCGTCTATATCCCTTTTTTCGTCGCGAGGAATTTGGGCATTCGCGAGACGCGCGTTGATCGCGTCTTCCGCGGCTTTCACGCGGACCTGAAGCAGCACTGGATCAAGTTCAAGGATGGCGGCTTTGTACAACTCTCGCCAGTTGACTTCGGGCATTTCTGAACTCCGGAGGAAGTGAAGGGAGCGCGATACTAGTCGGATGACTTAACTGCGTCAATGGATAACCGCGACAAACCAGAACGCAAGTCCGGTCGAGCTGGATTTGTAGATGCTCGACTCGGAGAGCTTCGGCGTCTGTGGGAAAATGCCACAGACGAGCGCGAGAAAAATGAGTTGTCCGAACAAATCCGCGAGTGGCAATCATTTCGGCCAGGAAGATCCGCACGTTCCGGCGGTAGACGATAGGAGCGCTTGTAGTCCCACGTCGCGATAGGTCACTTGGCATCGTGGAAGACGCACGAGGATTCTGGCGTTCCAAAAACCTCTTCGAAGCAACCGCCGTAAGTTGTTGAATCCGCACACTTGGAAAACCCTCGGTAGCGCGCTCCGAAATCAGATGTTTTTGACGCAGTAACTCGGGCATCATCAGCCGATCGAGTTTCGCCTCTGCAGGCATTCAAATCCCGAGCATCGGTAACAAATGCGAGGCCGCCGATTACCGTGGGGAATAACCCCTGCTGGATGGATCGTGCTTTTTCTTCTGGTGGCTTTGCTAGCTCACGAAATAATTAGGTTGTTGCGACTTCCCCCAACAAAACTAATAAGACTCAACCGATGTTTAAGTTTCTCATTTTATTTTTCCAACAATCTCTTTCCGCTGAAATTCTCCCCGTATTTTAATTTTGTTGAATGCACGCTACGTAGTTTGCTATTCGGATGCTACGAAAGCGCCACGAGCCGCCTAGACGCCAAACAAGCTAACTTACTCGCCCTACTCAGTCATACTCATCCGCCTAAATCGGTTATAAACGATGTGATCGAGTTTCAATCCGCCGAATTCCTTCCGCCAGAGGTAGTAGGTCTGTGCAGTGAACTGCGCTTCTTTACAGCCTTCCGAAGCGGTGTTCCCGTTGGCCAGTCCCACTTCACCATGCCGTAGTAGTGACACAATCTGCTCTGGCTTGTATTTCTTCATCGGCAGACCAGCTTCCCTCCAGAGTGAATTCTCTCTCACCCCCGCTGGCAAAAAAAGCTCGGTCGACCCACTTCGATTGACCCATGTGGCCCAGAGACTCAACTTCCGAACGCGTGCCGTGGTGAATCTTTCGCTTAGGGATTTTCAGTCGGTACGATCAAACTTGAAATCTCGCTGGTGTTCGACCGTTTCGCGCGGCACGAATATTATCCACTTGACGATACTTGGGGGCGGGGAATAGAATGCGTGTGATTTCGTCCGGACATCGTCGGCCCCCGCTCTGCCATCCCAAACGAAAAGGAGCCCCCCCTTATGTCATTCGAAAAAGTTGTCAGCTTCTGGCAAAAAGTTCAGAACGAGAAGCCTCTGCAAGATAAAGTCAAAGCCGTTGAACAGCAGTCCAAGGCAAACCGCCCGGCCGAAGTCGTCAAACTCGGGCAGCAAGCTGGCCTGACTTTCACGCCCGATGAATTGCTACAGATTGACAGCGTCATGAACTTCTGGCAGAAAGTGGCTCGCGACCCTGCGCTGCAGCAAAAGCTAAAAAAGGCCCAGGGAACCGAGCCAGCGACTGCGGCCGCTGCGGAAGTGACAAAAATCGCAGGGGAGAACGGTTTTTCCTTTACGCCGGCAGCCTTGCACGCCGCCTCCACGGCACAAGTACACGGGTCTCTGAGCGACGCCGAACTGTCCCAGGTGGCGGGCGGTGCGGCTTTAACGACTTCAATTAGTCTAGCCCTGCGGGGCACAATTGCCTTGCCGACTGTCTTCGGCCCAGGAAAAGTGTATTCGTATATGTAGGAACGCTATCCGGCCGCGCCAAAGTTCGTCGCGGCTGGGTCGAGTTCTCACCGCGGAAGCAGCTCACCATCGCGAGCGACTGACCGGAACCAGAGCGTAGGGGGAATTGTGCATGCGCGTACTTCTGATTCAGATGCCATTCTTCACCCTCGACACCCCGAGCATCAGCCTCTCGCTGCTCAAGGCGGCGCTCGACCGTAGCGGTCTACAGTGCGATCTCAAGTACTTCAACGTCGACTTCGGTGAAAGGCTTGGTGTCGATCTATATTCTTGGATCGCCGGCTCATCGCCTCCCTATCTTCTGTTCGGAGACTTGGTCTTTGCTCCGAGCCTGCACGATACGCATATCAGCATCGATCGGCTGAGAGCTTTGATCGCTCCACTGGGGACTCCAGGAGTTCCGCAGGTCCCAGAGGCAATCATCGACAGGTATCCGGACATCGTCGAGGCCGCCCATCGGTTTCTCGACGACAAACTGCGCGAGACCGACTGGTCGAACTACCAGCTAGTCGGCTTCAGCACGATGTTCCAGATCGCCCCGGCTCTGGCGATGGCACGTCGCGTGAAGTCGCTAGCGAACTCGCCGGCTGTGATTCTTGGTGGCAGTTACTGCGAAGGCGAGATGGGCGAGTACCTGCATCGGAGCTTCCCTTGGATCGACTACATCTGCCGGGGTGAAGGCGAACACCTCATTGTAGAACTTGCCCGAGCCCTAGCCGATGGCGGCGGGTCAGTTGACAATATAACGGGTTTGGTGTGGCGCGACGATCAAGCTACTCGCTGCAATGGCGAGAAGGCAGAGTTACACCCCGAGCAAGAACGTGCGACCGCCTACGTACGTCTTAGCGGAAACGGAAAACCGCCGACCCCAACGGAATATGAGCTAGACGTGCTGCCGACGCCGAAGTATGACAATTGGATGGAGCAGGTGAAGGCGTCCAAGTTGCTCAACGGCAACGAGCTGCGAATGCCGATCGAGACCGGCCGCGGCTGCTGGTACGGTGAGAAGCATCATTGCACATTTTGTGGGCTGAACGGCGGGACGATAGCCTTTCGCCGGAAGAGCCCGGAGCGGGCCCTGGCGGAGTTCCGCGAGCTTATCAGCACCGGCGTCCGCATGATCCACAGTGTGGACGACATTCTGGATTTCCGCTACTTCAAGACGTTGCTTCCCGAACTTGCGAAGCTCCGGCACGGCGTCGAGATCTTTTACGAGATCAAGGCGAATCTGACCCACGACCAGATCCGGCTGTTACGCGACGCCGGAATTGTGTGGATCCAGCCAGGGATCGAGAGTCTCAGCACGCCCATGCTGGAGCTGATGGACAAAGGCATCACGGCGTTTCAGAACGTTCGACTCCTCCGGTACACCGCTGAATTCGGGATCGGCACGGCCTGGAACCTGCTATATGGTTTCCCACGGGAGGATCCACAGCAGTTCCAGATGATGGCGGAGCTATTACCGTCGCTCAGCCACTTGCAGCCACCATATATCGAGTGCTGCCAGGTTCGCATCCATCGATTCAGTCCTCTATACGTCAAACGGGACTGCGAGGGGCTGACCGACGTCGCTCCGACCCCGGCCTACTATGAATTTTATCCGTTTGAGCGCGAAGTCGTCGCGCGGATGGCGTATTACTTTGGGCATGGGTACGCTTCTCAGCCCGACCCGAACTCCTATATCGGACCGCTCGCTGCTGCGGTAAAGCGATGGCATAACGTGGTTGGTTCCGCGGCGTTTCTTAGCATCGACCGCGACGAAAGCCTGCACCTCATTGATACTCGCCCTATTGCCGCTGAAGCTAGAGCGGAACTGCGTGGGCTGGAACGCGATGTGTTTCAGGCGTGTATCCACGGCTCGACGCTCCGTGCCCTAACCGAGTCGCTCGGGCGCGGCGTTACTGAAATCACCGCAGTGCTTGATTCCTACCTCGAGCGTCACTGGATGCTGCGGCTTGATGGAAAATTTCTCACACTCGCAGTTCCGATGGACCACTTCGTCCCCCGCTACGTTCCCCTATCGATGGTTGAGCCAAGTCTCGTGGCACGTTACTGTGCACACATGGAGCGGATCCACCAGGGGAATGCACCCCACGTACCGTCATTTGAACGGCTCGGCGCCAGTCTCGACAAGGCTAGGGCGCCGGCAGCCCCAGCCGTCGCGCACCTGCCCCCCGCACCGGAAATCTCCGTGCGGGGCTGAGGATCGGCCATGTGGGTGCTGGGTTTTGCGAACAGCCACAATGGCGCTGTCGCGCTCATTAAAGATGGGACCGTCGAGGTTGCGATTCAACTCGAGCGGCTCCAGCGCATCAAGCGCTTCCCGCTCGAATTCAGCACCAGCGCGATCCAAACCGGAGTGTACAAAGCCATCAACTACTGCCTGCGCCATGCCGACATCACTGTGGAAGACATCGACGCCTTCGCGGCTACTACACCATGGTCGATGAAGGACGACATTTTTTGGCCTCACGGGAAACTTCACTGGGTTCCGCATCATCTGGCGCACGCCGAGTATGTGCTTCATTACTCGGGGTTGGAACCGGGCCTGGTGTTGGTTGTCGACGCGCATGGCACCCACGAATGCGATCGGGCGAAGCTCGACATCCCCGAAAAGGTCGCCGCCCAGGCGCAAGTTTTTCCCGGAGAAATGGAGACGGTTTCCGCTTATTCTTTCGACGGCGAGGATCTTTCTCTCATCTATCGCATGTGCGGAAATAAAAACGAGCTTCAGCTTCTGACCGGCAGCATCGGACAAGTCTGGGAACGCGGTTCGGTCATCTGTTTTGGAGCGCGCGATCAAGCGGGCAAGGTCATGGGCTTGGCGGCGTACGGTAACGGCCGAATGTCGGGCCGTGTCCTATGGCTGGATAACCTGGGGCGGCTTGTGACTGATATGCGTCTGCTGGCGGATTCCAGCGTCCCTTATCGGGACCTCGCTCATGTAGTTCAAACTCAGACCTCGTCCGTGTTGATCGAACTTCTCGGGCTCCTGAAAAATCGGACCTTGGCAAGCGTCCTCTACTATTCCGGCGGTGTGGCACTGAACGTCGTCTCGAACGAGGACCTCATTCGCAGTGGTCTGTTCGATACAGTGCACATGAACGGATCCTGCGAAGATAACGGAACGGCGATCGGTGCTGCATTGGCTCTGCATCGGCACACGACTCGGCGAAGGTTTCCTGAGCGCACCACGGAGTACCACGGCCATCGGTATTCCGAATACGAGATCCTTTTGCAGCTCAGACGATTCCCAGTTAGCTACGAAGAGCTCAGCCCCGCCGATTTAATTGCTAGTGCTTCGACTGAATTGGCAAAGGGCTCCATCATCGCCTGGCACCAGGGCAGGAGCGAATTCGGGCCGCGAGCACTGGGCAACCGGAGCATTTTGGCCAGTCCTTGTAGCCGGGCCACAAAGGCCATTTTGAGCGGTGCAGTGAAGCATCGGGAAGCGTTTCGGCCTTATGCAGCCTCGATCCTGGAACCGAAAGTCGCAGTGTATGTGGATATCCAAGGCGGGTCCCCCGTCATGCTGCGATCGGCGAAAGTGCTCGATCCAGGTCTGCCCGCCATCACGCATGTTGATGGAACAACGCGTGTGCAAACCGTATCGCGAGAGGATAACCCGAGATTCTACGAATTGATTCAGGCGTTCGGCGATAAAACGGGGAAATATGTCCTGTTGAACACATCGCTGAACGTTGCCGGCGAGCCGATTGCCGAGACACCCGAAGACGCAATCCTTGCCTTGTTACGGACCGAGATCGATTATTTGTTCATCGAAAATTTCGTCGTCCGCAAAAAGTAAATGCGAACTCAAACGGATTCGAGACAGATCGATACCTACCGACGCAACGGCTATCTGAGTATCGAGGGTTTTCTCTGCGGCGAAGAACTCGGAGAACTCCGTTCCGCGGTCATCGAGTGCGTGCAGCAAATGGGCAACCGTCGAGTCGCGAGGAATCCTGAACTCGACGAGGAGGACGGCTACATAAGCAGGGTGAACCTGCAGCGCGTGAATCTGTGGAAGGTCAACCAGACCGTCCGCCGTTACCTGCTGGATCCCGGAATCGGCTGCATGCTGTGCTCTTTGGCTGGCATCGCTGCCGTCCGCGTCTGGCACGACCAGACTTTTTTCAAGCCGCCGTGGGCCAACGCCACGGCTTTTCACCTGGACATTCCGAACTGGTCGTTTTTCTCGCCCGATTCGCTGCAGGTTTGGATTGCTCTTGACGATGCGACGCTTCAAAACGGATGTATCTATTATCTGCCGGGTTCACACAAAATAACGACCTACAACAGGAATGCGACCATTGGCGGGGACGTCGGCAGGCTCTTTGAGAGTTATCCGGAGCTCGCGAATGTTCAGCCGGTTCCCGTCGAGCTAAAGGCTGGCGGTGCAATCGTACATAACGGCTTGACCGTGCACGGCGCAGGCGCAAACATGAGCCCGCAGTGGCGACGCGCGATGACCTGTCAATATATGCCCGATGGAGCGACGTTTAACGGCGTTCGCTGCATCCTTACCGAAGAACAGCTCTCCCGTCTTACGGTTGGTGACATGTTAGATGACGAGTTGCACAACCCGCTCGTCTTCAGGAAGTAGCTGCGCTGGCAGTCTCAGACGGGGTCCTGGGGTGCAATAAGGGATCGACAGGGAGACTGCTCAATGCTCGAACTGACCAAGACGACGCGAACTTCAGCTCGCCGTCTCCCACTGCCAACGTCAACCGCGGAAGACGCATCAGCAGCCCCTCTAGCGCAAGGCGTGTCTCGAGGCGTGCCAACCGAGCTCCCATGCAGGAGTGGATCCCGGCTCCGAACGCAACGTGATCATTTGGCTGGCGATCGAGCCGCAGTGTGTCCGGATCGTCAAAATTCCTCTCGTCGCGGTTCGCAGATGCTAGCACCGCGAAGACCCGGTCACCCACATCTACCGTAATACCGTGCATGCTGGTCCGCTCCGAAGCAATTCGGTAGACGCTCTGGACCGGGCCGTCATAGCGTAGGAACTCGTCGACGGCGGTTTCTGAGATCTCGGGGTGTGCGCGAAGCAGTTCGGCCTGTCCGGGGTTTCTCGCGAGCGCCAGGACGCCGTTGCCTATGAGGTTTGTCGTCGTCGCATTGCCCGCGCGCAGCAGCAGCACCGCGAAGGCAACGAGCTCATCTTCTGTGATGGTGTTTTCTTGGTCGGCCGCGCTGACGAGCAACCCTAGCAAACTTGTGCTTCTCTCCGTGCGCGTGCGCGCCTGCGCTACCGCCTCATGAAAATAGTCATGCAGTTCTCGGGAACTCCGTTTGAGGCGTTCGGATTCCTGTTGTGGCATCTCCGGCGTGATCGCCGTGATCTCGTCTTCGGACCACTTCCAGAATTGACGCCAGTGCTCTGTCGCAACTCCCAGGAGTTCCGAGATTACCATCAGCGGAAGGGGCGCGGCGAGATCGCCAATCACGTCGAACGGACGTCCGCTGCGCAATCGATCGTTGAGAATATCCCGCACGAGCTCGCGAATTCGCGGCTCCCAGGCGAGGATCGTTTTTGGTGTAAACTCTCTGCTGATAATCTTCCGCAGCCGCGTGTGGACGGGAGGGTCCGAACTGACTAGGTTTCGCCCGGGCGGGTTACTCTCGCGACGCACCTGTGGCTGCTTGGCACGGCGATCGTCGGACGAAAAACGCTCGTGCTCGCGGAGAACTTTCAGAACATCATCGAACCGCGTGATCAGCCAGCCCTGCAGCGCCTCTGACCAGCACGCCGCCGGTTGTTCACGCAGCAACCGGTAATGAGGATATGGATCCGCAACAAAGGAGCGGTCGAAAGGATCAAAGTGCACGCTCTCCTTACCCAATCTTCCATCCTTCCGGAAGTATGCTGCGCGGGTGTCCGAGTTCGCGGTGACTTAAGTCCGCACCTAGCAAACGCCGCAGCTCCATCCCTGCCTTAGCCTGAATTCTCGGACCTGCAATCGCCCAGTGGTTAGATCGAATGCGCGATCGCGCACGCTCACCCACCAAGCCCAGATTGATGAGACGCCGTGGACACTCTGTGTCGTTTCTGCCGCTCGTGTGCAGGGTGCGTCCGTCGATCACCGCCAAATCGCCAGCCCTGGCGATGAGTTGCATGCGAGAGGGAAATCGATTGAGATCGAGCGACGTCCACGGAGGGTCGAGCCGCGGCTCTCGGGCGGATTGAATTCGGTGACTGCCCGGCACAATCCATGTGGCCCCGTTCTCCGCCGTTCCGTCGTCCAAATAGAAAAAGAACCAGAGCTGCCCCGCAGTTGCCGAATCAAGATCGCAGCCGTCCCGATGCCACGAGGTTGCCACGCACGCTTCTTGCCGCGGCGCGGGTAGTGCGGAGAAAACCGTAAGATCGTTGAGATAGTAACTCCCCATCAGGCATTCCGCCACGCGGGCGACGGTCGGGTGTTCGAGCAAGTCGAGTGCCGAATCGCCCCAGCAGTACAGCGCATTTGCCGCTTCATAAAACCTCGAACCTGATTGAAAGGGGACCTCGAGTCCTCGCTTCATCGCATTGCGGACTTCCTCGAGCGCCCTGTCCGCGATTCGGCACAAGTCCTGGGTCACTTGGGCGGTCAGTTGAGCAGGGATAATTGTGTATCCCGAGACCTCGAGAGCGTAGGCGTGCTTCTGCAACTCGGCAGCGAACGTTGGATCAACCATGTACGTTCGATGGCGAATGAATCACGTCCGGGAACTGCCTACCGCACTCGAAACGGACATCCATTGTCGTTCCTCTCCAGTACTTGTTCCGCTCGAATCGGAAAATCTCATGCTCTGAAAGAAGATATGCGGCCGCCCGGTTCCGCGCCGGGCAATCGACCGGATTCGCTCGAGTCTCCTAAGCGGTTCGCCGAGCGCGCTGCGCCGCCAGCTCCTTGTCGCGATGCCGCTTCGCGCCACCTACGCGCCAATCCTACCTGCAATGATGGGCTCGCGCGTGACCCTGCGACGCCAGCAGTCCTGATCAAGTTGGCGTCGACTTGCCCTCCGTGCCCTGGCCGGGAGCAGTATCGTATTCTTGGAAGCCGGAAACTCATGCCCGCAAAACGAAAAAAACCCGCGGACATCCAGCTTACAGTCGATCGTGGTCTTTCTGTCGATCCTCGTAGCGAGCCGAGTCGTCCCGCGATGCACGCTTCATAGCACGTTGTGTGTTAGAAATTCAAGCGATCCGAGACGACAATCGCTTCGCGCACCATACGGTGTCTTGCGCTCCTTGAGGGCAGTGCCGAATTTCCATTTGGCGCCTGGGAATCTCGAAATATGCTTCCAGGGAGCTAGGTGATAAGACAATTGACAGTATGGTTTTGCGCAGCTAGAGTTAGCTGTATTTTCCCTAAGCTTGACACTCAAAGACGAATCGCAGGACTGGCCTAACGTGAGCAGCCGCCTCTTTCGAGACGTTTCGCTCGATCGCCTCTCGTCTCCCGACGAGTTGGATCGACTTCTGAAGGTCACGGATTCCAAAGCTTGGATTGCCCAATTCGCTGTTTTTGCGTTAGTCGGCCTTGCGGTTTTCTACGGATATCACGGGCGTTTGCCCTCGGTAGTTAGCGGCCCCGGTGTCATGGTGCGCCGGGGCGGTGTCTTGAACGTCGTAGCAGCGGGTTCCGGTGTCGTGGTACGGCTGAGTGTCGATGCCGGTGACAAAATTAGGGCACAGCAAGTCGTGGGAAAAGTCGCCCAGCCCGCCATGCTGGAAAAACTCAAAGGCACACAAGAATCGCTGGCCGAAGCCCAGCGCGAGCGAGCTCGATCGCATGCGCTTCTCGAAGATGAAGCGAACCTCGCGGTTCAGACAATCCAGCGCAAGCGCGCGAACGCCGAACGGGAGATTACCCACCTGGAAGAACAGGCGGCACTTGCCAGACAGCAGGTCGCCGTTCAGGACGAATTGCTCTCCTACGGAATCGTCACCAAGCAAAAGACCATCGAGGCTCGGCAGAACGTCAGTTCGATCGAGGACCAGATTGCCAATTCCCGCGCACATATCAAAGAGCTCGATGCCGATGAGTTTTCTGCGCGCGCCCAGGTTTTACAAAGTGATGCCGAAAAGCAATTGCGGGTTCAGGATCTTGAGCGCAGCGTGAGCGTGGTGAGTAAGGAACTCGAGATCGCCGAGAATGTCGTCAGCCCGTACGCGGGAGAAGTTCTGGAGCTGAAAGTGTCGCCCGGAGCGACGGTTGCCGCAGGGGATCCGGTGCTTAGCATTCAACCCGACGTCCAGGATCTGCAGATTTTGATATACCTGCCGGCGTCCCAAGCCAAGAACGTTAAACCGGGTATGGATGTAGAGATTTCCCCTTCCACCGTCAAGCCCGAGGAGTTTGGGTTCATCCGAGGCAAGGTCACCTATGTCTCGGACTTCCCTGACACCCCCGCGGAGTTAATGCGTAACTTCGAAAATGAAGTGCTAGTGAGAGCCCTCACAAACGACGGGCCCGTCACCGAGGTCCATGTGGAGATGCAGAAGAATCCGAAGACCGCCAGTGGGTATCAGTGGTCCTCCGCAAGAGGACCGACTTTGATCCTCTCCAGCGGTACGCTGTGTACGGCCGAAATCGTCACGCGGTGGCAGCAGCCCATCACCTTGGTCCTTCCTTCCCTAAGGAGGGCTTTCGGCTTGAGCTAGCTCCACCGAAGGCATCGAATATGGCGACAGCCGCTCTGCCCTCCCACCTAACAGGCATGTTGGATAAGTCGAAATTTCGACTCTTCTCCCGCGTTAGAACTCCTACCGTGTTGCAGATGGAAGCCGTTGAATGCGGCGCTGCGGCGTTGGCGATTATCTTAGGCTATTACGGCCGGACCGTTCCGCTCGAAGAGTTACGAATCGCTTGCGGAGTGTCCCGCGATGGCACCAAGGCCAGCAATGTCGTAAAGGCCGCCCGTCAGTACGGGTTGGCGGCAAAGGGATTCAAAAAAGAACCGGAGGAACTACGGACACTGCACCTACCGGCGATCGTCTTCTGGAATTTCGATCACTTCCTGGTCGTCGAAGGTTTTCGGCGTAAAAAGGTTTATCTCAACGATCCCGCCAGTGGACCCCGAGTTGTCAGCGATGAGGAATTTGATCACTCCTTCACCGGCGTCGTGATGACGTTTGAGAAAACCGCGGAGTTCAAAACCGGCGGCGAGAAGAGGACTCTGCTCAAGATGCTTGAGAAAAGGCTGCCCGGCAGCCGCTTGGCGCTCCTTTACGTGGTGCTAGCCACGTTTGCGCTGGTGCTTCCCAATATCGTCATCGCAGCATTCTCGAGGGTGTATATCGACAACGTCCTGGTAGACGGGATGACAAAGTGGCTCAGGCCGCTCCTACTCGTGATGGCCATTACGGCGTGTTTCAAAGCGACGTGTACGTATCTGCAACAACATGCCCTCCTCCGTCTCGAGACGAAATTGTCGCTCACTTCGTCGAGCGGTTTCTTGTGGCACGTCCTGCGTCTTCCCATGGAGTTTTTTGCACAACGATTCGGAGGTGAAATCGGATCGCGCGTCGAGATCAATGATCGTGTCGCGATGATGCTCTCGGGCGAGCTAGCCACCAACATTGTGGGTACATTCCTCATCGGCCTGTACGCGGCGCTGATGTTCGCATATGACGCCACTCTGACCATGATCAGCATCGCAATCGCGGTAGTCAACCTACTTGCCCTTCGCTACGTCTCGCGCAAGCGCAGCGACAACAACCGCAAGCTCCTTCAGGAGCGCGGTAAGCTCCTCGGTACGGCGATGGCCGGCCTGCAAACGATCGAGACCTTGAAGGCCACAGGGTCGGAATCGGATTTTTTTGCGCGATGGTCAGGATTGCAAGCAAAGGTCGTCGGCGCCGAACAGGAACTGGGGGCGTCGTCGCAGTTTTTGTTGGCGTTCCCTCCTTTCTTGACGGCGCTGAACGTCATTGCTGTCCTAACTCTCGGCGGTGTGCGCGTGCTGGATGGCTTTCTAACGGTTGGGATGCTAATCATGTTCCAAAGCTTATTAGCAAGCTTCGGTGAACCGGTGAGCCGAATTGTGGATTTGGGTGGCAAGCTACAAGAAGCTCAGGGCGACCTAGGCAGGCTGGACGACGTTCTTCGCTGTCCCGTCGACGTTTCGTTCGATTCTGCCTTGCCGTCGAACGCTTCCCCCGGCGAAAAAGCCCACCTCCTGGACGGGTGGGTGGAAGTAGACGGTGTTACCTTCGGCTACAGTCGTCTCGAGGAGCCGCTGATCAGAGATCTGAGCTTTAAACTCAAACCGGGCGGGCGAGTCGCACTCGTGGGGGTCTCTGGGAGCGGAAAGTCCACGATTGGAAAACTCGTCAGCGGGTTATACGCACCATGGTCGGGACAGATCCTATTCGACGGCAAGCCGCGCCAGTCTATTTCCCGCAGCATCCTGAACGATTCCCTCGCCGTCGTTGATCAGGACATTTTCATGTTCGAAGGCTCCATCCGACACAATCTCACCATGTGGGACAACACGATCGAAGAACCCACGATCATCCAGGCCGCAAAAGACGCCGTCATTCACAATGATATTGCAGAGCGATCCGGCGGTTACGACTCCTGGGTGGAGGAGGGTGGCCGGAACTTCAGCGGCGGACAACGTCAACGGCTGGAAATCGCGCGGGCGCTAGTGCGTAATCCGCGCATCCTGATTCTCGACGAAGCTACCGGCGCTCTGGATCCCCACACCGAACAAGTAATCGACGATAACTTGCGGCGACGGGGCTGCACGTGCCTTATCGTCGCCCATCGCCTGAGCACGATTCGGGACTGTGACGAGATCATCGTTCTGCAACGTGGGATCGTCGTACAACGGGGAACTCACCAAGGCCTTAGCGGCGTCGAAGGCCCGTACGCAGCCCTGATCCGAGCGGATTGAGTATGGATGCGACGTTACCAGGCGATAGCGGCAGGGTGCTCGAGCCACAACCCAATCAGCCATTCTCGATTCATGCGACGGAATCAGTTTGGTTTGTACGATCGGGTAAACTCGATATTTTCATTGCAAGCGCCAGAAATGGTGCGCCAGTGGGCGCCCGGCATCATGTCCTGCGCGTCGAGAGGGGTCAAGCGGTCTTCGGGATGTGTCCGGTCGAAGGGAGCGAGACCGCCATCTTGGCCACAGCGACGCCCGGTACCGAGCTATTATGGTTTCCTCAGGCCCGACTCCGCGCGCCGGCCGAGCGACTCCATCCGGAAATAAGCTTCGGCGCTCTCAGTCTATTGGAGGACTGGATTTTGAGCCTCTCCGCGGCTGCCACGATGGCGCTGCCGAAATTGTTCACCGAATTCGAAGCTGGGGCCATTCTGGAGGTCACGGCCGAACCGAAACCCCTCATTCCGGCAAAAGGCGTTCTATGGGCCGAACATATTCAAGGTGCTTCGCTGTTCCTCAATAACCCAGAGGTTGATCCCGTCGGTGGTCAAACATATTTCCCCGTCTCCAGGAGTGGTTGGCTACAACCACAGCGTTGCAGCAGGATCCTAGCGATCGAGTCGGAGGCATGGGAGAAGGCTGATCCGCAGTGGGTGGGCCTGCAAACATTCCACCGCGCGGTTTTGCAATGCCTCATCGTCAAACGCCGTCTCCAAGAAGCTAAGGATCGCAAACGGCTCTTGACCCAGGCCGAGTCCGACGTCGCGGTTGTGCGAGGCGCGCTATCGACGCTGGCCGCCCCCCTCGAGAACGACGATACGCTCCTCCCCCTTGACGAAGTGGGTCTCACCGATCCAGCGTTGCTGGCCTGCGAGGCGGTTGGAAGATTCCTCGCTGTGCGGATTGTTCCCCCTGCGGACATGCGCAGCGGAGTCAAACTGAAGGAACCCGTCGCGAACATTGCGAAGGCTTCAGCACTGCGTTACCGAGTCGTAGCTCTAAAGGGAAAATGGTGGACGGACGCGGCCGGTCCTTTGGTCGGCTTTCGCGATTCGGATAACCGGCCCGTGGCGCTACTGCCGGGTTCCAGGAGGGGATACGACTTATACGATCCGGTGGAGCAGAAAAAGCAAACTGTCACTGCCTCGACGGCACTGACACTCAACGGCTTCGCGTACTCCTTCTACCGACCGCTCCCGAACCGGAAGCTTTCGGTTTGGGAATTGCTGGCCTTTGGAATGCAGGACTCGAAGCGTGAGCTCATCACGATTGTGCTCATGGGCGCTGGCGGCGGGCTGCTCGGGATGGTTTTCCCGATTGCCACGGGGATCATCTTTGACTCGATCATTCCCAACGCAGAGCGCGGTCAGTTGCTGGAAATCGCCGGTCTGCTGATCGTCTCGGCTCTCGCCACATCGATGTTTGCTCTCACCCGCAGCTTCGCAGCACTGCGGTTGCAGGGGAAGCTCGACGCCTCTCTTCAAGCAGCCCTCTGGGATCGCTTGCTGCGACTGCCCGCACCCTTCTTCCGTCGCTACACTTCGGGAGATCTGGCCGATCGCAGCTTGGGGATTGAATACGTCCTTCGAACGCTGACGGGGACCGCCCTTTTCTCGATACTTTCCGGAGTGTTTTCGATCTTCAGCTTCTTGCTGCTGTTCTACTACAACTCGCGGCTGGCACTCATTGCGACCGGCCTGATGTTTATCGCGTTTTCTGTCTCCACGATTAGTGCGTATTTTCAACTCCGCTTTCAGCGCCAGATTTTTCGTTTTCGCGGGCGCATCTCCGGAAAACTGTTGGAATTCATTGACAACATTGCGAAATTGCGAGTTTCCGGAACGGAGTCGCGAGCTTTCGCCGCATGGGCCCGTGAGTTTTCAGCCCAGAAAGAAATGTCGATACGCGCTCGCGGCGTATCGAACGCGCTCACTGTATTCAACTCCACTTTTCCCGTGATAAGTCTGGCCCTGATTTTCAGTTACGCCGCGCACCTGATGGGCCAACCTCTTCTCCGCGAATTTACCACCGGTGCCTTTCTCGCCTTTTTGGCTGCATACATTCAATTCCAGTCGGCCGCTCTTCAGCTCAACTCTACGATCGAGTCTGTGCTGGGAATTGTTCCGCTTTACGAGCGCGCCGCTCCGATTTTTGAGACTCTGCCGGAAGTCGACGATAGACAAAGGCTTCCGGGAGACCTGACGGGTTTGCTCGAGATCAATCATTTGAACTTTCGTTACCACCCAAACATGCCTTTCGTGCTGCGTGACCTCTCCTTCGTCGTCAAGTCGGGCGAATTCGTCGCCATCGTGGGACCTTCCGGCAGCGGCAAATCGACGCTGTTGCGCTTGTTGGTTGGCTTTGAGAAGCCCGAGTCGGGTGCGATCTATTACGATGGGCAAGACCTTGCGGGTCTAGACATCCAGGCGGTGCGGCAGCAGATGGGCGTCGTGATACAGAACGCGCGCCTTATTAGCGGCACGGTATTCCACAATATCGTTGGCTCGGCTGCACTCACTCTCGAGGATGCTTGGCAAGCGGCCCGGATGGCCGGGCTCGAGCAGGACATCAGCGAGATGCCGATGGGTATGCACACGGTCATCAGCGAAGGAGGTGGTAACCTCTCTGGCGGCCAGCGGCAGCGCTTGTTTATCGCTCGTGCGATTGTCAAAAAGCCGCGCATTCTATTGTTCGATGAGGCGACCAGCTCTCTCGATAATCAGACCCAGTCGATCGTAAGTTCGAGCTTAGACGCCTTGCAGGTGACCCGCATTGTCATCGCGCATCGTCTTAGCACAATCATCAATGCCGATCGTATTCTGGTGATGGAGAAGGGCGTCGTGGTGCAATGCGGTGCTCACCACGAGCTAGTCAACCAGAAAGGTTTGTTTCGGGAGTTAGCTAAGCGCCAGCTCGCTTGAACCCTTTGCGATCACTTGTGAACGTTCGGAGAACGAACTGATGAGAAAAGCGCTGTATCTAATGGGCATCCTCGACGACGCGGACATGGAATGGCTCGGCCAACACGGAACTACAGAGTATGTACCGTCTGGCACCGTTCTCATTCATGAGGGCCGTCCCATTGAATGCGTCTATGTGGTGCTCGACGGTCGACTTTCGGTGTTCGTCAAGGCGATCGATAACAAGGAGATCGCGTCCTTACTCGCCGGCGAGATCGTGGGAGAGATTTCCTTCGTCGACTCTCGGCCTCCTTCCGCTTCGGTCATAGCAGCTCAGGACTCGCATCTGCTAGTGATACCACGGCTCACGCTGACAAATAAGCTGGGCCAGGATGCCGCTTTTGCAGCTCGGTTCTACAGGGCGGTTGCCACGCTGCTCGCCGATCGCCTCCGCAAGACCGTTAGCCACCTCGGTTACGGCAAATGGGCCGGGGAGGCGGATCCGGACGAACTCGATAATGCCTTAATGGATAGTGCTTCGTTGGGCGCCACTCGTTTCGCCAGGCTTTTAAAGAGTCTGAGAATCAACTGAACCGCGCGGCACTTAGGTAAGTTGCGGTCCGCGACCCCCCGGTCCCCTCGCCAGCCGGTAATGCTATTTTGTTTCGTGGAATCACCTTACTTCCTTGATCCGCTCTGGCAGCTTCGGCAATCCTCCAACCGGGCTTCGTAGAGGTGGTAAGTCATCCCTGCTCCTACCTTGCGTCGTGCCTGCGGAAGCAGGACTTTGCCCTCTGGACAAATACACCGGTTCCTCTCCGGCTGATAGAGGAATGCGCTCGGTGGAAACCGGTTCCCGAGGTTCGCGCCACGCGGCACATCTTCGTGTCGCATGGTCCCCAAAAAATCGACCCCTCGCCCGGCCATCTTCTCGATATTCTCTCGTGTGGTGTAACCGCTGTCGGCCACCATCTGTTGAGGCCTTTTCTCCAGCCGTTGCTCCACGCGGTCCACCGCCGGCAATAACTGTGCCATGTCGTTGGCCTCCTGTGTCACCGCCACTCCCACAATCAATCCATGCGCTACATCGGTGGAAATCTGCGCGTTGTAGCTGAGCGCGAATCCCTTATCAGGATGCTTCATCACCCGCGCTTGCGGATCGCTGGTGCTTACCCGTGTCTCCCTCTTGGCCTTTTCTCCGCTCTTGCGTGCCTGCCACTTCTTTAACTCTTCCAGCGCACCCTCCAACCGTTCTTGTTGCTCGCGTCGCGCGCGCACCCGGGCTTGCTTTACTTTCGAACTGCTCTCCTCGTTCCTGGGATCACCCATCTCCGCTACGCGCCGTCGCGCTTTCTCCAGATGCTCGCGAATCGTCTCCTCCTGGAGATAACTTCTACTGCTCGCCAGGGCCTTAATCTTCGTGCCGTCTTGCATCACTTGCTCCAGCGTAATCAGTCCTTCTTTGCTGAGCGCTCCCAACACCTGCGTGAACAGTGCATCGAGCTCCTGCTGCTTCTCGACACGGAAGTCCGCCAGCGTGTGGTAGTTCACTTCCTGCAATCCCGTCAGCCACTGGAAGGCCGGATCGTACTCACAGCGCCGCGCCACTTCTCGTGCCGAACCAATCCCCTGGCTATAGGCATACACCCACATACTGATCAGCAGTTGCGGATCGATCGCCGGCCGCCCCCCTTCCTCCGTGCTGCTCTCGATGGCTTGATAAAAGGCGCTCAGGTTCAGGCGCCCTACCAATGTCCAAATGGCTCTCGCTGGATGGTCTTCGCTGATGAGGTGTTCTACATCCACGGCCCGCCAACTCATCTGCTGTCTGTTTACGTGGCGAATCAGAGGCTGCTTGCTGATCGGATTTTCTTGGCTCATGCCGCGAGCTTAAGGCAGACTTCTTTTTTTGCAAGATGGAAATTCAGAGGGTTTCTTCACAGCTTCCGGGCTAGTACTCCACTTTTCCTGCTACCGCGCCAACCGGGTAGCCGATGGTCCGAAGCGGAGCGACTGATGCCGCTATAAACTTTCCCCAGAATTTTTTTCCGCGAATTCGCCTGCGAATGGTACCTAAAACGGAGAATACCCCCGGGTGGGGTCACGAAGTCGTAGAAAAATATTTGTTTTTTGTTTTTTCATACAGTTGAACGAATGCGATCGATTTTCATGGGAGCCTCGGGTCGGGAGCGATTCGAAAAGGGGTTGGACGTATGGCTCCCAAACGAGGATCAAGACGGAAAGACACGACGCGAACGCAACCATAGAGAGCAGTGAACGATCAGCGGCAAGACCTCAACCGTAGAGCACAAACCGCCGATACTTGGGACGCGCCTAAAAACGCCGTTCGAGTTGAAACCTTCCAAATCCCTGCCCCGAGGGTTTCCTTGCGAGACCAATTGCGTGCGTTGGCGCGACTATTCTTCACCGGCAATATGATTTCACTTGACAACACCCAAGGCCCTTGAGATAATGGGTAGGATGAAGACTTTTACGCTCGCGTTCTTCCAACGAACCGGAAAGCGCGGAGGAAGTTCAACCAGCAAAGCAAAGGCCGAAGCTGCCCGAATCAATGGACGTAAGGGCGGCCGGCCGAAAAAGGTGAAACCATGAAAATCGCTCTTTATCTGCGGGTCAGCACTGATAAGCAAGAGACAGAGAATCAGGCAGTACAACTTCGGGGCTTCGCCGCGAAACAGGATTGGCAGATCGTCCACGAATACTGCGATTACGAATCCGGCTCGAAAAGCGACCGCGTTGAGTTCCAGCGCATGTTCAAGGATGCGAGCCAACGCAAGTTCGACTTAGTGTTGTTCTGGGCGCTGGACCGGTTATCGCGCGAAGGTGTGTACCAGACGTTGCAACATCTGAGCCGGCTTGAAGATTACGGTGTTGGCTTTCGCTCGTTCACGGAGCCATACTTCGACTCATGCGGTGTATTCAAAGATGCGGTCATTGCGATCATGGCTACGTTGGCAAAACAAGAGCGCGTGAAACGATCGGAGCGCACACGCGCGGGTCTCGCTAGGGTCAAAGCGTCCGGTAAGATTCTTGGGCGTCCTGCCCGCATCACGACGCACAAGGCAGAAGTGATCCGGCTGAAGGCGTCGGGCCAATCCGCACGCGCTATCGGCCGCGCACTCGGGATCTCCGATTTCTCGGTTCGGCGTCTTGTTCGGACCGCGATATAAACGTCTTTCGAATAGGCCCGCTAAGTCCTTTCGATTTGGCGGGCTTTTTGTTTGCCCGGACTGCGTGAGAAACGAACCTTTTTGGCGCACTGGCCGCGTGGCGTTCGCGTGCCGCCCTTCTCTTTTAGCCCGCCTGCTTGAATCGCTCTCGCTTCCATCGTTTTGGAGTCATTTCCACGCCATCGTACAGGATGTTCCCGTTGGCTAGTAGCTCACCGGCATAATCAGTTTTGTGAAACAATTCGATGATCCGCGCATTGTCTGCGACGTCTACTGGTTTCGGGTCATTGCTGAAACCTCTGGGCTGCTCCCTGAAGCTTATGAGTTGGCGGTCTTGGATTTCTCTCAAGTCGTCTGCAAACGTCCGCGCTGGCTGCGTCGGGCGGGTCTGGGGCGGCATTGGCGCGGTGCCGATCGGCGCGGACGGACACGGTGCGGAGACCGGTCCAGGCATCGGCGTAGGTACCGAATTCGTCCTTGGAAACGGTCGGCCGCGGGGTCTCATCTTCCGCGTGGGCTCGCGGTTCTCGTGGCGATCTTCATCCTGAATATATTCGGCCGGCGGCCGGTAAGCGCCAGCACTTCCAAAACCACCCTTGGCTCGGATCTCGGCGTTCTTTTTAGCTACCCAACCTTTCGTCGGGCGCCGAATCCATCCGGTCGCTTTGAGAGTGGCCAACAATCCAGCCTTCTTTTCGAATTCAATGAACTGGCACGCCCAAGGGTCTTTCTCCATCTGGCGCTCGTGTAACTCCTTTTTTAAGGCGTGGAGCGGGCGGCGTAGGGGCGTCCAGCCGGGACGTAGTTCGGCGGCTGCTGCCCAACCCCTCGTGGTGATGACAATTCGCGTGACGGGGCGCTGGGAGTCTGCGTCGCGGCCTTCCTCCTCAGCGATCAGATCTCCGAGCTCCTTGCGGCCACGGACGAGGAGTCGGCCGTCTGCGTTACGGCGGCTTATTTCGGTCAGCGTGCGGCTGCCACCGCCGTCCATGAGGAACAGGAACAGCCTTCGGCCAGGTGTCAAATGCGGGTAGCCCATAAATCACCTCTACAATCTGAAATTTTCATCGCGTGCGAACAGATGCAGAAGTTAAGCGTGTTAGCGGAGTTTCTGTCCGTTTTGAAGTTTGGCGCTACAACTCTCGCAAGCTGCGCCAAACCGGCTTTAACCACGAATCGGCTAAAATTCTGTGATGGATGTGATGGATGTGATGCTTTTTGCCTATTGTTTACCTCAAGGAAATGGTCGTGCGTGTGTATGTACTCCCGTGACCCTATCCGTATAGGGGTAACAATAGAGAGAACGCGTCACATGCGTCACATCCATCACACCGCTAATTTCAGGTCTTAGGCTGCCCGGCCTGTTGAATTGCGGCTTTGATCTGGATTTTGCACAGAAAGTAGCCATCGCGCATGTGCTTAGACTCGATCTTGTGTTTTCGTTGAAGATACTGCGTCAGCGCCTTTTGTGACTCAGCAGTCTCCCCGTTCTCTGAGCACCAGCATGTATATCGCCTGTAGACCGTGCTCGTGGGCGTTCGGACGGTTTCCTGGTCTACGACGTCACACTCTTCGTCTACGAACCGGGCCATGTGGTTCTCAGAGCCTCGGTACGCCTCCGTGTCGGCTTCCATGCTTTCCGTCTCAACTAGGCCCTGTCGGAAGTACATCATCAGCCCTTCCAACAGCCAATTAAGAATGCCGGATGATTCTGAGATCAACTTCTCGGCCAGCTGCTTGTCTTGGTCCTTCTCCTCGATCCTGCTTTTGCACGACAGCAACTCCAAACGGTCCCAGGCGCCATCTGAGTCATCGTTAATCGCCGGAATATTATTCGTCTGAAGGATGATTTTGCCCTGGTTGACGAACCTCGTTTGTTCGGCCTGGTAGAGCCCGCGGGTAACGGTAGGATCGCCGCCGGTCATTTCCTTCAGCCTAGCCATATCCAGTTTGGCTTGATACTTGCCGCTCGCCTTGTTGCTTTCGCTGGCGGTGATTAGACGCGCGCCCTTCAGTGGCATCAGATCGGCTCGGGCGGCGCCGGCCGTTTCTTCCCGGCTTACTGTGAACGTCGAGAACGCTACGGGTTGGCTGTACGCTTGACCGACGAGGCTTCCGGACCTGTCCAGGGCTTCGCCGAACATGTGGTAGAGCACCTTCATCAGCGTGGACTTACCGTTGGCGCCCTCTCCGTAAAGGATCAGGATCTTGCGCACGATGAGCCCCGACAGGCACAGCCCGAGATACGTTTGCACGTAGTCCTGAACACCCTTCTCCGGAAACATCCAAGAAATGAACGCCTTGAACTGCGGACAATCAGCAATCGGATCGTACGTCACTGGCATCATCTTCGTTCCAAAGTCATCTCTCTGATGTTTGCCGAAAGACGTGCTGCCGCGTTCAGGATCGAACCGGAACGCGCCGTTCTCAACGTTGCAAACCAGAGTATTTGTGTCCAATGCCGATTTCGCGATGGACACACCGGGCTCGGATTTGGCTTGGTTCACTGAGCCGCTGATCTTTTGATTTGATTCGCTCTGTTTCGCCCAGTCCTTGAACGCTTCTGCCGTCTTGTAATTTTCGACGAATTGCCATTCCTCCGCGGACAGAGTCGACTCAAGCTTCTTCGATTTCGCCCGTGAACCATTCTTCTTCGCTTCTTCGAGTTCTTCAGCGGTCAACGGTACGTTGACCTTCTTCGGTGACAGATCTCGATTCAGCTTGTCCATGAGGGCTGGATCGACCGAAGACGAGAACGCAGACGCCTCTTGTTGCATCTGAATCAAAACGCGCTTCATCAAATCGTGAACGTGAACGGTTCTTTTGTCCTTCAGCCACACTTTTCCGCCGAAGTACAACCAGCAATCGTCCTCGGGACAATAGCGAATGTTGCGGCCGTAAGTTTCGATCAGTCTTCGACCGTTGCCCACCTCAGTCAATAGTTTCGGACGGTCAATCGCCACGCCGGCCGTATCGCCATCCGCATCTTCGTCATGCAACTCGATCCGCAGCTTACGCGGACTCTTCAGCAGCTTCGCTATGCTGCGATCCACGTACGTGCCCGTCGTCGCTTTCCGCCGTTGACCCAAAGGCGAGAGCAGGAATTCCTGCTTGATCGCTTCCGCGTCATCTGTCGGCATACGTTCCCTGATAAGAGCTAGGAGCGCATAATCAGCAGAATTCTGGGATTCGTATTCACGTATTTGGGCATCATCCTCGATTGCAAAATCAGTCGAATGGGTCGTGTCTTTGCTGCGAAGAATCGTCCCATTCATCAGCACGTTGTAGGGTGTTGTAATCAGGCTCGGATTTTTCGCCGTGACGATGCAACCTTCCGCAGATTGAGAACCGGGCGCGGTTTTCTTATTAGCTACGAAGAATTCGCGATTCGTAACGACGCGCTCGTAAAGCCAACCTAGATCGGCCTGATTAACGGTCGTCGGTGTTCCCGGCACATGATGGCCCGTCACCGTGAAGTAGCGTTTACCGGAATACATCTCGGCATTGCCGACCTTCGATCCCTGTTGTCCTCCTTTCGTTCCATCCCACGGGAACTGCCAACCCTTCGTGATTACATGGACACCCGTGCGCGAGGGGCTGAATTCAGCGTAGGAGTTCATCTTTGCAATGATCTCTGATACGTCCGCTCGGATTTCGAGGGTTTCCAGGTTTACACAGTGATCGAAGTCCGTGCCGGTCAAACCGTCGGCGTAGTTGAACACGAAACCCGCACCTGAGAACAGTGTCGTTTGATTCAGCGCACCCATTGCTGTGTCATAATCAGCCTGATACTGCTGATCGTGCGGATCGATGGGGCCTAGGTTTTCATCGCCTTCGAAAGCACTATGTGGCACCTTGTCGGCAGTTCGAACGATCCAGCGATTGAGGTTCTTGAGTTCCTGCGGGAACGACGGAGCTAGATCTGGGAAGTCCCGGTTCTGCACAATGGCTAGGGCGCTCACAGTTTCACCTCCGGCGCTGGCACGGGTGAAACTTCATCGCGCTTCAAACGGACATTCACGGCATCTTCGCGGCCGGCCTTGTGCGTACTGGGAACTGTATCGAAAACAACGATGTCGTTGACCTGAAGAGACATCCGATTCTCAACAACACCGATGTGGAAAAAATGATCTGAGGTATGAACTGGAGCATCGAAGGCCCGAATAAAACCAAAGCCTCTTGCTGCGTTGTAACTAACGATCTGTCCGATCTTCATGCGCTGCTCTCCGACTGCGAAATTTTAGATCTCGTGCCACCTCCTTTAATGGGTTGTCGTTAAGTTAATTGCCGCCATGCGGCTGTTACGCTGCGATCGTTTCAGGGAAATTCAAACAGGCGAATTCACCGCGATACTTCTTGGCGGCTTCGTCCCGAATTCTCGCGGCAGCTTCTTCCGATTCAAAATACCCGAGAGCGATATCCACTCCGTTCACGCTAATTGATGCTTGGTATTTGCGTGCGGGCTTGTTCCAACAAACCCCGATGAATCGAGACGTTGTTCCGTTCTTATGTTTTTGCTGATTAAGTCTGTTTTCCAAATGCGTCGCGGGACGAAGATTCAATAATCGGCGATTGTTTAATCCGTTGTGATCGAGGTGATCTGGTTCTTCGCAATCTGGCAAAAGAAGCCTATGCATCGCTACGCGGCTTCCGTCCGTTTGAGTTGCATACGCGTAGAAAGTTCTTTTGCTCCTTCTAGCTACCCAGTAGAAAGTTTTTACCTTGTCGTAATCGGTGGTATTAATGACGCATTCGAGAGGAGAGTCGCCCCTTCGCTCCAGAATGATAACGCTTGTTCCGTCCAGACAATGACGAACGTCATTCGAATCTTTGCGCTGACCGCGCTTACCGCGCCTGTTGTGCCCATTGATGAATGACTGCAGCTGACCCTTTACACTGCCATGCCTTTTATCGGTCTTGGCCGCGATAGGCGCGAGACCTCCGCAACCACATTCGCACAAACCCGATGCGTTCATGCCGCCACTCCGCGCATCTCACGGATCGACGCGGCAAGGTCTTTCAAACCGCCTGCGATCTCTTTCCCCGCAGTCGTGATCGCGACCGACAAAGATTTCTCGCGGTAATTACCGTCGCTGATGGCGTCCGCGAGTTGCTGGATGTCGATGGTCTTGATCGCAGCCGCCACTTCCGAAAGGTCGTGGTCGCTGATGCCGGATGCGATGCCATCTAATGCGCCAGCTACCTCTTGCAATTCAGTTTGCTTGTTGGTGCTCATCGCGCGCCTCCCTGAAGTTGTTCCGTCACACCGGTCTCTTGCGTGCGTGATCCCAGACGCGGAAACTCGTCACCATCGCGCAGCCGGCTCAACAAGTTTTGGATGATGGTGATGTTGCCGAATGAAATCGGAAACGGTTCCGCCAAGTTCTTGAGCATTTCCAACTCACCCAAAATTCCCCAAACCTTTAGGCCGCGCTCGGAGCCCAGCGTGTCGATTCCGCGGCAAGCGTTCGCAAGCAGCGTTCTAGAACACCCGGCGAGCATCGCCACGAAATCGCGCGAAACTCCAAGTTGCTTCATCTTCGAATCGATTTGCTGATCCAAATTATTCAATGCCATCGCTGCCTCCAAAATTTGCAATGCTCCATCAACATTTTCCTGCGCGCAAAAGAAAATTCGGGCACATGAAAATCTTCGCTACAAAGTTCAGGTTGAAGATTCGGAGGCTTTCACCTCAGGAAGAGGAAGTGGGCCGTTGCCGGCCCACCGTGATAGCGGGGTTTGCTTTGCTGATCCATCGTCGGCTCTCGTTCCGGCGATAGAACTTGTACTGCTAAAAGGGTCGCGCTGTGCGCGGCGGCGATCATATTACCTCGCCCAAAGATGTCCAGTAGGGTGCTTGATTTCCGTATCTGGCTTTGTTATCTGGCTCAGAACGTCCGTATGTAACGAAAGGTTACACGCTGCGTCGGCGCGGCGGCGATCGTATTGCATCGCCCAAAGATGTTCCGAGTGTAGCACGGCCAATTAAAACGCCACGTAAGCCGATGATTACGCAGTGGGTTGCGCTCCGTAGAGGCTCCCTAATAGATGTTTTAGTTGCATCACCTTTGAAGATTTTAGCTGCAACTCCGTGATTCCGTGGCACATCATCTCCCTAAGAGATGTTTTAGTTGCCCCACGACTGATAATTTTTGGGTGTAAGCCCTGTACCTACATCACGGATTCGCCCTAGAGGCTCTACGACGGGCGCCGCAGCCATCACAACGAACGCCCTGGCCCGCGCGCACGATTCTGGTACGGAGGCTCTTCGCGGCCTCTAGGGACATTCCCATGTCCTGCGCGATGTGCAAGAGCGTCCTTCGCTCATCCCGCCAATAGAGCTGAATGAAGCGAGCCCACACACCTGCGCGCTTCGCGTGTGTGCGCCCAACGCTGCTGTCTTCGCGGAGCTTCGGGTGTGATCGCAACAACACGGCTCGAATTCCCGCGTCGGTCTTCGTCCACTCCGGCGTCTCTCGCGGCTTCATGGCGACCTTCATGGTCTGATGCCCACGCATGAAATGATCGCTTCCGGAATACATCTCGGCGCGACGCAGCGGGCCGTAGCTATCGCGCGTGTCGTTAGCCACGGGACACCCCCACGGAAGCCGGTTGCGGGGCCGGCTTGCGTGCGCGAGTTCGGGTGCCAGATGACATTAGTTCCTGCGATCAACCTGTCTGCTATCGCGGAGAAACTGAAGGTCGAGCATGAAAGATTTGGAAGACATAGTTTCACGCGCCTCGCTTCGCCGGGGGCGTTAGCGGATTCGCGCTGCGCTCCCTGTCTTTCTTGTCGAGCCACTCGTTGACCGCCAAACGAACAAACCACGCGATCGACCGGTCTTCTTCGTGACAGTAGGCTTTCAACCGCTGGATTTGGTCCTCAGTAAGCTGAATGCCCATCGTGCGTTTCTCATCCGCGTTTTTATCCGTGTTCTTTGCTGCACACACTGTCGAATCCTCCCCGCGGTTGCCGCGGTGATGTTGATTCGAGCAGCATACTGCGAATCAACTGGTGTTGGCAAGTGTAATCTATTACGGTCTATGATCGTCTCTATCGGTCTACAATGAACCAGTCCAGACCCCTCGGAGGCCCGTAGGCGGGCGCAGGCCTCAGACCCCAGAATTGCCGCATGATCGCCTGGCGGCCCTTTTCCGCCGCGGCACGGTGCCATAGGCGCGGTTCCCTGGACGACAACCTCTTGGATTCCCAGGTAATACATGGTACGCTTAGGCTATGCTACAGAGATTCTCGATCTGGATAGACAAGAAGACGCTCACCTCTCTGAAAGCCATCGGCAAACAAAAGGAACGCCCGGTGGGCTGGCTTATGCGCAAAGCCATCGAAGAATTCGTTCAGAACGCGAAGAAGGTGGGGCAATGAGTTGCACCGCGCGGCGCCGCAACGGCAGGAAGCGGCTGCAATGGAGTGTGCGTGATGAAGAAGCTTTACCTGAAATACGTCGTCAACAGAACTTACGAAGAGGGAGGCTTTCTCTTTTACTTTGTGTCCGAAGATGAGGAATGGACTCCGGACAGGTCGAAGGCGCGTATGTTCGCAAATCGTGTTGAAGCCCAGAAGTTCGCGAAAAAGTTGGGCGGTCCCGCAAAAGTTGAACAGGTGGAAATAAGAAAGTAATCTCGCGCAAACACGACGTCAGAGGAATACTTGGAGCGGCAACGTCTCCTGCGTGGCAACCGGATTGCAGACAAAAAGTCAGAGGTGGCGTGATGCAAAACTTCTTTTCATGGATCTTGATCGCTACTGCGTGTTTCTGGGGAGCGCAATCCGGAGCGACACACATCGAAGCGAAGATCGACGCGCGTCAAGCCTGGGCACAATCGCTGTCGAACGAAGACCTCGGCATCTTCTTCTACGCAGTCGGTGCAAACAACTCGACGCTCGTGATTCAGCTCACCCCACCAGAGAGCGACGCATCGGGCTGTGACTCAGTGATGGCGACACTCTTGGTTCGCCAAGACTTCCTGCGGACCGCCTACTACGGTTACGGGATGCGTGAGGTTCGGTGCGAAACAATGAACGAAGACGGTGTGATGACGGGCAGAATAGCGCGCGACATCGTTCCGCCAGATCCCGCACCCCCCGCGGCTCCCCTCCCACACACCGTTCCGATGAGACACGAAGCACGGGTAACAGACGCGAAGGCCTAGCCGGAAAGTACCATTGGTTTCCCCGCACGACGCAAGAGATAATACGGGCAGGAGTCCACGATGAATCAAAACACGACGCTTCAAGCATTGATTACGAAGTGGGGGCCGTTGTGCAAGCAGCACGGGATCTCCGACATCGAAACTGTGAAGTTCTTGTCACAGGTCGCCCGTATGCTTCGAGACTAACACACGCACTGGATCGTCAAAATGACAGGCTCGGTGGGGCACGTTCCACATTTGTTCCACAGATCACTGCCGAACCAGCCCGAATCACCCCGTTTGGGGTCCTTCAATACCCTTCTAACCTATTGAAAACACTGTAGGCGGGTGCGGCTTTTCGGTCTGTGGCACCGAGGGTCGCGGGTTCAAACCCCGTCGCTCACCCCAAAAACCCCAATATTTATGCGGATTCTGTGATAGGTGCGTTTTGATAGGTCAGTAAATGGTCAGCAAAATGAACGCTCGCTTCCAATCCGACGGCACAGAGGCCCGGCTCGAAATGATTCGGGCCTTTTGCTTTTTCAGCGTTAGCCGAACCCCCTTCGGCAAGGATTGACATACAGGTGTAAGAAAGTATCATTTCTTCGGTGCTTGAACACTCTCCCCACAGCGCGCGAATGGCCGCAGTCCGACAGCGCGACACCGAACCGGAGAGAATCGTTCGCGCCATTATTCGCAGTCTCGGATTACGCTTTCAAACCAACGTCAAGTCGTTGCCTGGCAAGCCAGATATTGTATTCCGAAAATCGCATAAGATCGTCATGGTCAACGGTTGCTTTTGGCATCGGCACAAAGGATGTACGCGGTCTACCACACCTGGAACCAATCAAGCTTTCTGGATTCGAAAATTTAGAAGGAATCAAATGCGCGACAAAAGAAACTTGGCGCAACTATGGAAGGACGGCTGGCAAGTCGAGGTAATTTGGGAATGTGAGTCACGAAAGCCCGAACTGGTAGGAACAAAGCTGACGCAATTTCTTTTTTCTTAACGCCTGTTGACAATCGGTGCGGACTATAGTATTCGATAGTTCGGATCGTATAGGGGTGAAACCTGTACACGCTAGCTAGTGTTTTTTCGGGAGCAGGCTTTGGGGACAAAGGATTTGAAGCTGCTGGGCTTTTACCGCTGCTTCTAGTTGAGAAGGAACCGCAACGCGCTATCGTGGCTCGCCGCAATTTCTCGAGAGCTGAGGTTTTGACGGCCGACGTAGAAGTCAGCGTCGCCGAGATCTCTGAATGTATTCGCGTGCGCCTAGCAGAAGTAGCCAAGGATCCTGAACTTTTCCTTTTGTCGGCTACACCGCCTTGTCAAGGCATGTCAAAAAATGGGATCGGAACGCTGCTGCGCTCACGACAAAGTGGGTACCGCCCGAAAATTGATCCTCGGAACCAGCTTTATATTCCGGCCATCAAGCTAGTAGACGAATTGCGGCCGCGATGGTTTTTCTTTGAAAATGTCTGTCGGATGATGAATACATACGAAATGACAGAAGATGGGTCTTCTGAGCTTTTGTGCCGAATAATCGAATCAAGGCTGGAGTCCCTTGGCTACGGCGGTAGGTTCGAACAAGTCCAACTTGCGAATTATGGCCTTCCGCAGACGCGGTTGCGCACCGTCGGAATTTTTAGAAAAGGCGGCGAAAAGGCGCAGAGCTATTTACCTCCTCCGTCGCATTCCCAAACGGGGGGTCAAGGCAAGAAAAGGTGGGCAACTTTGAGAGACGTCATCGCTCATCTTCCCCCGCTGGATAGTAAGAAGCGGCAGACAGCGAAATGCTCTGATCATCCTCTGCACCGAGTTCCCGTTTGGCGACCCGAACTTTACTCGTGGATGGTTAAAACACCCGAGGGTCGCTCTGCCCTAGACAACCTCACGTGTAGTGAATGCCTGCTTGAGAATGAGCAGGACGCCATGAGCTGTGCAGGCTGTGGAAACCCGCTTCCTCGGCCTTCCGTAGACGACGCTGGAGAGCAGCGACTGATTAAAGGTTTCCCGTCAGCATACAAGAGAATGTTTTGGGACAAACCGGCTTCTACGGTAACGACGAGGTCCGCATATGTGTGCTCAGACCATAAGGCCCACCCAGTTCAGAATAGGGTCCTATCGAGCTTAGAAGTCGCTTTAGTTCAAGGAATCGACCCGGATACGTTTGTTTGGAGCACAGAGCAGAATGGTCCGACTATTCCTGACACCCTCGTGCGAGATGTCATCGGAGAGTGTGTGCCTCCTCTCTTTTCTTCGATTGTCGGTAAGCATTTAATTCAACTGGAGCTTGGGCAAGTATCGATGAACGAGACAGCGTCGCAGTTTGCTCTATTTTAGATTCTGGTTCAGCTTAAGAGCTTCTAAACATCCAAAGTCCCCCAGGAGATCAGCGTAGGCTTCACGGTATTTCGGTTCATTGATGAGGAACACGGCTCCGCTGGCCATTTTGTCCTTCCCGGACACTTTCATTCCACTCACTTTTGTATTACGACCTGTGGTTCCGGAGATCTCACCCCAATCGGACCGGCTTAATTGACTGCTATAAAACCCCGCGGTGATAAAGGGCGCTGCATGACCACCATCCAATGCGTGAAAGTCCCAGATAATCGCAGGCAACTGCGTGACTTCTTGATGGTGAGCCTGCCAGGTAACGCTAACTAAATGTGGGCAACGATTGTCGCCGGGAGAAAGATCCTTTCCGGTCGTGACGTTTCCGCAGGTCCCTTTGATCTCCAATCCTTCAGGATAGTTCCTCAGGGTGGCTTCGCTCGCTCCCTTAGCAGAAGGCGGCAGGACGTCTGGATGCCCCTTCTCGATAGGATTGACTATTGCTCCCGAAACCAGAGCAATAGCTTGCCCTAAATATGCACCGACGATGGAGCCCACAGATTTTAGATCGATAGCACGCCATAGCGATAAAGGTAAACGAGCCAATTCATTATTCGTTGCGACGACGGATTCAACGACCTGAAGGGTGCTCAAATCGAAGCCGCAATCAAATTTCACGTTTAACTTGGCCAAAAAGTCTTCAGCTGAGTGAGGCATCAGAATCGGGCCTCCACTCGGCGTAGCAGGTTGGACGGCTTCGTCTTGAGCGCAGTGGCTAGGACAAATAACACCCTGACCGTCGGTGATTTTAGCCCTCGCTCAATCTGGCTGATGTATGTTCGGTGCAGGCTGCACTCGAAGCCAAGATCCTCCTGAGACAGGCCTAGCTCGCGGCGCTTCTCAGCAAGCACGATGCCCAGTGCAGAGTCTATTTTTCGTATGACACTCATAAGGGTGAGTGTCAGCCTGTGAATACTTTTGTGCTACAGACTAAAGTATTAGCGGCAAAGAATTGCCTGAACCGCAAATCACAAGCAGATCGGTTATGCAACGGGCACGGCGAGCAAACGGGCTCGGGTCGGCAGCCTACCGATTCGAGCCTCTTTTGCTTTCCGCTCACAGTGGATGCACCATCACTTTACTGTTAGAATTAAGCAACGTGGGGTTGCACGATGGGAACCATTGATCTTTATTCGAAGCGCAAGAAGCTGGAAGCGTCCCAGGGAAAGACCGACATCTATCAGTACCAGACGATTCCGCTACCTCTTAGGATTCAAATCGTTCACATTTGGAAAGCAGCACTGGGCCGCTGGTTTAAGAGCAGCAGCAATCCCTACGCACCTACTTCCCCGGCATCGCAAGCGTGGAATTTCATTGAGAAAACTATCGCGAAGGAAAACGGTCTGTGGCATTTGGGCGTCACCGCAAAAAACACGGACGAACAATGCATCGAATACTTGCTGGCCGCAGACACAGACAGCGCATTGGACATCATTGAATTGTCATTCAGAGTGATGGACCGAGCTATACGCGGGTTTTCTACGGGCGAACTCAACGCCGCAGGGATCCAGCAGGACGCCGACGACGCGATTGAAGAATTGAATGAACGATTCCTCGAGCACGGAGTTGGCTTCCAATACGTTGACGGCCGCATAGTTCGCGTGGACTCGCAACTCTTGCACTCCGAGACTGTGAAACCGGCGCTGGCACTGTTGCATAAGTCTGGTTTCACCGGCCCTAACGATGAGTTCGTGCAGGCGTTTGACCATCATCGCAAGGGCGAGAATAAGGACGCCATCGCCGATGCCTTGAAAGCCTTTGAAAGCACCATGAAGGCGATTTGCGACGCCCGAGGATGGCAGTATGGACCGAAGGACACAGCAAAGCCGCTGTTGGACATCTTATTCAACAACGGTTTGTTTCCGACCGACTTAGCCAGCCACTTTGCCGGTTTGCGCAGCGCGATGGAATCGGGACTTCCTACTCTTGCCAACCGAACGAGCCGTCATGGGCAGGGTGCGACGCCCACAGAGGTACCGGATCACTATGTCGCCTATGCCTTGCATCTGGTGGCGTCGAATATCGTGTTTTTGATTGAGTGCCACAACGCGTATACACCGCCGAAGCCGAATAATTGAGGCGCGGCACTCGGGATTTGGGCCAAGCATCGTTTGGCCGCCAACTGAAAAAAGGCTGCGCCTATACCCCTACCGGCGAATTTAGATCGCTCTGAGGGGCTAAAAACCGGGGTTATTTCGGGCGTCTGCGGCGTGAATTCAACGTCGTTGGCCATAATCACAACATGGGGAGGTGGTTTTTCAGGCATTTTCAGCCATCCTTTTCCGCCTGTTCACATTGTAGAAATAATACGCAATCCACGGCCGTTTCAGGTCCGTGCCTACTTCCTTCCAAGTTTTGCCAGAGTCACGTAATTTGTGCGCCTGGGCCACTATTTCCGCAGAATAGCCGTCCGTTGACCGCACCGCACGCGCGGTAAACAATGATATTTTCTGCTTCGCATTTGTGCCACGGCGATAGGGATGCGGGCGACTAACAACCCGTTGCCTCCATGTTGCCATCTTCAAAGACTTCCGCTTATCCGGCCGGGTTGGTTCCAAGTATCCCGTGTCTGCGAAACGCTTGTGCGCGTCCATTAGGCCCTGTATCGGAACGTGTATCCGTTCTGAAATCTCGCGCCATGTCCACGCAAAGGAACGGCACTTTTCCACAAATAGATGCGTTTGCAAGTCGTAATAGATTGCCTGGGGTTTATCGAATTTGAAGTATCCCATCGTGGCACGTTTCTTTAGCAGGGATGCCACTTTCCGCGGCCGTCCCTTCGTGTGGTGCGCGACGTGCAAAACCAATCCAAGTTTTTCCGCGGTTTCGTTGAGGCGTAGCAATTGCGTCCGCACATCATAGGCGGAAATTCCCATTTGTTCCGCGATAATCGGGCCTTCGTAACCGGTACGCAAAGACAGCCAACCAATTGTCGTGATGAATTCTAGATAGCCGCCACACTTTTCTAAACTTGCAATGTGAGGAATCACGGAGGCTAACCGGCGAGGGTTGGTGTACTTTTTCGCCTTCAACCGTGCCAATTTTTCGGCGCACATCTTTAGCAGTTCCGGGAAGGTTTCCGGCACGGGTGCTAATGGGCCTCGACTCCATGTGGTCGCACGCCTCGCCAGGACTTGCCGGAATTTTTCGTCACTCATAGCCCATTCAGGGATCCAACGGCGGGATCGTTGCGCTTTGCGTCGCTCAAAGTGCATCCGGGAACCGGTGAAATACTCCACCGGCGATCCATCGGCCGTTCGTATGTGCCGCGGCCTGCCGTCAAATTGGAATCTATCGAAACGTGTGTCCGGGTTCTCATACTGCGCGGGTTTCAATTGTTGTGGAAATTGTGGTGCGGTGTTTAGAGTCAACGTTTCCATTTCATCCCCTTATACGGAAACGGGGTTCCGGCCGAAACCGAAACCCCATCCCATCCCCAAGGTTCTGAAAAACACTCTTACGAGTGCATTTCCAGAATGTTTAGCGGGTGCGTCCCGGCGTCCAAGAGGTTTGCGTCCAAACGCGCGAAGGACACAAAGCCAACTTGTCCAGTGGTGGCGTACAGTTCTGTCAAACGTTGCACGGAGAAACCCTTTACCTTGCGAACGATGTACTTGGAAAAGTCACCGAAGGCAATCGGGTTTGCAGCGGCCGCGATTGAAGGCATGGACTGGTTAATGACGAACGGGTACCCGTTGATTTTCTCCGGCACGTTGTCAGACATACTAGGCGTCCACAGAGGACGGCCGTACTTGTCCAGCAACGATTGGAGCGAACCCAACGTGGTATCATTGAACATGTAACGTGCGTTTTTCCGGTAGGACGGGTCCACGCCGTGTTCAAGGTTCACAAGGTCAATGGAACCAATCGAATTGGCGTAGGTCTGTCCAGAGTTGCCGGTGTTTGAGCTAGCACCCGTCGCGATAATCGGGGACACACCACACGCCTCGATTGCCGTTAGGATACCGGTTGGCTGGCCGCTACCCGTGCCGGTTGTGAGGTAGCTTTCGATACCCCGGCCGTAACGGATTGCGAAGCGATCCGAAAACCACGCATCAATGTCAATTCCGCTGTCCTGCAAAAGTTCAATGCTGGCCTTCACTACGCCAGAAGTGAATTTGTAGGCCGCGAAATTGATTTGATTCGCGGTGATGTCATCTTCGTTTACCTGCGTGGACTCACCAACGATAGTCGCCGTTTGGGTTGTATCGTTGCTGGTGGGCATCGGAAGAGGGTTGCCGGTGTCCGTGGAGAGAAGAGTCACGCCGGATTGGTCACTGTCCAGAAAAGGGCAGTAATATTTTAGGGCGTCCTCCACTTTTGCCGTGAAACCGGTTGGCACCAAATAGCCCAGGCCGGTGTAAGTCCCGATGTGTGTCAGCATCGGCGCACCTTCGGTAACGTCGCGATACTCAAGCGAACGTTTTTCCTCTGGCGTGATGTGATCCGCACCGTAGCGCATCCAACGGCCGAAAGCGAAATCGCGCTTTGAATCGCCAGCATCATAGGTGGCAAATTCGTTGCGGCCGCGTCCTTCCTTGGATTTGATTTCCGCGTTTAACCGGTTCACGTCTGCCATTGCTTTGTCAAACGTGGCGCGGTGTTCCGCGGTTGGGTTGGCAATGCGGAGAATTTCCACGGCTTTCGCGTGCGCGAAATTCCGGGTTTCCCGCAGTTTTTTTAATTCAGTAGTGTTTACCATTTTGCTTCCTTCGTTCACCACACGTTACCCCGTTGGTATGCCGGTGGCCGTACTTCGCCGCACTCGCCTCTTGCGCGTGCTCAAAACGAAAACTTTTTATTGAATGTAAAAATTTGTGCCGTCGAAAAGAAAATCGAGCGAATCACCTTCGTATGCCGTCGCACTCGATTCCCCTTCAATCTGGCCGGACTGCGGTGTGATCGTTACAATCGCGGTTCCGGTTACAGTCACCGTATACACGGAACCGAATGCTAGGCCGGTAGTCTTTAACGTAATTGCCTGGGGTCCACTTCCAGAGCACAAAATTGTTTTGTCTGTAACGGCCGTCACATAATCACCGCTTTGGGTTGTGACGTTCTGATTTGCACCGGCACCGGCCGGACCTTGCGGACCCGTTGCACCCGTTGCACCCGTAGCGCCAGCCGGACCCGTTGCACCGGCCGGACCTTGCGGACCCGTTGCGCCAGTCAAGCCAACGGCACCCACTTCGCCGGAAATTTGTCCCGTCATAATCAGGGAAATGTTAGAAATTCCGTCTGTGCACGCGAGGTAAAGTGTTCCGGTGTCATTTGCAAAATACAAATCACCGGTGACAATTTTTCCGCTTTGCACAAGCGAAAGAATTCCCTGGTATGAAAGCGAACGGAACGTTGCCATGTGCTATCCAACCTTTGCGAACGCGGACGGTGGGCCTACTCTATTTTTCGTAGCGTCAAAATCGTTTGCGTTTTTCGTCGCCTCAAGTGCGTCTTGCGAAAATGTTTCAAAATTCGGATTCACAGGGACGCGGTGGGCATAGGCCGCGGCCTTGTGTGCCTCTAGTGCAATTCTGTGCGTCTTAGCGCCAACAAAATCCGTTTTGCCGAAGTAGTCTTTCCACTTTTTCCATTCCGCGTTTGCTTCGCCAATGTGGTACCAGTAACGTTGACGAAAAAAGTTTTCCTTTTCCTTGTCCGTCAATTCCCCACCGTCCTCCGCATCCTTCAAGTGAAAGGCACCGCGGGTTTCTGGAAATTCGGCCACCACTAGCCGCGATCCTCTTCCGGCGTCCTCACCGTCTGCCGTTTCCAGTTTAACGATTGCCTCATCGCGCCACCGTGACGCGGAGCGATCCGCGCGCCGCGCGCCTGGGAAACGTCCGAGCGGTTTTTCGATTTCTTCGGCCGTGTTTAATGCGGCCTCTACACGTTCAATGTCCAATTCCAATTCCCGGTTTTCAGTTCCGTTGCGCTGGCCGCGAAGATGAGACAGACGAATTTCCAAATCACTAAACATAGGCGACACCTCGCGGGGAATTTACTTTCTGGCGTGACGGATTTCCATTAGCTCACGGTACAGTGAGCCAATCGAACGGCCGTCCTGTGTTGCTACTTCGGCAGGGTCCGCGGATTCGTCCTCATCGTTCAAAAGACTGTTCACTACTTCCGCGGCCGTTTTTAACGCGGCGAAGTCCTCCGCATTGTCCGCAGTTTCGGCACCCAGGATTTGCATTTTTCCACAAAGAAGATTGGAGCAAGTTTTTAGCCAATTATTTGTTTCGTTTGAAATCATGTTACCTCCGCGGTTGCTGTGCGTGCTTCACGGCTAGAATTCTGTTAGATTCCAACGTGGCCGGATTTTTCGGATTATCCTCTAGCGGCCTGGGATACTTTCCCGTTTTGGATTCCAGCACGATATTTTCCGGCGCTTGCGATCCGTCAACGAAAGGACTTTCGGGATTGAAAGTCACCGATGCTAAAGGAAAGGTTTCGGGGATGTTCATTTCGGTTTTGTCCTTGTGCCGGTGCGGGCTGTGCACCTTTACCGGGTTTCTTTTTCTCCCGTTGGCTGCGATTCTGCCAAGAGTCTTTCCGCGGTGCATACGGTTGCTTTGCCGGTGGTGGCATGAGGCCGTCTCTGTACTGTTCCGTGAGGCGACGGCCGCACTCAACCCAAATTTTGTAAGACGCTTTGCTTTCGTCTGTCACTTTTCACCTTTCAAAACTTTCGCACGGTGCGCCATTGCAAATAGAACGTCAAAATGTTCTATGTCCACTCGCTGCCAATCGTTTTCCAAAGCGAAAATTACGCAAGCGATAGCGTCACCTTGCGGAATTTCGCATTTGCAATCTTCGTGATACTTCTTTGCGGTGTGGAAAAGGATTCGCTCGCCTAGCCGTCGCTCGCCGTCGCCTTGCAAAAACAAGTCAACGTATTTTATGGACAGAAGTTCCCGCAATTGCTGTTCCGCGGTGTATAGCGTTTCGGCGTGGTGCGGACAGAAAAATACCTTCACGATTTCTCGCCAATTCCAAACGCGGCGTCCGCTTCGGCCTGAGACAGTGAACGGTGCGCTGCATCTTCCCAGGCCAGCATTTCATCCATCGCGGACTGTACGGTGCGACGTTCGCCGTTTGGTCCTGTGTATTCCGCGGGCCTGCCTTCCAGGATCGCTTGGCGTCCTTCGGCTACCGCTTTCTTAACCCATTCTGGCGCATCGGACGGAAGTGCTTTCCAACCCATTTCGCGATTCTCGCCAAGAATTCCGGCGCTAGCGTTTTCCACGCCGCGCGCTCCACCAAATGTTTCCATTTCTCACCTCGTCAGACTTCAATTTCTTCCGGTTCGTTGACTCGCCGCAAATCACGATAAAGATTTTTCCTACGTTGCTTCTTACGGTCCAAAAATTCCGCGTGTGCTCGCTCACGGCCGGTGGCATGGCCCTCACCAGGGAAATATGGCGGAAGGTAAGTCACAACGAACGCCGGTTTACCGGCCATCCACGCCACCACGCAACGAACCCGGATTTCCGTTGAATCTTCTGGACTCGCGAGTAAAGTTACGTCGAAAATTTTTCGTCCATGCACGGGACAAGGAAGTTCTACCGCTTCACCTTGCTCAATGGCCTGCAAAAATATTTTGGCGGGTGTCTTTAGTCCATAACGTTCGTAAAGATTTGCGGCCGCGTGAAATGTCTCAAACGCGGTGCCTTTTCTCTGTGACATTTCCTTTGTCTCCGAAAGTCGGCCGCGGTGCGCGGCCATGTTCCGCGCACACCGGCGAATTGCCGCGGCGAGGGCCACTCACTCCGCGGTCAATCTTTTGCGAATAAACGAAAGGACACGCCCCACAATGGACGGCCTGGGTTCTAGCATCGCGGAAACCATTGCGTCCGTTTTTAATTGCGCGATTCTCGCATCCGTGATCTCTGTTTCCATCGCGGCCAGTAGCGCCATACGTTCCGGGGTTTCCGTTGGGTACCGCAAACGCGATCCTAGCTTGTGTGATTGCGTCACTTCACCCGGTACGAGTAAGTCCATTCCGCCACAATGAAAAATTCCGTCTACGACACCGGCCACTTTCAGCACTTTGCATTTGTGGCAGAAAAATCCGTAACCTTTCGCGAGGCCGGATGTGGTAAAACTCTTCCAAAATCCGTTTGGATAATTCTCAAACGTTTGCACGGGGAGAATTGTGCAAATCCCGTGTGCATCGTTCGCGTAGTGCTTCGTTAACCGTGTCACTAGCTCCAATTCTTTTTCTGTGATGAAAGCACCTTCGTCTATCACTTGCCAATCTCCCTAACCCCAAGAATTCTGTCCCGGAGTACTAACTTTTCTTCCTTCGTGAACGCCTCGATTACTTGCGCGGCCGTTTTCCCGTTGTACTTCGCTTTCGGATTCTCCCCGATGCCTTGGCAGGACCTAACGTAAGGGTCCTTAATGATTTTTCCGCCAAGGAAAAAAATTTCGATCGGCTCATAATTTCTGGCGTCAATGCCGATGCTTTCACACAAGGCAAACCATCGTGATAAACTCACTCCGTCACCTCATCACTAGCTGTCATTTCGGAAGGGTCAACCGCTTTTGGCGTCACGATTTCTAAAGACTTCCCGGCGCATAATTCCGGGTAAAGGTCTGCCATGCTACCTGGAATAACTTCCTCTGCCTCCGCACCGGTTTGCAGTTTCTTGATTTTGTCTCTACTGGCCGGGTTCAAACCTAACGAATTCGTGAGAGACAAAATTTTTGATTCGCAGTTTTCAACAATCTTGCAAAGTGGGTTCTCTCGCTCCACGATTGTTTCGCGGCCTTGCTTGTCCCGTACCGTGGTGATAACGATGAAATTCGTTCCGAGTGCTTCCTTTGCCGCGATCCAGCGCACGGTGCACTCTGCCAAAACCGCGATGGTATAAAAATCGCCTTCGGATAGTGTTTTGCGTGCGCCAAGAAATTTGCAAACTCGCTTGAATTCGATTCGCGCATCTTTCCCTAAGTGCTTCGGGAATTTTGGACGGCCGGAAACGAATTGCGATGCAACGGAACCGTGCTTGTCCGGCCTCGTGCGTCCTACCTCGCTGCGCGTGCCTTGTAGGTGGTGCTCTGCCGCGGTTTTCGCTCGCACGGATTGGTGCCTCAATTTATAACTTCCAATTTTGTATTCTTGTCACTACCACACAGAGACGTTACGGGGTATTTCGCTATTTTTCGCTTTCTGCGGACGCGCTAGGAAGCCATTAGACGAACGCAATGGAACTGCCTGGGCCTACACCGCGGCCGTATCGTGAACGCCTCGCGGCACCCTGGGTTTGGCGGGGTCAAACCGGCACGCTGTAACGTGACCCGGATCGCGTTTACGGCTGGCCTGGGAAATGTACCCTTCGCGCTATTCCGGCCGAATGGCCCAGGATGTAGGCTGGAAAGATGGCTGAAAGAAGAAATCCCGGCTGTGAATTCCAGCACCGCGGACCCGAAAGCATCCCGAATGTGTGTAAATTAATTTGCGAACGGTATTTTTACTTTTCGTTTTTGAAATAAAACAGCCCATACGGGTTCTTTGTTGATCCTTGCTTTGTATGAGCATCTTGCTCAGCAACCATACAACTGAGCACCTTGAGCACCTTGCTTTGGTACACCCTTGCGCGGGAATAGGGATTTTTTGAATATATATATATATATAAAGGACTTAGCTGTTAGGTGAGCACCTACCAATGTCAAGGTGCCAAGGTGCTCATCCAAATAGGTATGCTGGAAGGTGCTCACGATGCGCGGTGTTAATTTTCGTCTACCTTTTGAGGCTCGCGCGGCCGGAAAAACGCTTCTTGCTCGATTGGTGAAGCTTCGCGGGTGTTCGGATACTGAAAACCACGGATCGGCGCTTGTTGGTTTGGTAATGCTGTCCACCAACCTTGTTCCGTCTTAATTTTGCGGCAATTGAGTACGTCAAACGCACGTCGCAATGTCGCTTGACTGTATCCACGTTCGTTGCCTTCGTTGAACAAATCGCGCGTTAGTTTTGGTCCATTCTGCATCGTACTGGACAGCCATTCGCTAGCGGATTTTAGCTTACCGTCTTTTGGCTCACGTTCTGCGATCGCCGAAAAAATATCATCGGCAGAGCGGTTTTCCTCATCGCGGCCTAGCCACGAAACCGCGGAGGTTTCTAGCGTGCCGTCCTCAAACGGAATTTCGCGAGTCACGATTTTGTATTTCAAAGTGTTCGCAATTTCGTCGCTTGCAAGGTTCAATTTTAGCGGAACCATGAGGCGTGTTTGGTCCTCTTTCGGATCCTTCATAAAAAGCCACGATGCACGCGGCGCTTGAACTAGCGATCCTCCACCGGCTACGCGGTCAATGGCTGCGCGTTCGTTGGATTTGTTCAAGTGCATAACCACTACCACCGCGATGTTTAGCGTTTTCGCAAAACTCGCGAGGCGATCCATTAGCGGTCGCATTTCAGAGTCTTTGTTTTTGTTCAGCCGTCCAAGGTAGCAGTCCAACGGGTCCAGCACCACTAGCTTGATGTTGATTTTTTTTCGTACCGCTGCCTCGATCTTTTCCAAATCTGTATCTAGAGCAATTTGCCTTTCCGTTTTGGTTTGTTGGTCCTGCCGCACCGTAGTCATTTTGACGAAGTGCACGAAACCTAGATTCGCATCGGCCGCGGTGAGGCGAGGCAAAACAGTTTTTTCCTTGCTGTCCTCACCGGAAAGCAAAATCACATCCTGCCCTAGCGGTGTTAGAGAGTCAGAATCGCAAAAGTCCGCACCGTTCGTAATGCGGGAAATCAAATCAATGGACACCTGGGATTTTCCAGCACCGGGAATTCCGGCGAACAGTGTTAGCTCGCCTAGCGGGATGCGATACTTCCAGAGCCATTCCACACGTTCCATTTTGAATTTGTCGGCCGTTGTGAATTCTAGGACGTTCGCAAATTTCGGCTGCGATCCGTTGGCCGGGGTTTGGGCTAAAAAGCGTTTCACAGTGTAGAACCAATACGAATTCGCACCGCGGTTTCCCTTCGTCGCTTGGCGTGCGGCGAATCGTTCCGGGTATCGTTGCACAATTTCTTTCTCAATCGTTGCAGCGTCCCGTGATTTCACATCTTCGGCCACGGACGCAATTATTTTCCAGTCCTCCGCGGATTCGTCCACGGGTGCGGGTTTGTCCTGGGCCTTCGGTTTTTCAGGTTCGACGGCTACACCGGTTAGCATCCTATCTTGCACCGCGGCCAACGTCGCGCAGTTCTCCACCGTCTTTGGTGTGCCTTCAACGTGCCAACCTGTCACGGTAAAGAAACGGCCGGTGGAATAAATTTCCATGCGGCCTTTGCGATTTCCGGCCTTCGGCAATTCTCCACGCGCGAAGATATGGAATCCGGTTCGTGACGGTGACAGTTCCGTATAGGAATTTAATTCGCGGATCGTTTCCAAGGCCCAGGGTTCTACCATGCCGGTTTCATCGTTGCGGCACTCGTCCAGGTCCACGCCGACGACTCCATAGCCAAGGAAAAATCCAATGCAGCCGGTTTTCCCGCGGCACGCATCGTAGAAAGTTAGCCACAGATTTTTATTCTGCCACTTGTACGGCAGGCCATTCATTTCCACCGGGATTTTTGTTTTGTACGTGGAACCGTCCGCTTTCTTGCGATCCTCAAATTTCCAGCAAGTCCATTGCTTGAGTTTTTGCAAGTCGGCCGGTACGTTTCCAAAAACAAATGGCTTCAAGAATCACCACCAAAGAAAATAGCGCAATTCCCGGCTTGCGCGTGCCGTGATTCTCTGCGGTGCTACGCTTCCAACGCGTCCGGCACACCGGGGTAAAGGGGTGTGAACAAATTTTGTTCCGGGTCTGCTTTCCAGTGGCTAATGAGTGCGAGTGCTTTTCCTCTGTTGCCGCTGTCCGCTAGAATGTGGTGCAAATCTTCCAAACGCACGACAACGTTTTTTATAATTTCGGTTTTTTCCTTTTCTGTTATCACGTCTCACCTCGATTGTTTCGGCACTTCGCCGCGGCCGTTGCGCTACTCCAATACACCTTCTTTGTTTATTAACAATTGCCCTTTCTTCGCTCGCCGTTTTTCGCGCGGTAACGCCTCCGTGACTTCTGGAAGCGGTGCGGGTTTTGGAGGCCATTCCGCACTTTCCGCCAATTGCGCTTGTGCACTTTCGATAACGGACGCTATCGTTTCGACTGTGGGCCAAAACATCGTTGCCGTTTCGTCGCGTGCCATGTCCGTTGCTTCGATACACTGGCGGATCGCTACCTCTGCGATTCCAGAATCGAAGTTATTTTCATTGCACCATGAACGCATGTCCGCGGCCTCAAACGTTGGGGAAAAGTCCCCGGAGGCCAAACCGAATTCGTTCAATCGTTCGATAGCTTTCATTCCTCACCTTCCTCTGTTTTTAGAATTCCGGCACCTTGAGAATCGGGGCCAGTGTAGCGGCCGTCAAAACCGATGGATTTATCGCGGGTATCCCGTGCCACTTTCTTTTGCTGGTAGGCAAACTCCTGCACCTTTTTTCGGAAACCGGCCTCGCGGAACGGGTCCAAAATATCTTGCTTCGGCCGCACGGTGCGCGGCTTGCGTTCGATTTTTGTAACGGAAAGAATATCCTCCACGGTGGACGGGTGTTTAATTTCTACCTTGGATCGCTTCGCGACAAATGCCAACTTCGCCGCTTCCTCGTTTGCGGCCTTGACACGGATTGGTTTTCGCATCCAAACGGATTCGCCTTTAGGCGCGCGGGATCGGTAGAGAATTTCCCAGGTAGGCTTTACAACGGGTTTTGGTTTCGGAATTCTTTTTGGTGCCGGAGGTGGCGGCGGAACGTATTCGGAAATGTCCGGCATGAGATAGCCAGCCTCCACCGCGGCACGGCGCTCGCGTTCCCATTCAACGAATGAGTGGAAGCGCCGGATTTCATCCATTTTCGATTGCATGGCGTGGTGCTTGCAAAACCGCGCATCGTTGAAAAGCGCAATTTTAGAAACGTTCTCTAGAGCGAGCCCTTTGCAGTAAGGGAAAGCGCATTTTTGATTATAGGTTTTTGAGGGTGACACATCCTCTTTCTTAACCATCTGTTTATCCTCCACCTATATAGTGCCCATAGTGATACGGGCCTGCGTAGATATTTCTATAGTATTGGTTCTGGTATGACTATACGCATTTTCATATTTATTTAGTACTTCGCACTCTTGGCTGTGCAAACTGAAGATAGCCATAGAGATACGTCCGGCCAGTGGAACCGGATGTAGCGGCCGATGCGTAGCGCCGGGATCGGATTTTGGCATCTGCGGCGTGATTTCTCTATCACCCATCCGCGAGACACCTTCAGGCGAATACACAATTCATCCGGCGTTAGAATATCTTTGGGGTCCAAGGGCTCATCTCCGTTTCCTGCTCTGATACTCACTAAGTGAGGCCCGCTGTCGATGGCGGCGAGGGCAGTCAGAACTTGTGATAATCACTCCCTACATACCCCCACGGAAGTGTGCCGGGTCATTTCACTATTATTGTGTTATTAATTTCAGTAGACCCGCCAAGGAAGTACCAGTGGACACCAGCGAAGGTATTCGGAGAGAATCGCGCCGATGCAAAAGGGACTGATCTACCGAAAGGGTTCCGCGTGGATGCTACAGTGGAACGTCAAGGCATTGCATGACGGGAAACTGAAGTGGATTGCCCGCGCAAAGCGACTAGCTCCCTACTGCGATGAATTCCGCACAGTGGCGTCTGTCCGGCATCTAGCCGCCGAAATTCTGACGCCAGCTAACACCCGCCAAACGCGGCCAGAGCCTACCGGAACCGTCGCTGAGTTTATTTCGTCGGTCTATTTGCCGCACTGTAAACAGAATCTTCGCCCGTCCACGGCCTACGGTTACGATCATCTGTTCAAGCTAATCAAGCCGCACCTTGGGAAAACTCGCCTCAGAGACTTTGGCGCGGTTGAAGGCGAAAAGCTACTTTCTGAATTTACTTCCGCGAAGCCGCGCGCACAGACGCAATGCAAGAACATGAAGGGATTCTTGAGCGGCGCATTTCGCTATGCCGTGCGAACGGGCGTGATCCGATTCAATCCGATGCGCGAGGTACTGTTGCCGCGAAACGGAAGACCGATGCAAGACACGCACGCCTACTCGATAGACGAAATCCACGCGATGCTAAAGGTGCTACCAGAGCCGAGCAGGACCGCCGTGCTACTTGCCGCGCTCACCGGGCTTCGTCATTCAGAGATTCGTGGTCTGCAATGGGAGGATTTTACGGGTGACGAATTACGGGTGCGGCGCGCGGTGTGGGCGTCGCACGTCAGCGAAACGAAAACACCGGCGAGCGTGGCACCGGTTCCCGTTCTGCCTGTGCTGCGGACCGCGCTCGAATCTCACAAGAAACGAAGTCTGGGAGAATTTATTTTCTCTGGAGGCACCGGCAAGCCACTTGTCCTAATGAACGTAACCCGCCGTGAAATAATCCCCACTCTTGCGAAAGCCAAAATCCCGTGGCACGGTTGGCACGCCTTTCGGAGCGGGCTTGCAAGTAATCTGAATTCTCTCGGTGTGGATGATTCGGTCATCCAGAAGATATTGAGGCACGCGGCTGTGGCGACTACGCAGAGGCACTACATAAAAACCACGTCGAAAGAAACGCAATCGGCAATGGAAAAACTTGCAAGCGCTTTTGGTCAGCAAAGTGGCCAGTAATTCAATCCCATCTGAGCCCATTTACTACCTTTCAAGCGGTTTTAGTACTCGCGCAAAGCATTGAAAATACGTGTAGGCTGTGATGGATAAGCCG
>CAWIPZ010000036.1:0-186611 GCA_963837915.1 uncultured Acidobacteriaceae bacterium
CTGAAGCCCGACGCAGTGGACATCCTGAGCCACAGTCAGGAGTTCTTTCACGATAAGGACAACAGCGTGTATCACAAGGGCTTTCCCATTTGTTACAGGCTAAAGAAGGGACCTCCCTCAATTCAGTTCTCGATCTCGCGCGACCTTAAATTGTCCGACATTGATGTCGATTACCGCTCTTCCAGCTTTCCTAAAGGGCTGGTCAATGGACACCTGTCCGCTTCGAACTCGGACGTCCGCGCAGGAAACAACCTCGACCGGCATGACCGCCGCTGGTCGGGCCTCAATGGCTGGTGGCGCGACGTCTTTGGACAACTCGGAAGTGGCGGGAAGCCGCCAAAGGAGAACGCCACTGAGCGCCTCGGGAACATTCCCTTGAATCCCGGCGCGAAAGCCGATCAGGGCGTCGATAAGAGCGCGCACGATTTTCTGCAAAGCTGGGTAGTGGGAAAAGAACCAAATAAGTCAGTCGCCTATTTCTCGCGCCTCAGCTATCCGTGTTTGGAGGTGGTGGCTCAGAAAAGCGGGCAACCCGTACCGCCAGGCATGATTCGGCTGCGCACCATGATGGCGATGCAGAAGTTTGGCGATAGCGTTGGCACGGTAAATTCGGTTGCCGAGGTGTTCGAGCCTGCCGACAAATGGTCGCAAGCATTGAAAACGGCAAAGAATGCGTATGCGTCGGAATTCCTGCTAGTGAGCGTGCCGGCAGACATGGGACCAGACGAGGAATGTGTTGCCACACCGAACAACGGTACGAGTAGGGGGTCTAGTGGGAAATACTTCGCCACCGCGTTTCGCGGAAGAGAAGGAGACAGCCGGGACAAGGTTATGTCCCTGCTTTGGGCTCAGGAGGGAGACTACTGGAAGATCGTTGCCATCCGCATTGAAGACAGCAGTGATGCTGGCATAGTCCCAAATAATGCTGCAGAGACCGTACCTAAGGTGGAAGAACCGCGGAGCATTACCGGTGATCCCGCCGCCGTAAAAGACATCACGGAGTTTTACCAGACTTGGATTGTGAAACGGGATGTTGCCCAAGCTTCTGCCTTTGCGTCACCGCGCTCTTACCAGTGTCTCGCAGCACCCTCCGAGGACCAGAAGAAATTGACGCCCATTGCCAGAATTCAGTTTGGGCTGCAACAGCCTCTCGCACGAATTCCATCCGGCGCGAACCTCTCGGACATGATGTCGAGTCTGCAGCCCAGCAATGATCTGCTGCGTCCGGTTCAGCAGGAAAACTCCAATGCTTTCGCGATTATGGCCGTGCCGGACCAGAAGGCTAATAGTTTTCTGTGCCAACATCGTCAGTCGCCCGAAGTTTCTCCGGAGTTGAAGCCTGGTGATGCAAAGTACGGGGCCTATTACTTGACTGCCAGTCGATTGAACTATGGGGAGGAACAGTCGCCTGCTCTTCTGCTGTTATGGACCAAAGAGAACACGAATTGGAAAGTGGTTGCTTGGGCTGTGGAACTCCCGTAACTCTCAGCGCGAAAGGATAGGGGCAAGCCGATGCAAATCAGCAAACATACTCTGAAGGTCGCTGGAATCGTTGTCGCGGCAGTGGTGGTAATCCTCATCGCACTTCCGCTGTTCATCAATGTCAACAGCTTCCGTCCGAAAATTGAGTCTGAGTTGACGAACTCTCTGGGACGGCCCGTAACGCTGGGAGATCTGAGCCTTTCGCTTTTTGGCGGCAAAGTCGGCGTGGAGAATGTGAGCATCGCCGACGATCCTGCCTTTAGTAAGTCGCCGTTCATAACGGCGAAGTCATTGGAGGTTGGCGTCGAGTTGATGCCGCTCATCTTCTCCAAGCAACTCAACGTGACGGGGGTCGTGCTGGACGAGCCTCAGATCACGTTGCTCAAAGGCGCGAACGGAACCTGGAATTTTTCCAGCCTCGGTGGGGCCAGCAAAAACAACCCAGCTGAACCAGCGAAGTCGGGCGCGCCCCAGAGCCTCTCGATCGCCAAGCTGGAGATTAAAGATGGAAAGCTGGCAGTCGGCCATGCCAACTCAACCGCGAAGCCGCAGGTTTACGACAAGTTGAACGCGGAGGTTAAGGACTTCTCGTTCACGTCTCAATTCCCGTTCGAGTTGACTGTCGACCTGCCCGGCGGCGGCAGTGCAAGCCTCACCGGCAAAGCCGGACCGATCAATCCGCAGGATTCGGCCAAGACTCCTTTCGACGCCTCAATAAAGGTGAAGAACCTGGACCTCGCGGCCTCGGGCTTCATCGATCCGGCGAGCGGCATTGGCGGCTCCGCCGATATTGAGGGAACGTTAAACTCAACTGGTACTCAGGCCAAGGCGGTGGGCACTGTCACCTGCGAAAAACTCAAGCTTTCACCCAAGGGGTCTCCGGCCCCGAAAGCGGTAACCATCAAATATGCGGTCGACGATGACCTCGACCGACAGGCTGGCACCATCACCCAAGGGGACATAGGATTCGGCAAAGCCGTTGCCCACCTCACGGGCGGATTTCAGACCCAAGGCGAAACCCAGGTGATGAACCTGAAGCTTAGTACCTCGGACATGTCCGTCGACGAACTGGAATCGATGCTCCCAGCCCTTGGTGTAGTGCTTCCTTCAGGATCGAAGTTGAACGGCGGAACACTGTCGGCCGACTTGGCGATCAGTGGTCCTCTCGACAAACCCGTGATCTCCGGCCCTGTGCGAATGTCGAACACGAAATTGGCCGGTTTCGATATGGGTGCGAAGTTAGGAGCTTTGTCCGCCTTCAGTGGAAAGGCTCCCTCGAGTCCCGACACCACCATTCAGAACGCCAGCTTGAATGCGCGCATTGCTCCTGAGATGACGAGGGCCGACGCCATCAACGTGACGATACCATCCCTCGGCGTGGTAACCGGTGCCGGCACGGTCAGCCCCAACGGGGCGCTCGATTTCCAGATGGTTGCCGACCTGCAGGGCAACAAGGCTGGGGCACTGTCGGCTGTGACTGGGCGGGTTGGGGGTGGAGGAGGTGTGCCGTTCAGGATTCAAGGGACAGCATCCAACCCAAGCTTTGTCCCGGACGTAGGAGGTATGGCTGCCAGCGCTGCAAAGGGGGCGATACAGCAATCTGTCTCTGGCGTGACCGGCGGCAAGACTGGTTTAGGCGGAATCTTGCCGAAGAAAAAGCCGAAATAACGCTACGCAGGTCCCACTTCTCCGCTTTAGCCTGTGGCTGGACGTAAAAGGCCAAGAGCTTTCTGTACACCGCTAAACATGAGGTGAGTGACTTGCTGTTTTCAGGTCTGACGATCACATTTCTCAAAGAGTTCGGCTTCGGACTGTGGCTAGCGTTGCCTTTGTTCCTAAGTTTGGCCGCGGCCATAGTCGGATTGGGGCTTCTGGCCGGAAAGCTGGAAGGGTGGTCGCGATTCAACAGCTTCTACTGGTCCTTCGTCACCGCAACCACCGTAGGTTACGGCGATATGCTGCCAGTACATAAATTGTCAAGGGTGATTGCCATCGCAATCGCCCTGCTGGGGCTAACGATGACGGGCATTCTGATTGCGGTGGCAGTCCACGCAGGCACCTTCGCTCTGGCCGCGCACGATGCCGCAGTGAATGCCAGGTAATTCCCAAGCGCCTACTGCAGGCGAACGGCTTCCTTCGTCGGTGCGCGCGCAACACTCGATTCTTCGGGAGGACTCAGATTATGACGACCGAAACATCTGCAACGGAAAATGCCTACATCGCCCGGGCGGTGGAAGCCTCCATTAACATCGGCCTGGTTGCCTTGCTCGCCGCCGTGTGTCTCCTGATATTGGCCCCCTTTGTTCCTATCGTTGCTTGGGGCATTATCATCGCTGTGGCTTCTTATCCTGTTTTCTAAAGCTACAGCACGCAACGGGGCGTGGAGGTTGGGCAGCCGCTATCTGGACCATTCTTCTGCTGGCGATACTTATTATTCCTGTCGTTCTTTTGGCCAAGAGTACGGTTGAGGGCGTCCAAAGTTTAATGGACCACCTGGACGCAGGGTCGTTTGTCGTTCCGCCACCCCCTCCCAACCTCGAGAGTTGGCCTCTTATCGGTGCTCCTTTGAACCGAATCTGGAGCATGGCCTCGAATAACTTGACGGAGGCCGTGAAACTCCTCGCGCCTCAGATCAAGACTTTCCTTCCAAAGCTGCTGTCTGCGTCTGCCGGCATCGGCCTAACCGTGCTGCAATTCTTCTTTTCGATTCTCATTGCGGGAGCATTGCTAGCGAAAGCCCAGAGCGCCGCAGAAGTAACCCGCGCGTTTGCCAACCGGCTTTTTGGCGAACGAGGCGCTGAGTTCCAGGACCTCGTTGGCTCCACCATCCGCAGTGTGACCTCCGGCATTCTCGGGGTAGCACTCATTCAAACCGTGCTGGCTGCAATTGGTTTTCTCGTCGTAGGATTGCCGGGAGCCGGCCTGTGGGCCGTGATTTTTCTCATTGCCGCGGTCTTGCAGGTCGGGATGCTCGTACTCATTCCCGCGGTCGCCTTCGTCTTCGCTACCGCCACAACCACCACGGCCGTTGTCTTCCTGATTTGGTGCGCGATCGTCGGCTTGCTGGACAACGTACTGAAGCCCATGCTGCTGGGTCGTGGAGCCTCGGTTCCGACCGCCGTGGTTTTCCTCGGCGCCATCGGGGGATTCGTCGCGATGGGGATCATCGGCCTGTTCGTCGGCGCGATTGTTTTGTCGGTAGGTTACAAACTGTTTCTCGCTTGGATCGAGGGAAGTGCCGCCCAGACTCCGGCGTAATTCGCTAGGCTTCGAGGCTGGCGGATTCAGCCGAACAGGAGTTATGACCGCTGTCGCGGTTTATGTCAACAGGTAGACGACATGAAATCGTGAAAAGCATTGCAGCGGTACTTACAGCATGCGTCGAGTTCATTGCGGTCATGGTGATTCTAATTGGCGCCGTACAAGGCATAGCCCCCCGCTTATGGCATTCGTTCGCGCGCGAATTGTAGTCGAATCCACTTGTCGTCTTCCGTAGATTCGCGGGCTCACTGGTCGACGCTTGAGTTCCCGCTCGCTGCCAGCGTCTCAAAAAGCGCGATCAGTCGCACCTGGACGGAGATCGGGTAACTGGCGACGAACGCCTTAGTCCGGACCTTTCTAAACTACTCGCTGAGACACGCCCTGCGGCATACGCCCGAGACAAACACCTGATCATAGGAGCATATCTTCCATGCGACAGAATTGCGCAAAGCCACGCAGCGTTATCACCGAGATCCAATCACAACTGGGAATTGGTTAGCCGCGTCGCGGACTGGGTTATCAGCTAAATGGGCATACCGTGCGGTCGTCTGCGGCTGCGTGTGCCCCAGCAGCTTGCCCACAATGGGCAAAGACACGCCACTCGAAACCAGATGCGAAGCAAATGAATGTCGGAGATCATGAATGCGAACTCCAGACAATCCCGCAAGTTCACAGACTTTAGCCCAGGGGCCTTTTAGATCTTTCAAGTACCCGCTGGTCCTGCCGGGAAAGAGATACTCATCCTCCTTGGGCAGTTGCTCCAATAGCGCCAGTGCCTGTGCGCTCAATGGAACGTACTCGGTCCGTTTCTGCTTCGTGTGATGGCTGGGCTTTGTCCACACGCCCCGTGCCAAATCAAAGTCGCTCCACTTCGACGTGAGGGCTTCGCCCTTTCGGCATCCGGTAACCATCGAGAGCCTGATCGCATTGACGGCACGCTGCGCTTCGGCACGAAGGAACTTTCGCTGCTTTTCCGATACATCGGCCTCAGCGGCGCACTGCTCTGGGTATTATCGAGAGCAACGGCCAATCGTTGTAGCTCGTCCTCAGAGAGCCAGCGTTCCCGCTTTTCCTCATGGAACCTGATAACGTTTGCGGCCGGGTTGCTCGCAATGGACCACTCGTTTGAAGTATCTGCAATTGCGAGGCTAAACATCTTGTGAAGCAGCGCAAGTACGCGGTTCGCACGGTAGGGCGTTGCCTTTAGCGTAGCGTGCAACTCGGATACATCCCTGTGCGTAATGTTCGATACGCGAATCCGGCCAAGCCTGGGGAGGATGATGGTCTCCAGCATTGCCTTGTCTTCGGCAACGGAGCGGGGACGCTTGTGCACCTCGGCATGGTGGGATAGGTAGTAATCGGAAAGTTGCTTGAAGGTTCGCTGTCGCGCCTCCTCCTCGAAAGCCTGCTGTTTCTGGGCTTGTTCGATCGCAAATGGATCTTCCCCGCGGTCCACCAGCGTGCGCAACCGCCGAGCTTCCTGTCGAGCCGTCTCGACTGTCCAAGCGCCCATCTGTCCTATCGTGTAACGCCGCTGACGTCCATGCACTCGGTAGTTCAACAAGAAACTCTTTACACCGGCAGCCGTCACGCGCAACCCAAACCCTCCGACGCTGTCGTTTCCGTCGTCCCAATGGATGTCGTACTCGTTTTCGGAGGTTTAACCCGCTTTGCGAAGGTCTGAGTGCAGTGTTGCCATCACTTCCTCCTTGGCAGTTCAATGTCAGCACCATGTCAGCAAAAAGATGGCCGTTGGCGTCTAAGACTGTCTCACATAGTCAGTGGGATGGCGTAAAATGTCAAGCATTTATAAGGGTACGGTGGGAAGTTGTTGAGAACACAGTGTCAGCACATGTCAGCAAAAACGTATAAAGACACTGACTCTTAATCAGTAGGTTGAAGGTTCGATTCCTTCCGCGCTCACCAACCTTTAAAGTCAATAACTTACAAGCTTAATCCCCTCCCCAGATAAACCCCACAATCTTCGAGTTTCAATGTGCAATCATTTATTTTCAGCAATTTACGGAAGCGCGAAGCAACTGATCCAGAATCAGTTGCGAGCTCTGCGAGAAATAGACAATTGCCTTCCGTTCAATCAGTTGCGCCTGTACGCGACGATCTGTGGAGAAAGTGTGGCTGTTGGACGTTTCCGCGATGGCGAAAGAGCGTCTACCCTTGGGCCGTCTGTACGGTCACGTCACATCGAAGGGGAGAATTTCGGGAGCGAAGGCGGCAACGTAGCCGACCGTAACCGCGATTTGATCCTTTTCGCGCCGCCCGCTCAGTTACTGATCGCCGAAGATGCCAGCTGGAAGCGGATGGGCTACACCATTAACTAAATCTTTCGTTCGGTCGCGCCACCGGAGCGCTGTGCTCCGGCGTTTTCACAACATGAAGTCAAGGCCGTTGAGTTCCGTTGTCTTTACCACGGTTTTTTCCGTGTGTTGGTGTCTTGGCAAGCTTCCGCATATAGACAACGGTACCACCTCCTGCAAAGTGAACTTCATCCATCAGGGTTCTCATCAGGTAGATTCCACGGCCACGACTGGAACTGATATTTTCTGGAGCAGTAGGGTCTGGAACCTCGCCAATATCAAATCCTTGTCCTTCGTCCCGGACGACAATGGAGATCTCGTCAGTCCCGCAGCGACAGCTGACACGCACTTGCCTGTCAGGGTCCTCATGATTGCCGTGAATGACGGCATTCGCCAGGACCTCATATAATGCGACCTCGATATCCTCCTCGTCTTGAGTGACCCATCTGAACTTCTTGATCAAGCGGATGAGGGTGTCTACGAATGGAGAGATTGCGCTAACTTCGCTTCGTAAGGACATCTCCAACCAGATACTCGGCCCTCCTTGACGTGAAGAACGAGGCGAAGAACCTTTAGCGATATGCCGTTGACTCATGTTTCTATCCTTCTATCTACTCGCTCGGTTTGTGACACATACATTGAGCGCGATGATGCTCACGTCGGTCATACTTCTTAGTTTCCTAACTCACGCTCATGTGCACAGCTGCCACTCTTGCTCGGCGGATGCCCTTACAGTTTGGTCATTAGAAGACAGCTCGTCGGTCTACGCCGCCAACATCTGTCGCGCGTCACGTTGGCCAGTAAGTCCATCAAGAGTTGATATAACCACTGCTGCCCTATGACGGGCTTGCCCATCAGCGGGCGCATGCCCTTCTGTGCCTGCCGCCGTTAAGAGCGGGAGTCCGGGCCGTATGGCACTCACTGTCTTAGCAAGTTCCGCGGCGATTTGGTTGCTGGCGGCATCGATCACAACAGCCTCCACGCTGCGATGTACAAACAAGAGCGCGGAGGCCGTGCTTAGGTTGTGAGCTTCTATCACTTCATAGCCGGCTCTTTCGAGTTCGCTGGCCACGCTGGCGGCGATGTTGTGCTACGTCTTCTATACGACGGTGAATTGGCCGGGCATCGGCACCTCTGTCGTGACCTGCGCCTTCACCGCGCTTACCACCATCGGAGCCTTGCGCCAGAAGCAGTTCCTGCGCTTCCTGGGCGCCGCGGTGGGAGGCTTCGTGTTCGGCATGGGCGCGCAGATCTTCATCCTTCCCTACGTCGATACGATTTTTGGCTTCACTGTGCTGTTCATCGTCGTGACCGCCATCTCGGCGTGGTTCATGACCGCGAGCCCGCGCCTGTCGTACTTCGGAGTGCAGATTGCGCTGGCCTTCTACCTCGTCCACTTGCAGTCGTTCAAATTCGAGACCTCGCTGAGCATTGCTCGCGACCGCGTCGTCGGCGTGCTGGTTGGCCTTATTGCCATGTGGCTCATCTTCGATCAGCTCTGGGGACATCCCGCTGCGGCCGATATGCGCAAGACGTTTATCGCCAACCTGCGGCTGCTGGCGCAGCTTGCCCGTGAGCCTGACCTCGGCGACCGAAAGGATGCGCTGCGACGCATCTACGCCCTCGGGCAGACGATCAACGGCAATTTCGATCAGGTGAAGAGTCTCGGCGACGGAGTGTTGTTTGAGTTCGGACCTTCGCGCTCCGGCGATCTCGCCCTGCGCGCCCGCATTACACAGTGGCAGTCGAAGCTGCGCGTGCTCTTTCTGGTTCGCGGAGCGATGTTGCGTTATCGGCTCGCAGTTCGCGGTTTCGAGCTGCCGCCGGAAATGGAGCCAGCGCAAAAAGAGTTCGACCACGAACTGTCAGAGACGCTCGACGGCATGGCCGAGACGCTGGAAGGCAACCCCGCTCCGCGAGCGGCGCACCTCGATCAGGCGCTGGCCCGCGTGGAGAGTGATGCCGCAGCGCATCCTGCGCCGCACCTCAACGACTTCCTCGCGCTGTGCCGCACCGAAACCCAACTCGCTCTCTCCGTCTCCCGCAAGCGCCATTTGTAGGGTATGGCGTCCAAAATCGATTTCCGAGATGAGTGATCGCTCAATTGCGGGTTATGGCCAGTGATGTAATCGCTCGCTCATGGCGCCGCAAAGATGTCTCACTTCATCGGAGCAGAGTTGCGGAGGTCCTGAACTGCGCGGCCAGTGCCGGTTCTGAGCCATGCTTGGATCTGCTCGCGGGCGTAGTCGTATCCAATCTGGGCGATTTCTGCCGCTGCATGAAAGTCAGTGCGCTTGAACTTCAGCAACGGAGGCCGCAGATACACATCAGCCACGCTGGCTGTGGCCTGTTTGTGTGATAGCCCACCGCATTCTATCGTTCGCATGACCACCAGCATGAGGTGCGGAACCTGGATCTTTTTACTGGCGTAGGGGCTCAGATGGTTTTTCAACACTTGCCAGCCGTCCACGTCGTGGCCGTAGTCTTCTATTAGATCCAGTTCGTGGGGCGGCGAGGCATCCACACCAATCACCGTGCCGCCGTTAACGAACGACTTCATGATGTCGACCGGTACATTATTGATGACTCCACCGTCCACGTGCAGTTCTCCGTCATAAACCACGGGTGGAAAAATGGCTGGTGCGCGGGTGGAGGCTTGGACTGCTTTAGCCAGAGAGCCCCGCCGATGCACCGCTGCTTCCGCGCGATTGAGATTAGCTGACACGCAGAAATAGGGCAGGAAAAGATCTTCGATCTGGCGCTCGCCATAAAGGGAGGAAATGAATTCGCCAAATTTCTTGCCTCTTTTGAAAGCGACGAATGGGAATGTCAAATCATTGAGAGACTCCTCGCAGCCGGCTCGGGTTTCGGCAATAATGCGGTCGTAGTCCCAGCCTTGGTTCCATAGCGCTCCGACAAGGCTGCCCATACTGCTGCCGCCAATTGCATCAATAGGGATGCCCAAATCGACCATGGCGCGGATTACGCCGAGGTGTGCCAGCCCGCGGGCGAATCCGCCGCCCAGAGTTAGCCCAACGGCGCGCCCCGTGAGAAAGCGCACCAAGCGGTCGCAATCCGCAGGTTCGTCGATCCGAACGTGGTGATGACCGTCAATCTGGCGATTCGTGATCCATTTTGCCGTGTCGCATGGCTCCGTCGATTTCTGCAGCAAGGCGAGTCTTGGGCGCTGCTCCGGAAGCACGAGCTGTTCCAATTGAGAGAGCGCACCGCTTTCTGAGGGATTGCCCACGATCAACACGCGATCAGCCTGTCGAAGACAGCGCCTGCTCCACTCGCTTGGATCAGGATCAAGCTCATAAATGACGTAGTCATGCTCCAGTTCCTGTTTATGGAGCCACTCGATCATCGTCACGTGTCCGCCGTGATCCAAGGTGAGCTGCGCTGCGCCTGTCCTCCCTAGTAACCGCTCAACCGAGTCGCTCGAGAGCAGTAAGGTCTTCCCGATGCGAGCGAAGCTGGCCGTGAGCTGAGCCCCGAATGCGTCGAGCAGTATGTGACGGCCGGCCGGTATCAGCGCGATGGTGGCGATTGCCTGTCTTGCCGGCGTAGCTCCCCGCATATTTTGCAGTTTCGTTGCGAGACTACCCGCAACGATGTGCGAGATCTGAATCGGGTGATTCAGTAGAAGACGCTCGTAGGCCGCACGAGAAAGCACAGCCACATTGCTGTCGCGAATAGCGGTAACCGTTGCACTGCGTGGCTGCCCGCTTACTAACGCCATCTCACCAACGGTTTCGCCGCGCCCGATTTCTGCCTGGTAATCTTCGCCCTTTGGATTGGCCGTGGTTACGCGCAGGCGGCCATCCACAACAACGGCCAGGGTGTCGCCCTCGTCTCCCTCGTGAAACAGCGTTTGGCCGCTCGCCAGAGTCACGAGCTTGAGCTCAGATTCGAGATCGCGCAGGACCGCGGGCTCAAAGGCCGCAAAGAGCTCGTTCCGGTGAAGCGCAAACGCTAGCCGCACCTTATAGAGACCCTGCAGCATAAACGCTAATAGCTGTCGCGCGGCGTCTGGATAGGATTCCGCCCAACGCTCGAAGCGGGTCCGTGTGAGCCTTGCCGCGCGGACCGGCTCGATGGCGCTGACGGTTGCCGAGCGAGGCTCACCGGTTAGCACTGACAGCTCTCCTATCATTTCACCTGAACCGAGGTGCGCCAGCCGTTTACCCTTTGCCTTTACTTCGACCGTCCCTTGCAGGACGGTATAGAGGCTGTCGCCGGAGTCGCCCTCGAGCATGAGGACGTCTCCAGCATTAAAGCTCTCGATTTCCAACTCTTGTGCAAGACTCGATAAGCTCGCAGTCTGCTCGCCAGTGAACCCAAGCGATGCGAGGGCCTGCAGCAAGAAATCAGGCGCGGCGGAGGCCATGTATCACCTACTCACGGGGTTTGCGGTCCAAGGTCTGTTAGATCGGCAGCAGGGCTCCCGTGCTCGCCCGTCGGGAGTCCGGCTTCTGTTCACAAATGAATGATTCCACGTTTAATGGCAATGGCGACCGCTTGGGCCCGATCGCTGGCTCCCAGCTTCTCCATTATGTGCCTGATATGCACTTTGACGGTCTCTTCTGAAATGAACAATCGCTCGCCAATCTTCTTGTTGCGATTTCCGGCTGCCACCTGCTGCAACACCTCCACCTCGCGTGCAGAGAGGGCTTCGTCGGTGTAGTGTTCCGCCAGATGTGCCGCGATGGCCGATGGAATACTCTTCTTCCCAGCGTGTACCTGCCGAATGGATTCGACCAGATCTCTCGGCGGCATACTCTTCAGCATGTACCCGCGGGCTCCCGATCCCAGCGCACGCTGAATCTCGACGGTGCCTTCAGAGGTTGTGACCATGAGAACTCGCGCGTTGGGGAACTCCTTCCGGATCGCGATCAGCGCATCGATGCCGCTCATGTCAGGCAACCTGACATCCATGAGGGTAACGTCGGGTTTGAGCATTCGAAATCGCTCCAAGGCTTCCTCCCCGCTGGCTGCTTCACCCACTACGCGCATATCTGGCTGGCTGTTTATGAGCGTCGCAATTCCTTCACGAAGAAGTGGATGATCGTCAACACTCAGAACCCTGATGTGGCTGCCGTGTTCGCTGCGGGCGGGCTCAAGACCCACACTCGTTGCTTTGGCGGAATGCTGCTTCGGAATAACGGCAGGTGCCGAACTGAGCCGGGATGGCACCTGGGGATTTCCAGCGGTCTCCGTATACAGATTGAATATGTGTACCGATGCACCGTGCTTTATTTCAGTTTGACCCAGATCGTGCAGCCACTCCCGCCAGGTACTCGCCTCTACCAGGATGTCAGCCACGGTCTTCGATACCAGGATGTGACCCGCATCGCCCAATTCCATAACGCGCTGCGCCAGGTTGATTCCTCCACCCGTGACGTTGCGATTGGCATTGATGTCGGCGATACGATAAACAGGGCCGGTGTGTATACCCATTCGTACCTGAAAGGCGCCTTCCTGTCGGAGGCGCTGAGCCAACTCCAAAGCACAACGCGCCGGAGCCTCGGCGTCACGGAAGAAAACCAGAGCTGCCCCATCGCCTGTGGGTAGCACGATCAACTGTTCATTGTGCCGGGGCCGGGCGTAATCAGTGGTGGAACTAATAGCTTCCTGCAAGCTACGAACGGCCACGCGCTGACGGTCGGCGGGAAGTGCCGAGTACGCCACGATATCGGTAAACAACACGTGTGCGATCTCGAGAATCGGATCGTGCATGCGAACCAAGTTCATCCCAGGTCGGGCCGTACAACACTCGGATCGACTTCTAAGGATCCGGCTAGCCTTGTCTCAACCTCGACACGCTGAGCTTCCTTGCTTGGAGGTCGTGTTGCTTAAACGCTAGTCTCCGTTGTGCTCGTGAACAATGGCCCCTAAGTGGCAGCAGTGTCGAGAGACTTCAGATCTGCCGCAACGCGTCCACAATCCTGGCACGATAAGCTGCCACCGCCGGAAAGAAGCCGGCCGCCAGTCCCAGCAGTAGCGCGATACTAATACCGATCGCCGTGGTCTGCGGCGATAGTCCGAAGTTGGGGAAGCCGGCAATGATGTCGCCAAGCACGGGCACTCCTGGCAGTAACCGGAGAATCCCAAGACTGATGACAATGCCAAGGAAGCCGCCCATCACGCCAATCAGCAGCGCCTCGCCGAGAATGAGCGTCATCACCAGCCGGCTTGAGAAACCAAGCGTCTTGAGTACGGCGATCTCCTGTTGCCGCTCGCGTACCGCAATACTCATGGTGTTGGCCGTCACCAGCAGTATCGTGAAAGCCACGGCCAGACCAATTCCGTTCAGCAACAGCGACAGGTTGCCGGCCAAAGCGACGAAGCCGGCAAGGAAGGCCTGCTCTGTCTCGGTTTTTGTCGGCGCATCCGTGTTCTCAAACTCCGCGTCAATCGCTTTGCTGATGGCTCCTGCGTGGCTCGGATCGTCAATCTGCACCGTCAGCCAGCCGATTCCCGAGTAAGACCTCGACTTGGTGGCTTCGTAGAGATAGTCGAAATGAAAGTACATCGAGTTAAGATCGGTGGCGTGATATCTCTTTTCGTCCGTGTCATAGATGCCGTCGATAACGAATTCGAAGGGATGTCCGATGCGATAAGGAGGGATTGCGCTCTCCAGTTGGAACGTGTCACCGACTTTCCAGCCCCATTTTTCGGCTAGTTTGCGGCCTATGATGCAGCCCCGCCGGTCGTGAAGCCAATTCTGCTTCTGGTCCTCCTGTAGCGTGATCTCAGGGAAAACCTCGAGAAATGGTTCCGGTTCAACGGCAAAGTTGGCGAAGAAATACTTGGGATCGCGGTAGATGCCGTTGAACCACACTTGCATGACGGTGTTGGTAACGCCGGGAATTGTGGCAACCTTCCCCTTGTAGTTCAGCGGCAAGGTATATGCCAGGCTGACATAGTGTCGCGTTACCAGGCGTTTCGAGTTGCCGCCGTGCAGGCCGAAGTTCACAGCCTCGACGACCGTCTGCAGGGTGCAGAACAGGAAGATGCACACCGACATCGCCAGCACCGTGCTGACGGTGCGGATCCAGCTCTTTCGCAGATGCTCGAGAATTAGTGGTGCGAACTTCATATCGGTCCGCGCGCACAAAAGGCGGTGGACGTCCTCGGTGTGATTGTAAGCCTTGATGCCCAAGGCTAGACACGTTCGCGTGATGTTATGCGACCCTCCAACCGACGGCAGGGTCTTGCCTTTGCCTTAATGTCCGTACTCTGGTTGACGCCCAGCCCAGCGCGCTCCAACCGACTGGCCGACTTCACGTGAAAAAGCGCCAGACGACACGCAACGTGACGTCCGACGGCGGGCTACTCAGCGCGGGTCCATCCCCCGCCCGGGTCATAGCTTGTGATAGACGCCGCAGCTTCGGAGGTGTTGTCGCCTAAATCCTTCTGATAGACGACGCCCTCCTGGCTCACCAGAAAGGTCATTACTCCGGAGTCACCGTATTTGACTGGAGACGCGATTACGGCGAATCCACGCGTCAGCTTGCCATTGACCACATAGCTCATTGAGCCGCCATTCGCATCGTCTGCCTGCGAGGTGAGAATTCGGAACTCGTAGCCGTCGATTACGGGTGCGACACCTGGTTTGGCCGAAGACACCACATCCTTAGCAATCTTCTCCTGGCTGGCGAGCGGACTGGCAGGTTGATTTCCCGAGACCGCCCAGTAAAGACCGTCCTGCTTGCCGGGTGTGCTGATAATTCGCGGTGCGTATGCATACGACGAGTTGCCATCATGCGCACTTCGGAAATAAATGTCCTGTGCGTTCGCGATCGCCGAGCAAGCATCGATGGCTAATAGCTCGTTTCGCCCGATCCGCCGCGCCAGAATCTCATCCGCGCCGGCCGAGGTGTCGAAGTACCACCCGGAATCCGAGTATTTCTCCAGAGGAATCGGAAACGGATAGTTGTCGGCTCCGATGTAGAGGACCTGAGTGCCGTCAGTCATCGTAACCCAGCGATTCATTTGCCTGTACTTAGCGACAAACGATTGCCGCGAAGCCTGGTCCTCTGCTGGATCTCCGGAGCTGAGTATGGCTTGTGATTCTGGCCCGAGTATTCGCACAAGGGCCTCCTGATCGTTTGCCTGGTTCGCCGCCACAAGCGCCTGTGCTGCCTCTGCCGGAGTTGCGAACATTTCTTGCCAGTCGAAGTCCGTTGTCTCCGCCGCGCCTTGCGCAGGGAAGCTTAGGACCGCAAGGAGTATCGCCAAAAGAAGCACCGTGAGTACGAGTGGGGTTTCAAGATTCATCGAGTAAGTTGAGCGGTATTTCATGGCAGTAACCATCCTTATCCTTGATTGTTGAAAGTAGTATGGGTTTGTCAGTGAAGATCACAAGTAGTGCCTAGCGGCGTCGTTCTCCGCCACCACCGTGCATCGCTGGGGCGTGTTCGCTTGCGCGCTGCACGTGCTGCTGCGGAGCCCGCCGGGCCGCCATGCTCGATCGGCCGCGGCTCGCTTCTGCTCGCGCGGCATTGCCGTTGCCACTCATAGGGGACCGGGACCGCTCGCTGCCTGCGGAGTTGGTGCGCGCTGCCTGGTTACTGCCAAGCCGGTTCTGAGCGGCGGTTGCGCCTGACGGATTTTGCGTGCCGCCATTCCCGCCAATTAGCCCATGATTTCCGTTGTTTCCGCCATTGGGCTGATCAGCCGGATTCGTGCCGGGCTTGTCGTTGTGCCACCCGCCATCGGGACCGTAGTAACCGTTTGGGTGATATGCGCCGTTGGGGCCATAGTGAGTGTCGGTGCCGGGATGGTAGTTAGCGTCGGGGTGATAGCTACCGTTTGCAGCGTAGGACGCATTGTTTTCCGATCCTGTCGCGCCCCCAGCATGGTTGGTGGAAGTGTCCGGGTGCCAGCCACCGTTCGGGCCATAGTATCCATTCGGGTGATAGGCGCCGTTAGGGCCATAATGGGTGTCAGTGCCGGGACGATAGCCATTGTTGCTCGCGTTGTTCCACGTCCGGTTGTTGATATAGGTATTGTTGTTGTAGATGATGGTCGAACCACCGCCGCCCCAGCCACCCCAATTCACATTCCAGGCGTGCCAGCCCCAGCCCCCGCCGCCCCAGCCGCCACCTGCGACCACAGCCCCAACGGCAACCCCGTTTCCGAAGTAGAGGCCAACCGAAGCTACCGGCACCGGCGGCGGCACGTAGAGCGGCACTAACACGGGCGCACCGTACACCACCGCCGGATTGTATTGCGGAACGTATACGACCTGAGGGTTTGCTGGTTGAATCACGATGGTGTTGGTAGACGGTGTAGTGACCGTGATCTGCGAATTGGATTGCAGGCTGCCCGCCGCCTGAGCCCTGGCGCGCATCGTCTGCACGGCTGCCATCACGTCTGCCTGTTGGTTCGCAAATGCCTGCCCGAGGCTCGATGTCCACGATAGGTTATGCGCCAGATTGTCCAGGACAGAAGGAAACTGCGTCAGAGCCTTGACACTGGGGTCCCAGGATTGCTGATCTACCGCCTGCGCAAGCGCCGTGCCGGTCAGGCTTTTGTTTTGTGCCAGCCAGTCGTCCGCGTATGCGACCTGGTCCGGATTCGTAGCAGCCGCAAGGACCTGCGCCACCAGCGCATCGGGGTACAGCGCGATGGGAGCCACCAGAGCGTCAAGTTGATCGGCCGACAGCGGAGCCGGTGCCGGCGCTGAGCTGCTTGTCATAGCCGAGTCTGTTGCTGGCTGTGAGGCGGTTTGTGGCAGCGATACAGGCGTCGGCGCCGGAGCCGGGGCCGGTGCCGGAGCTGCTAACACCGGCTGGTACGCATATACAGTTCCTGTCACGGGAGTTGCGGTTTCGGCAACCGGTGTCTGACGTTCGGCCTGCCACGCAGCGTGCTTGCCGTGAAGCCCGTATGAGCCCGACATCCTATCGCCATAAACGTGACCGCCGAAATTCAATACGTTCTTGGTAACAGTACTGAACCGGATGTAATTCCCGTGGATCTCACCCTGAATCGGACCAGACTGGACTGGGCCTTCAAAGAATCCCGAAAGCTGGTTGCCAGATTGTGTGATCTGAACGTGTTTCACGACTGTCTCGCCGTTTTCGATGTTGGTTGAGTAAATTGTCCAGTCGCCTGCCACGTTGTCCGGCGCTTGTTGGGCGAGCATGCTGCTGCAAAACATCAGCGACAGGGCCACCAGGCTCAATATCGCTTTCCTCGTTTTCATGACATCCTCCTGACGGTTGGTTTTGCGCGCACGCTGTTCAATTCGGAACCCACGGGTTTCGTTACTTCCTCCACTGCTTTTGACCCGCTGCGTGCTGATCGCTTCCATGTCGGTACTATGCGGCCATAGGGCCTCAACGCACATCACGGGATAAGTGGTTTTTTTGCTAACGCCGTAGGGAGGTTTGGAGATACCCCGATAGGGTTACTGAAAAACGGCCTCTGATCCTGAGAGATAGGAACTAAGCAGAATCAGGGATGATTCTGCCTCAGGAACAGACCATATAGGCAGTTGAGGAACAGTCCGGAAGCATGAGACAACCCAGGGCGAGCCGCTTTCCAGTTAGATCAGTCCGCAGGACTGTTGCACCAGAACTACGATGGTGACGGCCTGGACTCCCAGGCAAACCAGCTGCGCCTCGGAGAAGCGCCAATACCTAGGCCGCGCGCTGGTAGCTCGACGAAAGTCCAGTACAAACCGAGCGATCGCATACAGGGAGAGGTACAGCCAGAAAATCGATGCGGCTGTATTCGGGGCGGTCCATAGCAGTGCGGCCAACATCGCGAAGAGTACAGCTTGCGCCACCGCTTCCACCAGTTGGATCGGGAACACGCGCGTGCCCGGGTTAGGACTTGGCGAATATCTCCTACATCCGTGATCGTTGGACTGAAAGATTGATTCCGGGTAAAGAATGCCCGCGCTGGATGGCTTCCCGTAGCAGCATCCTCCCAGGAAGCATCCGATTCGCGCCAGGCATCCGTACAAAGGCATGAGAGTTCCGAGGAACGCCAGGCTCAAGCCCATGGGTTGCTTGAAGAGGTAGCTCACCACTGAGAAGGACGGAATGATGATCAGCAGGCAATCCTGGAGAAACGAGCGCGCTGCCGGTTTACCCAAAGCGGCCTTCAGCTCGAGGATGAACTTGTACACCAACAAAGCAACCAGTATCGCGAGGATCAAACCTATCCCCGAGACACCAGGAAAATGCTGCGAAAATACCCATGCATACGCAAATGCCGCTAAACCGGCAATATCGGACATAATCCAATAGGGCCGGTAATGCCATCCGAACAAGTTAACCCGGTTTGCCTCAGCCACGATGGCGTCTAGGAACTGCACTCCGCTCGTACAGCTAGGTCGTGACTCTTGTGCGACCCTATGGCGAGAGATCAAGGAGAACGAACTTCTGCTCCATAGCTCAGTTCTGCTTGCGTACGCTCTGTCTGTCATGCGGCCACTATGACGGGTCGCCAGCCATCACGCATCACGCGATCGTAGGCTTTTTCGCTAACACCGGAGCCAGTACTTCGCATACGCCATCAGGTGGATTTCCGAGTACCTCAATCGAGTGACAGGCAACCTGGCTCGTATCTTTGGCTCTCACCTCACGAAATAGTGGTACGCCGCAGAGGCCCTCCTGCGGTATCGAAAAAGCCTTCCATCTCGTGATGTGCGGTTGATTGAAAAGCTGCATAGTACGTCTATGGAAGCGAATGCACACACAGCCAAAGCCGGATCTAGTGCTTCCGCGACCCGTCCAATGTCTCACTCGGAGGACAACCGCTCATGTCTCCTTTAGCCCAACGGAACCTGTTCCACGACAAAGTGCGTTTGGCGGTTACCCTCACCGGAGTCGCCTTTGCTGTCGTCCTCATCGTCATTGAAATGGGACTCTATTTTGGATTTACGAAGACCATCTCGAGCCTGATCGACCACTCCCAGGCCGATCTTTGGGTAGCCGCCGAGAGCGTGCCCTACCTGGAGCTGGGAGCGCCTTTCCACGAACGCAAGCTGTACCAGATCAAGGGCGTTCCGGGTGTCGCTGACGTTCAGAAGTTCATCCGTCGCAACCAGGTATGGAGCCGGCCCGACGGACAGCAGTGGATCATCCAGGTCGTCGGATTTAATCCCGACTCGGGCATGGGTGGACCATGGAACGTGGTGGAAGGGAACGTTCATGACCTGAAGATCCCCGACGGGGTCATCGTTGACGAGTTCTATAAAGAGAAGCTCGGCGTGTCCGGCATTGGCGACGTATTTGAGATTAACGGGCACAGAGCGCGAGTAGTGGGCTTCTCGCGCGGAATTCGTTCCTTTACCACCGAACCATACATATTTACCGACATTCGGCACGCGCAAGACTTTGTGTCCGTGCCGGAAGACCAAACTATCTTTCTGTTGGTAAAGACCGAGCCGGGCGCAGATGTAGAGAGCGTTCGCCGCGCTATCTCCGAACGCGTCAAGGATGTAACCGTGTTCACGACAAAGGACTTTGGCTGGCGCACGCAACATTACTGGACATTCACTACCGGCGCAGGTATTGCCATTCTGCTTGCTGCCGTGCTCGGCCTGGTTGTCGGGATTTGTCGTCGTCGCCCAGACCATATACGCCACCACAATCGACCATCTGAAGGAGTTCGGCACGCTGAAGGCGATGGGCGCGCCCAACAGCTATGTGTACAAGGTGATCCTCACCCAGGCCGCTATCGCAGCAGTTCTGGGATATGGGTTGGGCTTGATCATCAGCATCGTCGTGGTGCGTTATGCCCAGCCTGCGGGGGCGCCCATCCTGCTGAACTGGTGGATAGTACTGACCACATTCTTACTTACGTTGGTCATGTGCGGTGGAGCAGCGGTGATTTCTATCCAGAAGGTAACGCGGCTTGATCCCGCAATGGTTTTCAAAGGATAAGCAACGGAGGAGGAGACGCAATGAATCCCGCAATCATGGTACGGAACGTCACGAAAACCTACGCAGAAGGCGACCTTAGGGTCCCCGTTCTGCACGGCATCGACCTCGAGATTCACGACGGCGAGATCGCCATGCTGGTTGGTCCCTCAGGCAGCGGCAAGACTACGCTGTTGTCCATCATGGGCTGCATTCTGAGAGCCACCTCCGGGAGCGTTGTCATTGGTGGCCAGGAAGTCTCAGGCTTGTCCGAGGGCCAGCTCCCTCAGGTGCGCTTGGAGAATATTGGCTTTGTATTCCAGGGCTTCAACCTGTTTCCCACGCTAACGGCCGGAGAAAACGTTGAGCTGATGCTCAACCTCAAAGGTGTTAGCAAGACCGCGGCGCGCAATCGTGCCCAGGAGCTGCTGAAGCAGGTGGGCTTGGCGCACAAATTCGATGTTGTTCCCACTAACTTGAGCGGCGGCCAAAAGCAGCGTGTCGCGATTGCTCGCGCGCTCGCCGGCGACCCTCGAATAATCCTGGCCGATGAGCCCACCGCCGCCTTGGATTGGCAATCGGGACGCGCGGTCATGGAGATGCTGCGCAGCCTGGCCCACAATCAGGGACGGGCCGTGGCCATCGTCACCCACGATCCTCGTGTACTCGAGTTTGCCGACCGCACAATCCGGCTCGAAGACGGCATGGTCGTTGATGGGGCACTGCAGACTGAGGTGCCAATCGAGTTAGTCGCAACCAGCGGGTTGCATTCCACCTTGGCGCTCCAACGGTAGTTTCGCGAGTGACGCCGACACCTTCTTTTACGACGCCGAAGCAATTCGACACGCAACACGGTTGTGATTCGGGAATGGCTCGAAGATCAAGAAGTTTAGGCGCGCTTCCCACTTGCGATATAGACTTTCGACCCGTCATGGTGTGGCTGAGACAATCGGATGTATAGCGCCACCGATTCGCAATGACTCAGGGGACGGCTTCGCGGGCCACGGCGCGCTGAAAGAGACTCCTATGTGGAAAAGTAACGCGTCCGGGCATGACTTCACAGTCACGATCCGACCGTTTCGTATCGGGGCACGACCTTGGTCGTGCCGTAAACAGTCGAAAATACAGTCTGGGCTTTTAGCCCTTGCCATGGTTGACCATCAACAAATGCACTTCTCGGGTATCTGAAAGACTCGCTTTTTTGTATCAGGGCATCGCTTCGCCGTGCCGTTAAACGCTTGTTCTTGACCTGTCGCGCAGACTTCAGTCCGCGTGGCACAGCAACACTGACGACAGCCCGCAGGGCGAAAACAATCGTAGCCCGGCACGTCAGTGCCGGGAGCGGTTGGGAAATTTTGCCTGAGTCCCTGCCTTGGTCTACCTGACGAGACTCGGAGGACCTGCGGGAAACGCGTCGCCAATTGCCTCTGCTAGGCTAGGCACAGTCTCATCCTGCTGAGACCGCCCTCCAAAGGACAAGCCCGGCAAACGAACTGCCGATCATCATTCCTGCCAGACTACCCAGTTGATGCCACAGCGGCTGCCGTCTCATGGTTGCAGAATAATGACCCAGACTCCAGGAGCGTGAACCACTTCCGCTGTAACTATTGCTCAGCAGTGCTGCTTTCGTCCGATAGTACTTCGCCGTGTGGTACGTCATGATGGCAACGGCCACAGGAGGGCACTGAATCGCTATCCTCAGGAGAAGAGGTGCCCCCCAACTTTGGCAATGATTCGTGAACTTGCGAATTCTGTGCCGGCAGAGTTGTGTGTTTGTATTCGTCATGATTAAGTTCGCTTTCCGTGATCTCACTTTTGGTGGATGTCGTAATTGACAATCGCTACATTTGCGGGCGTATCGCCGCTGCCTGAATGCCGTCAGTCAGGATGAAGGCGTCCACCCGCAGTCCCATAGGCAACTGAGCTCCGGGTTCGAGTTCGACCACAGTCTCCATGAACTTACGGTCAACTCGTTCCGCCGGCTCGTCGGTACGTATCGTCTTGGGGCCAAGTAGCCTGCCGACTTGTACGACATGTCCCAAGATCTTCTGATCGCCATACGCATCTGCCCGCACGTAAGCACTTTGGCCCACACGGACCTTGTTTACATCGGATTCGTCAACATCAACCCGTACGCGCAGTATGCTGGCGTCGCCGATCGTCAGCACCGGATCAGGGCTGGCGGCAGAATTGGAAACACTCTCTCCATTGCGGTGGTGCTTGCGAAGCACCGTTCCATCGATCGGGGACTTAATGAACGTCTTGTCGTACCGGGCTTGCGATTCGGCTTCGTTCGCCAGCGCCAGGCGCAAATCGGCTTGCGCAAAGGCAACGTCTTCTTCGCGAGATGCGGTATTCAACAAGGAATAGTGGTTCGACTTCTCCTCGTATTCGCTCTTCGCAACGTTGTATTCGCGGGTGTAGCGTTCCAGTTCTTCGCGCGAGATGATGCCGCTTTGATACAAGGACTGGCGTCGGGCCAATTCCGCCTGAGCATTGGCCATTACTGCCTCTGCCTGACGAACTGCTGCCTGCGCTTCGGAGCGTTCCTCACTCCGCGCTCCATTGGTGACTTTGCGCAAATTCGCTTCCTTTTCTTGCACCTGCGCGCTCGCCGACGCTAACTCTGCCCGATAGTCGTCGTTCTCCAGCACTGCCAGGACCTGCCCCTTGCGCACAGGGTCGCCCTCTTCCACGTTCACGAACTTCAATTTCCCGCCGAGTTCCGAACCTAACTCGATATCTTCCGAAATTGGCTCAATGCGTCCCGGTCCGGCGATCACATCCGCCGAGCTGAGTGACGGGGCGGGAATACGAGTGCGGACGGCGCTGCTGTGGGCGGCGGAAAATAACTGCATTGAGACCATCAAGACCGTTAGGCTGACCAGGGCGATAATTGCCAGTTTCTTTTTCACTGAAACCTCCGTCGAAAACCGTGTCTCTTGCAAATGCCGTGGTATTAAATGCCTAGATCGTGTTGACTCAGTTCGGCCTTGCATGCTGGTACTATGCGGTTTTTGACCAGCATTCACATCACGAGATAAGAGGCTTTTTCGCTAACGCTGATGGGCAACAACTGGCTACTGCGGTGGAGGACTAAGCGGCTACCACTATGCAGGTATTCTCTGAGGATTAACCGGGTTGGAAAACCACTCGGCCGACGGTTTTGGAGACACCTAGCGGCCCTTCCGCCGTCTTATTTGGTCGACGGACGGTTGACTGCCTGCTTTGCGGTGAAGAATCTTTCCCACCACCTGAACCATCGCCGTGGCGTAGAGGATTCGAAGGCAACTTTGCCCGGGATGCGAAGTTCGACCTCAGTACCGGAATCTGGCCGACTCAGGACTTGCAGCCTCGCACCGATTTGTTCCGCGCGCTCGCGCATTCCCGGCAGTCCCCAATGTCCTTCGCGCCCCTTCCCGAGCACGTTGACATCGATGCCGCAGCCATCATCGCGCACAACGATATTGAAATGAAGCACTGCATATTCGACTTCCACTTCAATCTTGCCCGCGCGAGCGTGGCGGAATGCGTTGGTCACTGCTTCGCTGGCGATGTGGTAAGCCTCATCCCAAGTCGCTGATTGAAGCGGACGAGGACGACCTTCGACAATCACGTGAAATTCAACATCAGTGTCGGAAGCTAATGATTCTCCCAGCTGCCCGATTGCCTGCTCGAGAGTGTTTGATTCAGGACGAGACAATCGCAGACTTCGAATGGAATTTCGTCCCTCCTCGGTCACCAGCTGCATCAGTTCGAGTACGCGCTTTACGAGCGGTTTGGCCGGCGAGTCTTCCGGCAGCCGGTCATTGGCGACGTCAAGCTGGATAGAGGCGCTGATGACGCCCTGCAACAATGTATCGTGCAAGTTGCGCGCGAGCCTCTCGCGTTCCTGGATGCGTTCCTCCAGTCGGGCTTGCATTCGCTTTGCGATCTGGCGCATTCGCAACGTGTGAAACATCCACACTGCGGCGAGCACGCATACTACACACAACAAGCGAAACCACCATGTCTGCCAGAACGCAGGATCGATGTTAAAAGGAAAAGCCGCCTCGGTCCCGGTCCAAACGCCATCCCTGTTCGACGACATGACTCGAAAACGATATCGGCCCGGCCCGAGATTTGTGTAGATGGCCTGACGCGCAGACGTAGCCTCACTCCAGTCATGATCGAAGCCGTCGAGCATGTATCGAAATCGAATCCGCTGTGGCACGGAGAGGCTCAGCCCGGTGTAGTTGAACGCAATTCGACGTAATGGACCCGGAATGCGCACCGGAGCCTGCATGGCAATGGGCCGACTGTCGGCTGAAGCCGATTCAATTTGTGCGATAGGCGGTAACTCGTCCCGCGCCTGGCTGGGATCGATCACCGAGATTCCCCGACTGAGGGAGAACCAGATTGCACCATGCGAATCAGTGACAATGGACCGCTCCCGTCGAACGCCCTCGGTTGAACGCAATCCGTCCGCTAGACCGTACTCCCGGATATCTCCCGGACCAATGGAACCGCTAAGGAGTCGCGCTCGGTCTATCCTGCATATCCGCTTCGAAGTCAGTATCCATAGAAATCCGTTCTTATCTTCAGCGATTCCAAATACCGGGTCAGGAACATATCTTTGCAGGCCCTGAATGCCCACGCTCGTATTCGCCGCTAGTACAGCCAAACCACCTGAGCTTCCGATCCACAGATTTGCTTGAGAATCCTCCTCGACCGACGTGACATCGTCGGACGGCAAGCCGTCTCGAGGGGTGTACGTCTTCAATCGGTCGCCGGAAAAAGCACTCAGCCCGCCTCGCGTTGCGAACCACATGGTGCCATCGTGTCCTTCTTCAATGGATGCAACGGAGTTAGAGGCAAGACCATTCGAACGGGTATAAGTGGTGAACGTAGCGTCTTTCAGCCGGCTAACTCCGCCACTGAGCGTTCCGGCCCAGACCGATCCATCGCGGCCCACGCGGACGGCAGACACGCTGTCTTGAGCGAGCCCGTCCGATTGGCGATAGGTTTTTGTTCTTGTGGCGCCGTTGTCTATGAAAATGTGCGTGAGACCACTCAGGCGCCGACCGATCCATACTTGGTCTGTGTAGCCTGAAATCGAGTAAACGGGATCGTCACGAAGACCGCCGATCGCAACTGCCGTCACGCTTCCATCTCGTAGCCAGTAAAGGCCACCATTTGAAGGCCCGAACCACGTGCGACCGCCGGAATCAACATAGAGCGGACCGTTACTCTCGGCGGGAAGCCCTTCAGAGGCTGAGTAAGTTACAAATGCGCTATCCCGAAGGCGCTCTATTCCCTGCGCACTCCCAATCCAAAGATCCCCTTCTCTGTCTTCGAACAGACTGGTTATCTCACCAGCGGCATGCTTGGCATCCTCTTGCAATACACTCCCTTTGCTGTTCAGCCGTACCAGCCCGTGCGGTGTGCCAGCCCACACATTTCCGTCACGGTCCTGCAAGAGTGCAGATATCTGAACGTGGCTGAGAGACGAAGCGACGCTGTTCGGCGTTATCGCGGTGCCGTTCCAGAAGATCAGACCATCGTCTGTACCAATCCAGAGGGTGCCGTCCCTCATCGGCAAGAGCGAATTGATTTTTCGCTCCGGCAAACCACCGGATGCAGCGACTATTTGGCCATTGTTCACGTAGAACAGCCCGTCGGCACGAGTTCCGAGCCAGATTTTGCCGTCAGAGGTCTGCGCCAGACACATGACCAGTGCTGTTTTCAAGGTTGGTGACAGTGCGACGGTTCTGAAGCCGTTTTTCCCAAGCAGGATTTCACCGCTTTTCAGGTTCGACAAAAGAATGCCGCCGTCGCCGGCACGACTCATTGCGTTAATGAACGAGCCCGGGGCCAGATCCGAGGTCACGTCCTCAAAAGTCCCGTTGTGACGACGCAAAATTGAACCCTGCGTACGGACCCATAGGGTCCCAGAGCCGTCGGTCAAAAGTCCGAGCACGCCGGTTAAGGGAGCTGACCCAGGACTCAGCTCCTGCGTGCTGACGAAGTTGAACCCATCGAATCGAAAAAGCCCCTCGGCAGTGCCGATCCAAAGGTATCCGTCAGGGGTTTGCGCAAAGGCATTGACCTGTCGCCCTGGAAAGCCATTCTCGATCGTCCAACGGTCCCGCAAATATTGTGAAAACGCCCTGTTCGGATCGACTGCAAATGTTGGCTGGAGTGGGCAAACTGCCACGAGGATTGCAAACAGCAAGAATCGCGTCCGCAAAAAGGTCGTCGAGATGTCAGGGAAGATACTGAAACCTGTCAACGATGACCTCTGCGTCGTTCTTGAGGGGCACTTTGGAAAACCCAAAAGCACAGAAATTCATGCTTACCGATTCGCTGCCGGGAGTAGGAATGCCTGAGGTGAACGTGTGCGAAGCGAGCCCATTTCCCTGTGATTCCCCGTTAGTTCCTTGTGTGGCGCGGAATGATGCTTTCGCCGGGTCCCATACGAAAGAATAGGTCATGCGTCCAGACGGCACAGAAAACCGCACAACATTCTCGGGAACATAATAAGGTTGTAGGACAAACTGCGCGTTTTTGGCAGCCGGATCTCCCCATCGGCTGATTTCGACGTCCATTTCTCGATGATTCTGTTCGGCCCCCAAGTCGTCCCAGGTGAAGAGGGTGAGCACCGCCGCAGACTCAAGATGAGAAACATCTTCCACCGTGAACCGATAGGTTCCGTAGCCAAAGCTGTGTGGCAGGATTGCCTCCGAACATGTCCAGTGATCGGATTTTCGGACAATGCGCAGATGCAGGCGTCCATTGCTGTCGACCGATACGTTGTCGGGATCGTAAATGTTGGGCACTCCGTTACGCTCGCTCGTCACACCCATGGCACGCCACTCGTAACCGCTAAACTCGACCGTCCTGGCCTCCGCAGGATGGTACGGTCCCGTGCCTTTGATCACCGCGACAGCGAGCACCTTATCGCTCTTGCCGGGGAGAGCATTCGTCGTCGGTGCAGGATGATATCCCGGGCCGACAAGCAATGCTGCATATTCGGTACCTAGGTGTGTCGATGCGGTCCAACTGGAATCCTGTGCAATCGGCGTAAACGGTTGCATTGCTACGGGCTGGATCCACCAGATTCCATTTTCGGCTTTGGCATACACGACGATCTTGTCTTCGGGATGCGCTCCTTTGGCATGACCGGCAATCGGGACGATGGGTACTGGGCCACCTTCCCCTGCCGCAGGTACGGTGCCGAATTCAATGGAGGGTCCAGCGCTAGACTGCCCGGAATGACATCCGCTCAGCAGCAGGCAAACAGAGAGTACTGCAACGATCGGAAAGCTGTTAGCATCGCTCGGGACTGTGACTTTGACCAATCGCATGCCGCGCGTACCGATTTTCTTCTGTGGAGTGCGAAATTATAGTTTACATCTCCTCGGAGCGCTGATCATCTTGTTGATGCCGCTGTGGCTGTCAGAAGGCGGCACGTAAGGTATTTTAGCGGGCGGACCGAAGTGCAGGTGTCCGTCGCTGCAATGTAGCATTCGAACGCATCACGTCCGATAATGGGGAAAGACTTGCCAGGTGCGCTGACGGACCGCCCAAACGCGACATTCCAGCAGCCAAATACGAGGGAGACCAGTGAGCGAGCAAACCCATATTCGCGTCTTGAGCGTCGATGACCATCCGTTGTTGCGGGAAGGATTATCGACTCTCATCAACAGTCAGCCGGACATGTGCATTGTGGGCGAAGCCTCCACTGGCGCCGAGGCGCTGGTCCGGTTTCGCGAACTTCGACCCGACATAACGCTGATGGATGTCAGGCTTCCGGACAAAAATGGCATCGATGCAATGCTCGCGATCCGAGGCGAATTCCCGGAAGCTCGCGTCATTATGGTGACGACATCCGAAGGGGATGTTGAAATCCGGCGGGCACTTGCTGCGGGTGCGCAAGGCTACCACCTTAAGAGCATGCCCCCGAAGGATCTGGTTGAGGCTATTCGCGTGGTCTATGCCGGCAAGAAAAGGATTCCATCTGCGATTGCGGCGCACCTGGCCGAGCACTATGCCGACGAAGATCTCACCGCGCGCGAAATTGAGGTGCTCCAGCAAATTGCTGGTGGCAATCGCAACCGTGACATCGCAGACCGCTTGTTCATCTCCGAGGAAACCGTAAAGGTTCACATTAGGCACATCATGGAGAAACTCGGGGCGAACGATCGTACCCAGGCCGTTGCCATCGCTCTCAAGCGCGGCATCATTCACTTGTGACCCGTTCACTGCGCCAATACCGCGAAAGTGTTATTACAAGATTCCGAATCTGAGGGATTTGTTTCGGGTTCGCGGCCGTTAACCTTTCTCAAGGGCGAACATCCGCCACGGTTCTGAGGAGGTTTCGTGCCGATGCTATATTCCGGATTTCCTGGCAGAGCTCAGGGCTTTGGCTTGTTGCTGCTGCGTATCTCCGTAGGAGCGACTCTTTTGGCCCAAGCGTTTCCGCATAGCTCTGATCTCGGCGACCCACGACCTGCTGGTGTCGCGTTTTGCCTGCTCGCGCTCGTAGCTGGTGTTTTCCTCATTCTCGGATTATTGACTCGAGTTACTGCCGTCGTTATTGCTTCACTTGCCGTGGGTCTCACTTGGCTACTTCTGATGGCCCCTTCAACTAGTTCGCTACCCAATCTATTGTTGAGCACCAATGCCGTAGTGCTTGGTATTGCTATCGTGTTCCTTGGTCCAGGAGCCTTGTCGCTTGATGCGGTGTTGTTTGGAAGGCGCAAAGTTATCATTCCTCGTTCAGCGCCATCGCATCAGTCGTAGCGCAGCACGCTTTTTCTGAACCAGACCCTTCGATTCGGCTTCCCTGATCGATGTACCGCAGTCTCAGACTTTCGCAGTACATCAGCGGTTCCCCTTATCGTTATCTACGATTCCCTCTGTCGTGGTAGCTGAAAAACCACTTATATCGTGATGTGCAATTTGTGTTGCGCCCGCATAGTAGCCCTATCGGATGGCAGCAGTAAGAACGGCTGTACTGGCATAAATATGCGGGGCGACCATCACCCAGGCGATTGTTGTGCACCCTAGCGAGGCGTTCATGCGAAGTGCATCGCGACTCGGGGTCTGGTGCTGACATTCGAAATTCTAGAGATTTAGGACGGTTTGATCATGAAGAACCCAGCAAAACACATCGCGCAGGCAACATCTGGCTCTCAATCAGTAGGTTGAAGGTTCGATTCCTTCCGCGCTCACCAACTTTAAATAGCTTATAATCAATAGCTTGTAGGTGCTACTCTTACTCCCTCAAAATTCCTCCGTTTTGCTCGTGTCAGCATCCCACATAAGTAGCCGCGCCTTGTAATCAAGCTCGACACGCTCCCTGGTGTTGGCACAGGTTGAACAATGATTTAGTTAGTCCAAACTGCTTCACTTATTTCGACCCGAAAGTGTAACGTAACCCGAATCGCGCCTGGAAGGGTTCGGTGGGGTGCATAACGTCTCCGAATGCCGCCGCGGTTGTTGGCGTTATTCGGGAGATATAGGCGTAATCGATATCGTGATCGTAGCGGTCAAGCAAATTCAAAAGTTGGGCCGAAACGCGCCATTGTTTGTTGATGTGATAACCGACCTCAGCATTGACCAATATCGTTGAACTTGATTGATAAATTGCGTCGGAGGTCAAATTGCGCGGGCCAAAAGCACGTAAGCGCAAACTCCCCCAAAAGCCCTTGTAATTCTGCACTGTGACGCCGGCTGAAAGCACCACCCCAACCGCTTCGGGTACCCACTTGCCGCCCGGGCCTTGCACAGGATACTTGGCCACCACCCACGTTGGTATACGCCGCGTCGTCTGGGTCTACTTCGGTAAAAAGAGCCTTGGAATCGGCGAAGTCAAGATCAAAAGCCAAGTTTTTCAATGGTGTGTAGTAGTTCGCCCATTCGATGCCATAGCGATTGCTCGGCGATGCTGAAGGAACGGTGGCGCCGGTGTCGCCGTCCTGTTGCAGTTCGGAATTGCTGTGTAGATACCACAGCGAAAGGGTACTTTGCAGATGCGGGACGGCCACTGTGCGCACGCCGATTTCCGCGCCTTTGGTTTGGACCAAGGGGCTAACTGGGCTGGTGGGCGTTGGGAAAGGAAAGTCCGGCGAAATCGGTTCCATCCTCTGCGTTGCGCCGCGCACGTCGTTGCTGTGAAAACTGCATCCACCCTGTATATAGAACTCAGTATTGAACCACGGGCCAAAAATCAAACTCGCCTTTGGGCTGGGCAGGAACTGGCTGACCGAGCCGGAATTGAGCTGCGCGAAGTTGATCACCGGAGCGCCTGGCGATTCGGTAGCGACGTAGGGAGGAGTCAAGTTGGTGTTGGAATAGATTGCTTCGTCGCCGCGCAGGGCCAGAACGGAGCGGATTTTTTCCGCCCACTGGGTTTTATTTTCCACATAAAAACTCACCATCGTGTCGGTAAACTTATTCAAATCCGTGGCCGCGGGCAGGACCGCGATCAGATCCGGATTGGCAGCGCATTCGGGGATGGGATCCACATTGCAGGCGTTGCTATCATTCTTGTCGGTGCGCACACGATCGTCCGTCCGGTAAAGGCCGTTGTGAACCCAATCGTTGCGGAGCTGCAGGCCGAAGGTATTCTCCACCTTACGGCCAAACCAATGGCTGAAAATGGTGTGGGCTGCGTCCAACCCGGCCACCCAGCGCCTATCCTGCTGTTCGAACTGATCGCCCTTTACGGGATCATCCAAGTAGTAAGTGAAATCAGAAAATAAATCGAGATCATAATAAAATCCGTAGGCCGTGATGGTGGTCGCGGAATTTGTGCCTTGGCGGTGCCATTCACCCTGCAAGCTGTACCGCTGTGAATTGCCGCCGTCAGTCGGGTTCAGTGCGCCGAAGGGACCAACGAGAGGCACGGCGGTATCGGAAATTTGATCGCTCGAGTTCCATTTTCCGTGGTAACCGCGGGCCGTGATACTGAAACCATTGGTGGCGTCGCCCTGGCTGTAGGTGAGAAGGCCGTTGAATTTGGCATAGGCATCGGGATGCTTCCAGGGGCCGTTATCGTAGTAAGCTTCTCCGCCGAATAGCAGGATGCCCGGACCGAGCTTATGCGAAACGCCGAAAACGGCGCGCGCATAGTCGTACATGCCGAGTTCCACCTGGAAGAAGTTCTGGGGAAACGTCTTATAAAATTGGATGTTGGCCGATCCAGCTGAGCTATAGTTGCCGACCTCAGCGTAATAGGGACCTTTCTCGTAATTCATACGCTGCACAAACTCCGGGGTGACGGTGTTCATGTCCGCATAACCCTCGCCGTGGGCGTGCGACGGCAGGTTAAGAGGCATACCGTCGAGGAACACGGCGAAATCTGTGCCGTGGTCGAGATTGAAGCCGCGAAGGAAATACTGGTTGGCCTTACCGCCGCCGGCGTGTTGAGTGATGATGAGACCGGGAACCGTCTCCAAAATTTCGCCCGAACGAAGAATCGGACGGTCTTCGATTTCCTTTGCGCCCACCGTTCCCTGAGTGGCGGAATCGGCAATTCCTATAAGGCTATCCTCCCGGCCCTGCACCTCGACCGTAGTGCTCACGGCGCTCACAGCCAGAGAGATGCGCAACGGGGCTGGCTCTCCGGTGGCCCCTACGGTGACGGGCATTTCTTTGGTTGCAAAACCGGGATTTGATACGACTAGTTGATAATCACCTGCCGAGAGTCCAGAGACACTGAAGGAACCGTTGCTGTCTGACTCTGTCAATCTCTGTACACTACCGTCAGCGCTCCGAACCATCACGCTCGCCCCGGCAAGCACGGCGCCCGATGCGTCAACGACAGTTCCTGAGAGCTGAGTGATTCCTTGGGCAGCCTGTACGCCAATCTGCTGCTGCTCGCCGGAAGCCACGGAAGCGTTCGCCATCACGGTGACATAAGATGGCTGTTCGGCTTTCCCCTCGTAGACCCCAGGGTCAACACCAGCCAACACGAAGTTGCCGTCCTGATCGCTGATGGTCTCGCCCACTTTGCTTCCCGCAGCGTTCAGCAACGGCACATGAGCAGTTGCGACAGGAGCGTCCTGGGGATCGAGAACCCTCCCTGATATTTGACTCGTTTCCGTCGCTGAGAGACCGTAGGAGGCCAACAGAAGCAGACTCACGATGGAGGAGCAGATGCCCAAACAGAGCTCCGAGGCGTCTCTCTTTGAACGGTGCAAGGTGCTCCTCCGTCTTCTATACGTTGAGTTGCACGACATCGGATTTGTAACACACTTCATAAATTCGTGTCACGACGAATTTGGATGATTCAGTGGACAGTTGGTACGAACCAAGCATCTTGGCGAAACAGATGGAAGTGGACCGAGAGGGTTTTCTTAAGAGGGTGGTGTAGTAAGTTATAGTGACTGAGGAGTTTACGCGGGCATTTGTGCGCCCGTCGGAGGGGACGACATCATGCCAGACCTAACCAGAACAGGGGTTTCCCTCGAGGAGGACCTGCTTAAACAGTTCGATCGAGTCATTGCCAAGCGTGGTTATAAGAACCGTTCCGAGGCGATCCGCGACCTGATTCGCGAGAGCCTGGTTTCGGAAGCGATCGACCAGAACAAACAGGTCGTGGCGACGCTTTCCATGATTTACGACCACCACCGGCCAAATCTCTCGAACAAATTGAACGCAGTCCAACATCACTCGCATGGCAGTGTGCTGGCAGCGACCCACGTTCACCTCGACGCTGACAATTGCCTGGAAGTGGTTATCATGAAGGGACGTAGCGGCGAGATCCAGCACTTGGCCGATCATATGCTGGCTATGCGCGGGGTAAAGCATGGCAAACTGGTGGTCACGACTACCGGCAAAGGCATGAAGTGAGAAACAGCGCAAGAGCTGGGAGCGGCGGGAGAGTTCCGATGAGAATGCTTGCATCCGTTGCAGGCTGGGTTTGTGGGCGCAGCGGGCATGTCGCACGTGCAGAGTGGCGATTAAATCAGTGCGGCGTCCAGTGCGGATGGGCGGTAAACAGACCATCCACGAAGCCGATCTGGAACATGATGAACAGCCCAAAGCCAACACTGATCAAACCGGAGGCCACTCCCAGGAACCGGTTGAAGGAGCCGAATCGCTTGCCGGTATAAGCGAAAGGCGCCCCGATGATGGCCGTGATCACCATCATGCCTGCGATTGTTCCCACTCCGAACACTAGTAAATAGGCAATCGCCCAGCGGGCGTCATGAATGGTCGCCAGCACCAGCAGCGCCACGGCGGCTGAACCCGCCAGCCCATGAACGATTCCAACCACGAGCGGTCGAAATAGCTGGAACCGGCCAATTCGCCAGATTGAGTCTGCGGAGTCGCTCTCGGGCGGCTCTAGGTGCATGTGAACTTCCGGCCGGTGGCCATGAAGGTGACTGTGACTATGCCCGCCGTGCTGGTGGGTGTGAAAGTGAATCACTTCTCCGTCGCTGGCGCCGGGCGTGAAGTGATTCGTAACCTTCTGTGTGACACCGGTGAGATTCAGCACACCCAGCAGTATCAGCATTACTCCAACCGCCAGTTCCATGGCGAGTCCAACCCTGGTGGGAATCGCCAGGTTAAACAGAATAATCGCAGCGCCAACAAACAGGATTGTGATGGTATGTCCGAGACCCCAGAGTGCCCCAATCAGGCCCGCATGCCGCATGTTTCCCTGCCGGCTCACAATCGTCGATACGGCGATAACGTGATCAGGATCGGTTGCATGGCGCATTCCCAGCAAGAATCCAATCCCCACGACCGTCAATAAATTCATAACGCAACCCACCCTGATCTTGGAACTGGTCTGGCCTTAGGCCCTGATCTGTAGTATCCCACCAGTGATCAGTGAACGGACAGCAATCGCCAGCCCGAGCACTGTAATGACGGCCGCCGACGTGAGAGGCAGCCATCGAGTGAACAACAGCCCCTCGGTTCGAAAACCGGTCATGAACCGTCGAGCGTACACCATCAGAAGTCCGACCCCTATCAAGACCGCTGCCAATCCGATGCTGAAGGCAACGATCAGGAACAGACCGAACGCAATCCGATGTAGCGCGACGGCACTCAGCAGTACAACCAGCGCCGCAGGGCAGGGAACGATACCACCGGTGATGCCCAGCGCGAGGAGCTGTCGATACGATACATCGCTCGCGATCTCGTGATGATGAGCGTGTGTATGACCATGATGTTCATCGCCGTGAACGTGATCGCGGGTCGAATCATGTTGGTGATCGTGATCATGGCTGTGGTCGTGTGCCACGTGACCGTGGATGTGTCCATCGTGGGCGTGTGCTTCATGCGCATGCGGGTGACGGTGGTGGTGGTGTCCTCCCGGGCCGTGAGAATGCCCCACTTCATGACCCGCATATCGGCGCAGAAACAAATATGATCCGAGCGCAGCGATGATCAGGCCAGAGACCGCGCCGAGCCATGGGTAGAGTTGCTCCGGAACAATGTATCGCGACGCGTAGAGCGTCAATGCGCCGAGTGCATAAACGCCAGCGGTGTGGGAAACGGTCACGATCATACCTAAAAGGAAAGCGTGGTACGCAGTGCCTTTCGAACCCACCAGGTATGCAGCCACGATGGTCTTGCCGTGTCCCGGTTCCAACGCGTGCAACGCACCCAGTCCCGCGGCGATAAAGGCAGCCACAACCAGAAACCACATGCCGGCTTGACGAGCCGTCATCAGCTCTGTGAATCGGTTTTGCGGCGTGCGGTGTTGGTTCGGCTGCAGCGTTGTGACCGAAGACGAACTCTGTGCAGTCTTCACCTGTGACTCTGCGGCTGTTACAGACATGGCAGCCGGCGTACTGTCCTGCGCGGAGTCATGAGCCGGAAGCATGACGGGCTTTTTCACTCTTGCAAAGTTCAAATCATGCGTTGACGTACCAGCGCCGCGAGCAGCGGAAGCAGCTTGGGCGCCCTCCCGGCCCTCGTCAGCTGCGAGCGCTTCGTTCCTGACGCTCACGTTCGCCGCAACATCGAGAGGAGGGCTGCTAACCAGATCAGTCGGATAATTGGTCAGCTCAGAGCTGCGATCTTTCTGTGGGACGGAGGTGTTTACGATGGACACGCCCGGTCCTGCCGTCACAATGACTTCCTTCCAACCGACACGGCTGGGAAAATTGTCGTCATGATAAGCGATCAGTTGCTCTTCAACGCCCAGCGCCTGAGGCAACTTCGCGCGGTAGGTGAAACCCAACTTCATCGTTGGGAGGCCGCCTGCACCCGGCGGGAAAATTACCTCGGTCGATTCAGTCTGGAGCGGCAGCCTGCGACCATTCAGGGTGAGAACCAGGCCTGACTTCAGGGTTTCCGCCTGGCTGGCGACATACTTCCGTACGCTGGGATCATCGGGTTGGGTCGCGAGGCCGTTCTGTTGGATCTGTTGGAACGCCGGGATCTCAGCCATATCGATCAAGTAGCGAATCTGAATCGCGTTTTGCTCTACACGAATGCCCGCGTAGTGGCTAATGCTGAAGTTGCCCATAGGATGGGCAAGGGCCGCCCCTGCGCTCAAGAGCAAGAAAACGGCCAACAAGCCCGGGTGCAGCGCGGGGATGATCCTAATTCGTATCAGTCTCATGGTCGTTCGCTTAGCGGCCATCGCCGTTCAATCGGTGTGCGGTGCGTTGCACCGAAATCTCCTCCAGCGCCTGTCTCGCCTGATCCGCGTAAAAGACATGAAATTGCGGGTTAATGGCGAGGGCGTGACTGAGATATTCCTGCGCGCCTTTTACGTTCCCCAGGTCGCGCTGAATCAGTCCGGCATGAAAAAAGAAGAGGGGATCCTTTGTCCCCATGGCCAACGCTTTCCCCATCGCGATGGAGGCCTCTTTCGTCTTTCCGTTCTTATAGAGCGCCCAGGCCAATACGTCCTGGGTGTAAACGTCCCGCCTTACTTCGAGTTCTTTTTGCGCCAGATCAAGCGACTCCTTCAGCTTCATATCGTGATCCGCGTAGAACACGGCCAATTCGCGGTTGTAGGTATAGGCGTTAAGGTCATTGAGATAACCAATGTATTCGACCAAATCGTATTGCTTCTTCGCGTCCTTCTCTTGCCCCGTCTTCGAGTAGAGGTCACCCAGAGCCGCTACGTACTCGGGAATCGGAATCGTGTCGATGGTCTTCTTGTACAACGCAATCGCATCCTGATACCTCTGCTGGGCAACCCGCACCTTGGCCAGACCACTCAGACCACGGTAATACCCGGGGTAGCAATTCAGCGCCTGCTGATACGCTGCCTCGGCGCCGGATAAGTCTCCCGATTGAAACAGGTACTCTCCCAATTGGAAGTACGTCCATGCGACATTTTCAGCGGGCATATTTGCTTGCACGGCAGTATTCAGGGACCTTTCAACCAGATCGATTGCTCCTGCAGTGTCGCCGCGAACAAACCGCAGATACGAAACTCTGCTGTCATGCATGTAGGAGTAATTGCGCGAAGGTTGCTGCGACGGGAGGTGGATCAGTAGAGTCTCGTAGTATCCGTATGCTTCCTCGTAGTCACCCATATCGGCGTGCGCATCTCCCAGGATGGCGAAGGGCGATAAGTCTCCGGAACCTAGCGCTGCCGCTTGGTTTGCGAATTGTGCAGCATCAGTGAATCGATGCTCGCCCATGTAAACGGCGGCCAAATGGGTCAGCGGCAACACGGCGGAAAGATCCAACAGAGAGAACATGCTTATAGACTTCTCGAGGGACTTCTCGGCCAATTCATAGTAGGCAAAGTCAGAGGTTTCCCGCCCCTTCTGAAGGTAGGCCGCGCCAAGACCGTCGTAGTTCAGAGGGTCGCCCGGAGAGACGGCCGCCTTGGCCTGGTAACGGGCGATGTTGCGGTCCGTGGGCGACGCCTGCGACCAAACCGGGAGCGCCGAAGCGGTCAAAATCAGAATCGCGCGTTTTAGGACTCCATGCACCCTATGCCTCCCCGCTTGCTGTTGATTGTCAGTGGGACCGTGCCAAAAACGCAAAAACCGACCATTGCACTTCTGACATTAGATATACGGCGGGAGTCGGAATCTGGATTTCGGAACCGGTTCACCAACAACCGAGATTTTGCTACCGACTGACCCCGGGTTAGGGGGGAATCCGAGCGCAGGTTGACCGCAGGTAACTTGAAGGAAACCGGTGCAGGCAAGAGAGCGGTGGTCTTTCGCCCTCTTGGAACTCTGGCGCCAACTCCGGAATGACGAGGATCACCTCACGATCATGTAGACGAAAATCGGCTGCGGGAGCGTTTGTGATCCGCAACTATCTATAGCTTGCAACGACGGGTCCGCAAACAGTTCCGCGTCAACCGATTGCAACGAGCGAATGACAATAGCGGACCTCACACTGAAATCTGGCTCTTAAGCAGCAGGTCGAAGGTTCGATTCCTTCCGCGCTCACTAACCAACCGAAAACATAGTGGCTGTCTTGCTTAAAGGATGCGCTCGTTCGACCGTCTCCGGCCGAGGTTGAGCGAAACCATCACATTTGGATAGTCTTAGAGCACTCGCAGAATCTGTGCCCGATTGACCCGCAGGTAGGATCCTCTCTCATCGCGTTCCCATTCTTTACGGCAATTAGCGGCTAGAACCGGTGCTTTCACATGTCTCCCGCCCCCGTCCTCTGGCACGCTTCGTGCATGACAACGACTGAGGAAATGTAATGGACAGTGGGTACTACGCCGCCTGCACGGCCCTGATGTCGCGGGTGCAGGCACTCAACACGGTGGCAGACAACCTGGCCAACCTTAGCACGTCAGGCTATCGCAGCCAGCACAACGTCTTTCAGTCGGTATTGGCGGGAATGAACGGAAGCTCGGGCTCCCCGCTGAACCAGGCCCTTAACGATTACGGCGTGCTTGGCGGTACGCGGCTTGATTCTTCCCAGGGAACCTTGCAACGCACCGGCAACGACCACGACATGGCAATTGAGGGCCCCGGTTTCTTTGTCGTACAGACGGGTACCGGTGAGGCATATACGCGCGATGGAAGCTTCCAGGTTTCGCGTGACAACCACCTGGTGACGGCCGCGGGAGATCCTGTCCTAGGGGAGAACGGGCCAGTCACAATTCTCGATGGACCATTCACGGTGAGTCCTGACGGAACGATTTCGGTGAACGGCGCTATCGCCGGCAAGCTGAAGCTGGTTGAGTTCGACCCAGGAACACCGCTGCAGAGCCAGGGGCAAACTTACTATTCTGCGCCAGGCGGCAGCCCATCCGCAGGCCAATCATCGACCGTGCGACAAGGGGCTCTGGAGAGTTCGAACGTCAGCGCCGTGTCTAGTGTCGTCGAACTCATCACCGTACAGCGTGAGGCGGAGATGATGCAGCGCGCTTTAGCGCTGTTCAACTCCGAGATGAACAAGACCGCGACGCAAGAGTTGCCGCGAGTCAATTCGTAAGGGAGCAGCAATATGTTTCGGGCCTTGTTTACCGCAGCGAGTGGGATGGTGGCTCAGCAGCTCAATCTGGATAACATCGCCAACAACCTGGCCAACGCCAGCACCTCGGGATTTCGCAAGCGCCGGATGCAATTTGCGGACTTGATGTATCAGAACAACGTAATGCCGGGCTCTGCGGCAACCCAATCGACCACGATGGCGGCGGGACTGCAAGTCGGTCTAGGGACACGACCCTCGGCTAGCGAGATTCTGCAGACCCAGGGAGATTTCACAAGTACGGGCAACCCGCTGGACCTGGCAATCCAGGGACAGGGGTTCTTCCAGGTCAAACTCCCGAGTGGCGAGACGGCCTACACCCGGTCAGGATCATTCCACATGGACGCGCAGGGGAACGTTGTTACCAGTGACGGAAATCCCCTGGATCCCGCGATCACGATTCCCTCCAACGCACTAAGCGTTACCGTCGGTTCGGATGGAAGCGTATCGGTCACCCAGTCTGGCCAGACCCAGGCACAACAAATAGGAAACATCCAGCTCGCGATGTTTGCTAATCCCGGCGGCTTGAACAGCGTGGGAAATAATCTTTTCCTCGCCACCACCGCCTCGGGTGATCCGATCGTTGCTACCCCCGGGGGAACGGAAGGGTTAGGGACCTTGCAGCAAGGGTCTGTCGAGCAAGCGAACGTGAATGTAGTGGACGAGTTCATCGATATGATCCTTGCCCAGCGCGCCTACGAGTCGAATTCCAAGGTGGTCCATGCCGCTGACCAGATGTTTCAGGAACTCAATCAGCTGAGTCAGTAGAGGTACAAAGCTCATGAGGAACTGGTTACTTCGGCTATGGATCGCGAGCCTGCTGGCTGGGGTCCGCATGTTCGCCGTGGCGCCACCGCATTCCGTTCTTCTGATTTCGCAAGACATTGCAGCTGCGCTGTCACAAAATGATTTCCGAGTATCGCAGGACCAGGTAGAACTGCTGACAGCAGTTCGTTCCACCCGGTCTGAGCCACGCTTGGAAGTCATGTCGGTCGAACCCTGGCGAACAGGGAGTGCAAAAGTCAGGTTACGCTGCAGCCAGCGCGAAGTATGTCTTCCTTTTTATGTGCTGGTGAAGTGGTCCTCTGCGGTGGAATCCGAAGCTGCAATCTCCCGTTGGAGCTCATCCGGAACCCACGCCATTGCGCCGCCCGTCCCGCAGCACGGGCCTTGGCTGGTGCATAACGGCGAACCCGTCACCCTGGTTATCGAGCGCAAACACCTTCGCGTTCAACTGCCGGTCGTGTGCCTGGAAAATGGAAGCGCGGGCAACACCATCCGGGTGCGAAGCACGGACCACAAACGAATTTACCTGGCCGAAGTAGTCGGTGAAAAATTGCTGAAAGGCCAACTCTAGGCGATGGCAACTACAGTGGCATTCCGGTTTTCCGCGCTTCTGCTCGCGGTGCTTGCCGGCTGTGCAGTCACCGTTGAAGCAAAAAACAAGCCAACTCCAGAGGAACTCAGGCAAGCCTACATTGCCAATCTTGAGCAGCAGCCTGGCGCGCAGCCCGTGACGCGCACGCCAGGCAGCTTGTGGTCGCCCAGTGCCCCGCTGGGGAACCTCTCCGCCGATATCAGAGCGAGAGGCCTGAACGACACCATCACGATCGTCGTGGCGCTACAGACCTCGGCCCAATCGAACGGCAATCTCACCAGCCAGCGTTCTTTCACCACGCAGTCCGGGATCACCGGGCTGGTGGCCCAACTCAGTACGAAGAACCTGAATCCGTTGTTGGCTGCAAATTCTTCGACACAACTGCAGGGAAAGGGACAGACAGAGGCGGATTCTCAACTCACGACTACTCTGACTGGACGCGTAATTGCCGTGTTGCCCAACGGGAACCTGGTTGTGGAGGCGCAGCGTCAGGTGTACATGAACAACCAGCACGAAACCATCATTGTCCGAGGTGTGGTCCAGCCTGCCGATATCACAGCGAACAATGCGGTGCTATCGACCGCAATGGGGAACCTGCAGATTGAAATGAAGGGCAAAGGAATCGTTTCAGACAGTACCCGGCCTCCTAACCCAATCACACGTGCCATTTTATGGCTGTTCGGATTCTGAATTCCATGCTCTCCCGATCCATGAGTCAACGCTATTCTCCGCTGCTCATAATCGCTGGTTCAACAGTGCTGTTGTTGGCGAGCGTGACGGCTGTGGCGTCTGATTCAGTGCGACAGGTTATGGTGCGTGACATCACCTCCATTGCGGGAGTGCGCGACAACCAACTCATAGGATACGGCGTGGTCGTAGGACTCAACGGAACCGGCGACCGCAGCCAGACGCAGTTTACGACCCAAACACTGGCGAATGCGATGAAGCGCATGGGCCTCGTCGTCGCGCCATCCACCATCCGAGTCACCAACGTCGCCGCAGTGTTTGTCACGACGTCGCTGCCACAATTTGCCCGTCCGGGCATGAACCTCGATGTCACCGTGTCGTCGATCGGCGATGCCAAGAGCCTCGAAGGAGGCGTTCTCTTGCTTACCGGGTTGCTTGGGCCGGATGGATTGGTATATGCCAATGCGCAGGGGTCCGTCACGCTCGGGGGTTACACGGCTGGCCGCGGCGGCAATGTGAAGGTGCTCAACTATCCGAACGTGGGCCGCATCCCCAACGGCGCGATCGTGGAGCGAGATACGGCGATCGATCTCACTCATATGGCGACCGTTTCGCTCATGCTGCGCGATCCGGATTTCACTGAGGCGTGTGAAGTCGCGGCGGCGATCAACCGGGAATTCAGTAAAGAAGTAGCCCGAGCCGTTGATAGCCGCCGAATTGATATCAGTGTGGCGGCCGCTATGGCACCATCCGTGACCGCCCTGGTTTCACGAGTGCAAGACCTTTCTGTTTTCTACCGTCCGCGCGCCAAAGTGGTCATCAATGAGCGGACGGGGACGATCGTGATGGGCGGCGAAGTAAAGCTTTCGCCCGTTTCGGTGATTCACGGCAGCCTTTCGATCGAAATCATGACGTCCTACTCGGCATCACAACCGGCGCCATTTTCGAACGGAAAGACGACGACAACTCCGGAAACGAACCTGCAGGTGAATGAGGAGCCTACTCGCAGCATTCGCCTGAGTAATGGCGCGAACGTCGAGGAACTGATCGCCGGATTGCATGCGCTTGACGCCAATTCGCACGAAATTGTCGCCATCCTCGAGGCGATCAAAGCGGCCGGCGGACTGGCAGCGGAACTGGAGGTCATCTGAGTGAGCGATCTAACGATGGGATCCGTGGTATTGCAAGGGAATGCACCGACGTTGGCGCAAGAATCGCGATTGCTGTCGAGCATGAGCACAGAGGAAGGACTGAAAGATCCAGGAAAAATTGAGAAGGCAGCCAAGGACTTCGAGTCCATTTTGCTCGGACATTGGCTGGAAGAAGCACAACAATCATTGGGCAGCGCTCCGGGTGGAGAGGACGATGATGATAACGATCCGGCGCAGTCCCAACTGCAAGGACTGGGCATGCAATCGCTGGCGACGGCCATCACCAATTCCGGAGGAATCGGGTTGGCGTCGCTGATCAGCCGACAGCTGCATCGGGTGGAAGCCGGGCTACTCAGATCACCGCAATCGCTGGGAGTGGATACCGGACACGTCCAGGAGACAACCAACTTGCGCACGCGAAGAAAAAGACTTGCAAAATGACTAATCAAATCCAGGGATTTGCCGATAAGGAGATGGGCCGAGGAAGGGCTTGCAAATCATGAATATCGATTCGATTCGATCCGCTGGTGTCGGGATTTCCGCTGACAAGAACCCATCGCAAGTGAAGGGCGGCGTGAGCTGGAACTCCGCCGAGAGCCAGGGCGTTCGCGCCACGCTTTCCAGTGACGTCTCCGCGGTAGGAGCGTTGGTGACACGCGCGATGCAGACACCCAGTGTGCGACAGGACAGAGTTGATGCCTTGCGGGCATCGGTAGGAAGCGGAAGCTACTCCATCAATGCAGATCAGATCGCTGCGTCGATGTTGAAGGAGCAAGGTGAATAAGGTCGCCCGAGTCGACTGCTCCGGTCCTAAGGTTCTATGACTTCTGTCCCCGCTTCGCCCGATTATGCGCCACACCTCAGCGACCATCTGGTTGCTGTACACTCGCTTTGCCGATCGGTGCAGACCGGAATTACGGCCCTCGCCGAGAATCGTCTGTCGGAATTCAAGCTGCAAGTGGAACTGCAAAAAGAGCTGTGCACGGGGTTGGAATCTGCGATGAATCTTGTGGCTATTTCGGCCAGCGACGCGACGTCGATTTGCTTCAGTGAGAAAGAAGAGCAATCACTCCTCGACGTCGATCAGGGGCACCACCAGTTAGCGGCATTGAATCGCACATACACAGCGTTGCTGCGGCGGTCGCGTCGTTCGATTGCGATGCAGATCGCACTTTGCGATAGCTGTCTGGGCGGCTTTGGGACGGTTGACCCTAGGCACTCTGGGCGCCACACCTGGCGCACGGAGGTGTGATTCAAATGGCGAGCCTTTCCTCAACTTTAATGATGGCAATGCATGCGCTGGTCGCACAACAAGGCGCCATGGATGCCACGACCAACAATATCGCCAATGCCAATACTCCCGATTATTCGCGGCAGGTGCCCGTGCTGGCCGAAAATGAGCCGACGACTGACGGCTCGCTTCAATATGGCAATGGCGTCGAATTGGAAAAGTACCAGAGCGTCCGAGACCAACTCCTGAACTTGCGGATTCAGGAAGAAACTTCGCAGCAGTTCAGTGCCGACACGCAGACGAGCGCAACGCAACAGATCCAGCCGTTGTTCACGACATCGGCACAGGACATCGGCACTCAGATGTCTGCATTCTTCACCAGCATCTCCCAATTGTCTGCCGACCCGGCTAACCTGTCGCTGCGCACGGGAATGATCTCAGCGGGCCAGAACCTGGCCACATCATTCCACACTGCCGTCTCGGGACTTACCGAGATTCAAAATGGACTGAATGCGACGGTCACGCAGAGCGTGAACAGTATTAATGAGCTCTCCCAGCAAATCGCGGCCCTCAATCCTAAATTGGTTGGGCTCCAGGAGCTTGGACAAGATGGCGGCGCCGTGCAAGACCAGCAGACAGGGCTGGTTCGCCAGTTGTCGCAGCTCACCGGAGTCTCGGTGACTCAGACCGAGAGTGGGATCACCGTTACAACCGCAAATGGCGCCCCGCTGGTCGTGGGAAACCAAGCTTTCGCTTTGCAGTCAGCAATCGGAACCGACGGTAGCCAGCACGTGACGTCGCAGGGCCAGGACATAACCAGTTCGTTGGCCGGTGGAACTCTCGGGGGGACGCTCAACGTTAGAGACCAGGTAATTCCCGGAATTCTCGATCAACTCGACACGCTGGCCAGCCAGTTCACTGCCAGCTTCAACGCCGCACACAGCCAGGGGACCGATTTGAATGGCAATGCCGGCGGAGACTTTTTCGCGCCAATAAGCTCGGTCGCGGGCGCGGCTGCGCAAATCAATGTGGCCGTTACTGACCCGTCCGCAATCGCGCTCAGCTCGGACGGATCTGCAGGCGGAAATGGAAACGTCGCTCAATTGTTAGGAGTGCAAACGGCTGCTCTTCCCTCCGGGCAGAACCCAACCGACAGTTACTCCAACATCGTGTATCAAGTAGGCGCCGTGGCCGCCGATGCGCAGGCGGAGTCTGACGCCAGCGGCATGAGCTTGACCCAGCTTACGGACCAGCAGTCTTCCCTTTCCGGGGTTTCCATCAACGAAGAGTCGGTGAACCTGATCCGCTACCAGCAGGCATTCGAGGCGGCAGCGCGCGTTATCAGTACCATCGACCAATTGAATGAGGTCGCATTGAACATGGGCGCGACCACTTCAGGATACTGACGAATATGCGAGTCAATCCCAACATGGTTCCAGACGTGCTGGCGGCGATCTCCCAGGCACAGGAAGCCCAGGATGCAGCCTTGCAGCAGATCTCGACCGGCAAACGCGTCAATCAGCCCTCAGACGATCCGGCCACCGCCGCCGCGCTAGTCGAGAACCAGAGCCGTGCCGACGCGGTAGATCAGTACACCCAGAACGGAAACACGGTTCTCGATATGGTGCAGACGGCCGATTCGGCCTTGAGTTCGGTAGTGTCGGACGTCAATCAGGCGATTAGCGTCGGGGTGGAAGGAGCCAATAGTACGATGTCCGACGCCGACCGGCAAACCCTGGCCAATCAGGTTGCAGGAACTCTGAGTAGCGTGGTTTCGCTGGCCAACACGTCCTACGGTGGCATTCACTTGTTCGGAGGCACCGCCACCACCACGGTCCCTTTTACAAGCGACACGACTTCTCCGTCGGGTTATCAATACAACGGAAACGACGGTGTGAATTCAGTGGCCATCGGCGACGGTTACGAGGTTCCGGTCAACGTCCCTGGCGACCAGCTGTTCCAGCACTCTGGAGCCGATCTGCTCGGCTCCCTGCAACAGCTGGTAACGGCCTTGCAGGGGGGCGATACAACCGCAATCGGTACGGCCACCAACCAGTTACGTTCCGCTCTGGACTATGTAAACCAGGAACGCACTTTCTACGGCAACGTCAGCAACCAGATCAACGCCCAAGAGTCATTCTTACAGAATGAAACGGTGAGCCTCAAAGCGCAGGAAACCTCCCTGGCCGGAGTCGATATGGCCACAGCCGCCACTAACCTCAGCCAGGCGCAGATCGCGACGCAAGCGGCGTTGGAGGCGGCAGCGAAGGTGCTGCCTGAATCGCTTCTCAATTACCTAAGTTAGCCGAGAGCGGTAAAAACCGGGAGGGCAAGAGTGCGTATGGTCGCAATGGTCGCAGCCGAACCGCCCTGTTTGGCGCGTATCAGGCGCACCACTCAGTGGATTCGCCAGTTTCGAACGCCGCAAGATGAGCGACGCGAGGGTTGAGTTGGGCTCCCAGTTCCCCTCCGTTGGCTGATGATGCGCGAAGATCGGCCAACCGCCATGCTTCCTGAACATCCAGAATCAGAGCAATCTGCCGTTCCAGCAGCTGTTCGTTGGATTGGAATTGCGCCGCAAGCAACTGCTGACGCAGATGAGCATAGAAGCGGGACAGACTTTCGGCAGCAGGCCCTCCATTGTTCCGATCCAGAGAGCCTTCGAGCAACCCTAACACTGCAAACGCATGATTGAGTCGATCAGAACGGCCTTGAATGTTGCCCGCATGCATTGCCGCGATCGCATGGCTTAAGTCGTCGATCAGCATTTGATAGAGAATGACCACCAAGCCCACACTGGTGGCTGTCTCGACGGCGGCCCGCCTATAGCTATGCTCTGGCTGGCTGACATTCATCAGCTATTGCTTCCGTTGGAATTAGAATTGTTTCCCAGGATGGCATTGATCTGTTGTTCCTGCATAGGGAGCTCCTGCAGGGCGATGTCGGCCTGGTTGTATTCATTGGTCAGTGTCGTCTGTACACCAGAGAGGTAGGTTTCGAGGTCGTCGATCTGGTTTTGGAGGTCAGTGTTCTCGTCGCTTAAGCTCTTTAGGTCCACGGTAAAAGCCCCGTCGGAGGGATCGGCGAATGTGTTTAACGCGCTTGTCAGATTGGCGGCGAAACCGTTGGACGATGCCCCTTGGAAGAAAGCCTGGACAGCGCCGGGGTTGTTCTGGATGGCGTTGCTGAGCGTGGAACTGTCGACCGTAAGGGTGCCGTCGTCGTTCATGGTAATGCCCAGGTTCCCTAAGGTGGCGATGACGCTCCCGCTCCCTGAATAGCTGGGCGCCGCCAGCAACTCGCTTTGGAACATACGCACCGTACTATCGCTGGCGAGGGGCCCCGAAGTCTGGTTGGTCGAGTCGTAAGTGAACTGGCTGTTCACGTCTGAGATCAAGCTGTTGTAGGCAGTGACAAAGCTGTTGATGGCTTGCGAGGCCTGCGACACGTCCGGGCCTACCGACACACCCACTTCAGTACCCGCTGCCTGACCGTTAAGGAACAGGGTCACTCCGTTGATGGCGCCGGTCACCGTGTTGGTTGAGCTGGTAATCGGGATTCCATCAACGGTAAGGAATGCGTCGGTGCCAGTCGCCGCCCGCATGAAGAAACTCGGCGAACTACCTGAATCAGGGCTGAGACTGAAATCGCTGGCGCTGCCTGAGCTGTTGCTGACCAATGCGACTCGAGCGCCGGTAGAATCAGTAACCACGTTGGCGGTCACACCTAGATTCAGTCCATTAATGTAACTTGCCAGTTGGTTCGGAGTGTTGATCCCATTCCCAATCGAGATCGTAGTCGTCGTCTGCGAGCTGCCGGACCCGACAGTGAGTTCATAACTCCCAGCAGCGAACGCAGTGTTCCCGTCAGCCACAGCGCCAGAGTACCAGGATGCGGTCGAGGCTAGGTTATTGACCACGACCACATGATTACCGGTTGCAGCTGTTCCACTTGCTGTCGCCGTCACCAAGCTAGGCTGAGTGGAAGTTGTGTCCTGCGCCGCAAGCGCCCCCAGCGGGTCCTGCAGTGCGCTGAGGCTATCAACCAGAGAAGAAGCCTCGCTGTTCAGCTGATTCAGAGCAGAGGTTTGCTGAGAGATGGTCTGTTGCTGAGCCTGCCATTGCTGTTCTGGAGCGCGATCGGCAGCCAGGATCTGGCTAACCGTGCTGGCCACATCGATACCTGACGACGTGGAACCGGTAGCAGAAAATAAGGCATTCAGGTTGACTGTGGGTAATGTACTCATGGCTGGTGACTACCCTTCAATTCAGTTTGAGCATACCGGTGACAGCAGTTCGACCGCCCGGCTGGAAAGGTACCGAACAATTCTGGAGCACCTGAGTGCGTGTCGATCAACCTCGATGCGGGTCCGATCTACTCGACGAAAAACCGGATGGAGGAATCCCGCGACCCCTCCATCCCCCGAGACTATTGCAACAGCTTGAGCACTGACTGCTGCATCTGGTTCGATTGCTGCAGGGCGGCGATACCGGTCTGCTGCAAGATGGTGTACTTGGCCATGTCGGAGACGTCCTGGCCGATGTCCGCTGCCGTAATCCCATTTTCGGCGCTCGACAGGTTCTGAATCTGGGTGTTGATGACAGTAGAAGCGCTCTGCAAGCGGTTCGACACTGCACCTAGGTTGCCGCGATCAGCGGCAACATTGGAGATGGCAGAGGTAACGGCAGAAAGAGCGGTCTGGGCATCGGCCGCTGTACTCAGGTCGGTTGCCGTAAGATCAACTGGAGTCCCGGTGAATCCGACGCTCGCGGCTGACAAGGTACCGATGGACACGGTAATGGGGCTGCTGCCGGCACCCGTGCCGTCGCTCAAGTAGACGGTATTGCTGGCTGCCGTTGCCTCCTCGGAAACCGCCCCGAGGGTTGTACTGGTATCCGTGACGTAGATGCTGCCGTTGCCGTTCTTGTCGGTGAATACCACATTGCCGTTGGCATTCAGGCCGGCGTTCACGTTGACGTTGGTCGAGCCGTTGAACGCCGCCAACATGGTAGCGACGGTGTCACCGGCGACTGCGGTGTAGGTCTGGGACTTACCGGTGTCGGAATCTGTAATGGTAATGGTGTCGCCGGTGTTCATCGCCGAGGCCGTCGTCAGGCCGGCATTGGCGCTGGCCCAGTTGTTCTTGTCGAGGCCCGCCGCTCCGCCGCCGAATACCTGGCTGCCGTTGTAGAGTGTGTTGCTGCCGATACGGTCGATTTCCGACTTGATCGAGGTAAATTCAGCATTCAGCGCAACGCGCTGCGTGTCGTTCACTGTCCCGGTTGCGGACTCGGTGGCCAGGGTAACGGCGCGATTCAGCAGAGTGGTGACCTGCGACATGGCGCCATCGGCGACCTGCAGCAAGCTCACACCGTCAGTAGCATTTCGCGCCGACTGGGTCAGCGCCGTAACGTTAGCGTTCAATCCATCAGCAATCGCCAGGCCCGCCGCATCATCAGCGCCGGAATTGATCCGAGAGCCCGAGGACAGTTGCAGCAGGGTTTTCTGCAGCGAACTCTGGGTTACGTTCAATTGGTTTTGCGCTACCAGGGACGTGATGTTGTTCAGAATGCTCAGTGCCATGGAATAACTCCTTGCAAATTGATTCCGCCCGCCAGCATACGCGTTGCATTTCGCTACATAACCGCTGCGTGGAGCAGGTGGTTTTTCGAATCGAAGAGTTTATCGGCAGTTTGTGAAACTTCATCAGCTTCATGGCCCGGGTGTAGGTGGGACAAAGAAGATTCCGTCATTCCGAGCGTCTTTGGCTGACACAGCACTTCAGTTTCATGCTTCCAGCCTGCCTGCCGATGTCGTAAAGCAGGCACTTTCGTTGACGCGCCTCACTTTCGCCGCAAGGACACACCGGTGATAAGACTGACTCGCATTAACAAGACTTCGCTGGCGATGAACGCCGACTTAATCAAATTCATCGAAACTGCACCCGATACCGTAATCACGTTGAGCACCGGCGAAAAAGTGGTTGTCACGGAAAGCGTGGAGCAAATCATCGACCTGATTGTTCAGTTTCGCCGGTCGGTGATGCAGGGCCTCGCCTGCCCCGCGTTGGGTCTTTACCTGGCGTCCTCGGCGACGCCTCGTGGGCCATTCCCGAAATCCGAGAGCATCCCCGAATCGGGACGACTGCTGTAGGGAGAGAAGGGGCCTGAGTTTGGACAAGAGCAGCGTTGGCGGAATCACCCTGGCGATCGGAGGTATCACCCTCGGCTTACTACTCGAGGGTGGACGAGTCTCCCAGATCCTCCAGCCAACAGCGGCCATCATTGTATTTGGCGGGACCATCGGCGCCGTCATGCTGCAGTTCCCGCTCTCGGTCATTCTTGCGGCAGCAAAGCAATTGAGCAACGTCTTCCGTGAGGGGAAAACAAAATCGCTCGACACGATCCGACAATTGGTCGCTTATGCGCACCAGGCGAGGAGAGCCGGAATCATTTCTCTCGATGAGGAATTGGAGACGATCCAGGATCCGTTCTTGAAAAGGAGCCTGATGTTGGCGGTTGATGGCACGGAGCCCGAAGAATTACGAAAAATGATGGAATCGGAACTCAATGCCCAGGCTGAAGAGGAAGAACTGACCGCCCGTGTCTTTGAATCGGCGGGCGGGTTTGCTCCCACCATCGGAATTATTGGCGCAGTTCTCGGGCTCATCCAGGTCATGCAACACCTGGCGAACATGGAGGAAGTCGGGAGAGGCATAGCGGTGGCTTTCGTGGCGACGATTTACGGCGTGGGCGCCGCAAATCTGCTGTTCCTACCGTGTGCTGGCAAACTCAGAATTAGGCTACGTCAGCAGCAGGTGTCGCGAGAGATGACTCTTGAGGGAGTGGTTTCGATACTTGAGGGGATGAATCCCCACGTCTTGGAAGGCAAGCTGCTTGGCTACCTTCAGGAACAGTACCGTCGAAACAGGGACGGAACTAGCTTTGAGGTTCGAGTATGAACCGTCGCAAAGCAGGTGCCACTCATGTCAACCACGAGCGCTGGCTAGTCTCATATGCCGATTTCATAACATTGTTATTTGCGTTTTTTGTCGTGCTATATGCCTCCGCCGAAATGGACAAGAAAAAAATCGTGCAGCTCTCGGCCGCCATTCAAGGGGCCTTCCAGCAGATGGGAGTCTTTGCCAACACACCGTCTGGTGCTCCGACAGAAGCGATGAACAGCGCGAGATCTGCCACGTCGACATCCCCCTCGATCGCGGATGGGACGGCAAAAAGCACCACAGCGGCGATCGGTCCGGGGGATGCCTACGATCTGCAACGAGAACTGGAAAGCATCTTAGGCAACGAAATCAAGCAACACGAAATCGAAATGCGGGTCACGCCGGAGGGCCTCGTTTTAAGCTTACGCGAAGTAGGATTCTTCAACAGCGGACAGGCCCGGCTGCTTCCGAGCGCCATCCCAAAGCTGGCGCGTATCGCAGGGGTGCTCAATGCGCATGGGTTTGATATTCGCGTGGAAGGACATACCGACGACATCCCGATCCATACCTCGACGTTTCAATCGAACTGGGAGCTCTCCACGGCGCGCGCCACCGAAGTGATAACCCTTTTGGTTGAAAGCTATCATCTTGATCCGCTCAAGATTTCCGCTGCCGGATACGGGCCGTACCGTCCGGTCGCCTCCAATCAGACTGCGGAAGGGCGAGGTTTGAACCGAAGGGTCGACCTGGTAATTACTTCCCGCGGAGATCCGGCGGCGGTGGGTAGGCCCCCTGCTGCCGGAAAAAGTTTCAAATAAGTCACCTGCTACAACTTTTTGCCCGAGGTGCCGTGATTTTCACACCGCTTGTGCCGATGAAAGACTTCGCGGTGCACTATGCGTATGCTGCGACTCATTGCGCTGGACCGGACTGCGTCGACTAACTACCTGCCGCGCGGAATTCACGTTAACAGTCCGAAGCCTCAACATCACTCCATATCACTGCAAGAGAGGGCTTCCCGACAATGTTTGCCCTGATCGGAATTCTGGTCGTAATTGGCGCGGTGGTTGGCGGTTATCTGATGGAGCACGGACACATTCGGGTGCTCTTGCAACCGGCAGAACTGCTTATTATTGGCGGGGCAGCAATGGGCACGCTCCTGATCGCCAACCCTCCTAGAATTCTTAAACGAATCGTCCAGTCATTTTCAGGAATCATTTCGGGTTCCAAGTTCGACCAGTCACTTTATGTCGATTCGCTGAAAATGATCTTCGAGCTGATCAACAAAGCCCGCAAAGACGGGCTCGTGGCGTTGGAACCCGACATCGAGGAGCCGGAAAAAAGTGAAATTCTGAAGAAGTATCCGCAGTTCTTGAATGATCACCACGCTAGGGATTTCGTTTGCGACACACTCCGAATGGCCATTACCGGGAACTTGGATCCGTTTGACGTGGATCAAATGATGGAACTCGACATGGAAGTTCACCACCATGCAGCCCACGATTCGATCGGGGCACTGACCACAATGGCGGAGTCAATGCCCGGACTGGGAATCGTCGCCGCAGTGCTGGGAGTCGTAATTACAATGGGCTCGCTGGGCGGCCCACCAGAACAGATTGGAGAAAAGGTCGCAGCTGCGCTGGTAGGCACTTTCCTCGGCATCTTACTTTGCTACGGATTCGTCGGTCCGTTGGCCAGTAACCTTGCGAAATTGGCGGAAGATGAACGGGCCTACTACCACGTTCTTCGCGTCGCCATTGTCGCGTACATCAAAGGAACACCTCCCATCATGGCGGTCGAGACCGCGAGGCGGGCAGTTCCTACACATGTTCGCCCCTCATTTCTTCAGGTAGAGCAAGCCTGCAAGAACCGCACCAGCAATACGGCTGGAAGTGAAACGGAGTCAGCACAAACGACCGTGAGCGAATAGACCTGGGATATGCCGGAAACTCGTCCAGTCATCGTATTGAAACGCAAGCAAGGCGGAGCCCATCCGCACGGAGGTGCATGGAAGGTCGCATACGCAGACTTCGTGACGGCGATGATGGCGTTGTTCATTGTGCTCTGGCTGATGAATAGCAGCAAGCAAATCCAGGTGGCCGTCGGAGGATACTTCAAGGACCCCACTGGCACTTCAAAACGAGTGGGAAGCGGGCAGACCGGCTCGGGCCAGAACTTTAGCTTGACCAAAGACGACATGCCAAAACTCAAGGAAGAGTTGGAGAAGGCCGCTCGTCAAATCCCCAACTTCGACACCCTCAAAAACCACATCGAGATGACGATTACCAGCGAAGGCTTAAGAATCGAACTCACTGAGTCGGAGTCAGGCACGTTTTTCGACAGTGGAAGCTCGCGACCAACTCCGAGCGGTCGCGAGATGCTCGGCATGCTGGCGAGAGAACTAGGCCAATTGCCGAATAAAATCTTTATCGAGGGACATACCGACTCGCGACCGTTCACGCGCGGCGGTAACTACAGCAATTGGGAGCTGTCCACCGACCGCGCCAACGCTTCTCGACAACTCATGCAGGCCAGCGGCGTGCGCGTCGATCAGGTGACGCAGGTGAGAGGATTTGCCGACCAAACCCTTCGAGATCCGAAGCACCCCGAAGATCCTTGCAATCGAAGAATCTCGGTCATTGTCGGCTACACGACCAAGGACGAATCGGCGGCAGAGAGCCAGCAAAACCCGCCACCCTCTCGCTAGGTTGGGCAATTCGCGTGAGCTGGTTAGTTTTACCTGATTAGGCGATCGGCCGCAACAGCTGTGCGGCACGCTGCTTTCCGCTGCGGACAGGTACGGCCTCAAAAAATTCACGGTCCCCCAGGATTAGTGACGCCGGGTTCTTGATCGGACAACGCAAATTCAGAACGCTTCCGGGCTTCAGGAGCACCAGATCGCTGAGTGGAATCCTGAGGTTGCGGATCCCTATGGTGCTTTGGAACGTACACGCCAGAACGCGCTCGCGGAGTCCTGTTCTTTGCCCGGCGCGGAGGCGCGGCTTCTTTCTGGGGTCCGCAGAAATCTGACGCAGCATGGCACTGGCAAATGATGTTGGAAACGTAAGGTTGAGTGCACCTGAGGTTTCGTTCAGTTTGATCGCAAAGGCAAGGGCGGTGAGTTTTTCGTTGGCCGGGAAGACATCTTGTTCCTGCGTCGCTTTTTGTCGGCGATCCATTCGGATTGCAACCCCTAATGGTTGCCAGGTCGCCTCCAACTGACGGCAGATGATCTGGGCCACTCCTTCCATGATGTCTTCGTCAATTTCAGTCATGTCGCGGGGACACAACTGAGGTGCGCCCAATCCACCCAATAAGACGTCAATAATGGGAAATACCAGCGAGGTCTCGACCTGCAAGAGAACGGCCGTATTGCCGGGCTGCAGCGAAAGGACGGTCGCGAAGCCGCTCTCCCGATATTCGGCCCAGAAGTCGCGCACCGGCATTTGCTCCACCGCGGCGAGCGTCATTTCAAAGCGCGAACGTAAGTACGCGCCCAAGGAGTTCGAGGAGTTTCGAGCGAATGCTTCGAAAAGGTTTGTCATGAACCGCGCATACCGTTCTGACATCTGGCCTGCATTGCGGAAATTACACAGCTCAATCGAACGGCGCTCAATGTGATCTGGATTATGTGTCCGGGCTTGGGAATTTCCAATGATTAAGCCGATTTCTTTCCCGGTGAGTGTCTTCTTCATCTTGTCCGTTTCCCAGTCTTTCGCAACCAATCAACCTCGCAATCGACCCATTGCGGCAGGTTAAATAGCGATTAGAAGCGTTCGTCGCCGGGAATCCGAAGTGCACGACGGATGCCAATAGAGAATTTCTACTGTTGAATTGTCTGGATTGCTTTGGGACGAACCTGCTCGTTCTGAATTGCCGCAGCATCCCAGCCGCCGCCAAGTGCCTTGACCAGGTAAACGGACATTACCATCTGCTGACCCAGGAGTTGGGTCGCTAAGCGTTGGTTTGTAAGCAAGGCCGACTGTGCGGTGATGACGTCGAGATAGCTCGTCACGCCCCCGACGTAGCGGTTGTTTGCCAATTCCAGCGCACGTCGCGCATCGGCCACGGCAGCGTCTTGCGTGGTACTAGCTTGTGACAATGCGCTGAGACCCGACAGCCCGTCTTCCACCTGCTGGAACGCGGTCAGTACCGACTCCCGATAATTCGCTACCGACTCGTCGTAAGCCGACTTGGCGGCTGCCAGGTTGGCTCGGTTGCGGCCACCTTCGAAGATGGGCTGCAACAGGTCACCCCCGATGGCCCATATGGCGCTAGGTGCCGTGAACAGAGTCGCAATGTCGGTGCTTTGCACTCCGCCGCCGCCAGCGATAGTGAGCTGCGGATAAAAGGCCGCCGTCGCGACGCCGACAAGCCCATTCTGGTAGGCCATCTGCCGCTCGGCAGTAGCAATGTCGGGGCGGCGCTCTAACAAATCGGAAGGTACGCCCAAGGGAACCGGAGGAGGGGCCGCATTCAACGCCCGAACAGGTACGTTAAACGTCGAAGCGGGGTTGCCCGTCAACACCGCAATGGCGTGCTCGAACTGCGCACGCTGCTGTTGCACCAGATACAGCTGCGTTTCAGTCGAATCGAGCAGAGTCTGCTGCTGTGCCAGATCGAGCCCGGAAGCAACTCCGCCATTGTGGCGATCCACGACCAGTTGCAGCCCCTTTTGCTGTATGGTGACCGCCTCGCGGACCACCTGCATCTCCGCATCGAGCTCGCGAAGCGTAAAGTAGTCGGCGGCCAGCTCAGCGGTGAGCACCAGATTCACGTTGTACATGTCGGCCGCGGTCGATTGCAGAGAGGCGTTGGCCGCCTGCAGACCGCGCCGCACCTTACCGAACAAATCAGGCTCATAATTCAGCAGAAAAGGAATCCCGAAGGTGTTCTGCGTTAGCGGATTGCCTAGCGTCACAACTTCCGGACGATTTCCGGAATAACGAGTACGTGAGGCATTAGGGTCAGTGCTCACGCTAGGGAAAAGGCCCGAAGAAGCCACTCGCGCCAGCGAACGAGCCTGGTCGAGACGGTCCTTGGCTGCCACCAGCGATTGATTGGCCTTCAGAAGTTGCTGCTCGTAGTTATCCAGCTCGGCGTCTTGAAAAATTTCCCACCATGCGCCCTTGGGGATGGAATCTTTGGGCGCGGCAACGCGCCACGGGGCTTCAGTCTTGTAGGCTTCCGGGGCCTGTACTGGGGGCCGATGGTAATTCGGTCCCACCGTGCAGCCTGCCAGCAGGCCGCAGGCCGCCACGCCGGCAGCCAGCGTCAGCCGTCTCATGACTGCGGGCCTCCCTGGTTCTCGGGGGCAACATTCACTGGCTGACCATCCTCAAGTGAATCAGCGGGATTGATGATGATTCGGTCTTGCGCCTCTACACCGCCCAGGATTTCCAGTGTCGTACCATAGTCGCGTCCAATGGTGATCGGATGGAGACGCACTTTGCCGTCATCGCCGACAACGGCAACGCGCGGCCCTTCCTGGCGGAAGAGCATGGTGTTCACCGGGATGGTGAGCTTTTGCGCATTGATGCCGGGACGAAAATGCACTTCACCGAACGAGCCCGGTAACAGTCGTCCATCGGGGTTTGGAACGTCCACCTCGGTCAGTAATGTGCGAGTCAGCGGATCGATGGACTCCGCCGTCCGGGCGACTGTGCCTTTGAACTTTTGGTTCGGCAACTCAGACAAAGTGACCCACGCTTCCATGCCCACTTTGATCGCGGGAGCGTAGTTTTGCGGAACGCTGACAAACACGCGTAACGGATCGACTTTGGCGATGTCGAACAGTTCCTTACCTGTGCCACCCGCGTTGATCAGAGCTCCGGGGTCGACATTGCGTTTGGTCAGCACACCTGAGAACGGCGCGTAGACATGCTTAAACGATTCCAATTGCTCAAGCCGCCGAACATTGGCATCGGCCGCATCGAGGTTGGCTATGGCCTGTTGGTATCCACTGGATTGCTGGTCAGCTTCCTGTTGCGACACTGAATCCGTTTTCCGCAGTCCTACATAACGATCCGAGTTTATCTTCGCCAGATCCAACTGGGCCGCGACCTGCTGCCTTGTGGCACGCGCCTGCATCAGTTCCTGATCGACTTCCGGCGTGTCGATGTCGGCCAACAACTCACCCTGAGTGACGCGGCTGCCGATGTCCTTATACCAGTGCAGGAGATATCCGTTGGTGCGCGCATAGATGGGAGATTCTTCGAACGCCTGTAACGATCCGGGAAGAACCAATTCCTCGTCTGGCTTTTCCGCAATGGGATGGACCACAGCCACAGTTGGTATGGAGTTGCGTTCCGTTTCGTCCGCCAGAACACGACCCGCACGCATGCGCAGGAACATGGTGAGAACGCCGCCAAGCACCAGCAACAAGAGCACGAGGCCCACCAGCAACAACGCCTTGCGTGGCGGAGCCGGGGGAAGCGTGGGCGGAGGTGTTATTTCAGGTGCCCGCCGCTCGTCGTCCAACAATTCGGAATCTGATTGTGATTGCATATACGTCTCATCGTGCTCGGTTCGAAACATTCTATGACGGTTCGGAGGTAGCCTGTTTTGCCTCCCGGTATCCGTGAATCATGGTGAAAATGGAGGGCACAAAGAAAAGCGTCGCTGCGGTTGCGAAAATCAATCCGCCGATCACGGCTCGCCCCAGGGGGGCATTTTGCTCGCCGCCCTCGCCGAGACCAAGTGACATAGGCAACATGCCGATGATCATGGCCAGCGCCGTCATCAACACGGGGCGAATGCGAGTAAAGCCGGCTTCCAGGGCTGACTGCAGCGCGGGAACGCCGGCCCGCAACCGGTCACGAGCGAAGGAAACCAGCAAAATCGAGTTAGCAGTTGCCACGCCCATGCACATCACGGCGCCTGTCAACGAAGGAACACTCAGCCTGGTGTGGGTGAGCAGCAGTATCCAGCAGATTCCCGCCAGAGCTCCCGGCAACGCGGTGATGATGATGAACGGGTCAAGCCAGGACTGAAAATTCACCACCACGAGGAAGTACACCAGCACAATCGCCATCACCAGTCCGACGCCCAGCCCCAAGAATGACGATTTCATGGTTTCAACTTGCCCGCGAACGATAATGCGCGAGCCACGAGGAAGGGTCTGCTCGAAGGGCTTCAGCACTTCCATCGTCGCCTTGGCTACCGCGCCTAAATCGCGGTCCTGGGTGCTGACGTACACATCGATTACAGGCTGCACATTGTAATGTGAAACCACGGCTGGGCTGGCCGTCGGGGTTAACTCGGCGAGGTTCCCCAACACCTGGTAGTTGGGCGTGCCCGGATCGTTGATAGGCATTCCCATCAAGTCCTGCAGCGAAGTCACATGGTACTGCGGAGATTGGACCGCGACTGAATAGGTGACACCATTCTTGGGATTGAGCCAGAAGTTAGGCGCAGTCTGGAAGCTGCCGCTTAGCGACACCAGCACATTTTGTGCAACGTCACGGGCATTCATCCCAACCTGCGTGACTTTCGTGCGATCAATCTGAAGGTCGAGAGTCGGCAGTGTCAGCATCTGCTGTACATGAACATCCGCTGTACCAGGGATCTGCCTCACGCGGTTGGCGATCTGTTGGCCGATAACATAGTTCTTCTGCATGTCAGCGCCAGTGATCTGAATATCGATCGGCGCAGGCAGCCCAAAGTTCAATATCTGGGTGACAATGTCTGCCGGCTGGAAGAAGAACTCCACTCCCGGAAAACGCCGCGGCAAATCAGCCCTAAGCGTGCGGATGTAGTCAGCTGTGGGGTGGTGGTGTTCTGCATTCAGACCCACCAGGATCTCCGCGTCGCTGGTACCAATGACGCCGGAGTTGCTGTACGACAGGTTAATGCCCGAGTACGGCAGGCCAATATTGTCCAGAATTGTGACTAGCTCATCTGGGGGGATCTCCTGCCGCAGGTATTTCTCAATCTCGTCGCATAAGCGTGCGGTTTCTTCCACGCGCAGTCCGGCGCGGGCGCGGACGTGCAACCGCATAAGGCCGGCATCCACTGTGGGAAAGAAATCCTCGCCCAGAAAGAAAACCAGCCCCATCGAGAGAATGCAAAAAGCCAGAAAGCAGGCAGCGAAAACTTTGCGATGGCCGAGCGTCGTTTCCAGCAGCTGGTAGTAACCGTCGCGGAATTTCTCGAATCCGCGCTCAAATCCCCGCTGATATCGCCCAAAAATCGTCTTCGGCCCCGCCGCCCGATGTTCATGCCCTCGCATGATGTACATCACCAGCGTCGGAATCAGAGTGCGCGACAGGAAGTACGATGCCAGCATCGCAAACACCACCGCCTCCGCCAGCGGCACGAACAAATACCGAGCGACGCCGGTAAGAAAGAACATCGGGACAAACACGATACAAATCGACAACGTCGAAACGAATGCCGGTACCGCGATCTGGGCCGCACCGTCGAGGATCGCCTGCTTCATTTCCTTGCCTTGCGCCAGGTTTCGCTCGATGTTCTCAATCTCAACCGTCGCGTCGTCCACCAGAATGCCCACCGCGAGAGCAAGACCTCCCAGGGTCATGATGTTGATGGTCTCGCCCAGAGCACCTAGGAGGATGACCGAAACGAAGATGGAGAGCGGTATAGAAATCGAAATAACGATCGTCGGGCGCCAGTCACCAAGGAAAAGCAGGATCATCGCCGCGGTGAGGGCCGCGGCAATCAACGCCTCGCGGACGACGCCATCGATGGAAGCACGAACGAACAGCGACTGATCAAACAGCGGCTTGATCGAGATGTCCCTGGGCAGCGATTGTGATGCGATCGGGATAATGTCTCTGACCGCGCGGACAATCGTCAATGTGGATCCCGTGCCGATCTTGTAGATCGACATTAGCGTGCCGCGAACTCCGTCCTGCCGGACGATGTTGGTCTGCGGGGCAAATCCATCGCGCACGTGCCCCACGTCGCGCAGATAGATGGTTGAACCGTTCACAGTCTTAACGGGCAGATCGTTGAGCTCCGCAATGGTCTTGGGCGAGCTGTTCATCTCGACTTGATACTCGAGAGGACCGATCTTCGCCGAGCCGGATGGCGTTATCAGGTTCTGCGAATTTAAGGCGTTGACGATGTCGGAAGGCGAAAGCGCGTTCGCTTGCAGTCGCGGTAAGTCCAGATCGACTTGCACCTGCCTTATTTTGCCGCCGTACGGATAGGGCGTTGCTGCACCTTGCACGGTCGCCAGTTGTGTGCGCAGAAAGTTCTGTCCGAGGTCGAACAATTGCTGCTCGGGCAGGGTCTTGCTGCTGAGGCCCAACTGCACGATGGGCGTTGACGACGCAGAATAAGTAATGATCAGTGGTGGCGTGGTCCCTGGCGGCAGACCACGTACGATAGTCTGCATGATCGCGGTCACTTGCGACAGCGCAGTCTGAATGTTCGCCCCTTGCCGGAAGTAAAGCTTGACCACTCCGACGCCGTTCACCGACTGCGACTCGATGTGCTCGATATTATTGACCGTGACGGTGGTGGCGCGCTCCGAGTTGGTCACGATGCGGTCGGCCATCTCGCTGGGCGCGAAACCAGCGTAGTTCCAGACCACGCTGATGACCGGAATATTAATGTCGGGAAAGATATCAACCGGAGTGCGCAGAATCACGATGGGCGTCATGATGATGATCACCAACGCCATCACCACGAACGTGTATGGACGCCGAAGCGCAAGTGCGACAATCCACATCGGTCAGGAATGACTCCAGTCAGCCCCAAATTGGCGCTTGGATTGCGCCACTACAGGCACGAATCTTTGATTCAATACGGTACGTATTGTATTCAATATATGCTATGGTGGGTTATGGGGCAAATGGTCTCGACCCCGAGTCAGCCACAGCAGCCGCAAGCGGCGGCAAAGCGCTCGCCCGGCCGTCCGCGTAGCGAACAGGCTCGCCGTGCGATTCTGCGAAGCACTCTCCGCTTGCTGAAGCATACTGGCTTTTCGGACCTCACAATCGAAGCTATTGCCGCTGATGCCGAGGTGAGTAAAGCCACGGTGTACCGATGGTGGCCTAATAAAGGCGCGCTGGTGGTAGATGCCTTCGCCTCCAGTGCCGACCGCAAACTTCGCTTTCCCGATACCGGTTCCGTGCAGCGCGACGTCAGTATGCAGATGCAACAGGTGGTCTCGATTTTTCGCAGTCCGCGCGGAAAGATTGTGGCCGCTTTACTCGGCGCCGGACAATCCGACCCCGAAGTGCTCGAGACATTTCGCGCCAGGTTTTTACGGCCGCGCCGGCAAGAAGCGTACCGCACGTTGCGGCGAGGAATTGAGCGCGGTGAACTACCTCGCGACCTGGATCTCGATCTGACGCTGGATACCCTTTACGGCGCAATCTACATGCGGTTCCTTATCCGTCACGACGACCTGAGCGCACGCTATGTAGACAACGTCTGCCGCCTGGTTCTGAGCGGCGCTGCGATTTTTCGACAGCACGTAGCCGAGCCAACGACTCAGGCAACCCAGTAAGCGACGCCAAGCTCGAGTTTTAACCAATCCGCCACTATCAATCGGCATATACAGGATCGGTGAGACCTCGGAGGTCGTGGTTGGCTTTGCCGTCGAGATCGAACACCACCACCCCGTTGACTCCAGTTTTCAGCCACACACCCGGAACGTAGAGAGTGTATTGTGGCCCGATGTTCCAGAACCGGCCCAGCAGGTGCCCATTGACCCACACCACTCCCTTAGCTTCGCCGCGCATGTCGAGAAAGGTGTCACCTGTACGGCTAAGCGCGAAGGTCCCGCGCAAGAAACCAGGCCCCAAGCCGCCGCTTCCATTGGGCTGAAAAACCACGCCGCTGATGTCGCTCATGGGCAGGCGGTAAATCTGCCATCCCTGCAGTTCCTTTCCACCAAGCATCACCGCTCCGAGGATGCCTTTCCGTTCGTCGCGAATACGCTTGCTGAAATTGATGCGTCCTCCGTTTTCCACCACGATGGCGAGTTCGTTATTGGAGTCGCCGGAGTGGAGCACGACCGTGCTCTGTCCTAGCCGGGAGTCGAGTGTTCCCTGCTCGTTCCCATTGACGTAGACCTTCGCATAATCATGCATCCCTTCGATGTGCAGTTCGCCGTTGATGGGCCCAATCAATTGCGTTCTATAAAGGATGTAGCCGCACGCCTGACCGACCGTCTCCATGGCCAGCGGTGATTCCGAGTTGATTGGTGAACCCAGGTTCTTCCACAGACTGCTGCTCTCGTAGAGTGGAAAGCGAGGAATTGCGATCAGTGAACTAGATTCGGGCACGTCAGGTAATTTGACGGCAGCACTGTGTGCAGCGATTACTTCGCGAAACTCGTAATACTTTTTCGTGGGATGGCCTGACTCATCCAGCGCCGCATTGTAGTCGTAGCTCGTCGTCTGAGGCTCATAGCCCTTGTCATAGTTGGCCCCATTCATGAACCCAAAGGTTGTGCCGCCATGGAACATATAAAGGTTGACCGAGTACCCCTGCCCCAGCATCCACTTCAGGTCGCGTGATTGCAGCGCAGCGTCGGTCACCTCGTGTTTGCCGCCCCAGTGATCGAACCATCCCGCCCAATATTCCCCCGCCATAAAGGGTTGTCCGGGACGAAACGCGGCTAGAGCCTTGAAAGCGGCTTGTGCCTCGCCTGGTCCAAAGTTCACCACCGCGGGCACACCAGGCAGCGTTCCATTCGGCAACTGCTCTGGGCCATCGGCGGTGTACAGCAGCGACTCGCTAAACCCTGCCCCCGCGATCAGGTCGTAGATGTGCTTCATATACTGCTTGTCGTTGTCGAAAGAGCCGTACTCGTTTTCCACCTGCACCGCGATAATCGGCCCCCCACGCGTCGACTGCAGCGGGGCCAGTTCTTCCCCTAGTCGGGTCAGCCAGCGCGCCGTCGGCTGCGTGAACTTCGGATCGTTGCTGCGCAGCACAATGTCGGGAGTGGCCAAAAGCCATGCCGGCAAACCGCCGAGGTCCCACTCTGCACACACGTAAGGCCCCGGCCGCAAAATGACGTACAGCCCTTCTTCCTGTGCAGTGCGCAGAAACTCCGCTACATCCAATTGTCCGTGGAAGTCGTAGACGCCAGACTTAGGCTCGTGCAGATTCCAGAACACGTACGTGGAAATAGTGTTCAGTCCCATCGCGCGTGCCATTCTCAGACGAGCGCGCCAATACTCGCGTGGGATACGCGTATAGTGCATCTCGCCGGAGATAATCTGAAAGGGCTTTCCATCGAGCAGAAATTTTCCACCGCCGATGGTCAGCCTATGCTCCATTGAAGCTGGGTCGGCATTGGTTGCGAAGGTCATGAACATCGCCGCGAACACGCAAACCAGACGAATCGTGCTTCGCATATTGCGGACTGTCATTCGGTTGGCGTCCCGTCGAGCACCAGCACCTCAAACGGTTCAAGCGAAAACGTACGTGGGTGTCCTGCATTGACACGAATGCTCGACTGCCGGGCATCTTCTTTCCACGGACTGTGCAACGAGTAGCTTCCGGCGGAGTTCGCGGGCAACTCGAACGCCTGCTCAACGTCGATGCTGATCGTCTGTGGTTTGTCCGAAGGATTGCGCAGTACCAAGATCGCTTTCCGCGACGACCACGACGCCCAGCCATACACTTCAAGCTGTGCCGGATCACCGCCGATCCAGTGCGTATCAACGAGCACATCGGCGTTTTCGCGCGACCACTTCGCGGCCTCTGCCAGCGTGTCCCAGTTGGCGCTCGATAGCAACGCCGGCGTAATGTACATCTCCTGCAGCTGAGTTCCATTGCCAAAGTAATCGCGGACCTCATTCTGGAAGTCACCCTGCGAATCGGAATCCAGGTTCTTCGCATGTTTCGCGTAGATGATTCCATGGAGCATGAGTGAATTCAGCGGAAACAGCGGCCCACTCAACACAATGCGCTCGTACGTGTCGGCGTCCCGGTACGTGATCCACTGCTCGCGCTTGGACCCGACGCCCAGGAAATCATGATCTTCCCCTCCCCGCCAAATCGAGTCGGCATAACGTAGCCAGAATGGCGAGGGATAGGTGCCGGTGGTGAGATTGATATACAAGTCAGGCTTCAGCGCACGCAACTCGCCGATCAGGTGGATGGCCGCCGCAAAATCGCTGTCGAACTCACTGCCGGGGACGACGCGATCAGCGTTCCCCGTCCCATCAAACTTGAACTGATTCACACCGTACTCACGAACAAACTTGAAGCACGTGTCGTGAAACGCCGCATAGTATTTCGGCCCTGACAGTGCGAACCCATTGTTCTCGATCTCGTAGCCCGCTTTGCGTCCCGCCTCGACTCGCTGTTGTTTGGGCTTGCCATAACCGCCCCACGGAGATATCCACACTCCGGGCGCGGTCCCATAGCTCGCAGCAGTCTCCTTCAAATTAGTAAATCCGTTCGGAAACCCGGAATTGAAGTGCCACAGCGTCGCCGGATCGTCCCAGCCATCGTCGAACAGGAAAGACGCGACGGGTACTCCACGCTTCTTCGTCAACTCCGTGCCAAAGGTGTTGATCACGTCCAGCGCACCCGCCTCGTCGTACTTGCTGAAGTAGCCAAGGTCATACCAAGAGTTGTAATTCAAGAACGGGCGATAAGGATGTGCTCGCTCCCGCTCGAGATAACGCAGGAACCCGCGACGAAGCTGGCCCTGCGCAGCAATGCCCAATACCGAGCTGTAAGTAACACTCTGTCCAGCCTTGAGTGGCAACTCGCGCTCAATCCAGCAGCGGGCACGCTGGTTTGCCACGGCGCAGGACGAAAGTGGGTCTTCAAACCCGGCAAAGGATTGATCCGTAACGATGGGCGAGCCTTTGACCGTCCCTATGACGCGAGCAGTCGGCGAATGCCAATCCAGTAGCCTCACTTCGCGGACCGAAACATCGCCCGACTTCGCCGTCACCGCAACTTCTTGCCGCATGTAGTTCGATCCGTCGCGCAGAATCACCCGCCAAGTGACATGAAGACGGTTCAGCTCGTCCGCGAACTCTACTGCGACAGCTTTACCGGAAACTCGCTCTGACAATCGCGATGCTCCCGGATGACCATCCAGTTCGACGAGCTTCGGCGCCTCAACTATCTTCATGTCCGATTCAGAAAGCACAGTCCCGTCGCCCAGCAGCAGTACAAAAGGAAGCACGCGCGTCGGCTTCGCCGAGCCACTTACATTTAGATTGCGGAACTCTATCTCTTCCACGTGATTGCCAGAAATCTGTGCGCTTATCGCCACGGCCGCATTCTGAAGAACGAACCGATCCGTCCTGACTTCAGACTTGGCAACGCCAGGCTCGGGCGCAAAATACACCGGCGTGTCCTGTGACCAAGCCGCTCCCGCTAGCCCCGACGCAGCCAACAGCGCAGCCAACACTACTGACCTTTTGAGTTTGAGTGCCATGAATGAATCCTATGAACTGAACGCGTCTCCTGCTGGCGCCTGCTTGCGTCTGCTTACCAGCGAACCCAGCACCATCCCGATCCCGGCCAGCGCAAATGCCCCCGCCCCTGCATAGCTCGCGGGAGTCTTGAAGAAAAAGAAACCGATCGTGGCGACCGCACCTCCCGCCATTGCCAGGTATCCGCCAAACGTCGAAGCACGGTCCCAAAACAGCCCAGCTACCACTGCAACCAGCGTTCCAGACAAATAGATTGTCGCCGTCATATTCAGATAGAAATATGTGGGTCCGGGCAGCGTATACCAAAGACCCCAGACCATCACGAAAATGCTAACGAAGAAATTCGCGCCCCGGTTCAGCATTACCTGTTGCAGCGACGTGAGCGGTTTTTTGCGGAGCGGCCCGATGATGTCTTGCGCGATAATCGCGCTCCAACCCAGCAAGTAAGAGCTGTTGACCGACATTGTTGCGGCCAGCATGCCCGCAACGACTAATCCCAGCACTCCCGAAGGCAGAATCATGGCCAGCATGCGCGGCATTGCTTCCAGAGAATTCTGTGACGGGCCCAGCAGCGCCAGCGCTGCGATGCCCCACATCATCGGCATCATACCTCGGCCGAGAAAAATGAACCCCGCCCATGAGAACACGCGCTTGCTGACCTCCGGGCTACGCGTAGAAAAAGTCCGCATCGCCGTCGTCTGCCAGCAAGTATGGATCGCCAGCCAGATCAATACTTGAAACGCAATGTACGCCCAGCCGTATTCGGGGTTGGCGAAGGGGTTAAATCCGCCCGCACCCATCGTCTGGCGCACCGCATCGTACATCCGTGTTACGCCTGTCGCATGGACCGACCAGAGCGTCACAAGAATGGTCCCCACACTCAACGCGACAAACTGGATGAAGTCCGTAATCACGATCGATACCATCCCGCCCAGAACGGTGTACACAAGTTCCAGCAGAAGGATTCCGCTCATCACCGCCTTGATGTGGCTTAGCGATATACCGGAGATGATCGCGAGGAACGTCCCCTCAACCTTCAGGAACACCCCCATATTAAGGATGCCGCCGGTAGCGACGAGAACTCCAACGAACACCCTGAGGTTGCGGCTGAATTTGACCTCGAAGAACTCCGGCACAGTCATCAACTGCATGGCGCGCAATCGCTTGACGATGAAGCCGGTGCGCCCGAGGAAGATCATCACCAACCCAGCGATCAATCCGTTCACGAATGACGCGTAACCCGTCTTGTAGCCGAGTTCGGCGTAATACATGAAGGTAATGGTGCCGATCTCGGTGGCCGCGAGGGTCGCGACGGCAAGGAACGTTCCCAGTTCGCGCCCGGCGACCAGAAAGTCGGCGATGCCACCAACGAATTTGCGGCCATAGAGGCCCGTAGCCAACGTGGCTCCAAGATAGGCAATGACAATGATCCAGTCGAGAGTGGAGAAGTGCGTCGCCATCATCGCGGCCGCTGCGCCTCGGCCCGCAAATTGGCAAACATCTCGCGCAAATCGCGCAATCCGCGCACCAGAACGATCAAGGTGATGACGGCGAATGCCGAACCGGCCAACACGAAGTTCGCCATCCAGAAGTAGTACCAGCCATTCATGATTGGCCGTGATTGTAATTCATGCGGTTCTGCATCGATGGGATTTTGTGTACTGCATTAGACTGTGTTGCGGACCATGGGTGACTCTGGAACCATCACCAAGTGCGTGATTCTCGCGCGCGGGCTTGGCACTCGAATGCGTGAAGGCGACGCCGCCGTCCAACTGGACGAGGCGCAATCCGCATCAGCCGACTTAGGCCTTAAAGCCATGGTTCCCGTCGGGCGACCTTTCTTGGACTACGTCCTCAGCGCCCTCGCCGACGCTGGATTTGAACAAGCCTGCCTCGTGATCGGCCCGGAACATAGCGTGATGCGCGAACACTACACGGGTGCGAACCGACCCTCTCGCATTGAGGTCAGCTTCGCGGAACAACTCGCACCCCGAGGCACGGCGGATGCGGTCCTTGCCGCCCGGTCATTTGTAGGCTCCAACGAGTTCGCCGTCATCAACAGCGACAACTACTATCCGTCCGACGCGCTTCGAGAGCTCCGCAATCTCGGCGAGGCCGGCGCCGTTTTGTTCGAAGCGGCTGCGCTTGTGCAACATAGCAACATTCCACCAGACCGCATTCGAGCGTTCGCCTATTGCATCGTCAGCCACGACGGTTTCCTGACCGACATCGTGGAAAAACCCCGCGACATCTCCCACGTCAATTTCAACGGCGAAAAACTTATCAGCATGAATTGCTGGCGATTTAGTCCCGCGATCTTCCAGATGTGCCGCGGCGTACGACTCTCGCCGCGTGGCGAATTTGAGTTGCCGATGGCGGTAAAGTTGGCAATCGCCCACGATCTGAAATTTAAGGTCGCAGTGAGCTCCTCTGGCGTGCTTGATCTCTCACGCCGATCCGACATCGCTGCCGTTACTGAGCGCCTCAAGGGCGTGCAGGCGCTGCTATGAGCGCGGCAATCGCGGGCCGTCTCCTTGAATCTGACATGAGCGAAACCGAGGCTTCGACAAAGACCGCTCGCTTCGCCGAGCTTGACCAACATCTCGAACTTACAACCAGAGTCGACCCCCTCCGCTGGTTTGTACCGGGCAGAATCGAAGTTCTGGGAAAGCACACTGACTACGCCGGCGGCCGAAGCCTGCTGTGCGCCGCGGAGCGGGGGTTCTGCGTGGCTGCGGTTGAACGCCCGGACTCGGTGGTTCGAATCCACGACATCATTCGTCGCCAGAAGTTTGAATTCACTCTGTCTCCACAACTGGAAATTCCCCTCCATGGTTGGCAGGTCTACGCCGCAGTGGCGGCGCGGAGACTGGCAAGGAACTTTCCCGGCGCCATGCGCGGTGCGGATATAGCTCTGGCCAGCGATCTCCCATCAGCCGCGGGAATGAGCAGTTCAAGTGCTTTGGTGATCGCAATTTTCGCTGCGCTCTGCGCTGTCAATCAACTCAATGAGCGTCCCGAATACGCTGCAAACATCCACACTCTGGAAGACCTCGCCGGCTATCTCGGCTGCATCGAAAACGGACAAACGTACAAGTCGCTTATCGGTGATGGAGGCGTCGGAACCTTCGGTGGCAGCGAGGACCACACCGCTATCCTCACCTCGCAACCCAGGCATCTCAAGCAATATTCTTTTTGTCCAGTGCGTCTGGAGCGCGCCGTCTTGTTGCCCGATGACTGTACATTCGTCATCGGAGTCAGCGGAGTGGTGGCGAGCAAGACTGGTTCCGCTCGCGCGCAATACAATCGCGCGTCGCTGGCTGCAAGAAAGATTCTCGAGATTTGGCGATCCGCCTCGGGCTCCGAAGACTCGACGCTGGCCGCTGCGATCAGTAGATCTCAGGGTTCCGTGGATCAACTGCGCGCAACTCTCCGCCATCAAGGAGAAGCAGAGTCTTCCTGGCTGCTCGATCGCCTCGAGCAGTTCCGCCTAGAATCAGAGATCATCATTCCCCAGGCCTGCGACACCCTTGCCCGACGCGACTTGGCTGCCTTCGGCAAGGTGGTGGACGATTCGCAGTACGCTGCAGAAAAGCTTCTCAGAAATCAGGTCCCCGAAACAATCCACCTTGCACAACAAGCCCGTTCACTTGGGGCTTACGCGGCGTCGGCTTTCGGCGCTGGATTTGGCGGGAGTGTATGGGCTCTCGTGGATCGGCAGGAAGCCCCGCGATTCGCCAACCGCTGGCGAGAAACCTACGAAAACGGCTCCCATAGCGCGTCCCGCGACAGCCAGTTCTTTATCACCGCTGCCGGACCGGCGATGGTCAGCCTATAGCCTCGCCTTAGACTCAATCGTATGTATCTGAAAACAAGAGCGATGAGAGGCGGACCAGTCGTCGCAACAAACTGTTTGCGCGGCATCTGGCGAGTGAAAATTGGTGGACCCAACCTTAATGGGATCATGCCGTGTCTTGAATGGCTGCAAAGGAACATTGCGGTCTTTGGCTGCGACCCGAAAACCGTAACCCATCGCTGGTGAATCCTCAGTTCTATCTCGGTCAGCATCCTGATGGCCTCGCTTGTTGCGAGAGGCTTGTTTGAGCGCGCCATCGGAGAGAGCGGCGGCCTGTCTGAGCCGCTCCAGTTCGGTCCACAGATCCTGCCTACTAACGGAACGCGATGACCGCCGTTTCGTTGGGTGCGGCCTCGCTCAAGGAACTACGCTGCCTGCCGGCGCCGCAACTTAGCGGCAATGCCAGCGGCGTCGCGCATGCTGTGATCGAACCCTATCTGCTTCCCATTTCGCCCTGTGAGGCGTTCGCTTCAGGGCAGCAGAACGATGTCTCGCTACTGATCGATTCGAATGCAGATGAGGCGAGGGCTTTACTCGCGCCCCAAGGCCGCCAGCTCCCGCAAGCGGCTGATCGGTGAAATGATCTGGAGACGGAGAAGACCTATTCCTGCAGGAAGATGTTGAGAAGGGTATTGTGGACGCGGATCTCGCCGTTGTATTCAATGAATCCGAGTTTCCTGAAGCGATTCATGAAAAAACTCACTCGGGACCGAGTCGTGCCGATCATCTCAGCCAATAACTCCTGACTGATCTTGGGAACGACTACCTCCGGCTTGCTTTCTTTGCCAAACTGCGCAAGCAATAGCAATATCCTCGCCAGCCGCTTCTCGCTGGAATTGAAAAGCTGATCGACCAGGTCCGCTTGGATCCGCGCATTCCGGTCGAGTAGGAAGGCGACGAACATCTCCGACAGTTCTGGCTCATGGCGAAGGACGCGGGTCATTTCCGCTTTACTAATCTTGAGCAGTACCGAATCGGTCATCGCTTTGGCCGTGGCGAGTCGAACAGGATGGGCTGAGACCATGCAGTTTTCCCCTAGGAATTCCCCCGGGCCCACCAAGGAGATCGTCGCTTCCTTGCCATTCGCAGAGGTAACGGTGATCCTCAGCCGGCCCTTCCGCACGTAAAAAATCGCGTCGGAAGGGTCGCCTTGCGCATAGGCCACTTCATTTTTTTCCAGATTGAGAAGCTTTTTGCCCAGCCCAGCTTTGGCGAGAAAGGTCTTGGCATCGAAAACAGCATCGCCATTCCTGGGTTGCGGTGTGACTACCGTAAGCCGTGACCGTTTCGCAATGTCAGCATCGGGGGGTCGAACGGATCGCGTGGAAACGACCGATGAAAGATTTTTGGTTGGGGCTCGCTGGTTTCGGATTGGAGTCTCCCGTGCGTTCATGCCGCACCTCCAAAGTGGGCGATGCTTGCACTTCCGCATTCATATCTAAACACAGGCACGCCCGCCGACTCTGTTCAATATTATACAGTTTGGCCGGTCGCCGGCTCTATGCAGATTGCAGGCTTCACGCCAGTTTCGGGTTCCCGCGATGTAATTTTCAATATGGTCAATTGTGACCATACGTGGCATCCGTGCTGCGGTAATGTCTCTTTATCCACCACGTCAACGCGCAATCTATTGGCCGGCACGGGTGAGACGCCAGGCTTCCGACAAAAGGCGGTATTCATTGTTCAGCGCGAGTCTCGGCAAGATACAGGCATATATTCTGCTCGCGATTTTTCTCGCGCCGTTTGGTTCTGCCCAGGAAATGGGCTTAGTGCCCGCACGAATCACCATTCCGGACGGGACTCCCGTAAAGCTTCAACTCGCCGAGACCATTTCTTCTGCCCGCGCTCATGTGGGAGATGCTGTAAATCTTATTGTGGTGAGAGACGTGAGCCTGGAAGGCGTCACTGTCATACCCGCCGGAACTATGGCCCGCGGTTCCATCACCGGAATTCGAGGCAGGCGGCTCCTGGGAATTGGGGGCAAAGTGTCCCTAAGAATCGATACCCTGCAACTGGTCAATGGCGATCAGATTGAGTTGCGGGGAAGCAAGGAAGTAAAAGGGGGCTCCCGCACCAAGCTGATGGTTGGAGCAATGATCGTGACCGGCTTGATCTTCCTGCCAGCCGCGCCGGTTTTCCTGCTCACACTTGGCCACCAAAGCACCGTTGTGAAGAGTACAGAAATCACCGCGCAAGTGGACGGCGCCACTCCGGTCCTGTCAGCAGGACTACGGCGATCCGAGGAGGCTGCTTCCGGGGTAGACGAGATGATGCGTTTCCTGCCGCCACGGGTGTTTGATGCTGAGGGACACGAAGGCGACATGCTGAACCTGGTGTTTGTCGGTCAACCGGCAGACTTGCAAAGGGCGTTTGCACGCGCCGGCTGGGTCAAGACGGATCGCTGGAGACCGATATTCGTCTGGCACCTGTTGCAACATGGCACCAACGACGCCAGGCTGCCAATGGCCAGGTTCAACCTGTTCGGAAGAGTGCAGGACTACTCGTACGCCCTGCCCGATCCTGAGGCAATCGTGTCGCGGCGTCATCATCTTCGAATCTGGAAAACTGACTACACGGTGGACGGGACGCCCATCTGGGTGGGGGCGGCCACACACGACCTCGCCATTGAAATAGCGAAGCGGGGACATTTGATCAACCACCGGATCGATCCCGACGTGGATGCGGAGCGCAATTTTATCGGAGCCGAGCTGGCCGGTGTCTCGTCAGTCAGCCGACAGGAATACTTGCTTCGTGAGGATCCAGTGTTCCGAGCGCAAACCGTATCGGGCGAGGAATACTATTCCGACAGCAGGATTCTCTTCCTGGATCTCCAGCAGACGAGCCTCACCGACGCTGGGGTGTCGAAACAATCATCCATCATCGTTCGGGCGAGCACGGGGCCGATCGCAGTTCCGGCGGCGGCTCTTCAGGGCCATCTGGCCTTGATTCATTAATTGGATTCGTGGGGGTCGACTATTCGCCAGCGCCATTCGGGAACAGATTTTGGGGGACATTGATGGCAAATAAACATGCACTCACGTTCAAGCCCGGGGCGCTGCTCAAGAGCATCGGCAGCAGTAGCAGCAGTCAGGAGTACCGAAACAAGCAGCCGATTTTTTCCCAGGGAGATGCGGCCGACGCGATGTTCTATGTCGAGGCCGGCAATGTGAAATTGACAGTTCTATCCAAGGGCGGCAAGAAGGCCGTCATTGCTATTTTTCGACAAGGTGATTTTTTTGGTGAAGGCTGCTTAGGGACGCCACGGCCTTTGCGGATGTCCACCGCGACAGCGGTCCATGTGTCGATGATCGTGCGCGTAGAGAAGGCGACAATCGCTCGCCTCATCCATGACGACCCGGCGTTCGCGCGGATGTTTATCGCGCACCTGCTTTCGCGCGTTGTCCGCATTGAAGAAGACTTCCTCGATCAACTCTTCAATTCCAGCGAGAAGCGGCTGGCACGAACGCTCCTCTCGCTTACGAGCTTTGGAACAGAGTCAAAGCGGCTTCCAGCCATCTTGAAGGTGAGCCAGGGAACCTTGGCCGAGATGATTGGCACTACGCGCTCCAGAGTGAGCTTCTTTATGAACCGGTTCCGCAAGTTGGGCCTTATCGATTACAACGGCCGCTTGCAGGTACACCGAGAGCTGCTGACCTTCCTTCTTCGCAAATAGGCGGCACTGCCAACTTCACCGTGGCCAACCCGGCTAACATGAACCGTGTGCAATATTGACCAGTATTGCGGATAGCGTCCGGGCTACCTTGACACAGTGAGTTCGAGCAGGCAGTCAACTGGATGTGGAGAAATGATTGAAGTCGTAATCGCAGACCATCTGGAACTTTTCAGTATTGGATTGACGGAGGTACTGGCCGGCCAGGACGACGTTCGCGTCGTAGGGCAGCCACAATCTCCTGGGCAGTTGCTGAAGACATTGAAAAAGGTCAAACCGCACGTATTGGTGTTGTCAACTGACTTTCTGCCGGTGTATCCGAGGATCAAGCGGATCCTAAAGCGTCGCAAAACCGCACTGCTTTTGCTCGCGGAGCGGAATGATCGGGCCGCTTATATGCTTTGGTTGCGAGCCCACGGAATCGTCTATCGTTCGATGGATGGACCGGTCTTCGTGGATGCGATGCGCCGAGTGGCACGAGGTGAACTGTTTATTCAGAATCCCAGTTCCGACATAAGACATAAGAAGAGACAAGTCTGATGTTGCATGAATGCTGGGAGACTAGGTAACTCAGCTAGCGGTTGGCGTTTCGCCGTAGGTACTTGCCGGGCGCTGCCTCGCCAGCCGGAGACACTGGGAAGCGCCTCGATCGCGACGATCAGCTAGCTACGGCATCTTGCGCGCGTTGCTTGATCGACCGGATCTGAGACCCTTCCTGCAAGTGGCGGGCATGGGCTGCAATCGAGAGATACGGAATGCCCAGAAAGTATTTCCGTAGGATGTGAGTCACTTCCAGGCAGTTTAGATTTTGCAGTTGGGTCTGCGCCAAGAGCCGCTTCACTCCCCGCCGCAGAGTGTTGTGTCCTCCCCATGCGGGCACTACCGCCCTGATTTCGCCGGCCATGAAGAACAAGTTCCAGCCCATGGCGCGGACCTTCTGATCGAGTCCTGAACTCTCGAGAGGTCCCAACGAAGACCACTGGTGAAAATACGGTTCGCTTTCTACGTTGAGCGCACGCACAGCCGCGGACTCGTGAACAATCATCGTGCCGGCTTGGATTTGATTTAGCATTCAGCCTCGCTCCTTTCGTGGTATCAAGACTTGCAGATGCACGCGAGCGGCTCGTGCTTCCGCAGCCTCGAACGCCTCGCGGACCGACTCCGTCATGCGGGTCTTCGCCATCTCCCTCGCTATATCGGCGAGGGTGGCTCGTGTTCGTCCGTTATTTTCCGATTTCTTCTGCGCCATACCTGCATCATGTCATGCGTCGTAAGGACAAGAACGGTCAATTCAGACCACCGTTCTCAGAAACGTGCCACTTCGCCAACCGGCGCACACACTCCGGGAGGCCGGAAGAAGTTTTGATAAGGATTGGCGCGAGAAGGTACTGAGAAGCGTGGCGGCTACTACTACCCCGCGCTTGACGCGCGATAATCACCGGGCGGCTATGGCTTCCGTAGCCGGTACCAGAGTCGCAGCTTTTAACTGATCGAGCAGTTCGAGCAATCTGGCCGAGGAATCCTTGTCGTTCTTCGTCTGAATCGACGCCACTGCCGGCACGTCAGAATAGAATTGCAGAATATTGTCGCGCAGCTCAGGCGTCGTTCGGTCGAACTTGTTTTTAGCCAACTGACCCAGCAGCTTGGCGTATGTGTCGTCGGTGAGCGAATATTCGGCTACCCTGGTTGGATTTCCGCTATCAAGGTCGTAGTCAGGCAGCACGAGTTTGTCCGCGCGGACTTCTTCGAGAAGAACTCGGTATCGGTCGACAGTGGTATTAATGCTTTTGATGTAAAGATCTTCGGTCTGCGGAGTCGGGTTGTTGAACCCCAGTCCTTTGAAGGGCCCGACTCTTGGCATGATTCGCAGGAATGTCGACAAGATACGTGTGCCCAAGCCCGGCTTCACGTAATCTTTTCCCCATTCCTTTTCATAATCGGAGCGGGAAAGACGGTACAGAAACTTCTCCTTTGCAAAATCGGGTGTCTCGTGCATCAGTTTTTTCTTGTGGGTTTGCAGCGCGACCTGAGTCATTTCCGGGATCAGCCGGCTGACGGAATAACGATAGGAGCCGACCGCAAGATCCTCGCGGGGCAATACATCTTTCAACTCCAGCCCGTAAACGAAGGGAAAGACCCGTTCCAATAGGGACTTGGACACTTGAAATCCAATGAAATCGTGATATTGCGGCGAGGCGTAACGGTTCCGGGCCACCTGTACGGTGTCGAAGCCAAACTCTGTTTTTAAATGCGCGCTGTGGTCTTGCGCATAGCGGACTGAGTTTCCATATTTCTCCCGCAACTTCGGATATTCGATCGCGACCGCTTGGTTGACCGCCGGGTGCCCGGCGATATCCGAGGAATAGTGCGACAATGCGCCCAGAGCGAAGGCGTACTCATCTGCGTCGTTGCTCTGCTCCAGCAGTGCTCGCACGAAGTCCCCGGTTCGAACGTAATGCACCAAGTCGCTGAACTCGACGCTGCCGAATGGATAGTATCCGAGGTCCTGGATGACTGCGCCGCCGTAAGCGTAGGCATGAGTTTCTTTGATTTGCTCTTCGGATAGCCCAGGGTAGCGCGTGAGGATAAGTGGCCTGAGCTGGCCGGTCCACAGCAAATCAACAATCTCTTCGTGAGTCAGCACCGAATATGCCGAGCCCCCGCCGGTAAATATGATCGTTACCAGCAACAGCGCGAGCATGCGAACCAAGAGCGTTCGAAGATTTCTTGCTTGCGCACTTCTCACGGCTGGCCCGGCTTCCACTGAAGATCCTGGTCGCATTCGTTCATCATGCACACACTTGCCTGCTCTGGGTTTCGAAGCTCTTCCGATAGCGGACCCCTCTTCGTTATGGCTTGCCGACGTGAATGTTGGTGAGAGACTGCATTAGCCCAAAAACATTCAGCAGCCACAACACGACAGCGATCACCACAACAGCATTCAAGATTGATTTGATGGAACCCGCCATGGGGATGAAGCGATTGACTAGCCACAGGAGGATTCCGACAACGATCAGGGCGATGACAACCTGAACTAACGGCATGTTTGTAACCTTTCTACACTTCCGGTAGGAGCTGCTTGCGAGATTGCAGCTCAATGTATGGGATCACAGCTATGGGACCGCCAACAGCTCCCGCGAGACGGGCCCATCCTGTACGCTTGACGAGAAAGCAATGTCGATGGGATACGTGGAGACCGGCTGCGGACGCGTCCACGGACCCCTTTGCATGAGAGGTTGGAGCACGTAGGTCCGCTGGGCCCCGCAGTCATAACAATGCTGTGAAGGTCCTGCCTCACCAGCGCAGCGTATTGGCCAACCAGCGTTGGCGTGAGGACACAAGCTCAAACTTCGCATCAAGCTAACGAATGACTTCGGCAGAATACCGTCGCGTTGATAGTTCCTGTTCATAGTCAAAAGGTCTCCCGTTGAGCACGTCGACCTATCAATATCAAGGCCAACACAATTGTCGCTGGGAATGGAGATCTGGGTCTGGTCAATACTGACCACACACAAGCCCAGGGTCTACAGCTAACCCCGGCACATATCAGTGGCACTCGAATAACGCCATTCGAACCTTTATGAAGAACCCCTCTTGCTCTCGGCGGCGAGATCGTGCATCTCCTGTTTTATCGCCAGCCGTCGCCGCTCGCGCTCGCTATGAGCTTCTGATTCCGTCGGGCCTTTGGCGCCAGCCTGGTACTCCTGATCCAAGGCCTTAAAGACGGACAGCTCCTTCAAGAGGCTCAGCATTATTGCCGACCCTTCGCTACTCATGGGTCCAACCTACTGGGGCCGTGGGGTCCGAGGGGCTGAGCTTCTGGCTGCGGGCCCTTGCGGATGGCCCGCACAGCGTCCACGAGACCTAGGATAATCGTACCCATCCATGCGTACGCGATGTAGATTCCCCAGTGTTCCATTTGATCGGCCTTCCCATTTCATGAATGCAGGGCACTCGGATAGTCACTCTCGTCAACTTCTATTTGCGTTGTGAAGCGCCTCACTTGGCCTTCTTTGCGGTTGGAAACAACCCCTTGAGACCGACGAGAATCGACGTCGGTAGTCGCAGCGTCCGCTTCTTTGGCTGGCTTAGAGTTGTTACCTCGACGGCAACTCCAGTCCCGGCAGGAAAAGGGTCGGACACGATGTCAAATCGCTCGCCGTACATTTGTATGTGGTGGGAAGAACCGTAACCGAGCTCTTTAATCCGGTCACAGTCGTCGGCTTGGGACTTGTCCATGGGTGCTTTGATGACGGTACCTATTTCCTGTAGTTCCGAGTTCGTTAAGTAAAGCAGTCTCGAAGACGTTCGGCCGGTTCGGACGAACAACTTGCCCGGCGGGGCTTTCGCGAGAAGCCGGGCCACGGCGGCCGACGTAAGCGAGTTCGAGTTCCATTTCCTCTCGAATATCGAGAAGCCCTGGCTTGATAAGGCCACGCAGCGATTAACCGCCGGTATGCGACCGTCGCAGTGCGACTCTGTGCGCGGCGCGTTTCTTTTTCATGTTCGCTCTTGTGGCAGCGGCGCGTTTATCGGCTGTGCGATCAGGAGCGGTGGTCCGCTTTGGCCGCGTTTGGGTGTAGTCAATCGCCGTAGCTGTTTCGAGAACTCCTATTTCAGGGACGATCATACTTGTCTCCTTTCAGCGAGTATTACCATCTCGTATCGGGGCAAGATCTACAAAGAAACGCTGATCGCGATTCCGACACCAGGATATCTCTGGTTGTACATGTAATACCCATCGTTTTGATAGACGACATACACGTCGTCGGTTTGATACCAGTTGTTTGCCCAATTGCTAGGCCAAGGGTCAACTAGGCTGAACCAGAAGCCGCTGTACTGGAAGCGTGGATATCCGCCAACAACCATATAAGGCTGGTTGTAGATTACAAACCCATAATTCGGGCCAAAGTAACCATTGTAACGGTTGTCGGGAATGCGGTAGCCGTGGTAGCCGCCGCGTTGCTGCCATGTGCGGTGGTCTGAATTCCAGTTTTGTGATTCGTGTCCCTGCCATGCTACCTGCTGAGCATGCTGTTGTGCCTGCGTGTGCTGTGTCGGCTGCTGATTGTTGCGGCTCTGCTGCTGGGCATGCTGCTGTTGCGTCTGGGCGGCTTGCTGCTTCTGCTGGTTCTGCTCCTTGGCGTGCTGCTGGGTCTGGGCGGCCTGCTGCTTCTGCTGGTTCTGCTCCTTGGCATGCTGCTGCGTCTGAGCTGCCTGCTGCTTCTGCTGGTTCTGCTCCTTGGCATGCTGCTGCGTCTGAGCTGCCTGCTGCTTCTGCTGGTTCTCTTGCTTGGCATGCTGCTGCGTCTGGGCTGCCTGCTGCTTCTGCTGGTTCTGTTGCGCGGCATGCTGCTGTGGTTGGGCTGCCTGCTGCTTCTGCTGGGCATGCTGCTGCGGTTGGGCCGCCGGTTGTTTCTCCTGCTTGGCCTGCGGCTGAGCATGCTGCTGCGGCTGCGCGTGCTCCTGTGGCTGCTTCTCTTCTTGCTTGGCTTCCTTTTGTTCCTGCAGTGCTAATGCAGGAACGATTCCGGCCAAAGCTACAAACAGTGCTGCTGTTCCGATCGCTGCAAATGTCTTCATTGAAAGTGCCTCAACTACAGGCTAGGCGCAGCGTCTACAAATAGCTGTATCGTTTTGACCGCTGCTGGTCAGGCCGAAATTAGATCGTGGATAACCTTGTGCAGGCAGGGCCGATCATCTGTGTGACCCTTCTGAAATGGCAGCTTACATATCCAAAACAAAAAGAGGACCCGGTGCACCGGGTCCCGATCTGAGATGCTCGGCCTCTAGTGCCAGCTACTTGCGCTTCACCATCCAGGCGATCACAACTCCCGCGGCGACGCCCATGGCGAATGTCGCCACCATCGTTTCAACCGGGTGCCGTTGCAGGCGTTTGGTGGTGTCGTCCATGAACTCTTCGGCAGCATCGCCGCTTTGCTTTGCAACGCGCCTGGCGGCTGCCACGCCGTCATCGAAAGCGTCTGCAACGGCAGATGTCGCCCGAGATGCCTTGCGCGCGGTTTCTGCAATTTGGTCGCCCGTTCGTTCCAACACGGATTGCGTCATTCTGTCTTGCTCCTCTCACGTCTGTGACTTCGATGTTGATACGCTTATTCCCCGACGAGATGTTCAACCTTGCCGACCCAGTTCTGAACTTTGCCGGCATTCTTTTCGGCTCTGCCCTGATCTTCGAGGTCGGGGTTGTTGGTTACCTCTCCGACTTTTTCTTTGATTGTTCCCTTGACTTCGTGGAGCTTGCCTGTTGCCTTGTCGTCCGTGCTCGGCTTAATCATGTGTTCCTCCTCTGTTTGATAGTGCGGGTTAATTGATGCCTGTCGCAGGAGCGTCACACAGTCTCGAGCTATGCCACTCTTTTATCGGCAGGCGTTTGCACACGAACCAGTTCGTCGAAGAGCGAGCGATAGTGGATCATCGCTGTGCGCAACTCTTCCGTGCTGGCTTCGCCTGTGCCCAACCGCAGTGCTATGTTGTGCCCCGAGCGATAGTTCTCCACGACTCGGGGGTGGTCGACGGAAATATCGGCTGCGCGCTGGTCGAAATCAGCGACCGGATAGCCTCGCGTCTGCATTAACGAACTGACGAGCTCGTCGGCTTCCGTCACTGCACCCTTTGGATAATCGACAAAGCGGGATTGCACAGCCTGCCACTGTGCCAGGTAGCGCTCCCGTTCCGCCAGATCGAGACTGCGAATCTGCAACAGGTCAACTCGCGTTTCGCGATCAGCCAACTTTGCTTCGGCCTTGCGTTCCGAACCATGTTGCTTCACAGCGCGATCGTATTCCGGACCGAAGCGGTCACGCAGTTCCGCCGTGGTGTGGTTGCGTTTTCGCACGTACAGCGCAATGGCGACGACGACCAGCACTACCAATACGACTCCGAGAGCAATCAGTTTTGGATCCATCAGATTGAGATTCATTGAAAACTCCTTACATCACTTGTGTCTGTAGAACACTTGAAATCTGGGTTACAAATGGAAAACGGTTGATTCGGTGCGTCTACTGCGAAGAGGGGATCGTGGGCCTTATGCAATCGTCTTACGGCCGTGCTCCACGCTCTTGCCCCAATCCCATACTTGCTTGCCAGCCTCTCGCCGGGTAATTCCATAGGTTTCCTGGATCTTGCTGATCAGTGGCTCTCGCTGGCCGGAGATCTGTTCGAGATCCTGGTCGGTAAGCTTGTTCCAGTTCTCTCTGGCAGAACCAATTAGTTGCTTCCATTTTTCTTCTACGCTGTCCCAATTCATTGTTTTCTCCGGTGTCTCACTACTGCGTTTTCCGAATCTGGCTCGCACGCAACTACTGGCTCGCATGCGACCCTTCTGTGCGGCGCACCTTCTGGCTGGGAGTACTCGAGGCGAGGAACGCTACTGAGCCTCACTCTGCCAATCGCTCGCTAAAGTCTTCCGTCATCCCGCGTGCTGCGAGTCTGTCTTCTTGGGTTGGCGGGGGGACCTGTATCATGCGATCGGCGCCAGAGGCCGTACTCAGCACGAACATCTCCGGGTGTTGCATTATCTGGTTAAGCATCTTCGCAAGCCCTTCGGATTGGTAACCGTTGGCGAAGCGAAGTCCGCCCGGGCACGAGGCACTGGAGCGCATGAAGTCTTCGCAAACCAAGTCCCACTGACCGCGAGTAGGCGCCGCCCAGACTTTCAAGTACTCGACCGCTCCCTGGGCCCCGACGTGATATTCGACATGAATCAGACCCGATGTCAGTTCGGGCATCAGATCGCTCCAGCTAAGAACCAGCGCATTCGCAAGCACGGCGTCCAACTGAAGGGAGCCGACTGTCGGCAAAGTTTGCGTTGTGGTCATGAGCCCTCCTGCTGCGATCCCGCTCTGTAGTGTGACCGCGGACTACCTTCCATTGCCCTTCGTAGAACCTGAGAAGGGCGCAGCCCCCAGAACAAGCTGCAGCCTTATTATTTCGCCGCGTATCCCATTCGTCTGAGCAGAACTGCTCACTGAGCAAAGTTGACCAGCATTGATCGGCTTGTCAGGGTGACAATAACCGTGGAATCAGGCGGGACGTCCAGCCGGGCGCCCGTAGAAGGCGGAACCGCATGAAGATAACCTCACGAACGGTCTATTGCTTGGTGTTGATGATTTCTCTTGTTGGCTTCACAAGGCTGACGTGGGCACAATCACCCGATCCGCAACAGAACGTGTTTGCCTGCTCGAACGGTTTTGATTCCTGCGACAGCTCTGCCTTGACTCAAGTCGACAAAAATGCGGTCGCTGATGCCAAGCACAAGCAGAACATCTCTGATTGCGAAAACTCATGGACATCGTGTAATCGCTCGACCCTCAGCGTGCCGGAACTAGCCGAAGTTGACATAGCTGCGCACAGGAAACTGGTCGCCGATTGTTGGAGCGGCATTGGATCGTGCGACCATACCAAACTGACGGCGTCGGAGGCTGCGAGCGTCGCCATAGCCGAGCAACAGAAAAACGTCTCTGATTGCTGGAACGGCTGGTCCGGTTGCAAGTTATCGAAACTGAGTCCATCCGAGGTAAGCGAGGTAACGGTGGCCGAGCACCGGCGCAATGTCACTCAGTGTTGGGATGGCGAAGTCGCCTGTGATCGCTCGAAGCTCTCGACGACCGAATTGAGTGCAGTTAATGTTGCCGATCACCAACGCAATTACCTGGCATGCATCAGCGGTTTTACTGGGTGTGATCCTTCACGGCTGACCCCCGCCGAGGCCAGTGCGACTGCCACCGGCAAGACTATGAGTTCGCACTGAAAGGTCGCGCTCTCAGGAACTGGACGAAGACCACCAATGATGCACTTTTTGTCAGTCCATTGCCGCCAGTGTAAGAGTGACCAGTTCAGAGCGTTGCCTCCTGAGGGTTGGGTTGAAACGGTTGTTCTGCCTCGCCTATTCCTGTGTCCAGGTGTATGTGTCGAGTGCCACAAGCGGCGGTATTTACCGACTTTCCAACGATGGACGGCCATTCCCAACACGTGGCGTTGAAACGTGCGATCTTGCGGGTGGTTTATGGCTTCACAGCAACGGGAGCCGGAAGGAGCAATGAGATGACGTACTATCGAGTCGAATTCCTGCCAGCGCGACCCGCTCTTCAGCCCGTCAAAAAATTTCTCACCGAGGAAAACGCGAAGAAGCACGCCAGACGAGTTCTCGGGGTGGCCGCCGGCGGAGATCTGGCTACACGGGCCACGATCGTTGCTGTCAGTAGAGACGGAACGCCAGTCTGAGCCCGCACCCAAAGTTAGGAAGCATTCATCAATCCTTTCTTCATAGCGACTCAGCGTCGGCTTTCGCGATGCGCCGAGTTCCGCTTCCATTCGATAGGTGCACTCGCTCACCTGCGCCGAGTTCACCTCACCAATCTGAGTGATGAGAACGCGGCAAAATCCTTCTCAAGTAAGGTGTTCTGTATTGACCAGACCGGCACAGCGCACGCGTGACATCGTAGATAGTGAAATGCAGTTCAATCCGTCACGTTGAGGAATGCACATGTCGAACCGATCAAAAGCCCAGATTCTTGTAGTCGACGGAGACCCTCGAATCCGGGAAAGTTTGGGGATGTTGCTGATGTTTGCCGGGTACGACGTGGCCACGGCAGAGAATGGTGCCAGTGCTTTGTTGCACCTGGACCGAGTGCTCCCCGATCTGATCGTCACCGATCTCAGCATGCCGCACATGTCCGGGGTCGAATTGATCTCGCACGTGCGCAGCTCTCACCCTTCGGTCTCGATTGTCGCGATGAGCAGTGACTACCGAGGGGACGCCGTGCCAGCCAGCCTGCTCGCCGACCGATTCTATCCCAAAGGACAGAATCTCGAGCATCTGTTAGCCACCATCGCGAGCTTGATCGCGACCGGCACCGCGCGCGGAAGCGCTAATCACACCCGCATTTTGCCGGCGCTGGATTCTTAGAGACCAAGGAGGAAATTATGCTTGGAACCGTGTTGATCGTTCTTCTGGTTTTGTTTCTCATAGGCGCTCTCCCGACCTGGAACCACAGCCGTTCTTGGGGTTATTTTCCAAGCGGCGGATTGGGTTTGCTGCTCGTAATCGTGGTCGTTTTGTTGCTGCTAGGCCGGATTTAATTGAAGTGTGCAGTAGAGCTCGATCTCGACCTTGATAACGGCAGAGAAGCAGCGCCCTGCATGAGAGAGCATCTCGTCCCGGCGTGACTGCCCTCTGACACCCTCAACCAGGCCCAAGGAGAAGCACATGCTCTGGACAATTTTAGTTGTTCTCTTGATTCTGTGGCTGCTCGGATTCACCCTTCACGTGGGAGGCGCCCTGATCCACATTCTGTTGGTCATTGCTGTAGTGATCTTGGTCATCAACCTGGTTAGCGGCCGCAGAGCAGTCTGATATTCCCGGCGGAAATCGCCGCTCACAAGTTCGTCCACAAGAACACAGTGGAATGAAAAGGACGTGTTTTGATGAATAAATATGCAATTGGATTGTTAACGTTGTCCCTGGCCCCTTTCGCGTTCGCCGGAACCGGGCTGGAAGACAGCACCGCACGTTTACAAGCCTCCGGCGTAGTTCTGCACGAGATTATGGAAGCGCCCGACAAGGGAATTCCGGAAGAAGTGCTGAATGACGCCAAGTGCATCGCTGTGGTACCAAGCATGGGGAAAGGCGGATTCATCGTCGGCGGAGAGCATGGACGCGGCGTGGTTACCTGCCGCACAGCCCATGGCTGGAGTGCGCCGGCATTCATTTCGATTGGTGGAGGCAATTTCGGCTTCCAAGCTGGCGTCGAGTCAGTTGATCTTGTCGTGTTGTTCATGAATGACAAAGGCGTGCAGGGTTTGCTCTCAAGCAAGTTCGAGCTGAGCGGCGAAGCATCAGCTGCCGCCGGACCAGTAGGACGGCATGCATCGGCAGGCACCGACTGGAAGATGAATACTGAGGCCTTGAGCTACTCGAGGACCAAGGGCCTGTTTGCAGGTGTCGCGGTGGATGGCGCCAAGATCCAGCAGGACAACGATTCCACGGTCGCGATCTACGGCAAGAAGACGAACTTCCGCAAGACGCTGTCAGGCAATGTCCACGCCCCAGCGAGCAGCGAGTGGTTTCTCGCGGCGGTACGTGCTGCCCTCGAAAAAGCGAATGTGCATGAAAATGCAGAAGCAAAGTAATTGACGTTTCCGGCGTGCCTGCCGAGTTGCAGCGCGCCGGTTATAGAGCGTCGTGGCATTGGCAGAAGAGATTTCCGAACAACGTCGGCCGAGCCTGACACTGTCGCTATCCTCAGCCAGATCTATCAGTCAGCCAGACAGGTGGTCCATGTCCTTACCAAAGACACTTCCATTCAGGAGACCGTTGACACTCGCGCCCAAGCTGCCACAAGAACCCGAGCTCATTCCCACGAAACGGTTCGATGCATCCGTAAATCTTTCACTTCCCAGCCGAATCGCCATCATAGGAAATTACCTTCCGCGCCAGTGCGGGATCGCCACGTTCACCACCGACTTATGTGATGCGGTTTCGAGCGAGTTCGGAACGGAACGGTTGTTCGCACTTCCCGTGAACGATCCGGACTCCGAATATAGCTATCCAGGGCGGGTTCGATTCGAGTTAACCGAAACCGAGTTGGCATCTTACGACCGTGCCGCCGAATTCCTCAATTTCACCAATGTCGATCTGGTTTGCGTGCAGCACGAATACGGGATCTTTGGCGGACCTGCCGGGAGTCACATCCTCGAGCTGTTGCGAAAACTCCGCATGCCGATCGTGACCACCCTTCATACCGTCCTGCGTGAACCGGACCCCGACCAACACCGCGTGATGGTCGAGCTGGCGGAGCTCTCTGACCGACTCGTCGTGATGAGTGAACACTCCTCGCAATTTCTCCAGGATATCTTCCAGGTCCCGGCTGCGAAGATTGACGTCATTCCCCACGGAGTGCCGAACCTCGCGTTTGTTGATCCGAACTTTTATAAGGATCGATTTGGAGTCGGAGGCCAATCTGTATTACTGACTTTCGGCCTTCTCTCGCCCAATAAGGGAGTCGAATCGGTCATACAGGCGATGCCGCGCATTTTGGCTCGAAACAGCAACGTAACGTACATCGTTGCTGGCGCAACTCATCCTCACATCAGGCGTCGTGAGGGCGACAAATACCGTGAGTCGCTGCAGTTGCTTGCTAAAGGCCTCGGAGTCGAAAACAACGTCATATTTCACAACCGGTTTGTCAGCCCGGAAGAGATGATGGAGTTCATCGGGTCAGCCGACATTTACATCACTCCTTATAAGAACGAGGCCCAGGTCGTCTCTGGAACGCTGGCGTACGCATTGGGTGCAGGAAAAGCAGTCATCTCCACTCCTTATTGGCATGCACTGGAGTTACTCGATCAACGCCGCGGAGTCTTGGTTCCATTCCAGGACGCAAATGCGATCGCAGAACAGACTATTTGGCTCCTGGAGAATGAGGCCGAACGGCACGCTATGCGCAAGCGCGCCTATCTGTATTCGCGCAACATGGTTTGGAAAAGCGTCGCCCAAGACTACATGCGTAGCTTTCAGCGGGCCCGGGCCGAGCGACTATGGAACCCTCGCTTGATGAGCCCAAACCCCGCGGGCGCCAACCGCCCGCAGGAACTGCCTCCCGTGAAAATAGACCATCTTCGCCGGATGACGGACGATACTGGGATCTTCCAGCACGCCGTATTTGCGGTGCCGAATCAGCATGAGGGCTATACCACGGACGATAACGCCCGAGCGTTGATCGCAACCATCATGGTGGAAAAACTTGGGGTAGCTGGAGACGTGAACGCAAAGCCACTGGCTTCGCGATACTTGGCCTTTCTATGGCTCGCCTTCAGCTCTGCCAATGGAAGGTTCCGCAACTTTCTCAGCTATGAGCGCCACTGGCAGGAGTCGGAAGGCTCGGAAGACAGTCACGGCCGCGCTTTGTGGGCCTTAGGAGCCGCGATCAATCAGTCGGTCGATGAGAGTCTAAGGGGCCTCGCCGGACGTCTCTTCGAGCTTGCAGTTCCGGCAGCGATGGCGTTCACCAGCCCGAGGGCATGGGCCTTTTCTTTGTTCGGAATCCAGGAGTATCTTGACCGATTCGCAGGCGACAGGGCGGCACAGATGCAGAGAGATTCGCTAGCGGGAAGGTTGCTGAATATCTATCGGGTGACTCGTACCAAGGACTGGAATTGGTTTGAAGACAGTTTGGCCTATTCCAACGCGCGTCTCCCCCAGGCTCTGTTGCTGGCGGGCATGCGCACCTCGAACCAGGAATGGATCTCCGCCGGCATCGAGTCGCTAGAGTGGCTCGCCGCGCAACAACGCTGCAACATGAACGGACACTTTGTTCCGATCGGGTCGCAGGGTTTCTACCGTAAGGCCGGTGAAAAAGCTCGCTTCGATCAGCAACCGGTAGAGGCGGGTGCAACGGTGTCCGCATGCCTCGAGGCGTATCGCGCCACCGGAGATAACCATTGGCGCACACAAGCCTGGTCCGCGTTCAATTGGTTCCTGGGAGACAACGACCTGAAAGTTGCCTTATACGACGCGGCTACAGGAGGCTGTCGAGACGGTCTTCATCCTGACCGGGCCAACGAGAATCAGGGAGCAGAATCTACGCTTTCCTTCTTGATGGCCCTCTCGGAGATGCGGCAGTTTGAAACAATTCAATCGCCAGAGACGACGTTTTAGTCGGTTATTGGCGCGATTCTGGAGTTTGTTGCAAACCGGCATTTTCGAGGGTCCGTTTGCTGCTACTGTGACATCAGCTATGACTTTGACCATCGAAACGACCGATTCGACAGATTCTCTCCTTCAGCGGCATCCCGCTAATCCAATTCTGACCAGTAAAGACTGGCCTTACCGAATCAACAGCGTCTTCAACGCTGGCGCTACGCTGCTTCCGGACGGTTCGACGCTCCTGCTTTGTCGCGTCGAAGACCGTCGCGGTCTCTCCCATCTTTGCGCCGCTCGCTCGGTGAACGGTGTGGACGGATGGAAGATCGATCCAAGTCCCACACTCATGCCGGAGCCAAATCAATATCCCGAAGAACTTTGGGGAATTGAAGATCCGCGCATCACCTACGTGCCAGAGCTGCAGCAGTATGCTGTCGCCTACACGTCCTACTCCAAAGGTGGCCCTGGAGTTTCGCTGGCACTGACCGCCGATTTTCGAAGTTTCGAACGAGTCGGCGTCGTTATGTCGCCAGACGATAAAGACGCGGCTCTTCTGCCTCATAGGATTGGTGGGCTATGGGCGCTCATCCACCGACCCATGACCCCTTTGGGGGCCCATATCTGGATTTCTTACTCTCCCGACCTGCGCCACTGGGGTGGCCATAAAGTCATGATGGAAGCGCGCAAGGGTGCGTGGTGGGATGCGAACAAGATTGGGTTGTCGTCCCCGCCGATTGAGACCGACAGAGGTTGGCTCGTGCTCTACCACGGAGTAAAGCACACCGCCTCCGGCGCGTTATACCGGATAGGCCTCGCCCTCTTTGATCTTCAAAAGCCTGACGTTTGCCTGTTGCGGGGGGATTCCTGGATCTTCGGACCAGAAACGGACTATGAGCGCGGCGGCGACGTGCACGATGTGGTATTTCCATGCGGACAGACGATCGGTCCCGATGGAGATACGATCAACATTTACTACGGCGCGGGCGACTCCTGCATCGCGCTTGCGCAGGCGAGCTTGCGATCGCTTCTAAACTGGTTGGATCAAAACGGGCGGCCTAATGACGCAGATCGAAATTGCTAGGCGAGTGGCCGGACAAAGCCAGGAACGTCGGCTATCTGAACTTGTTGTCGTGAGTGCTGTCCAGTCGGCTTGCTAGTCGAGTTCAGATCCCAGGTGCACGCAATCGTCATCACGGGAAGCATCCGTGATGATCCATCTTTCATCCCCCTCACAATGGCAAGTCAAAGACGAGAATGATCGTCTTGGTTCCCGAGAGATACGATTGGCTTTAGCGTTACGTATCCTCACCAGACTCGAGGAAATAATGAAGAATCTTTACGTCGGGAATATGGAAGCAAGTACAACTGCGGAAGACCTTAAAGCTGCGTTCGCAACGTATGGTCCAGTCGAGGTAGTAACAATCGTCACGGACAAGGTGACCGGCGCGGGTCGCGGTTTTGGCTTTGTGGAAATGACGGCCGACAAAGACGCACAAGAGGCAATTCTCGGTCTGAATGGTTCACTCATGGCGGGGAAAGCCATCGTTGTCAACGAAGCTCGTCCAAAGCCAAAAAGCACTCGTACATAAGCCCCAAGATGGACCGCAGAATTCACGGCAAGGCCTAGATTAGGATGCTCTTGTGTTCCTGGGGCTGAAACCGGGCGGCGCGTTTGCGCCTAGTCGTCGAAAATCTACCACCGCAAATCGCCGTAGAGCCGCTCGCATCCCACGATGGCTTCCGGGTCATGGCCGCGCTGTGCCTGCGTGACCTTGTGGCGTTCGATCAGATGCCATGTCGGAGCAATGCTCCTGCTCGACCTAGGTCAATCACCCGCCCGTTCGTATTGCCTCCGAGCTCGAACTGATTTCGGAGCAACTCCGCTTGTGATACGCTTACGCTCATTCGCTCTAACGACGATGCCATATCGCTCAAGATGTGTCCGATTGGCCCTAAAGCGGTGCTACTGCCGGACACGCAGAGATCGCTTTTATGCGGCCTTCACTTATCCGAAATCTGATCTTCGTACTGTTGTTGCTGGGATTTGTAACCTGGGCGATCCCGACCGCGGCCGATTTCATCATTGAATACAACTGGTGGAAAGAGGTCGCGCAGGTGGACACGTGGGTCAGCATGCTGTGGTACAGCATCGCGCCCGCGGCAATCGGGAGCCTACTGGCGTTCGCTGCATTCTACGTGGCCCATGCGCGTGGGCTGCACTTCGCCGGCATACGTCAGCGCGATTTCCCCGTATACTCTCGCCTGGTTCCGGTGGGTCTAGCGCTAGTCGCGATTTGGTTCGCATCCACGGCAATAGACTTCTGGACCGTCATGCGCTTTTTCGGATCGCGAGGAATCACCGCTCCTCCGGATGCCTGGCAGGACCATGTCTTTTCGCACCCATTGCCGTTTTATCTTTTTGACCTGCCTTTCTATTCAGACCTGCTGGGTTTCGTGTTCGGGTTGGCGATTCTTTCGGCCCTGCTGTTCTGGGGTACAGCCCGTGGCTGGCAGTTGTCCGAACGAATTCGCTACGGCCAACTACTCGATGGATCAAACAGGCCCATTGATTTTGGCGCATACCTGCGCTTGCCAGGCGCCACGCGGACGTCGTTCGTGCGCGTGCTTGGTGTGATTCTATTGCTGGGTTTTGCAGCGTGGGTCTATCTAGGGAACTTCGAACTCCTATTGAACACTCACGCTTTCATGACCGGCGCCGACTTCGTGGACGAGAAGGTCACTCTTCCGTTGCGCTGGCTCCTCATTGTTTCCGCTCTGGTAGCGCTGCCGCTGGTTTGGCTGTCGAAGTTCAAGCAGGCCGCCGTCCTCGTGGTCTCATGTTTCGTTTTGCAACTGGCGCTGCCCGCTGTCGTTCGCGCGGTGTACGTGCGGCCAAACGAGATATCCATCGAACGGCCTTATATCGAGCGCCACATCGAGGCGACGACCTCCGCGTTCGGCCTAAATCGAAACGCTACCGAAAGTCCGTTCACGCCTTCCGGTCAGGGCGTGGTCGACCCCGTTCAGGACGCAACGCTGCTCGCTAATGTGCGTCTATGGGACCTGCGAGCTTACGGCGCAACCATAACGCAGATTCAAGCGCTACGTCCCTATTACACGTTTCCTGACACCGACGTTGATCGCTACTTCATCAATGGCAAAATCAAACAGGTATTGGTGTCCCCTCGCGAAATTGATGTGACGCAATTGTCTGCCGAGGCGAGCGAGAGTTGGATCAATCCTCGTTTCATTTACACACATGGCATTGGCGCCGTGGTAGCCGAGGTCAACAAGATTACGCCGGATGGCCTGCCCGTCCTGCTTATCGAGAACGCACCTCCTGAGATCAAGTCGCCAGGGTTTCAGCTGACTCGACCGGAAATCTATTTCGGTGAAAAAACCCAGGACCCTGTCTTTGTTCACACCGCACGCGAAGAGTTCGATTATCCGTCGGGCGATCAGAACAAGTATTCGACCTATCAAGGCACTGGCGGATTCCCGGTCGGCTCGTTCCCTCTGAAACTCGCCGCGGCGATTTCCCAGGGCGAGCCAAACATCGTTTTTACGGGATACCTGACCGGCCAGAGCCGCATGATGATTTACCGCAAGGTGCAGGCGCGATTGGCCCATCTGGCCGGTTTCCTGCACTGGGACCCGGATCCCTACATGGTCATTACCGATGACGGCCGACTGGTCTGGATGGTGGACGCCTACACGACATCTCTCTCGCATCCGTATTCGGCAGCCCTGCCCGTGGCCGGCATCGACGAAGGCGCGAACTACATTCGTAATTCGGTAAAAGCCACGGTGGATGCCTACACAGGGGAAATGTCGCTGTATGTATTTGATCCAAGCGACCCCATTATTCAGGCTTACGAGAAGTTGTTTCCAAAGCTATTTCGCCCTGCGTCAGAGATGCCCGCCGATTTGCGCCGCCACGCCCGCTATCCGGAGGCTTTGTTTCGCACCCAGGCTGAGGCTTATCGGGTCTTCCACATGCGCGACCCTCAGGTGTTCTATAACAAGGAAGATATTTGGGAGATTGCGCGCGATCTGTTCGGCCAGTCTGGACAACCGGAACCCTTGGCGCCAACTTATGTGGTGGCTACATTACCTGGCGAAAAACAACCCGAGTACCTGCTGATACTGCCATTCAGCCCCAGGGGCAAGGACAACTTGATCGGGTGGATGGCCGCGCGATGCGATGGAGATCAACTGGGAAAGCTGATCTTCTATCAACTGCCAAAGCAACAATTGATGTACGGGCCAATGCAGATTGAATCACGCATCGACCAGGACCAAACTATTTCCAAAGACCTGACGCTGTGGAATCAGCAGGGCTCGCGCGTGTTGCGTGGCAGTATCATCGCTCTCCCAGTGACTGGCGGTTTCCTGTACTTGGAGTCTATTTACATTCAGGCCACCGAAGCCCGCATGCCGCAGCTGAAGAAGGTGGTGCTGGCCATGGGCGACCGCCTGATTTATCGAGACACGTTCGACGAGGCGCTAGCTGACCTGACGGGAGAAGCGGCTGCGCCAGCAAATGCCGCCCCCCAAACACTAGCCACGCCCGGCAGCGAGACAGTCGCTCCATCTCTGGCGGAGCGCATCCACCAGCTTCGCGATCAGGCTGAGCAACTCGCACGAGAGCTGGAGAAGCTGGAAAAGGAAACCGTCAGGAAGTAGGTCCAAGATTCGGAGAATGTCAGAATTGGTCGTGATTGGCCGTCCTCAAGTGAGCAGACAAATGACGCTACCCTCTCAAGGCCCCCCAGAAGCCGGACCGCTCCCTGATCACCAGCAACTCGCATATATGGTGATTCGCGGTTAAGTGTCGGGAAGGGCATATCGTAGCTAATCCCAAAACAGAGCAGCGGCGGATTACGCGTGAGATAGCGATTATCCCCGCTCGCAAGCGCCGCTGGCAGCGCAGGTGAAATTCCTGGATACAATCAAGGTCCCTGCGAACCCGGTTTAACAATCCTTGGGTTGGAAGTTGTGCTGAAGTTTTCAATCGCGTGAACCGAGGTTGGTTCTAAGTGATTGGTAAGAATTGGTGGACCTGGTCGGGATCGAACCGACGACCTCTTCCATGCCATGGAAGTCTCAGTGTAGTCGGCCATTGATTCTAAAGCAATTAATGGCCGGACAAGCCGGAAAAACCGGCATAAACCGCGCAATTTGCTACCAAATTGCTACCAAATTGAACGAGTGGGATATAGGGGCTGATTCGTGGGGGATCAGCCCCTCACATTGATCGAGAGTCGTTCCTGTCATTCGGAAGTCTCCGGATCTGATTGGAAGGGCGCATTCATTCAAGAGCTGCAATCGAGAGTCGATCTCTCAACCCTCCAGTTAACAGCCGAGCGGATTGGATGCCGCCTGCCGCAAGATGCCGTTAACGAAAAAAAGGCGCATCGAACTGGAAAGCCTGGGCCCACACCGCGCACGTTGCGAAAACCTACATGCAGATGCCCCATCCCGCCCCTGGTTTTGTTTTGGGCGGGGTGGGGGGTATTAGTTCACCGAGAGTACTATTTGCTTCATGGCTGAGAAGCAGCTAGTTCGCTGCCGCAATGGTCACCGACTTCGGCGTGCTCAAATACCCAGTGACCCTATTGTTGTCGGTAGTCCAGATCACAACTTCGTACAAAACGCGATCGCGCCCGGTATAGAACTGCAGCGGCTCGGCAATGCCACGATCCTTCTTTTCGACGGTGCGGTCGTCGGCAAGAACATTTAAGGTGAATCGGTTCTTCTTGGCATTAACTTTCTTCAACTGCAGACTCACCGTAGAAACAGGGGTCGGCGAAGAACCCCTGTACAGGGTGAATTCAAAATAGCTGCGATCACCGCGGTGCCTGAGTAGCTCGAGCTCTTCGCGGGTGCGGGCAATCAAATGGCTTTGCCCGTTAAGGTCTCCGATTGCACTATCCAGCTTCGCGTTCGTCGACGCCAGCTGGGTGCGTGTATCAGCAATCTCCGTTTTGGCCCCCCCCAGTTCGGTACGCACGCTGGAGACCTGGCCGTTGATCTGACCGATTTGCTCCTGCTGCTGTTCCGCCTGGTCATGCAGCCGCTTTGCCAGTCCTCGCTGCTGCCGCTGCAATTCGTCCGCTCGCACCTGCAAGCTCCACTGCAAATCCTGCTCAGTGACTCCCAATCGCTGCGCCAGTGAGTCATTGGAAGCCGCGATCTCACGTTCTGTCTGGCTCTGGCGTTGCTTCAGCTTTTCAATCGAGGCCCACTGCCCTGCTTCAGTCGACTCCAGTCTGCTAAGCGTATTGAAGACAAGGTACGAGGACATGATGAGATAGATCGTGACGACGACCAGAAGCACATATAGCAAGAACGGACTCTTGCTCGCGCTAAACGACTCTACAGTACTTCGCTCTTCCACTTGGAGTGAATTCATCGGTTTGCCTCCGCTCTACTGAATGCAGTCCAACTGCCAATCGCCGTTTTCGTAAGTTGCCTGCTTTCAGCCATGAACAGGTTTGAGCCTGCCCAGCTTTGGGCAGCCGCTCAAGAAAGGGCAGACCTGCACCGCTGCTTCAACGACTTAGCAAGGCCCGTTGGTTGACAGCATATTTGCAACTTGTAAATGTCTGTATAGAGAGACTCAACCTGAAATCAGGTGATGATCGTATTGCTTGCGCGCCGTCTGTAGTGCACGCCTTCAGAACCGGACACGGTCGTAGGATATGATTCAGGGCCTCCGCCAGGAGGCGAGAGATGGGAAGACGACCGAGAGTTCACAGATCCCGGGAAGAGCAGTTTGCCATTGTGATGGAAGGTCTGAAGTCGCGCAAAGAGTCCGAGACCTGCCGCAAAGCACGACATCGGTCCAGCGCTGTTCTACCGATGGAAAGACGAGCTCGAGAAAGGTGCTTTGGCTGCGCTTGGGGGAGCGCAGGGCACCCGCCGACGAAGGGCAGAGCAAACGCAGCAAGCAACTGGAGCGTGCCTTGGGGCGGTCGCATCTGCAGACCGAAATCCTAAAAGACGTGTTGGGCGAGTGAGCTGCGGACAGGCTCACTCGCCGGCTCTCCAGTTAGTGGCCCAGGGCGGTGAAGTGAAGTTGGTGGCCGAGACCATCGCCATCAGCCAGTCGTCTTTGTACTTCCAGCCAAAACCACGCGTCTCGCGGGCCGACCGCAACTCACTTGACCCTCCTATCTCGTTTATCGGCGGCGGAAATCGTAGATTTGTCAGCCGCTAAAGTCGGCGCAAAAAGCTGATTTCTTAGGTCCTGGACCAGTTGGTCGACGCCGTCCTGCGTAGCCTCTCCCATGGCCTGTACGACAGATCTCACCTGGCGCTGCTCGACAATTATGTTTCTTGTCGTGTCGCCCGACCATACGGCGGTGCCGGTCTTCGTATCCAAGAGTTGGGCATTTAGCCTCACCTCGACCCGCACGCCGTTTTCATAGTCGACTTCGTCCAAGTGCTCTAGTCGTCCTTGTAAGACATACGGCACATGCGCCTGGCCATCATAGGTCTGTACCGTTGAGAAGACGCCAGATGCGCTAAGAGAATCGATCATGGCCGTCGTGACTGCCTGTCCCGGGTCGGAGACCCAACGGTGATACTCGTAGAATCCAATCTGCTCAGGAGTTCGCCGGTAAACGATGCGCCCTTGACGTAAGTAAGCCGGTGTTTCGAAACGCTGAACAGCTACGGCTGGAAGCTTGTAGCCCTCGTTGCCGGCGGCGACTTTGGAGGGCGCCAAGGCCAGCATGTAATAGTCGGGATAGCGCACCTTGCCGGCACATCCTGCTAGGAGCAGCGCGGTCAGGGCGAAGAATGCGAATCTTGCACCACTGGTTATCATGCGTACCTCATCATTGCTTCGGAACCGTCCGGTCCTTTGGCTGTTTGATTCGTATCAGGCTCCAGGGCCGCTCATTTACAGATTCGGTGAAGTCGTTCAGGTGGTCTGTAGTCATGCGGATGTTCTCGAGCGTGTACTGGATGTTCTGCTGGTTCGTACGAACTACCGCCTGTAAGTTCTCGGCCAGGCTGCGCACTTCAACCAGCGTCTTTTGTAGCTCGATGAGATCGGTCTGAGTCCGGTCCCGCAGCACGGTGATGGTCCCGTTTGCGTTGGTAACGGTCGAATTGACGTTATCGACAGTCGGGCCCATTTTGGCTGTTAGCGTCTCTACATTCGTGGCTATCCGGTCGATTTGCGGCGATGTTCTTGCGATCATTGCATCAGCGTTCGCCAGTATCTGAGCCACGTGCCGGCGATTCGCCTCGCCGGTGAGGTCATTGACGTTTGCCAGCACCTGGCGGGTATCGCCGGTGATGTCGTCGACATCCGTGTGCACAGCGGTAATCAATTGTTGGGCGGACTCGGCAATGGCGGCGACTTCCCGCTGCATGTCGTCCAGGCTGACCGTCTCCTGTGTCGGAATCACAGCGCCCGCTTGCAGCCGTGGGGAGTCATTTGTGCCGGTCGTGATGGACAATACCGGCGAGCTCATCAGGCTGACCGAGCCCAGCTTGGCCATGGACTTGGCGTTGACCGGGGTACCCTGCTTGACCTCAAGATCGACTTCGATGCGCGTCGGATCGTTTGCATCCGGCCCCACCGCGGTTACCTTGCCCACGCTGATTCCGCCAAACAGCACGTCAGTCCCAGGATCCAATCCGCCTGCGTACTTGAAGTACGCGCAATAACGCGTTCGCGTGCGGCCGAACTGCGCGCTGCCAAGGACGTAGACGGTTGCGCACAAGACTATCGCCGAGAGCACGACCAGAGCGCCGACTTTTGCTTCAGTATTTTTCAACTTGCGACTCCTGTCATACCCGACAATTCGCGCAAATGCTCCTGGACCGCGGGAACTTCGCCTAGTTTGTCGGGGATACCATCAAGAAATTGTCGAATGCGCGGATCAGCGCTAGCCCGAAAGGAGGCCTTGTCCTCGACGGCGATCAGCGAACCCTTGTGCAACATCGCGATACGGTCCGCGATGCGCAATGCGCTCGGTATTTCATGCGTGACCACCAAAATAGTCATGTGGAACGCCTGCTTCAGGAAGAGAATCAGCTCGTCCAGCTCCGCCGAGACGATAGGATCCAGGCCAGCCGAAGGTTCGTCGAATACCAGGATGTCGGGGTCCATCACAATCGCTCGCGCCACTGCCGCCCGCTTTTTCATTCCGCCGGACAGCTCATGTGGCGTAAGCTTGCCGGCTTCAGCTAAGCCCACCGCTGCCAGCGAAAGGTAAACCATGATTTCAATGACCGGCTCAGCAACGTCAGTTAGCTCCCGCAGTGGCAGTGCGACGTTCTCCTCTGTTGACAGCGAATTAAATAATGCAGACTCCTGAAATGCGACCCCTATTTTTCGGCGTATCTGTTTCAATGTTTGAGGGGCACACCTGTTGATATCCACATCGCGAACCAGGACGGTACCCGAGCCATGCCGCTCCAATCCGATAATCTGGCGCAGCAGAGTGGTTTTCCCCGAACCGCTGCCACCCAGCAGCACCATGATTTCATTGCTCTGAATGTCGAGGTTTACGCGGTCAAGCACCTGATGCCCGTCGTAGCTGACGCTCAAGTTGCGGACGGAGATGACGGGACTCGCCATGGCTATTGCAACCTCGCCAGATAAAAGAAGGCGGTGAAAAACAGGTCTGCCAGAACTACGAGGAATGTCGAGCGGACGACCGCCGAGGTAGTCGAGCGACCTACTGCCTCGGGCCCACCCCGCACCCTGAAGCCCTCCATGCATCCGACATGGACGATGATGGTGGCGAACGCGAGGCTCTTAATAAGTCCACCTAGAACGTCGCGCAGCAAAATCGAGTCGAGCACGTATTTGACGTAAATGCCCAACGCCATTTTCGTGCTGAGGTACATGAACCCGGCACCGGCCAGAATGCCGAAGACGTTACACATGATGGTGAGGCAGGGAACCATGACAATGGCGGCCAGATACTTAGGGGCCAGAACAAACTCGATGGGATCAAGCGCCATGGTCCGCAAGGCGTCGATCTCGCTGGTCACCACCATCGTTCCGATCTCAGCGGAGAACGCCGATCCTGATCGCCCGCTCACGACTATGGCTGTCAACAGGGGTCCCAGTTCGCGGGTAAAGCCGACCGCTACCAGGTCGATGACGTAGCGAAGAGCCCCGAACCGCCGCAACTCCGCCGCGCCTTGCAGCGCCAGGATCATCCCGGTAGACGCGGCCATAATGGCGATCATGGGCAGCGCCGCGACGCCGATGGCGGCCATCTGCCGTATTGCTGCCTGCCAGCGGCCCCGTTTGCCAAACATGGGAAGCACGCGCGGCAGTGCACGCACTCCCGCCCAGAACTGCTCGCTCAGACCACCAACGTAGGCGAAGTTCTGGACGACGGCACCGCCAAGCTGTTCGAGCACATTCACGCGCTTTGCGCCTCCGCCGCTGTGTCGAGTATTTGATCGAGGCGGGTGATGGCGAACAGAAGCTGGACCTGCCCTTGAATCCCGCCGATTCTCAGCCGCGTCCCCTGGTCTCGCGCGATGCGAGTCGCCTCAAGCAATGTGGCCAAACCGGATATGTCAATGGAAGTGACTCGCGACAAATCCACGTCGATCTCCTTCGGTTTAAGCTTCAAAGCCTTCCCGAGCCGGTTACGCATCGCGTTGGAGTTGTCGATGCTGATTCGGCCTTCGAACGAAATCTGTTGTGGAGCGACCGCCTCCATACATTCAACTCACAAGAACGGCCTTCTTGCCGAACTGGTATGGTCATTGCAAGCCTGTGGCCAACGACGCAAAGAGATCATCCCTGCGTAAGGACTGCTAAATGTCATTAGCTGCATGAGTTGCAAGTGGGCGTAATTGCCGGGGACGCTCGTTGCCCTCCACGCAGTGCCGGTATTTGGGCACTCGCGGTTTGAAATGCCCGTACACAATGAACTCACTGTTTGCCGAGGTTACTTGTGTCCCCAGACCGGTGGGGATGATCTACGATCCGCACATCATCATGGTCCAAGTGGAATAACGGATGACACCTGTGGACCTTTCTGCTTCTCAGATCCGAGTCAAGCATGATTCTTCGACGGTCGTTGCCAGAATTGCGGCAGTGCCCGCATGGGGACTCGGCATCTTTAGTCGCTATTCCATTTCTCTCCAGTAGTTTCAATAGTTTGCGGCGTTCGCAGTCTGGCACACCATCTGCAATGACACAGTGTAGGGCTGGGAAGGCCGGGCAGAAATGGAGACCAAGATGTTGCGAATGGAATTCTATGAACTTCCAAACTGCATGAAGATGCGAATGGAAGGCCGTTTCGTCCGAGATTTTGCCGAGCACGCGCGAACGCTGATCGGAGACTCAAGACTCGCCTCAAAGCTAATTGTGGATTTGTCGGAGGTGAATTTCGTCGACGCCGTCGGCGAAGAAGTATTGTTGTGGTTCAAGGAGATCGGGTTGACGTTTATCGCTGAATCAGCCTACTCCCGCGATGTTTGTGAACGCCTGCAACTGCCGATCGAAAGCGAACTGTCGGCAAGTTCTCAACCCGATTGAAAAGAACCGGCAGGCGTGCCAAGACCCAGCAAGGAGCCATCTAACGCTCCACTTCAAGGAAAAACGCAGATATGAGGTCCGTGCACAAAAGTTCTACAAAGAGACGCCGCGGTTCGAGAGGTCATGTGACGCTACATACTGAAACGCGAAAGTCCGGTGACGTGGAAGATCTGTACTGGTTCGCGATGGCGCTGACGGGCGACCCGGAATTCGCAACCAGGCTAGTAGTCGATACCACCAAACTGACTTCTACAGCTCGCGGTATATTCCGCGACTGATGCGGCAATTTGATAGCTGGGTGCATGGGAATATGCTGACGCCCTTATTTCGGCGCGTGACTCCAGTCGGGCAGTTCACTACGCCTTTTGCTTCACTAAGTGTTTGACTAGCAAACGCGCACAACGGACGGAACCTGGCAAGCAGCATGCATACGCGCTATTGGTTGCTCCGTACCAAGAAGCGGGTCGAACTGAAGTTTAGCTCCGATGTGAGCAAAACCAACAGATAGGAGAGATAGTTGTGATTATTAGTGGAATTCGGAAGTGGACATTGTTGATGAGCCGAGCTTGTTGAGTTGCATCCGGATCCACAAAATAGCACGATCAGCATTAGCTGCGCTGAAAGCGGAGAGCTCCTGCCAATTCCTAATTGCTTCACTGAATCCTCCTGCAATCGATGCAATTCCTGGCCAGAGCACACTGATTTTGAACCTCTGTCAAGAATTAACTCCGGCGAGTCGGTACCGATACATCCTGCTGCAGCGTGAAATCGAGCAGCGTCTCGCTGGGTATCTTCACCTGGTCGCCCTTCGTTATTATTTCTGACCCGGCTCCGGCCCCTGCGCCAACTCCTGCTCCTATCGCTGCGCCTTTGCCGCCACCGGCAAGGGCTCCAATGATCGATCCCACCGCCGCTCCGCCGACCGTTCTCTTCGCGGTGCTCGCGCCGCGCGACTTGCCGGTCAATTCGTATTCTCCGGTCACAACCGGCACCGTCCGTCCATTCACCACGATGCCCGTCAGCTCCAGCCGCAGTTCCGACCTACCCGTGAACGTCCCTGACTCCTTCGACTCCACCAACCTGCCATAGACGTAGGCATCCTTGGGGACTACCACGTTGCCGTCCACCATCAGCGGCTCTTCCACCGATGCCTGGAAACGATCCCCCGCACGGTTTTGAGTCGAATCGATGCGATCGATGGTGCGCACGCAAATTACGGTTCCCGCCGGGATGGCGACATGCACCGGTGTCCTAATGCCGGCATTATCGACCATCCCTGATTGGCTGGAAAGCGACCCGGTCGACCGCGTCGGCATATCGCTTGCCGCCATTTCGGAATCAAACTTGAGCGCGATGATGTCAGCGAGGTTATAGGTCTGGACCGACGAGCCGACCCGGAGAGTAATCTCACTCTCCGTGCCACCCAGGAACTTGCCCTCGATCAGGCTGCCGTTCCTCAGCTCCAAGGAATCGGCCCACGTGATCGACGCGGTCAGAATAAATCCAATGACTAATCCGCAATTCAGCTTGAACTTCATGATGACTTCCCCGCTGCAATAATCCGCTTTGGAAAACCTCCTACTCTCTATTTGGGAGAACCGTTCTTCGTGCCAGAATCTAATCAGGTTGCCGCACTCGTTATCCAAGACGAAGTGGCGGCGGCAGCCAGGCTGCATCGTAGTTAAACGATGCACGCCTAATGCCACGCTGCGCATTCACGAAAGTGATTGAAACCAGGGAGCCTCCGAGGGAAGCGATTCGACAAGTGTCAATCGACTGCCGAAGCTGTTGCCGATATTTCGGCAGTGGATTCTTCAACCGTGAACGTGGGGTTTTTCAGTTCTCGCTGGGCCAGACCGTCAGCGGTTCATGCCTGTGGCTTGCGATGACAAAGGGCAGATGCAGAAAACTGTGTCTTTTTCGGTCGCAGTCTTGCCGTTTGACCCGCGAGGCTTTGGACTTGATTTTCTCTGACCACTTCAGCCGCAATGAGCCGGGCGTCTTCGAGACATTGCTCGACGCGTTGCCAACTTACGATTATTACATGCATCTGGCGGACCTGAAGTCCTACATTGAGGCAGACGAGCGGCTGCTCGCGTTATATACAAACCCATGCGAGTGGGCGCGCAAAGCTATGTTGAATGTGGCGGGCTCGGGAAAGTTCTTCAGCGACCGCACCATCGCCGAGGACGCAGCGGAATCTGGGACACCCAACCATGTAGAGTTCGAGAGAAAGCGTAAGCTAGAGCGCCTCGATCACAATCAAAGTCAGGTCATCCTGCTGCGGAGTCGAGGCCGGCCGCCATGAGCTGAGTTGCGTCAGAATTTGCCGTGATAATTCATCGGCGGATACCGATGGGTTGTCATGCACGATCTCTTCCAGCTTGCTGTCGCCGAACGCCTCACCCACTTCGTTCTCGGGTTCGCTTATGCCATCGGTATAGAGCAGGAACCGGTCACCCGGGGAGCAAGTCAGCTCACGCACTGGATATTCGGTCTCAAAAGGTACCCCGAAGAGTGTCCCGTTGCTGGTTATGCGTGCGAGCGAGCGGTCGGCGGCACACCAATATAAGAGTGGCGGATGTCCCGCGGCGGAATAGCGAGCCTTACCAGTTTCGGTGTCGATCCAGAGGTATGCTGCAGAGACGAACTGGCCCCGCAAGTCTCGTGACAGAATGTTCCGTAGCTGGCGAAGCAGCTCCGGAGGATCAGCAGCTTGTGAAGCAACTGACTGCACGGCCACTTTGATCATGGAAGCAATGAGGGCAGCGGGTACGCCGTGACCGGAGACGTCCGTGACAAGAAAGCCGATGCGGTGTTCGTCCAACGTCAGAAACTCGTAAAAGTCCCCTGCGACTGCGGTCATAGGCTCGTAGGCGGCAGCGATGCGCAACTTGCAAAGCTCCGGCTTGGTCGTCGGCAGAATCGAAAACTGCAACTGCCGGGCGATCGCGAGCTCGTTCTCAATCATTGACAGGCGGCGTTCGTTCGCATAAACACGCTGCAAGTCCACATAGGCCAAGGACGAGAGTAAGGCAGCAAACCCCAGATCGTCCCATCTGCTGCCGATATCGTGACCTAGTCCAAGAGGCCGCATCACACTTACGTAAAGGGCTTCGATGCAGAATAGGCTGCAGCCCATCAGCAGCACTCCGCGATCTTGCAGCATGCCATACTTTCGGTTGAGGCTAGGGACTGAAAGGAAGACCAGCAACACAATGAGAACGCCGGCGCCGATGAGGTTGTTATACCGGATCAGAGTGTATTCTTCGCCAGTCACTACAAACCAACCCACTGCCAAAAGGGCAATGAGTAGGCCGCTCAAGGCAAGTGTGGTTACAAACTGCCGCAGTTTGCCAACGACAAGCTCCCGAAATGAAAGAGCAGCGGCAACGATTAGCAGATAAGTAACTGCCGTATCGATGTACGGAACACATGACTGCAGCCAGTTCGGCAAGGTAGTGACCAGCGCCGAGCAATCAGCAAGCCGGTTGATACCGTACATCGTGCTCCAGATTCCGAGATAAACAAAAGCGCCCACGCCGCCGCCGCTGCTCCTTCGAATGGCGGCGACCGCCAGGCTTACCAGACCGATGATGAAGAAGCTCGTGCCACTGAACAATAGGGAAACCTGTCCACTGAGCATTGCTTGAAGTTGACTATCCATGTCCATGGTTCATTTAAGAAGAAACTATTGATTCTTCTCGCGAATGCCTCGGTGCTAATACGACCGATGTTCTATTGCACCCTGCCTTGAGGCTGGAGGTCGATGTAGCACATTTCCATCAGCATGCCTAAGGCCAAAAGGGACATGAATATGTGAGCCATTGATAGGGAGTGACTTACAGGAAGGAATGATACGGCTCGAATGCCCATAACTGCCGACATTTGGTCGATGGTCACCGAGAGAGGCAAGCTGCACAATTGGCAATAGGAGTGCTGGTCGATATGCGAGAAGTCTTATGTCTGATCGTGATTTCTTTAACTCTTCCTCTGCCATCTGGAATGGCCGAAATCGTCACAATCTGGCAGCTTACAACGAACTCGTTGCTGCTCTTGACGACGGCGAACCCGCCATTCGAGAGCTCGCCCAGGACCTGATTCACCGCCAGTCACCGCGGCTAACGCGCAGCGAAGCTGTTGTTACGGGTCACCCGGAGAATAATTGAGGTTGATGTCAACAGTCAGCCGACACTGGTTGCAAGTCTCAAGACCGGAATTCCACAGCATGCTATGCCTCACGCAGTCTGCAAGGTCAACGCACACGCCAGATTCGTAAGGGAGAGGGGAGCCGCGTTTCATCGCGTCGGTACGAGGCCCGGGGGTACAAGCTCATACCGCGAGTCGGCCTGTTGAAAGCTGGCTCACCTCCAGTAAACTTCTAACAATGGGGCTGAAGATCCGCTCTGTGAAGGGCCGCCACGATCGAGGGCGTCCGACAGTCGCAAGGTACCCGCTGGCGGGGCTGATCGTACCGTTACCGCGATTTATAAGGAGGCGGGCTTGGGCTTTTGCGCATGTGCACGACAGTGCCGCCCTCCTCGAACGATACTTCATCCATCAACGCTCGCATCAAGTAAATGCCGCGACCGTGAGTGGACATCCGGTGCTCTGGAGCGGTCGGGTCGGGTACGGAGGTGCTATCGAAGCCGGCGCCTTCATCTCGTATCGCCATTGAGACTTCTCCGTCTGCACGGCAGCGTCCTCTGAGATAAACACGCTTACTAGGCTCCTCCCTATTGCCATGGATGACCGCATTCAAGAGCGCCTCGCGCAAAGCTACTTCAATATCTACTTCGGCACCGTCCATTACTCGGAAACTGATAATATCGCGCATCAGGTGATCCACGAGCGGCGACACCATGGCGACATCACTGGGGAGAGAGTACATAAACTCCACAAACTCCTGTGGAGGAACCGTGTCCAACTGGAGAGTGATGCTGTCTGTCTGAGCCGTATCAAATTCGCACATAGTCATGCTCCTCGATTTGGAGTGAGTCATAGTAATCCAATCCCAAGTGGGTAATTACGTCTTCACCCATCAGGTAGCGCAGGGTGTTCTTGAGCTTTATAGACTGGATGAACAGGTCGTGCTCCGGAGACAGTCCTGGCGCCGTCATCGGCGATTTGAAGTAAAAGCTAAGCCACTCCTGAATGCCGATGCCCTTCAACGCTGCCGAGCGCTTCGCCAGATCCATGAACAGTACGAGGTCGAGCACGATCGGCGCAGCCAGGATCGAATCGCGGCACAGGAAATCGACCTTGATCTGCATGGGATAGCCGAGCCATCCAAAGATGTCGATGTTGTCCCAACCCTCTTTGTTATCTCCGCGTGGCGGGTAGTAGTTGATGCGGACCTTGTGGCAGAGCTTGCCGTAAAGCTCGGGGTACAACTCCGGCTGTAGGATTTGCTCCAGCACGCTCAGTTTCGACTCTTCCTTGGTCTTGAATGATCCCGGATCGTCGAGCACTTCACCGTCGCGATTGCCAAGGATGTTGGTGGAGAACCATCCACGCAGCCCTAGCATGCGGGCCTTGAAACCCGGCGCCAGAATGGTCTTGATGAGCGTCTGCCCGGTCTTGTAGTCCTTGCCGCAGATCGGCGCTTCATTCTTGCGCGACAGCTCCTGCATTACGGGAATATCCACCGTCAGGTTCGGAGCGCCGTTTGCGAACGGAATCCCCTCCTGCATCGCGGCATACGCATAGATCATTGACGGCGCGACGTCCTCGTGGTTCTCCAGCAGTCCCTGCTCGAACGACTCGACCGTCTGGTGAACCGCGCTCTGCTGGATGAAGGTCTCGGTTGATCCGCACCAGATCATGGCCAACCGGTCGGCGCCGCTCGACTTCTTGAACTCGCGGATGTCCTCGCGGACCTGCTCGACCAACTCTTTCTTGTTCTTGCCCTTCTTTACGTTCGGGCCATCGAGCTTCTTAACGTAGTTCTTGTCGAACACGGCCTTGCGTGGCTTGATCGACGACAGGAAGGGCTTTACCTGTTCGAGCAGCGAGCGCTCTAACACTCCTGCCTTACCCGCGGCCGCGTACATGTCGTCTTCGAAGATGTCCCAGCCGGTAAATACCAGGTCGTTGAGCTCAGCTAGGGGCACGAAATCCTTCACCTTGGGCGAACGGCCATCTGTGCGCTTGCCCAAGCGAATGGTGCCCATCTGTGTGATCGAGCCGATCGGGCTTGCGATGCCCATACGCACGGCCTCTACGCCGGCGACAAACGTGGTCGCCACGGCCCCCATACCCGGAATCATGATCCCGAGCTTTCCTTTTGCCGGCGCAATTTCCTTGCGACCGATCTTACCTGTATCCTTTGAATCATCGTTAGACATGCCTGACCGTCCTTTCTTTCCTGAGTTCTCGTCGGACCGTTCTCCACCTTGACGTCACGACTCAAATGGGGCCTTGAGATCCGGTGGCTTTAACTGCAACATTACTTCTATTTCCGCGCCATCTTCGACGGTTACTTTCTGTTCAGCGTGAAGACCAAAGTATGTCGCCTCCACTGTGTAAATGCCGGGGTCTAGATTAGAAATGCGGAACTTGCCCTCACGATCTGTAACGGCTGACACGATCGTGAACTCATCCCGGACTACGATCTTCGCTCCTGAGGCGTAGGCCGGTACGTCAGACGCATCCAAATAGACCGTCCCTCTGACAATGGTTGTCGGTTCAGGGGTGCACTGAGCGTCTGCCCGGCTCGGGACGAGCAGACAGCTTCCGACCAATAGCAGTACAATCGCTGTTAACCTAAAGCCGATCATTTTATTAGTAGCCGCTGAAACCGCCGCTAGCCCTGAATTCAGCATTGCATTCGCTCCGCCGATTTGAATTTCACGACTACGAGTGCACGCGCTTCGCCAAAACTCATCCCGTGTAAGTCTTTTTCTTGTAATCAAACTGGGCTTCCTGAGTGAATGCGAGAGCTGACCGCATTTGGGCACTGCCAATGTTTGGGCGCGAGACGGTTCTGGCGGGGCTGTGCAAGGGTTAGATAGCACAGACCTTAGACACGTCCCTGGGTTGGCACGCAAGCTGCTCTCTGTGAACTGTCTATCAATGCGTCCGCATCCACGCGTGGGCATCACGAACATACACGGGCAAAATAGAGAGCGTGCTCTGACGGGCCACCATTGGCTTCAATGCAGCCTTGATGGCAACCAAACAGGGATTAATCATGATGAAAACGGCTTACCCCATCGAACAGTCCGGCAGTAACTCGTCGGGAGAGGATTCTGGCAGTCGTGGCAGGGTTAAGGACAGAATTGGCTTATTGCGGAATAGCGTTCCCCGGCACGTTGAAGGGCGTGTATCGTTCCCGGTGGTGAATGTCAAAGACGAGGACGGACCCTGTCGGCGTCGAGGAGATTGCTATTTCTTCGGGAACGCCCTTCGTGGTGTGGTTTATGCTTTCTCGCCTTCGGTGGTTCTCTGGGCAATCATAATCGGGCTAATTTATAGCTTGGTGAAACGATAGTCAGGCAAGATGGAGATGGCGCCAGCAGTTCAGCCGTTACCAGTCTTCCAATCCGCGCATAGCTTGTTATGTCCCACTTTCCGCTGCCAGGAGGGCGATACTATGAAACTGTTCGATCGTCTGTGGAGGAGCGCTCCAACGTGCACTCACAGCAAGTCAACCGCCGCTCGCTCAGAGATTGGACATAGCACCGTTCGGCGTTACTACTGGCTCTGCGGCAGATGCGGAGAAAAGGTGTACATCCAGGATTGGAAAGGAAATGCCCACGGCGTTCTGGGAACACCAAGTCACCGAGCCATCACCAGGTTACATAACGCGATCGCGTTGTGATGGCCACAACAAGTTTAGCTCGGTGGCGTGAGCTTCGGTGCACCTAAGCTTGCGGAACGGATTACGATCAGCAGGCCGTGACTGGCACAGCACACTACCAGTACTCAGTGCTCACGCAGGGCGCTGCAAAGCGGGTAGCTGCTTCTTGCGCACAGTCGTAAGCCATGTGGTGATTTGACGCTGGACTGCCAGGACTGATTCGCTGGATACATCGAGCTGAATCGAGCAGTCCCGAACGGAGGTGCTGAGTACGCCGCGCAAGACAAGAATGGCACGGGCGAGTGAATCCAGCTCAGCGATAACCATTTCTGGGTCCAGGTGCAATATCGACTCCGTCATTGCTGGCAGGTCAGGCCTCATTACCTGGGGGCGATGTCTGGGCCGCTTGCAATCTGAACCCTTGTACCGACCTTCGCATTCTCGAATGTCAGCGAGTCGCGCTTGGATTGCGCTCTTTACCGTTGCACACTTGACCCATTCCAACAACCAGCCGCGAGAGGGCGTCTTACCTTGCCCTGCCAAGTCGTACGCCGCGATTACAGAATCTTCTGCCTGCACTTCGTCTCCGGTGATTAAGTACGCCAGACGAAAGAGGATGTTTCGCTCGTTATTACAATACGACCCGATACTAGTTACATGTGCCTGGAACCGAGTCGTACCACCAACCTCAGCAGCATTGTCAAACATAGGAACGTCCCTTCCTTAAATATGAGTACGGCCTGCGCTGTTGCCGCAGTCGTCTAATCCAAGACAAGGGCAGCAACTTGGGGGAGGTTGCTAGTCGCTGCCCTTCTGCGCTGGATTGTTGCCCCAGCAAATTGCAAAAATCTCATTCTTGTGTTCAGGCTCGAATTTACCGGCTTCATATCTGGGAATCCTCTGCCCGCTGTTTCTAGATCCATTGTGATTCTGCTAGTAGCCAATCATCCGGGTCGGGCCCATCGCTCTGACCGCGGAGCTGGTAAAGCTCGTAGGCACGCTCTCGGATTCGTTCGGTTATGTTCTGTGATTCTTCGAATATCTGAGGCTCTGCCTCAGAAACGGACGGTGTTTCCTCTACTTTTCCTCCGATCGTTGATGGTTGAGCTCCGCAAAAACGAATTTGCCGCCGGCGCCGCGTCGAATTGTCACCGAGCCGACGCCACCGATTTCTCAAGAGCACGTGCGGCACCAAATCAGGAAGAGTGACCGAGCACTGAATTAGCTGGACTTAGCCCCGCGACAGCCTAACTTGTAAATCCTGCCCCCGCCCGCATGACGGCGGTGACGACATTTGGGCGCACAAACAGCGAGTAAGAGTTGTTGCAGCTCGGGGTCCCTTCGGCGTAAGCCGCGCCTGGACACGCACTTAGCTCGCAGGATTCCTGTCGGCAGGCGTAATTTCCAAACGACAAAGCAAGTAATGAATGTGGAAGGGATATTGCTTGGAGAATATTGATCTAAGCATTCCACTGGGAGGAACTATGCATTCTGGAGCAGCGCAAAACAGATGTCTCACGGCTTCTGACGTTTCTTCAATCCTGAATTTAATTTGTCCGCGTTGCGGTGGGCCACTCGGAGGGTTATCGAAGGAGTTCAACTGCCAGGGCCTTTGCCGGAAAGATTGGCGTCCGGACTGGGAGAGCTGTAGCACTAACCGAAAGCTGAAGAAGACGATCGGCTCCGACCGCAGGCGATTGCTTCATTCGACGCTCTAGCGACGAATCACCTCATGACCAAACTGTCCCGCCACAGAGTTCCCCGAGCGCGGAGTGATCTTGGTGTGCGCGAAATCTCTTCTGTCACCCCCCGATCGAGCTCCTATCGTAATTTTTTTCGATTGCGCATTCCCTGAATTGTCCCCAGGCTGAAAGACCTTTCGTAAGTGTCAGAGCAAACACACGATTGACAGTTTTAATCCACAGCCAGTCCGATTTCGGCGACGCCTGACCAGTAAATTCTCATGCCGTCAGTCTCCGTTCGTTGCCCAGGGCGGTTTACTGCCGGTTAGCTGTCCAACGGGGCAACCGCGACTCCTCATTGGCCGACTTCCGCGACAGACAAGCGGCAACGAGAGCGCTAGGTTGTCTGCCAGGCAGCCCGTGTAAACTGAAGGGGACCATACTGTCCGGCGCTGTTCGGTGACGAACATGGGGAAAGTCGATTCTCGCCGACCGCTTCTGCTTCGTTTCCAGTGGGCCTGCACCACGATCGCGGCCACGCTGGCCCCCTGTCTCACCTGCGTGTTGTTTCTGGCAGGCGCGGTTCACGCCCTCGATCCCAACAAACGAGTAACGCAATATATGCACACGGCTTGGCGGATACAAGACGGCTCCGCGCCGGCGGGCATGAGTTCCATCACGCAAACGTCTGACGGCTTTCTTTGGTTTTCATCTCAGCGCCAGGATATTTATCGATTTGACGGTGTTCGGTTCGTGCCTCGAACCGTTTCCTTCAGCGGGAAAATCATGAACACCGTCCAGCAGGTTTACGGTGATCGGCGAGGCGGGCTTTGGGCGATCGGCAGCCACGAGATTGCACATCTCAAAGGTGGATCAGTCATTTCTCACTTCGATTTGCCTGGGCTTCAGCAGTTTCAACACGTCAGCGAGGATCCGGACGGCTCGTTGTGGGTAGTGCGTTCGCCCCTCAACGTTACAAACCAGCCACTTTGTCACATAAGCGATCAGACCGCTAAGTGTTTCGGAGCGTCGGATGGAATTCCCATTTCCGCGGCTGCCTCCCTAATGCGCGACAAGGAGGGGGGCTCTTGGATGGGAGGGCTGAGACAGATCGTCTATTGGCGCAATGGGCTCTCGCAGGTCTACCCGATCCAAGGGCTGAAGCCAGATGAACTCGGCACAGTCGTCAGGGCCTTACTTCCCGGCGCAGATGGATCAATCTGGGTCGGAATGCTGGAGGACGCGCCTGGGCGAGGGCTTGAGCGACTGGCAAATGGCGTCTTCCACCCTTTTGTAGCGCCCGGTTTCGATGGCAGCAAGATCGTAGTCAACTGCATGACTTTCGATCACGACGGCAGTCTTTGGGTAGGCACCGAAGAAAAGGGACTGTATCGGATCCGTGGAAATATGGTGGACCATTATGGGCAGGCTGAGGGCTTGTCCAGCGACGACGTTAACGATCTCTTCGAAGACAGAGAGGGGATTTTATGGGTCGCGACGAACAACGGAATCGACAGCTTACGCGACCCGCTTATCACTACCTTCTCAAGCCAGGAAGGGCTGGGACACGCTGTAGCAGGTGTGCTTGCCAGTCGAGACGGAAGCATTTGGGTGGCAAACGCCGGATCCCTTGACCACCTTGCTAACGGACGCGTCTCGTCTATTCGCCAGCGAGACAGTCTTCCTGGCGGTCAAGTCACGTCCTTGCTAGAAGACTTGGCCGGGAACCTGTGGGTAGGGGTGGATCACGACCTTTACATATTCAAAGACGGCCACTTCCGCCGGGTGCTCGGCAAAAATCACGAGTCGCTGGGTTTCGTCACTGGGTTGACCGAGGACATCGACGGCAACATCTGGGCAGAGGCTGCGGGCCAGTCCCGAAAACTGGTGCGAATTAACGATCTCCAAGTTCGTCAGGAATTTCCCGCGCCGCAAACCCCGGCAGGACATACGATCACATCCGATCCAAATGGGGGAATTTGGATCGTAACCACTAAGAAAGGGGACGTGGCGCGCTTCCGGGACGGCGCTGTGCAAACTTACCCCCTCAACGCGAGCGACCCCTGGATTGTTCATCTCAACGCCGCGGCTGACGGCTCGGTTCTGGTCGCCACCATGGACGGACTTGCAGGACTGCGTCAGGGCAAAGTGCAGCGGATGACGACGAAGAACGGGCTGCCTTGCGACAGCATCATCTCCTTCATCCAGGACGCGGAAAAGCGTTGGTGGCTGTACACCGATTGCGGCGTCGTGGAGCTCGCAGATTCCGAACTCAAACGCTGGTGGTCCAACCCGGATGCCGTGATTCGGCTCCGCGTCTATGACGTATTGGACGGCGCCCGGCCCGCAGGACGGCCGCCGTTCAATGCCGCGACTCTCTCCCCCGACGGGCGCGTCTGGTTTGCCAGCGGGACCGTCCTGCAGATGATCGACCCGTCCAGACTGTTGCAGAAAGCGGCGCCGGCCGAGACCTACATCGACACGGTAGTCGTTGACCGGAAGGAAATCGCTCCCACTCATAACCTTAAGGTTCCGCCACACCCGCGCGATTTGCAGATTGATTACACGTCCCCTACTTTTACCGTTCCCGAGAGGGTCAAGTTTCGATATAGGCTTGACCCCTACGACCGGGACTGGCGCGACGCCGGTACGCGCCGGCAGGCGTTTTATACAGATATACCTCCGGGGAAGTATACGTTCCGCGTAGTTGCGTCCAACAGTGACGGCGTGTGGAGCGATACCCCAGCAAGGCTGGATTTCTCTGTCGAACCCGCGTATTACCAAACGAACTGGTTCCGCGCGCTGTGCGTGGCGGCGTTTCTGGCATTACTGTGGGCGGCCTACCAATTCCGTGTCCGTCAACTGATGTACCAGTTCAATATGCGTCTGGAAGAGCGAGTTAGTGAACGTACCCGTATTGCCCGCGACCTGCACGACACGCTGCTACAGAGTTTCCAGGCGCTTTTGCCACTCTTTCAAGCTGCGATTTATGAGCTGCCGGAGGGTGCCGCCGACGCCCGCAAGACACTGGAAGTAGCTGTCAATCGAGCGTCGGACGCCATTACTGAGGGCAGGGATGCCGTGCAAGGGTTGCGCATGTCCACGGTGGAAAAGAACGACCTTGCGGTAGCCATTCGGACGGTCGGGGAAGAACTTGCTTCTGCTGAGACCAATCAGTCCTCCCCGAACCTTAAAGTGGTCGTGGAAGGGACATCCCGGAATTTGCATCCGATCCTGCGCGACGAAGTTTACCGGCTGGCGGCGGAGGCGCTGCGCAATGCTTTCCGGCATGCGGCAGCACAAAACGTGGAAGTTGAGATCCGCTACGACGAAAAGTATTTCCAGCTTCGCGTTCGGGACGATGGAAAAGGGATTGGCCCCGAGGTTCTTCGCGGAGACGGACGTGAGGGGCACTACGGCTTGCCGGGTATGAGGGAACGAGCCAAGCTTGTGGGGGGCAAGCTGACGATCTGGAGTGAAGTGGATGGCGGTACGGAGATCGAGCTAATCATTCCAGCATCGAGGGCGTACGGGAAACCGACGCGGCGTTTCTGGTACTTCGGGAAGCGCTCCGCGACGGATACCGATGTGAAGGAAACGATCGAGCGTGAGTGATGGGTCAGCTCAAATTCGAATTCTGGCGGTTGACGACCACGCCCTCGTAAGGGAGGGGATAGCTGTACTCGTCGGCACCCAACCGGATATGACTCTGGTCGCCGAAGCCTCGAACGGCCGAGATGCGATCCAACAGTTCCGAGCGCATCGTCCGGACGTCACGCTGATGGATTTGCAAATGCCGGAGATGAACGGCTTCGATGCGACCGTAGCGATTCGGGGAGAATTTCCCGATGCGAAAATTGTCGTGCTAACGACCTACAAGGGCGACGTGCAGATTCTTCGCGCACTCAAGGCAGGAGCACAAGGTTACCTGCTAAAAAATACACTTCACAAGGAACTCGTGGAAACGATCCGAGCGGTTCATGCCGGAAGAAGGGCGCTTTCTCCCGAAGCATCGTACGAAGTCGCTGAGCATGCGACGGATGACGCACTGACCCCGGCAGAAATTAGCGTGTTGCGCTTGATCGCGGCCGGCAATGCCAACAAGCAAATCGCGGATCAGCTTTCGATCACCGAGGAGACCGTCAAGAGCCGAGTCAAGTCCATCCTTTCCAAGTTGGGCGCCAATGATCGAACGCACGCCGCGATGATCGGGCTGAAGAGGGGAATCATCGGCCTATAGCTTCCGCCTGCCTCCTCGCAGGACTGATAGAAATCATAGCAACCCCCTAAAGAGTGACGCTCGCGACCCTTTTTGGGGTCTCGCACACTCTGTAAGACGTGTCATTCTAAAGAGGTTAGGAAGGACACGTAGTGCGACGCCTCTATTCGACATTCGCGGGCGGCTGGCCTGGCATGGGCTTGCTTCTCATGCGCTCGGTCATCGGCTGCGTGCTGATGGTGCGCGCGAGCTTGCGGCTGTGGGGCGACCCTCCGCTAAACATCACAATCACCGCCGCAATCCTCCTGGTGGCGGGGTTTCTCTTAGTGCTCGGTTTATGGACGCCCATTGTAGGGGCCTCTGTAGCGGTCATTGAAGTCTGGAAGATCCTGACGCAGCCCGGGGACAGATGGCTTTGGCTGTTGCTGGGAACCGCTAGTGTCGCTCTCGCGATGTTGGGACCAGGTCGATGGTCCATCGATGCTCGCCTTTTCGGGTGGAAGCGTGTCGAAGGTCCGCCCCGCAAACGCAGTTCTATCCCTAGTTAGCAATCTACCCAACAACTGAATTTCCTTGCTCAGAAGAGGCCGCTACTCGCCTCCCAAGAGGTTTCGATTTGTCCCGATGTGGGGCTGTGCGCAAATCGAGCCTGGTGGATAATCGCATTCATTGACGGGACCAAAAAAACTCTCGTTCAAGATTCAAGCAATGGGATTGAACAAGAGGTTGGAGTTCCGGGGAGGAGGCGTCATGCCTGAGATAGAGAACTTTCACGAATCGGCTCAGCATTGCTTCGAGGTTGCCAAGTGGACCGACTTCCTAAAAGAGGATATGGCCCTACAAGCATTCGAGTTGTTGACCGCTAACAATTATGACGGCATTTTAGCCCACGCCCTGGGCGTCAGCCTGTAGAAGGTCCTATGGAACTGGATCGGATCTACCCACTGACGACGAGAGTGAAGCAAAGGCTGCACCGTTCACAGCAGATGGCAGAGTTGAAATCAACGTTATTCATTCATTACATGGTCGCCCCACAAGGATGATCCGTATGAAGTGATAGATAGAGTTGAGATATAGTTGTCGGATGCATTCCAAATAAGTGTCTTAACTGCAAAGGGGAAATAATGGACGGTCCTGACGAATTACTCGCACTAATCTATGAACTTGATGGATATGTAAATATCATAGAAAGTCCCGCTATGAATCTCTCATTACTTCCATCAAGTGACAAGATCCAACAACCATATTTAGCGCTATTATGGCCCTTCTTGTGAGATGTTACAAATATCTGGCAAGCGAGTACAATTAAGCCTAAACTAGATCTAGGGTGCCAGATATGGAGCAAGATGATATCGGCCAACGCGGGCGTTGCTTTCACGGCTGCGAGAGGGTTCGAAGCTGCAAGCTTTCCCGAAATCACGGGGATCGCAGACGAGCAGCTATTTTCGGAGCCAAAAATGAGTAAGCACTGCTTCGAAGGTCAGCCAGTGCCTGCGAATGTTTCCGCGCCTGCCGGTTTGCCGTCTCCTCTCAATGAGACCTCCGAGGTTCTCACATGACCAGCAAGCCCGCTTTTCTCGTTTTGTGACCAGTACAAAGTACTTCGCCGGCTCCACATCCAGCTGGAAACTCTCCTAGTGGCCGATCACCACCGTTTCTTTGCCGCAGCGATTGCACACGCGCTGATCCGGCGCGCAAGGCAGGGCCCCCTCCACGCTAGGTAGGTTCGCAGGCAATTCCTGGTGGCCCGGATGCTTGCAGGATCCGTTGATCGAGCGCCGAACCAGCGCACACCAAACACAGTCACTTCACCGACCATGGGCCCAAGCTCGAACAATTTCATTTGTACGTGGTAGAGCTTCTCGCCGCCCGTTCCATACTTTTCGACTCGCATCAGGCGCAGCTGCTCCTCCAGCACACGAATCTTCAGCTCCGCGTACTGCAGCCGGCTCTTTAGTTGTGCGAAAAGTTCCACATCGGCTGGTGCTGAAGGAATGACCTTTCCAGCTGCATTCGAAATAGCAATCGATGTCGGGTGCGGCTTTAGCGTCTTCCATCAGGCCTAAATCGCTTTTGAAACCCGAGAGCCGCTTGCCGTTCGCATGGCCGTTGTTCTCCCTCTCGGGGTTAATGGGCTCTCCTGCCTGTTCGCCGTCACTGCCCAAATACCGGCAACGCTCTCACGATCAGGCCACGGGCCGAACCTTGCAGGGCAAAGACTTACAAGGTCTGAACTCTGGCAAGCCTCATGCACTATCACTCGCGTGAAACGCGATGAAACAGCCCGCCGGCAGACCGAACCTGATCTCGCAAGTCGGGCTGTTTTCGATCACTGGCGTGAAGCGCGCCGAAACAGCCCGCCAGCAGACCGAACCTGATTTCGCAAGTCGGGCTGTTCTCGCTTCCATTGCCGGTTTGTAGGCAGTTCGGATCATTCATCCGAATGCGATCAACAGTTGGAGGGGGAGATGAGTATCGAAGCGGTATTCGTGAATTTGAGGAAACCAGGCGCACAGCGGCGTCTTCGGTTTTGTGGACGTCAGGTATTTCCTCTGCTCCTGATGTGGTGGCTGATCGGGCCTGGACTTGTCGCCGCCCAGAGCAGTACGCCGACGGGAACAGTAGGAGGAGCGGTCTATGTTGTGGACTCGGAAGGCACCTCCTATGTTCCGGGAGCGAAGGTCATTCTGCAGGGTGCCAAGACCATTCAGACGGAGACCGATGAAAAGGGACACTACAGTTTCCAGGCTGTTGAAGGTGGCGCCTACACCATAACGGCTAGCTTTCCCAGCCTTGAGGCCGCACAGGGAATCACGATTCCAGCGGACGCGAGGATCACGGTTGACCTGGAGTTGAAGCCCGTTGCCGTCCAGACATCCATCACCGTGAGCGACACAGATAACAATGATGCGAAGGCGCCGACCATCACGGAAACAATCACGGAAAAGACGGTTGCCGATGCGCCCAACGAAAACGAGCGCTTTGAAAGCTTGCTGCCGCTGGTTCCGGGCGTTGTGCGCGGTCCCGACGGCCGCATCAACTTGAAAGGTGCTCGTAATACGCAGAGTGGGGCCCTGGTGAACAGCGCCAATGTAACGGATCCGGCGACTGGCAGCTCGGCCATTAGCCTGCCCATCGATGTGGTGTCATCGGTACAGGTCATTTCCAATCCTTACGACCCTCAATATGGCAACTTGACCGGAGCGGTTTCCACGGCGGAGACAAAGACAGGAGACTACGACGAGCGCCATTTCTCGATCCAGAACATAATGCCACGTCCGCGATTCCGCGACGGTAGCTTGATGGGTCTTGAGTCGGCCACCCCACGAATGACCTATACCGGGCCGATAGTCAAAGACAAGATTGCCATTACCCAATCTTTTGAATATCGATTTGTGCGAACACCCGTTACGAGTTTGCCTGAGCTGGAGCGCGACCAGACGCTGGAAGGCTTCAACTCTTATACGCAGCTCGATTTCAATATCGATACCAAGCAGACTGCGACAGTCTCGGTTGCAGTCTACCCGCAGAGGTTGGAGTACATGGGGCTGAATACCTTCACTCCTCAGCCCTCGACGGTGGACTACCATCAGCGCGGCTACCAGATTTACGGACAGGACCGATTTCTCACCGGGCCTGATAGCGCTCTCACGTCCCAGGTTAGCTATAAAACTTACGACGCTGACACGACGCCCGAAGGTGCCGGTCCTTATCAGCTGCTCATCAACTCCACCGAAGGTGCATTCTTTAACCAGCAGAGCCGGCGGACGAATCGCTTCCAGTGGCAGGAGAGCTATGCCTTTGCGCCCAAGCAATTTCTCGGCTCTCATCGCTTCAAGGCGGGTTTGGATTATTCCCATTCTGACTTCGATGGGCGCGAAACGTTCCTTCCAGCGCAGTTGATAGGCTCGTCTGGTTCGCCGATCGAACGGATTACCTTCACCCGTCCAACTGCTTTCGGTGTCAACCAGAATGTGGCGGCGTTGTACGTCTCCGACGAGTGGACACCCTCTCATCGCGTTACGTTCACGCTCGGACTCCGTTCTGACACGGACAGCGTTACCGGCACGTCGCACGCCTCGCCGCGCGCTGGAGTAATACTGGCATTGACCAATGACGGGAAAACCCTGCTCAAGGCTGGCGGCGGCATTTTCTACGATCGCGTGCCGCTGACACTCCCGGTCTTCGAATCGTTCCCTAACCGTACCGTATCGTACCTCGACACGAATGGCGAGGTGACCAGCTCGACGGCCTACGTCAATCGCATCACGGGAAGCTTGCGGAACCCGCGCAGCACTGCCTGGAATGTGCAACTAGAGAGACAGATTACCAACAGTCTCAGCGTTCGCGTGGGCTACGAAGATCGCAATACCGCCAAGGACTTCATAGTGTCTCCAATAGGCGCGGGGAACTCGGGCATCATTGCTCTCTCCAATGGAGGCTATGACTCCTATCGTGAGTTTCAGACTACGGCGAGCTATCGCAGTTCGCGATTCCTGGTCAACGCCTCCTATGTGCACTCCCGGGCCTATGGGACTTTGAACGACCCATTTCTGTTCTTCGGCAACTATCCCCAGGCCGTCATTCAGCCGAACGGCAACGGCCGGCTGTCATTTGATGCGCCAAACAGATTTCTCGTCTGGGGGGACATTGAAGGACCCTGGAAGCTGACCATCATGCCAGTGTTCGATGTTCATACCGGCTTCCCCTACTCGGTACAGAACGAGTACCGCGAGTACATAGGGCAACGCAATACAGAACGGTTCCCGACCTTCATGTCCACCGACCTGCAAGTCACCAGGCCTTTCACCGTTCACATGGGCGAGCGGCAACTCAAGTTGCGAGCCGGCGTGGCTGTGTTCAACCTTTTCAATCACGACAATCCCCGCGACGTGCAGTCCATCGTCAATAGCTCAAATTTCGGCGGTTTCTACAACGACGCGTGGAGAACATTTCGCGGAAAGTTGGTCTTCCAATGGTAGCTACTAAAAAGCACTTGCTCATTACCGCTCTTCTAGTCTGCTTAGCTGTGCCGCTCGTCGGCCAGGCTCCCGCTGCGACCTCACCCAGCGCCGACGAAGTAATGGCTCGGGTATTCGAACGAGACAGCCAGCGGGAGAATCTGGGCGGCGGCTACAGCGGGAAACGTGAGTATGTGCTGGAGAACCACAACTTCAACAAACGCGCAGAGATGCAGGTAAGCGTGGTCTGCGACGTGGACGGGGCGAAACACTTTGATGTGCTTGCGGAAGACGGATGGAAATCAGCCAACAAGCACGTTCTTCGCAAGATGCTGGAATCCGAATCGGAAACCTCGTTACCGAATACCCGTCCCATGACACGGTTGGTTCCGGCGAACTACGAGTTTCGCCTCAGCGGATCTGAGTACGTGCAAGGCAGGCCCGCCTATGTCATCGAGGCTATTCCCCAGCGCAGCGACAAGTATCTGTTTCGCGGACGCATATGGGTCGATGCAGAGGATTTTGCAGTCGCCCGCGTTGAGGGTCAGCCGGCCAAGAACCCATCTTTCTGGACGCACAGTGTTCACTTCGTCCAGCAATACCACAAGAGCGGAGCTTTCTGGTTTCCATCATCCACCACGAGCGTCACTGAGGCTCGGATCTTTGGGACCACGGATGTCAGCATCCGCTATTTCGATTACTCCCCGCATTCTAATTGCGCGCGTGGGTCCGCAAACCCGGCGCCGACCGAGGTGAAATATGTCCAACACTAAGCTTGCACTAATTCTCGCCGCCGGCAATGGCAGCCGCCTGGCAGCTCGCTCGGGCGAACTTCCCAAACCGCTGGTGCAGCTCCACGGCAAACCACTTCTTCAGCACGTCATGCGCGGCGCCCATGAGGCGGGGATCGACAGGTTTGTCATTGTCCTCGGTTATCGCGGACACATGATTCAAGAGTGGTACGAAAGCCACCCCATGGATGGCGTTCAAGTCACATGGGTGGAGAACCCGGACTACCACAAGAACAACGGCGTGTCCGTGCTCCACGCCAAGCCCGTAATCCACGAGCCCTTTCTGTTGATGATGGCAGACCACATGTTTGATCCTGCCAACGCGCGGGCCCTCTTGCGTCACCCGCTAGGAAAAGAACAAGTCTTTCTCGCCGTGGATCGCAACATTGATCGCGTGTTCGATATCGACGACGCAACCAAGGTCAGACTCAACGGAGACTGCATCGTCGACATCGGCAAGGATCTTGAGCACTATGATGCCCTGGACACTGGAATGTTCCACTGTGATCCGGTCCTGTTTCACTGGCTCGAGAGAGCAATGAAGAACGGGAATTGCTCATTGTCGGACGGGATGCGCCTGATGGCACAGAACGGAACCTTCAAGGCATTCGACATTGGAGAAGGGTACTGGCAGGACGTGGATACCCCTGAAGCGCTGGAATACGCGCTGCAGTCCTTACCGTTACAGCCTGAGCTGATTCACAACACGACAGGGACAGGGTTCGTTTATGCCTAATTTTGCGCCGCGAGCGAAAGGTATTCTGCGCTTCCTGGCCTTGCTGCTCGGCGTTGTTCTTCTGGCATACCTGGTTGTCCACGTCGGAACGGACAAGCTCGTGGAGAACGCAAGAGCCATTGGTTGGGGCATTCTACTTGTTCTCGGCCTGGCTGGGATCTCGCATGTCATAAAGACATGGGCGTGGCGGCTCACCGCGCCGGGCGAATTGAATAAGGTTTCCTTCGCACGCACTCTGGGTCTGCGGCTGGCATCCGAGTCACTGGGACAGTTTGGTGTGGCGGGACAGATGCTGGGCGACGGAACCAGGGCGTCTCTCCTCGGCTCGGAAGTGCAGACCTCCAGCGCCATTTCATCTGTTGTGTTGGACCGCGGCCTGTTCATGCTCAGCGGCGTGATCGTCATGATTGTTGGACTCCTCACACTCATGTTTGTGCCCACGGCTCCGCGTGGACTGCGGATCTGTGCTTGTGTGACCGCAATTGTGCTTGTTGCCCTGTTGTTCCTGGCCGTGCGGGCCTTCCAGCGGGGCTGGCCTGTGCTGTCGGGTACGGCACGGGTTGTCGGGCGCGTGCCCTGGCTGAAGGCGTGGTTGCAGAGCAAGGAGTCCGTAATTCTATCGGCAGAGCAGCAGATGCTAAAGTTCCACACCCGCGCTCCGGGTGCCTTCTGGATGAGCGTCGCTCTTAATTTCGTCGCCCACGGGCTGGCTATCGCAGAGATCTATCTGATCCTCCTGCTGATGGGAAGCAAAGAGAGGGTTGTGGGAGCACTGATGCTTGAGTCTCTCACCAAACTTATCAACGCAATTGGGGGGCTGATTCCTGGCACGGTAGGCGCCTATGAGGGCGGAAATGTGGCCATCGTGAAGCTCGTGGGCCTCGGCGCCAGCGAAGGCCTGACACTCGGATTGTGCCGCCGCTTCAGAGGCATCTTTTGGGCCATCGTCGGCGGGATTTGCCTGCTGTATTTCTCGCGTTCCAAGCGGAGCTCGCAACCCTCGCAGAGTCTCGGAAAAGAAACGGAGTCGAAAATTATGCCGGAAGTTACTACAACCCAGAATCACAATCCTGCCGCTTCGCTCTCAAGGGTCGCGATTATACTCGCGGGCCAGCCTGGCTCGGATCCTGATCTGCCCAATTCAGTACTTGCGGAGGTGGGAGCCCTTCCCCTCCTCTTGCGCGCGATCTTAAGCGCACAGAAAGCAGTCGCCGATCGTATCATCGTTGCGATTGACTCGGTGACTGGTCCTGCGATTCGCCGACGACTGGCTAGCACGGGGCGTCTGCCCGATTCCGTCGAGTGGCTGGAGTTATTGCCAGAAAACGGCATTTCGATTGCGGTGCAGCGGGCTGCCGCTAATGCTGAGCGCGTTGTGCTGATCATGGGCGATCGCAGCTACCATCCTTCTCTCTATCGATCCGCTAATGAATGGAATGGTGCCGGTGCGCTAGAGCTGGTCTCGGACGGTGTTTTAGTTGGGTTGACGGCGCTGTCTCGGGATCTAGCACTCGACCTCGTCAGCGATGGCAGCTCGAACATTGGCAGCATAGACGAGCTGCACGAATGGATCCGCACGCGTCATGCAGCCAAGTTTGGACCAACCGTTGTGTACTGCAAGACTGTAGGGCAAGACAAATGGCAAACGATAGCCAACGAACAGGACCGCTTTGCGGCGGAAAAGAAACTTGAGAGCTGGCTTGTCAAACCTACTGATGGCATCTTCGCACGAATGAATCGAAAGGTTTCCATACCCATCAGCCGCCAGCTCATCAAATTTCCGATTACTCCGAACATGGTAAGTCTTTTTACCTTGGGCGTGAGCTTTGCTTCGGGTCTGTACTTCGGATTCGGCGGTTATTGGAACGTGCTCATCGGTGCCTTATTGTCCGTCTGGGCCAGCATTCTCGATGGTTGCGACGGAGAGGTTGCCCGCCTGAAACTGCAAGTCTCGGACTTTGGGTGCTGGCTGGACACGATTTGCGACTACCTCTACTACATCTTCGTCTTTGTTGGAATGACCGTTGGGCTGGTCCGTAGCACGGGAAAGGCGAGCTATCTAACTTGGGGCGGGATGCTTCTGTTCGGCGCCATCGCTACCTTCGTTATGGCCTCCATCGGACGCAAACGGCTCTCCGGCCAGCGTCCGGAGCAGTATCTCGCGGAGTGGCAGAAGAATGCCGAAAGCCGGAAGTCGAATCCCCTGGCATATATCGGCCGGCATCTCGAGTTCATTATCCGTCGTTGTTTCATGCCTTATGCGCTTCTTGTGTTCGCGCTCTTGAATCTGATTTGGATACCCATCTGTGTGGGAGCAGTCGGAGCGAATCTGGCATGGATTATTTCGGCGTATTCGGTAATTGCGTTTTCATCCAAAGAAGCGAAACCGGGCAAGTTATCGGCTAGTTCGGCGGCTGCGGCAAGCCTTTGAAGAGGCAATTGCTGGAATACAGAGGGCGACGCTGGTTTGAAACTGAGAGTCCGGGTGAGACGTGATGGAAGAGATTGAACAGGAGGTCGTCATGCTCGATCGCCGTCAATTTCTATCCCGTACCGCTGCAGGAGTGGGCATGGCGCTTGCCGCAGCTCACCCCTTGTTGGCGCAACTCGGGAACATGCCCGCAAAGGTGCCCGATCCTGCTCAATTCAGCAACGACCATGAGGCCTATCGGACGGAGATTCGCATGGAAACAGGGTCGTTCCTTTCAGCAACCGATTCCTGCGCTCTCGGACATGCGATCCGGGTCATCAGCTGGAACATCAACCGCGGGGAACAATTGGACGGGGTACTCGAATTTCTGCGCCGAACGCCAGCGGACCTGATTTTACTGCAGGAAACGGATGTAAATGCCCGGCGGACCCAATACCGCAACGTTGCCCGGGAGATCGCGCAGGCGTTGCGAATGAACTATGTCTTTGGCTGCGAATTCGAGGAACTCGCGCAGGGAAACCACAGCTCACCCGCCTACCACGGCCAAGCTACCCTCTCTCGAATGCCCATTTCCGAATCACGCATCCTTCGATTTAGTAGGCAATCGGGGTTTTGGCGCCCCCGTTGGTACATTCCAAACAACTCCCAGTTCCAGCGGCGCCTCGGCGCGAGAATGGCTTTAGTCAGCCACATCTCCTGGTTGGAAACGCAGTTGATCTTGTACAACGTGCACCTCGAAAGTCGTGGCGACGATGCACTTCGTCGCAGTCAGCTCGCTGAAATTCTTCAGGATATGCAAAGATACGAGTCCGCCTCGCCGATTATCGTTGCCGGGGATTTTAACTTCGACCTGTCGAAGCCTCCGGCTGCTTCGCTGCTTGCGGTCTCGCCTCTCAGCAGCCCCTTCGAAAGCGGCTCTGTTCGTCCGACCACACCGCGGTCTCGACTGGGCCGTGCTCGAGCGATCGACTGGGTATTGACACGGGGCCCGTTAACCTGTGTCGGCGCGGAGTTGCACGACTTCGTGCTTGCTTCGGACCACTACCCTGTGTCACTAACCCTAGAGCTGGTTTCATAAATGGTTGCGACCCTGTTTCCTATCACGCATTGCGCTGATTTCACGGCGCTTACGTGGCAGGTGCCAAGATCCTAGGTATTTATGAAACCACCTCTAGTGCCCAAACCAGTCAGTGGATCGTCATTTCGAGCGTCACTCTTTCAACAAGACTGTCGCTGATCGCCTAAAGAGCGGTGGCATAACCTGTTCAGCGGCACTCGTGTAGGACTTGGCTCACTGACAAGCGGCAACGAGAGCACTACATTATCTGCCAAGCAGCGGGCGTAAGGCTGAACGGGCCATACTCTCTGACGCTGTTCGCCTACGAACATGGGAAAGATGTCTTCTCGCCGACCCCTTCTGCTTCGTTTCAACTGGGCCCGCGGCGCGATGGTGGCCACGCCGGGCTCCTGTCTCACCGGCGTCTTGTTTACTGGCAGGCTCGGTTCACGCGTTCGATCCGGACAGACGCCTCATCCCATACCAAACAAAGGTCGAGCTATGGGTGCGACACTCATAGCAATGGCACAAGCAGCAGCGCCCCAATCTCAGCGGATCATCCACGAATCCTGGACCTTTAAACATGGCGCCCCGGAAGGGGTTAGTGCCCTGGCGCAGACGGCCGACGGTTTCCTGTGGTTGGGAGCTCCAGCCGGACTGTTTCGTTTCGACGGCGTCCGATTCGAGCCCTTCCGCTCCCATTTGGCGATCAGCTCCTCTCGACATATGTTTTCGCGTTATTCGCGCCTCCGACGGGGTCCGCCCGGCAGCACCACGGCCACGCTACAAATGGATTCGTGCTCCGTCGGCCATTTCCTACCAGCCAGCTCCACCGGCATCAACCGGCCAGACGAAGAAGCTCTTCGAGAGACCACGGCCACGCTACAAATGGATTCGTGCTCCGTCGGCCATTTCCTACCAGCCAGCTCCACCGGCATCAACCGGCCAGACGAAGAAGCTCTTCTAGTGCGCTCTCGGACATGCGATCCGGGTGATCAGCTGGAACATAAATCGCGGACTGCTACCGGGATCATAGAGTTTCTCAGCAAAGCGTCAGCGGATCTGATCCTGCTACAGGAAGCCGATGTTAATGCCCGGCGGACGCAGCATCGCAACATCGCCCGGGAAATCGCGCAGGCGTTGCGAATGAACTATGTTTTCGGACGCGAATTCCAGGAACTGACACAAGGCAATCACAGCTCGCCTGCCTACCACGGCCAGGCTACGCTCTCAAGGTTCCCGATTCTGTCATCGCGCATTCTCACGTTTGGCAGGCAATCAGGTTTTTGGCGCCCGCGCTGGTTCATTCCGCAGCTTGAAAAATCAGAGCGACGACTTGGAGATAGGATGGCGCTCGTAAGTCAAGTCGGATGGTTAGAAAAGCGGCTGGCCGGTGTCCAACCTTCACTTGGACAGCCGCGGGCGCGAATAGGGGGGTGGGAGTATGGCGGCCCACTCCGTTATGACAGGCCCGAGCTGCACGACAGCGTTGTTGCTTCGGACCATTACCCGCTATCGGTCGCCGTGCAAATCAGCTGACCGCAACCGCGCGTGTGTTTCGCTATTAACGCCGCGAATGCTAATCATATGTGAGCATAAATGGCGAGCCTGTAAAGACTGATCGCCCAAGCCGGGATGGCAACGGCGGGGCTGATCTCAGGAGCGATTTGGCCTGCTGTGAAAAGGCAGCCGCAGTCGCTCGCAAACCGACGCAGCATATACCCCTCGAGTCATGAAGGATGCGCCAATACTTGCCAGCCAAGCCAGAACCTGCTCGCCCACTGAATCGACATAACTTACATCCGTTACATCAACGATGAGACCTTTCGGAACAGGACCACTCGTCATCAAGGATTTAGCCTCGTTTGCCCATTCTGCGACCAGACAGCCTTCGAGCTTTAGAGTCGGACCGTCAGCCATTTGGTTAATCTGCGCTCGAAACATGGCTATCCTTTCCGGCAGTTGCCCTATTCACTCCGCTGTTGTTATTTGCAAGTTCCCTGCCAAGCTCACGGGCGACTATATGGCCGTGAAATCTTTGGGTTACGTCGGGCCCCGATGATACTGATTGCCTGCATCCGGTCGTTGTCCGAATAAGGGCGGTTCACCTCTGCCGATTCGTTTATCTGGGCTTCAGCTGAAGCTTCGGGATGGCTACATACGTGCAAGAGACATCACGTCTCTGTGACTGGACCAAAAGTCGAGAGCAACCCCAATATGCTTCCAACTTCCGCCTGATCGCCCTCCCCACCCACCAGCGGCCGTACCGAAAGGTACGGCCGTCTCGCCGTCTCAAAAAAAGATTTGGCTCCGTGTACGTGTGGTGACAAGAGTGCATGGAGAATCTTCGAAGTCTTTTACCGGAGCAATTAAAGCAATGAGATCTGAACTGGTGTTTGCTGCCGAACGTTCTCTGCCTAATCGGTATGGCCTCTGTCGCCTGGTATCGACGGCTACTCGTAAGTTCCATTGGCCCAACACTCGTATCGAGGAAACTACAGACGTTGTCCTAAGGCACATAGCCAAACCGAGCGCCGAGGTAGTGAAGCTCAACAGCACTGAAATCCAAGGCGAAACTCTTCTGCTGGGGACTGGCACTGCTGAAATTCTGGCATATTGACTGCCCAGCGTGCCCTTCCGTTGTCACACGATTGTCGAATTTTCGTCTGAGCGAAATTCGATCCTCAACCAATCGCCTGCTCTGATTATCTCCACGGGCGATTGCCTGCCACAGTCCTACACCACACACGAATAGGCTATGGTGCCCGCATGCGGGCAATGATCATGCCCAAGCCTGGTGGTTGGGCAGTCCTACGCTCGCCTAAGTGCTGTGAATCGCAGAGCTTAGATTCACATGCGGTTGGCATTCTTCATGCACTAGTCAGGCTGGGTGGTTAAGCCAACTCGATTGGGCACTTGTGAACAGGAAGGTATTTGAATGTATTGCAAAGCTCCTAAGAAACAGAAAGCGCGAATTACTCGGATCATCATCACTGCGGCTCTCGGAATACTGAGCGCAGGCATGGTTGCATGCACGAAAGGCAACGCTGCCGTGCCAAACATAGTGACCGAAGTATTAATTGCGCAGCCTATTCAGCGTGACGTCCCACTGCAGCGTGAATGGGTCGCGAACTTGGACGGTTACGTCAACGCTGAGATACGGCCACAGGTGTCCGGCTACATCATCAGCCAAAACTACAAGGAGGGCGGAGCGGTCAGCAAAGGTCAGGTCTTGTTCGAGATTGATCCCCGGCCTTTCCAGGCGAAGCTTGATAGTGCGAAGGCAGAGCTTGCACGGGCAGAGGCCGACTTGGGCAGGACTGCTCTCGACGTTGAGCGCGATACCCCTCTGGCGGAACAAAAAGCCATCGCAAAGGCCCAATTGGATACGGAAATTCAGGCCAAGCTCGCCGCGCAAGCCGCAGTCCAGTCCGCGAAAGCGGCTGTGGAACGCGCGCAGCTCGATCTCGAATGGACCAAAGTTACCTCGCTGGTTGGCGGGGTCGCTGGCATTGCCGAAGTGCAGATGGGCAATTTGGTAGGACCCAATGCTCGTCTTACTTCAGTTTCGCAGGTGGACCCAATTAAGGTTTACTTCCCGGTCAGCGAGCAGGAGTATCTCCGGGCCCAGCACATAACCACAAATGGTCAGCAAATCAATCTCTTCGAAAACGCTCCTGAGCTCATCCTGGCCGACGGTACTGTCTATCCGTACAAAGGCAAGATTCTGCTGACGGATCGTCAAGTGGACAGCAATACCGGCACAATCCGCTTGGTCGCCGCATTCCCGAACCCTGGCAACAAGCTACGCCCGGGAGAGTATGGCCGCGTGCGCATACAGACCGGCATGCAAGAGCATGCTCTGCTTGTTCCTCAAAGTGCGGTGAAAGAACTTCAGGGAGGCTACCAGGTCGCGCTTCTGGGTTCCGACAACAAGGCCACCATCCGCCCCGTCAAGGCAGGAGAGAAGGTGGGGAAGATGTGGGTGATTGACCAGGGTCTCAATCCGGACGACAAGGTCATTGTTCAAGGGATAGAGAAAGTGAAGGACGGAACCTCCGTCGTTCCCAAGCCCGCGAACATTCAGGCGGAGGAGCGATAAATCATGTCTGAGTTTTTCATTCGGCGGCCGATCGTCGCCATCGTCATCTCGGTCCTTATGGTGATCATCGGAGCGATCACCATCGTCAGTCTACCTGTCGCGCAGTTCCCCGACATTGCTCCGCCCGAGATACGCCTCCAGGCCATCTACCCGGGCGCTGATGCCGAGACCATGGAGAAAGCCGTAGCCACGCCCATCGAGCAGCAGATCAATGGCGTGGACAACATGGATTACATGTATTCGCTGAACTCGACCAACAACTCGAGCTCAACGATCATGGTCGATTTCGATCTCAAGACCGACCCCAATATGGACCTCATTCTGGCCCAGTCACGCCAGCAACTGGCGAACGGCCAGATTCCGCAGCAGGTCAACCAGATCGGCATTGACGTGAAGAAGTCATTAACGTCACCGATGATGCTGGTTGCCTTGTACTCCCCTAAGGGAACACACGATGCGAAGTTTCTCTCGAACTATGGCTATATCAACGTCAAGGAGCCGATCGCGCGCTCTTACGGTGTAGGACAGGTCCAGATCTATGGCATCGGCGAGTACGCGATGCGAATCTGGGTGAAACCCGATCAACTGGCGAAATTGGGTATCACTGTCGACGATATCTCCAATGCAGTGCAATCGCAGAACACAGTAAATCCGGCCGGTCAGGTCGGCGGCGAACCAGCCGCCACAGGCCAGCAATTTACGTATGCAGTGCGTGCCCAGGGGCGCCTTAAGACGCCGGAAGAGTTTGGCGACATCGTTATCCGCGAAAACAGCGATGGCGGTGTGGTGCGCGTAAAGGACGTGGCCCGGGTGGAATTGGGCTCGCAGGACTATAGCTGGGTTACGCGACTGAACGGTAAGCCATCCGCGATCATAGGAATTTATCAGCTACCCGGTTCGAATGCGGTGGAAGCCGCGAAGGGCGTCCGGAAGCTGATGGCCAAGATGAAGGAGAGCTTCCCGGCGGACATTGATTACGCCATAACGCTGGACACAACGGATGCCGTAAGGGCAGGCATGCACGAGATCGTGCAAACTCTTTTGGAAGCTTTCATCCTCGTAATCATCGTCGTCTATGTCTTCCTGCAAGACTGGCGGGCAACCATCATTCCGATGTTCGCGGTGCCGGTCTCGCTGATCGCGACCTTTGCTGTCTTTCCGCTATTTGGTTTCTCGGTTAATACCCTTTCCTTATTTGGACTAGTGCTGGCGATCGGCCTGGTGGTGGACGACGCCATCGTCGTGGTGGAAGGCATACAACACCACATCGAAGAAGGTCTGACTCCGAAGGAAGCGGCTCGCAAAGCCATGCAGGAGCTGACCGGCCCGGTGGTTGGTATTGCACTGGTACTGTCGGCGGTGTTCGTGCCCACGGTGTTCATCCCGGGCATTACGGGCCGCCTTTATCAGCAGTTTGCGTTGACCATCGCAATTTCAGTCATTATCTCAGCCTTCAACGCCTTGACCTTGAGCCCGGCGCTTGGAGCATTGTTTCTCCGGCCCAAGAAAGAAAGTCATGGGCCGCTTGCGAAATTCTTCGGCTGGTTCAATCGCGTTTTTGCCAGCGGCAGCAATTTATATGTGCGCGCGTGCCATGGATTGATTCGGAAAACCGCCTTCGCAGTGGCGATAGTCGCCGTATTTGCCGTCGCTGCTTTCTTGTTCGGGAAGGTGCTGCCCTCCAGCTTCCTGCCCGACGAAGATCAGGGATACATGTATGTCCAAATGCAACTGCCCGAAGCCTCATCGCTGGAAGCGACCTCGGACGCAGCCCGCGAGGTCGAGGCTGTCCTGAAGGACGCACCGGGAGTGCAGTACACCAGCACGGTGATGGGATTCAGTCTCCTCAGCCTGACCCGTACCAGTTACAACGCGTTCTTCTGGGTGACGCTAAAGCCATGGGAGGATCGTAAGCAAATCGAGGAGCAGTTCCAGGTCATTAAGGCCAAGCTGAACCTTAAGCTTCTAACGCTCCCCCAGGGTACCGTCTTCGCCTTCTCTCCGCCGGCAATCTCCGGCGTCGGCACCTCCGGCGGATTCCAGTTTGTGCTGGAAGACCGCGCCGGCAAGGATCCCGAATTCCTGGTGAACAACCTGAACAAGTTCCTCGAAGCCGCCAAGAAGCGGCCCGAGATCGGGATGATCACCACCACATATATTCCGAGCACGCCGCAGAAGTTCGTGTACGTGGACAAGGAGAAGGTACTGAAGCAAGGCGTGAAGCTCAGTGATGTCTATGACACCCTTCAGGCCTACATGGGTGGGCTGTTCGTCAACTACTTCAACGATTTTGGCCGTGCCTGGCAAGTGCGTGTGCAGGCAGAAGCGCCTTACCGCTCCAACCTGGACTACGCAGGACAGTTCTATGTGCGCAATGCCAAGGGAGAGATGGTGCCGCTTTCGGCGCTGACCCGGTTCGAGACACGTTACGGGCCGGAATACAAGATGCGATTCAATCTGTACTCAGCGGCCCAGATCATCGGCAATGCTGCGCCGGGCTACAGCTCAGACCAGGCGACTGCCGCGCTGGAAGAAGTCTTCCACCAGACAATGCCGTCGGAGATGGGCTTCGACTACATGGGCATGTCGCGGCAAGAGCAAAAGGCTCGCGAGGGCATCCCAACCTCGGTCATCTTCGGGGTCTCGCTGCTGTTCGTCTTTCTTATCCTCGCTGCGCTGTATGAAAGCTGGTCGTTGCCGTTCAGCGTCTTGCTGAGCACGCCGATCGCGGTGGCCGGCGCGTTCGGACTCCTGTGGCTGCGCCGCACGGTGCTCGGGATGATCTTCCCGGCCTTCATGGTGCAGATCGACAACGACGTTTACTCGCAGATCGGGCTCGTGATGCTGATCGGGTTGGCGGCCAAGAACGCAATCTTGATTGTGGAGTTTGCCAAGGAGCAACACGAAGTCTATGGCAAGCCGGTGGTGGATGCGGCGTTGGAAGGTGCCAAGCTGAGGTTGCGGCCAATTCTGATGACTTCGTTCGCATTCGTTCTCGGTTGCGTGCCCTTGTTCATCGCCAGCGGCGCAGGTTCCGTCGGCCGGCAAATCATGGGCACCACCGTAATTGGCGGGATGCTGGCCGCAACCGGCATCGCCATCTTCATTATCCCGGCGCTCTACGTACTCGTGGAACGTACCACGGGTGCGGATAAGAAACAGGAGCAGCATGCTCCCGCGCTTCCGGAACCGGTTGCGGTGGAAGGAGACTAACGTGAAAAAGCTGGCAATAATATTAATGCTGATCTCGCTGGCCACCGGCTGCACGGTTGGTCCCAACTACAAGCGACCGAGTGTGGATGTGCCGGGCGGATTCCGTGGCGCCGTGCCGTCGGCGGACGGCACACAGTCCGGCACCCAATCTGGTGAGAAGAAACCGGAGCAGCAGCAATCTGGCGTTCAAGCGTCACAGTCGGCGGCTAGCTCGATAGGCGATGAGAAATGGTGGGAGGTTTTTCAGGATCCGCAGCTGCAGGAACTGATCCGAAGTGCCCTCAAGAACAACTATGACGTTAATATTGCGGCGGCACGCATTCTGAAGGCCCAAGCGGAATTGGGTATTGTGCGTGCCGACCAACTGCCCACGTTATCGGTAGGCGCCGCCGGCATAAACGCAGGCATCCCCAAAAACAAGATTACTCCCAATATGGAGACCAGCGTAAACGCAGTGGATGCGGGCTTCAACTGGCAGCTTGACTTCTGGGGGAAATACCGACGTGCCACGGAAGCCGCACGCGCAAATCTAGTCGCGACACGCTGGGCTCGGGAGTATGTGATTTCTACGCTGGTGAGCAATGTCGCTGCTTCCTATTTCCAGCTTCGAGCGCTGGACCTGCAGTTGGAGATCTCGCGCCGAACACTGGCTGATCGCAAAGAGTCGCTGAAGCTGACCCAGGCCTTGGTAAACGGTGGCGCGACCAACATGCTTGACCAGCGTCAAGCCGAGCAACTGGTCGCCGCTGCGGCTGAGAATATTCCAGATCTCGAACGTCGTATTCAGCAGCAGGAGAATAACATCAGCACTCTGCTGGGAAGCAACCCTGGCCTAATCGCGCGCGGCCTGCCGCTTATCGAGCAGCCGCACCCGCCAGAGGTGCCGGCCGGACTTCCTTCCAGCTTGCTGGAGCGGCGCCCCGACATCCGGGAAGCCGAGGAGCAACTCGTGGCTGCCAACGCGCAAATCGGAGTAGCCAAGGCCGCCTACTACCCCAACATCACTTTGACCGCCAACGCCGGATATGCCAGCTCAGCGCTGACCAGCTTGTTTACGGGCCCGGCAGGTTTCTGGGCTTTCGGAGGCACACTGATGCAACCTATATTCTCGGGCGGAAGAATCAAGTCGGGCGTCAGGTACACCGAGGCGCAACAGCAGGAATTCCTTCTGATGTATCAAAAGACGATTCAGGAAGCCTTCCGCGGCGTCTCAGACTCGCTGGTCGCTTATCAAAAGAACCGTGAGTTTCGCGAATATCATGAGCAACTGACGCTGGCCGCTCAGGATTCGGCACGTCTTTCGGAAGTACGGTATGGCGGTGGCCGAGCCAGCTACCTGGAAGTGCTGACCAATGATACCAACTACTTCAATGCTGAACTGGGACTCGCGCAGGCACGGCTCAATGAGCTTCTGGCTTTGGTGGAGCTCTATAGAAATTTGGGCGGAGGTTGGCAGAGCTAGCCGGCGACATAGCAAGCCTGCGGGGAGCGTCGCGGGTGTATTGTGTTGCCTTTCACCGAACGGGGTGTTCTGGAGTGATGAATTTGCTTCAACAAATTGGCGCAGCCGTTCTTCTGGTGGTGCTCACGCTGTGTCTGCAGTGCGCCGGTGTTGCTCCATTGATCAGCTGGCTAAGGACGGTAGCGTCCGATGACCTTCAGAAGCTTCGGATGTCATACTCTGCCGCGCTTGTCATGCGGGCCACAGTAGCCATCATCCTGCTACAGGGAACTATCATTCTGTTTTGGGCGTGCTGCTATCGCTGGCTTTGTTTTCGGTCTTGGAATTCTGCGTTTTACTTCTCGGCAACCAGTTATTCGACCGTAGGATACGGCGATGTTGTACTCCCGTTGAAATGGCGGCTGCTAGGGCCGCTAGAGAGCATGATGGGAGTACTGATGTGTGGTATATCCGTAAGCCTGCTGTTTGCGCTTATTACACACCTGGTCGACAAGGACCCAGAACTCTTGGTAGATGCTGACAACGACGAACTAAAACAACAGGCGATCTACGGATAGAGAAAGGCGGAGGCTTCAGTGGATTTCGCAACATCCGAGATACAAGCAGCAGATGCCAGCTATCTCCGAATGCTCGAACTGGCGACTGCAATCGATAAACAGACGAGCGTGCAGGCTGTCCTGAAGAGCCTGCATGAGCTGCTGTGGGCAATTCTTCACTTCGACGGCATTGCCATGACGCTGTTGACGGAGGATCGAAGGTCGCTGAGGCTCGTGGCGTTTGAACGAGGGTCAGCAGGACCTCACGTCGACCTTGGTGCTGAGACTCCTTACGCAGGTACTGCTGCTGGTCGTGCAATCGAAGAACAACGGACGATCTACGTTCCTGACATCCGGCAGGAGATGTCAGGATTTCCGCAAACCGCGTCGCAGGCTAGCACCAGCGACCCACGCGGTGCGCACATAGTTCCCGTTTTCACGTCCAGAAGAAGACTTGGGGTGCTGTGGTTCGGAACTCAAGTAGAGGGCGAAGCAGGAGCGGATGATATCGCGCTCATGGAGGCCGTCGCCTCCCATCTGGCAACGGCTCTCGAGAGTGCAATGGCTAGCGACGCCGCGGACTCCTATCAGAGACAACTGGAAGCAGAGCGAGACCGTTGGAAGTTGCTTCTCGATATCAACAACCACGTGACCGCTTTTCTAGATGTAAAGGCCCTCTTCCGGGCAGCGTGCAGCTCACTTCGCGAGTACTTCAACAATGATTTCGCCGCCATCTGGCTCATTGACAAAGACCAGAATCGCTTGCAGGCGGTTGCCCTGGATTTCCCCACCAGTCCCGGCTTCCTTGACGACATAACCTTGCCGGAGCTGACGGCTGACGAAATCCATCGGATGAGAACTCGTCAACCCGAATTGTGGACCCGTGCAGAAGTCCAATTGCTTCCCGCGCCAGTTCGAGACCCCTTCCTTGCCGAGGGCACCGAGTCGATCATAATCACAGCCCTTCGCACAGCTAATCGCCCTCTCGGCGTGATCACGTTGGGCAGCAAGAGGCCGGACTACTTCCGCCCAGATGATCTCGATCTCATGGGTCAAATTGCTACCCAGATTTCTTTGGCCTTGGACAATGCTCTAGCTTACGAACGCCTGAATGCTTCCCGCGACCAGATCGAAGAAGAGCGGCTGTATCTTGAGTCGGAGATTCGGGCCGAATACAACTTCGAAGACATCGTGGGAAAGAGCGCGGCACTTCGTAAAGTCCTGCAGCAGATCGAAATCGTCGCGCCTACGGACTCGACGGTGCTGTTGCATGGTGAAACGGGCACAGGAAAAGAATTGGTCGCCCGGGCGATACACAGTCTAAGTTCCCGTAAAAGCCGCACGTTCGTTCGCCTGAACTGCGCAGCCATTCCCTCCGGGCTGGTCGAGAGCGAGCTTTTCGGCCACGAGAGGGGTGCATTCACCGGCGCTCTGATCCAGAAGAAGGGACGATTCGAAATCGCCGATCAGGGCACGTTGTTCCTCGACGAAATCGGGGACATCAGCCTCGAACTGCAGCCAAAGCTCCTTCGAGCCTTGCAGGAGCACGAATTTGAGCGATTGGGCAGCGCCAAGACGATTCGGGTCGATGTCCGGCTGATTGCAGCGACTCACCGCGACTTGCCATCGATGATGCGCGACAATCTGTTTCGCGAAGACTTGTTTTACAGGCTGAACGTATTCCCGATAGAGATTCCGCCCCTTCGTGACCGGCGTGATGACATTCCACTGCTCGTGAACTTTTTCGTGTCCGGTTTAGCGCGCAAGATGCAGAAGCGGATTGAATCCATTCCTAGAGACGCTATGGACGCGCTTACGAATGCGCCCTGGCCGGGCAACATTCGTGAATTGCAAAATTTCATCGAACGGGCCGTGATACTCACGCAAGGCAGCGAACTCCGGGTTCCATTAAAGGAACTGAAAAGGTCCTCGGTCGTCAGCACATCCGGTTCGACCTTTCAGGAAGCAGAGCGCCAGGCGATTGTGGAGGCACTCAAGGCCGCACAGTGGAAAATCTCGGGACAAGGCGGCGCAGCGGAGCGCTTGGGACTCAAACGCACAACACTGCAGAACAAAATGCGGAAGCTCGGAATTGCGCGCGTGGCTGCTTAATATCTGGCCGACGAAGGTGCGGATAGACGCGTAACCTGGCCCCGAGATATCGGGCCGCCCCATTTGTTCAGGTTAAGTTCACAGGATTATGGCTGACTGGAGTGTTGCGTCGTCCACTTGTGCAGAACAAACTCCTGAACGATGCCGAGAACCATACGGCCGCCGACGCCAATCGCTGCGCTGCGGACAACAAGTCCTGCGCCGCGGTCCTGGCTGGGATAGTAGGCATTCGCGAGCGCCCCGGAGGCCAAGTCGCCCAGGATGTTCGAGTAGTTGATCTCTCGTTTGCCGTTGTCTCCTCTGGTGAAAAACGGAGTTGCCATGGCGTGCAGAAGGCGGGATTTCGTCGTGCCCGTACCCTGGTAGAAGTAACGCGGATCCTGATGCAGTAACGAAGGAAATACCGCATCACCAAGCAATATCTTGCTGTATCCCCCCGCAAACGCGGCTCCAAGGCGCTTACCGTAACCAGCTGCGCCCTGGGGATAGCTCGGGTAGCCGGCCGCTTGATAAATTGCGGCATTTATACCGAAGCTGGTAATCGTGACCGGGTCAGTGAGGGCCTTCATCGCCAGCTGAAACTTCAGCTTCGGCGTCAGCGGAGCAGCGTCGCGCTCATACGTGACAAAGAAATTGGGTACGACACCAAACACGCGCTGCTGCTCCAGAATTTTGACCTGTTCAACAGCCACTTGCTCCGGAGTAGCGGCGCTTACTGCCATTTCAACGGTCGCGACGCCGAGACTTATGTCAGTCACTGTGAAGGACTGGCCTGGTTGGAGGATGATCTCGTTCGAACTCCAATTCTTGAGATCGGGGGCACTGACCTCGACTCGGACCGGTGTTCCCGCTTTAACTTCCTCGAAGCTAAAAAAACCGTTATCCCCTGTAACGAAGGTGCGACTTTCTTCCGATCCTTGCAAAACAACATGTGCATTTGGAACCGTTGCACCGGTGACGTCCTGCACCGTCCCGATGACGGTCGCTGTCTGCGACGTTTGCGGTGGAACTTGCTGTGCCGCGCTGAAGGTAATCGCGGCGAGAATGAAGAAAAAAGCCCACGCTGGGGTACGAATTACGGTAAACATGCAACCACTTAGAGCAAACGAAAAGCCAAAGCAGTTCCTTCTTAACCGCGAGTATTCATTGACCCTTCAGCCCCTAGTCGATCAAACGCGCAGCAGGACTGCCCCTCCATCGGCAATTGAGACGGTGGACTGGCACTTGGTTCACGGAGCGGGCTCGGCGACGATTTGGAATGCGGCATTCAGCGGCACTCGACAACAGACCGGACTCACTGACAAGCGGCAATGAGAGTGATACATTAGCTGGCAAATAACCAGCCTGGCAACTGAACAGGACCATACTGTGTGACGCCGTTCGGCTACGAACATGGGAACGATATCTTCTCGCCGACCGCTTCTGCTTCGTTTCAGCTGCGCCTACGCCGCAGTCGCGGCCACCCTGTGCTGTTGTCTCACCTGCATTTTGTTACAGGCCGCCCCGGCTCAGGCACTCGACCCCAATAAACGTCTCACCCAGTACCTGCATACTTCCTGGCGAATACAAGATGGATCCCTGCCGGCCGGCATGTTTGCAATCACACAAACCTCGGATGGTTTCCTCTGGTTTTCAGCTATTGCACAAGGGGTATACAGATTTGACGGTGTTCGGTTTCTTCCCTGGGTTCCGCCTACTAAGATTGTTTCGATCCACATAGGAGACGTCTTTGCCGATCTCGCAGGCGGACTTTGGGCGATAGGAGATCACGAAATCGCACATGTCAAAGATGGTGCCGTCATTGCTTATTTTGAATTAGAAGGAATTGGGGGGCATGCTGCCATCAGTCGAGATCCCGACGGGTCGTTGTGGATTACCCGATACTCCAACAGGATTTCAGACGCGCCACTTTGCCATATCACTGACCGCGCCGCGAAGTGTTTTGGAAAGTCCGAGGGAATGCCGATCTCCCCGGCCAATGCCGTGGTGGCCGATGGAGAGGGGGGATTTTGGGTTGGAGGACAGACGGCCCTTGTTCACTGGCGTGACGGCGTCTCGCAGATCTATCCCATTGAAGGGCTGAAATCCAATGCAGGTGACATTGGGATAAACAGCCTGGCCCGTGACGCCGATGGTTCGCTCTGGGTCGGCATAGCTGCAGCAGGGCCCGGACTAGGACTTGGAAAGCTAAGCGACGGGGTCTTTCGGCCCTTCGTGACCCACAACTTCGATGGAAGTAAAGTATCGGTCTCCGACATGATTGTCGATCGCGACGGCAGTCTTTGGGTCGCCAGCGTGGGCAAAGGCATCTTCCGCATCCGCGGGGAAGTGGTGGAGCACTACGGACGAACAGAAGGGCTATCCAGCGATACGGTAACGGCTCTCTTTGAAGACAGAGAGGGAATCGTATGGGCTGCGACTTCGAATGGAATCGACAGCTTTCGCGATTCACGGATTGTCACTTTTTCGGCAGTGGAAGGATTGGGGAATGATGAAGTAACAGGCGTTCTGGCCAGCCAGGATGGCTCGATCTGGCTTGCAAACGCTGGCTCTCTCGATCACATCGAGAACGGGAGCGTCTCGTCCATTCGCACCGGCAGTGGTCTTCCGGGTCATCAAGTTGCCTCAATGTTAGAAGACCACGCCGGTAACCTGTGGGTGGGCGTGGATGATGGACTATACCTCTTCAAGAACGGCCAATTTCGCCGTCTGCCCGAGCCCAGTCACCAGCCGCTCGGACTGGTCGTCGGCATTACCGAGGACGTCGACGGTAATATCTGGGCGGAGTGCGCGGGCAAGTCGCGAAAGCTGGTGCGCATTCGCGATTTCCAGGTAGTTGAAGAGTTTACTTCGTCGCAAGTCCCACCGGGCCACACGCTCGCGCCCGATCCTCACGGAGGGATCTGGATAGGAGCTTTAAACGGGGACCTTGTACGGTTTCGTCACGGAGCTTTGGAGAAGTTCTCGCTCCAGGCAACAGGCAATCGAGTCAGCCACCAGATTATTGCCAACGCAGACGGCTCGGTCCTCGCCGCCTCGGATGGCGGACTAGTCGGACTGCGGCAGGATAAGGTGCAACGAATAACGAAAAAAAACGGTCTCCCGTGCGACTCCGTAATTTCGTTCATTGAGGACGGCGCGAAACACTGGTGGCTCTATACCGAGTGCGGCGTGGTTGAGCTGCCGGATTCCGAGATCCAGCGCTGGTGGGCAAATCCAGAGGCAGTCGTTCAAACCCATGTGTATGACGTGCTGGACGGTGCGCGTCCACAGGGAGGACCATCTTTCAATTCAGCGGCGTATTCTCCAGATGGGCGGGTATGGTTTGCCAGCGGCTTTGTCTTGCAGATGGTGGATCCGTCCAGGCTCTCGCAGAAAGCTCTGCCTGCAGAAACATACATTGAATCCGTAATCGTTGACCGAAAGGAATTCGCGGCAGCGGAAGGCCTGAAGCTTTCCCCGCACCCCCGTGACCTGCAGATTGACTACACTTCGCCCACCTTCCTGATTCCTCAGAGGGTGAGATTTCGCTACCGGCTCGACGGCTATGACCATGACTGGCACGATGCCGGTACACGCCGCCAGGCCTTCTATACGGATTTGCCTCCCGGGAAGTATTCCTTCCGCGTAATCGCCTGCAACAGTGACGGCGTGTGGAACGATACCGCTGCGAGGCTGGATTTCTCCGTAGCGCCCGCGTACTACCAGACAAACTGGTTCCGCGCGATGTGCGCATGCCTCTTTTTGGCGTTGCTGTGGGCGGCCTACGAGTGGCGTGTCCGGCAATTGCATCATCAGTTCGAGATGACGCTGGACGCGCGTGTCGGCGAGCGCACACGCATTGCACGCGAACTGCATGACACCCTGCTGCAGGGCTTTCACGGTGTGCTGCTTCGGTTTCAAACTGCCTTTCAGCTCTTGCCGGAACGTCCGATCGAGGCAAAAGAGAAGCTGGGCAGCGCGATCGAGCAGGCGGCTGAGGCGATCACAGAAGGCCGGGATGCGGTGCAGGGATTGCGTGATTCGACAACTCAAACCAATGATCTGGCACTGGCAATAAGCACCCTCGGGGAAGAACTCGCAGCGGACTCAACCGGCCACCGCCCTGCGTTCCGTGTAGCAGTTGAGGGCCAGTCGCGAGATTTGCACCCCATCCTCCGCGACGAAGTGTATAAGATTGCTGCCGAAGCACTCCGGAACGCCTTTCTTCATGCAAACGCAAAGCAGGTCGAGGTCGAAATCCGTTATGACGATGAGCGCTTCCGGTTGCGGGTGCGGGATGACGGAAAGGGCATTGATGCAGCGGTTCTCTCGGCGCAGAGTCGGGAGGGCCATTACGGATTGCCGGGCATGCGGGAACGCGCCACACTCATGGGAGCTAAGCTAACGGTGTGGAGCGAAGTCGATGCAGGTACGGAAGTGGAAGTGCGGGTCCCTGCCAGCATCGCGTATGCGACCGCTCGTCGACGTTCGTGGTTGTCGCAAGCATTGGCCGCGAAGGCAAAGGGATGAAGTAGGGAACCGGTCAAAGGAACGCTCGCGTCGGCGCACTCATGATCGACGGTTGCGCTATCGATGCGGGCTGCAAGGTCGCAAATGAAAGGTGCTCTCGCGCTTATCACGATTAGCACGCTCAGCTTTCTCTTCGGGTCTCCTCCCGCTCTGGCGTTGGACCCATCGCTGGAGGTCAACCAGTACGCGCGCACCACGTGGAGGGTCCGGAACGGGTTCGCCCTTGGCAATATTTACGCGATCGCCCAGACGCCGGACGGGTATCTCTGGTTCGGCACGGAATTCGGTCTGGTTCGCTTCGACGGCGTTCGCAGCACCCCCTGGCAACCACCCCCGGGTCAGCATCTCCCTGTCGAGAACATAAACGCCCTACTCGTCACGCGCGACGGCACTCTTTGGATTGGCACGTTTGCTGGCCTTGCAACCTGGAGTGGCGGCAAGCGGACCCCACGCCCGGAGCTTGGTAAGTCGTTTGTGGCATCGCTCTTCGAGGACCGTGACGGAACGGTGTGGGCCGGCACGCTGGAGACTTCCGGCCGGCTCTGCGCAATACGAAGTGGCGGCGCGCAGTGCTATGAGGAGCCCTTCGGCAGAGCCGTTTGGGCTTTATATGAGGACAGATCAGGCACTCTCTGGGCAGCTGCAGAGTCCGGGCTTTGGCGAATGAAGCCCGGTCCTCCAAGGCGATATGCAACACCGACGGAGCTCATTGGCCTAAGCAAGGGCGACGACGGACGGCTGCTAATTGCCATGCACGGCGCAGGCATGCTGCAGTTCGTCGGCGACAAAGTTGAACCGTATCCGGTTCGAGGCGCAATCGATTCCAATAAACTGCTCTCGGACCGCGATATCGATTCGAATCGACTGCTCCGGGACCGCGATGGAGGCCTCTGGATCGGGACAGTGGAGCGGGGGCTCATCCATGTACATAACGGCCGGACAGATGTCTTTACGCAATCGGATGGCCTCTCAGGTAACGTCGTCCTCAGTCTCTTCGAGGATCGTGAAGGCAATGTCTGGGTCGCCACCACTGGAGGACTCGACCGGTTTCGAGAGCTGCCCGTCGCTACTATTTCTGTGAAACAAGGTCTGTCGAGCGATGCTACTGAGGCCGTGCTCGCAGCCACAGATGGGAGCATTTGGATTGGCGCTCACCAGGGTTTGACCAGGTGGAAGAATGGACAAACGACAATCTTCGGCAAGGCAAGCGGACTGCCGGATGATGCACCGCAGTCGCTGTTTCAGGACGATCGAGGGCGAATCTGGGCCTCCCCGCGTCACGGACTTGCTTATTTCAAGGACGGGAGGTTCGTCGCCGTAAATGCCGTACCCGGCGGAAAAGTGCATTACATCGCGGGGGACAAGGCGGGCAACCTCTGGTTTTCAGACGAAAAGAGTCTGTTGCACTTGCTGGAGGGACGTTTGGTTGAGCAGATCCCCTGGTCAGCGGTGGGACATCACGACCATGCTCAGGTTCTACTCTCGGGTCGTGAGCAAGGCGGATTGTGGCTTGGATTCTGGGGCAACCAGGGCGTGTCGTATTTCAAGGATCGTCAGCTCCGCGCGTCGTACACAGTCACCAATGGTCTGGGCATCGCCGATCTTCGACTCGATCGGGATGGGACGCTGTGGGCCGCAACCCAGGATGGCGGCCTTAGCCGGCTTAAAGATGGTCGCATCGCTACGCTCACAAGCAGAAATGGCTTGCCGTGCGACACGATTCACTGGACGATAGAGGACGACGATCGTTCCTTCTGGTTGTACACGGCCTGCGGCCTGGTGCGCATCACGCGCACTGAACTGGACACGTGGATTGCCGACCCGAAGCGTAGGATCGAAACGACGGTTTGGGATGCGGCGGACGGTGTCATGCTCCGTTCGTTGCCGGCCAGCGAATACGGTCCTCGCGTCGCGAAGGGCACCGATGGGAAAATCTGGTTCCTGACGGGAGAAGGTGTCCAGGTCGTCGATCCCCGTCATCTTGCTGTCAACAAACTCCCGCCGCCGGTGCGCATCGAACAAATCGTGGCCGACCGCAAGATTTACTGGCAGAACTTACCGGGCGTGCCGGTTTCGAACCTGCGTCTGCCAGCTCGGACTCGCGATCTGCAGATCGACTACACCGCTCTCAGCCTCGTTGCGCCGGAGAAGGTTCATTTCAAGTACAAGCTGGAGGGTCAGGATAGCGACTGGAGAGAGGTGGTCAACGACCGCCAGGTGCAATATTCGAACCTCGCTCCGGGTCCTTACCGCTTTCGCGTGATCGCCAGCAACAACAGCGGGATGTGGAACGAGCAGGGTGATATCCTGGAGTTCTCCATCGCCCCAGCCTACTACCAGACAAACTGGTTCCGCGCGCTCTGCACGGTGTTTTTTATGGCGCTGCTATGGGCGGTCTACCAGTGGCGTGTCCGGCAATTGCGACATGAGTTCGAGATGACGCTGGACGCGCGTGTCGGCGAGCGCACACGGATCGCGCGGGAGCTTCACGACACACTGCTGCAAAGCGCCCACGGCGTGCTGCTCCGGTTCCAAACCGTTTCCCAGTTACTGCCAGGGCGCGCGGTGGAAGCGAAAGAGAAGCTGGACAGCGCAATCGAGCAGACCGCGGAATTCATTACCGAAGCTCGGGATGAGGTGCAGGGATTGCGCGATTCGACAACCCAAACCAATGATCTGGCACTGGCGATAAGCACCCTCGGAGAAGAACTCGCAGCGGACTCAGCCAGCCACCGCCCTGCCTTTCGTGTAGCGGTTGAGGGCCAGTCGCGAGATTTGCATCCCATTCTTCGCGACGAAGTGTATAAGATTGCTGCCGAAGCGCTCCGGAACGCTTTTCTGCATGCAAACGCAAAGCAGGTCGAGGTCGAAATCCGTTATGACGATGAACGCTTCCGGTTGCGGGTACGGGATGACGGACAGGGTATTGATGCAGCGGTTCTCTCGGTTCAGAGCCGGGAGGGCCATTACGGCTTGCCCGGCATGCGAGAACGCGCCACGCTCATAGGAGGCAAGCTGACAATATGGAGCGAAGTGGATGCAGGAACCGAAGTGGAGCTGCGCCTTCCCGCCGACATTGCATATGTATCAGCACGGAGAGCCTCGTGGTTCTCACGAAAGTTCGCCGCCAAGGCGAAGGCATGAATGAGGCGGCCCAGCCATGAACGCCAATAGCTCGCAAACCAAGTTCTCCTCGCCGAGAGGAAGTGGATCGGCGAGGAGGCGGGCGCGCCTGATCGGGTCATCGCACATTCCTCTACAGTTCGCCGGATGCCTCGTTTTGGGCTCAATTGGCCTCTGCGGCCTTTTGCTGGCTCAGGGTTGTAACAAGAAGAGCCAGGCGGCTCCGGAAACCACACTCACGCTTATCGACCAATCTTGGGTCGATAAGGAATCTCAGGCGCGCCTTAGGGAAGAACTCAATCAGTTCACCAAAGACACTGGTATTCAGGTTCAGATTCTGCCCGCACCGGAAGTGGCAGTGGACCAACTGCAGACATGGCGCAACCTCCTGGAGAGCCGGACGAAAGTCCCGGATGTTTATGGTATCGACGTCATCTGGCCAGGGATTCTCGCGGACAATCTTCTCGATCTCAAGCCCTACGTGCCAAAGGAGGAGATCGCAGCGCACTTCCCTGAACTCATCAAGAACAACACCGTTAACGGCAGACTAGTAGCTTTGCCTTACAACCTCAGCGAAGGCCTCCTCTTTTACCGGGTGGATCTGTTGCAAAAGTACGGCTACACTGGGCCGCCTAAAACATGGGATGAGCTTGAGAATATGGCGAAGCGGATTCAGGCTGGGGAGCGCGCTAAGGACGGCAAAGATTTTTGGGGTTTCGTCTGGCAAGGGGCACCCTCTGAGGCTCTGACCTGCAACGCCTTGGAATGGCAGGTCGCGGAGGGCGGTGGAACCATTCTCGACGATAACGGCAGGCCGACGGTAAACAACCCGCATGCGATTCGCGCCTGGGAAAGAGCTGCCGGCTGGGTGGGATCGATTTCACCGCCAGGTGTAACTGCGTATAAAGAGTGGGATTCGTTCAACATTTGGCAAGCGGGAAGGGCTGCCTTCATGCGCAACTGGCCAAATGCGTATGTGTCCGCCCGCGCTGAAAACTCGCCCATGAAAGATCGGTTCGAAATCGCGCCTCTGCCGGCGGGGAGAGCCGGGTCGGCCGCAACTTTGGGTGGACAGGGTTACGGTGTTTCGCGCTACTCCTCGCATCCCCGTGAGGCAGCGATGTTGGTTCGATTTCTAACGAGTCGGGATGAGCAAGCCAGGAGGTCCCGCGAGCCTTCTGGTCCGCCGACGATTCCTGAGCTATATCATGATCCCGAGGTTCTGAAGCAAAATCCCTATTTCAAAACCATATTGCTCGCATTTACCCAAGGTCAAGCGGTGAGACCCTCTACAGTGGCCGGGAAGAACTACCCGCAGGTGTCGCGCGCGTACTTTGAAGCAGTAAATGCGGTGCTCAGCCACAAGAAATCCGCTTCAGAAGCGGCAGCTCAGTTGCAACTGCAGCTAGAGCAGATAGTCAAGAAAGCTGCGGGAAACCCGAGCGCAGGCGTTAGTCAGGAGGGTGCGCTTGCGCAACGGTAGTAGAAGCCACGGCCAGTATTCAGGGGAATTCTACGCTTCGGCACAAAGTGCATTGAGTTAGAAGTGTGAAACACGCGCGCCGCACATTCGCGAGTCTACTTCCTCGAAGCGATCTGACGATCGGTCCGCGGCTGACTGTATGTTTTCTGACGATTGTCGCATTGATGATCGCTGCCGACGCAGTAGTTATTTGGCAAGTCGATCAACTCGCTGCTCAGACGCAAGTGCTGAATGCCGCTGATAAGGCCTCGTCTGCGATTGTACGTCTGCACCTGGACGTAAATAGCTTCAGCGGCAGGGTGGCCGCACTCACGCGCAGTCACGACAGTCGCCAATTCGCAAGCGAAGCGGCTCTGCTACGACAAGCCTTCCTGCAGCACGTTCGAGACGCAGATGAAGTACTCAGGTCGTCGCCGGAAATCGCGCAGGATCCCTTGATCTCAAGCGCCCTGAAGACGCTGACGACAACGCTGCCCTCTCAAATTGACAGTGAGATCGAACTCGCGATGGCGGGCGATTGGCTTGCTATTCAACTCCGATTGACGGGGCAAATCCAGGATCTGATCGACCTAAGTTCGTCGCTGGTCGAGGGCGCGGAGGAACGTGTATTTCAACAACGGGCAAGAGCGAACGAACAGACGGAACAGCTGCGGCATCGGCTTTTCATCGTAGTACCGGTTGCCTGCTTTCTGACTCTGCTCGCAGCCGCAGCGCTGGGCTGGTATGTAACCAGGACCATCACCGTCCCGCTCTCCAAACTGACCACCGGCGCAGAGGCGCTGGCGCGCGGCGATTTTAGCCACCAAGTCAATGTTGTTGGAACCGACGAGTTGGCCATCCTGGGGAAGGCCTTCAACCATGCGGCCCGGCAATTGCGCCATCGGTTTGAAATCACCCTGGAGGCGCGCGTCGCCGAGCGCACCCGGATCGCGCGGGAGCTTCACGATACTCTGTTACAAAGCTTCCAGGGTCTGCTGCTGGGATTCCAAGCTGTTTTCCAGGTGCTGCCAGATCGGCCAATGGAAGCGAAAGAGAGGCTGGGAACCGCGATCGAACAGGCTGCCAATGCGATCACCGAGGGGCGGGATGCGGTGCAGGGATTGCGTGATTCCATACTCGAAGGCAACGATCTCGGCCCGGCCCTATGCACTCTGGGCGAAGAACTGGCAACGCACTCAAACAACGATCGACCTGCGTTCCGTGTAGCCGTTCAGGGCCAATCGCGGGATCTGCACCCGATTCTTCGAGACGAGATCTACAGAATAGCCGCCGAAGCGCTTCGGAACGCATTTCAACACGCCCAGGCGCGGCGCGTTGACGTTGAAATCCGCTATGAAGATGAGCAATTCCGAATGCAGGTCCGGGACGATGGAAAAGGAATTGATGCAGCGGTTCTCTCGGGCCACGCCGGTGAGGGACACTTCGGCTTGCGCGGTATGCGGGAACGCGCCACACTTATGGCAGCTAAGCTGAGCGTGTCGAGCGAACTGGACGCAGGTACGGAAGTGGAATTGCGCATCCCTGCCGACGCCGCCTACGCGACATCTCGGAGAAGTTCATGATTTTCACCAAAGTCTGCCGCAAAGGCATGAAGCAGGAAGCCGGTGATGAGTACCGGTAATTCACAAATTCGAATCCTTGCGGTTGACGACCATGCACTGGTTCGCGACGGCATAGCCGGTCTGATTGGCGTTCAGCCAGACATGGTTGTGGCGGGTGAGGCGTCCACCGGTCGCGAGGCCATCCAGCAATTCCGGGCGCTCCATCCGGACGTCACGCTGATGGATTTGCAAATGCCGGAGATGAATGGGATCGAGGCACTCATTGCTATCCGAAATGAATTTCCCGACGCAAAAGTAATTGTGCTGACGACCTACACCGGCGATGTGCAGATTCTTCGTGCGCTCAAGGCTGGGGCTCAGGCTTATCTGCTGAAGAACACTTTGCACAAGGAATTACTGGAGACCATCCGTGCGGTCCATGCCGGAAAGAAGAGCCTTTCTCCTGAAGCCTCGTACGAAATCGCCGAGCATGCGACGGATGATGCCCTTACCCCGGCGGAAATCGCCGTGTTGCGACTGATCGCGGCCGGCAATGCGAACAAGCAGATTGCGGATCGGCTTTCAATCACCGAGGAAACCGTCAAGAGCCGAGTCAAGAACATCCTTTCGAAATTGGGCGCGAACGATCGAACCCACGCCGCTATGATTGGATTAAAGAGAGGGATCATCGAGTTGTAGTTTTCGCGAGCCGCCTCCTCGAGCCGCCCCCTTATAAACCTCGAAAGAGTGACGCTCCCCACCCTTTTTGGGGTCCCGCGCACTCTGTAAGACGTGTCATTCTAAAGAGGTTAGGAAGGACACGTAGTGCGACGCCTCTATTCCACATTCGCGGGCGGTTGGCCTGGCATGGGCTTGCTTCTCATGCGCCTGGTGATCGGCTGCGTGCTGGTTGTACGCGCGAGCTTGCGGCTGTGGGGCGACCCTTCGCCAAACATCACAATCACCGCCGTAATCCTCCTGGTGGCGGGGTTTCTCTTAATTCTCGGTTTATGGACGCCCATTGTAGGGGCCTCAGTAGCGGTCATTGAAGTCTGGAAGATCCTGACGCAGCCCGGGGACAGATGGCTTTGGCTGTTGCTGGGAACCGTTAGTGTCGCTCTCGCGATGTTGGGACCAGGTCGATGGTCGATCGATGCTCGCCTTTTCGGGTGGAAGCGTGTCGAAGCTTCGCCCCGCAAACCCAGTTCTACCCCTAGTTAGCAAACTACCCACAACCGAATTTCCTGGCTCAGAAGAGGCTGCTACTCGCCTCCCAAGAGGTTTCGATTTGTCCCGATGTGGGGCTGTGCGCAAATGGAGCCTGGTGGATAATTGCGTTCATTGACGGGACCAAAAAAACTCTCGTTCAAGATTCAAGCCAATGGGGTTGAACAAGAGGTTGGAGTTCCGGGGAGGAGGCGTCATGCCTGAGATAGAGAACCTTAAGAATTCGGCTGAGCGTTGTTTCGAACTCGCCAGCTCAAGCAACCTCCGGGAAGAGGATGTTGCCTTAGAAGCATTCGAGCTGTTAACCGCCAACGGGTATGACTGCCTGTTGGCACACGGACTCGGCGTAAGCCTGTAAGGAGTAATGGAGGCAACAGTATGGCAAAGCTATACGCAAAGGACATCGTCGTGCGCATCCCGGATGGAGAATACTTCGCGATGCCAGTCTCCGAGAAAAACGACATTGCGTGTCAGATAGACCACTACCTAACGGCTGCGCTGATGGAGATCCGCAGTCGGTTGGGATTGGCAGACGTACAACTAGAGGGCTAACTAGTAATCGGTATATATCAAGAAACACTGTGTTTCTTGCCGTATATCTTAACCGCTAGTGATAGATAGGTAGGAGGATGATATGGGGTACGCGGGCGTTGCTTTCACGGATGCGGAAGGGCTCGAAGTAGCAAGCTTTCCCGAAGTGACGGGGATCGCAGACGAGCTGCTATTTTCGGAATCAGAAATGAGTCAATACTGCTTTGAAGGGATAATCGGCCAGAGCCCGGCCATTCGGAACGTACTAGAACAAGTCCGCATTGTTGCGCCAACGGATGCGACCGTCCTGCTGCACGGCGAGACGGGTGCAGGCAAAGAACTGGTTGCACGCGCCATTCACAACCTGAGTCCCCGTGCCCGGCGCAACTTCGTTTGCATGAACTGTGCCGCTATTCCGTCTGGACTGCTGGAGAGCGAACTGTTCGGTCACGAGAAGGGGGCTTTCACCGGGGCCCTCAACCAGAAAAAGGGAAGATTCGAACTGGCGGACCAGGGTTCGCTGTTTCTGGATGAAATCGGCGATATCAGCCTTGAACTGCAGCCGAAACTACTGCGCGCGGTGCAGGAGCAGGAGTTCGAACGCCTGGGAAGCGCTAACACGATAAGCGTCAATGTGCGCATCATTGCCGCCACCCATCGCGACCTTCCCGTCATGATCCGGGACGAGAAGTTTCGTGAGGACCTTTTCTACCGCCTCAATGTCTTTCCGATTGTGATCCCGCCTCTCCGGGAGAGACGCGAGGACATCCCGCTCCTGGTGAACTATTTTGTGTCGAAATTCTCGCGGCGGATGCGAAAACAGATAACGCGCATACCAAGAGCAACCATGGAAGCTCTAACGAACAATCCATGGAGGGGCAATGTTCGGGAGTTGGCGAACTTCATCGAGCGCGCGGTGATACTTTCCCCCGCCGAAGAACTGAAAGTACCCATGGGCGAAGCACTGGTGCCTTGCCCTCGCAATGTTTCTGTCTCGGGCTCTACCTTCCGTGAGGCTGAGCGTCAGGTAATCATTAATGCTTTAAGCGCTGCAGCAGGACGTGTAGCAGGCAATGGAGGAGCGGCCGAACGGCTTGGGTTGGCGCGGACGACCCTACAACACAAAATTCGCCGCCTCGGCATCACGGAAGCTCATTATCGACAGTAGCCTTGTTTCATTCTCACCAGTACATCGCCTGGTAATGAGACTCAGGGAGATTAAATGGAAGCCATCATTTACATCGGGAGTCGCAGAGCGTGCAACGCTGCGCCTTACGGGGTACATCACGGAGGTCGTCATGTGGACTACATCGTGCCCGCATTGTAAGGGTGAGTTAAGGAAGCAGCACGTCTTCGAAGTAGTCCGCTGCATCTGCGGATGGATTTGGGGATAGACGCCTCACGGAGGTCGAAAAGCATATGTTGGAGACCGGTCTGCAATTCATCGCGTGCAGCTTATTTCCGCAGTATATGAACCAAACGCCGGAGCAGATCTTCGCCAGCTCCAGGGCTTCCAACGGATTTACCCAGCCTACCTGCGATTCAGGCTCCCGGCCTGCGTGATCCCAGCAGCGCTCCGTTCATAAATGGTAAGACTTTGCGATTTAACCGCCTTCTCTGGCGACAGTTGCTGCCCAGATTCGGTCAGTGCCCGTGTCCCGTCGTGGTGTGCCCGTCCTCCGTCCCACCATTGTAGTAGTCGATCCTGCATTTTCACTGACTTCTGAGCACTGCTGTATGGCAGTCGAGTTGCCAATACCAACATAGTGACGGAATTTCGCGGGAGATAAATGCACTCTGTTCTCGACTTCGTTACGAAGCATGGCTACTCCGTTCTCTTTGGTGCCATATTCGCGCACCAGCTAGGATTCCCTATACCGGGACCACTCTTTCTCATTGCCGCGGGCGCGCTCGCAGCTGCCGGGAAGATGGGACTCGTCGTCGCCCTCGTTCTCGCTGTCACTGCCTGTGTTCTAGCCGACTGGCCGTGGTACGAGGCGGGACGGCACAAGGGCGACAGGGTTTTACATTTCATACACCGTCTTACGCGAGACCCTGAGGCCCACAACCGAAGGGCTAAGAAGACCTTTGCCAGGTATGGGCCCTCCATTCTCTTCATCGCCAAATTCGTCCCAGGGCTTGACGCAGTAACGCCTCCCCTGGCTGGTACATCTGGCACAAGCCGCGTCCAGTTCGCTGCCCTTGATGCAGTTGGCGCCGGACTTTATTCGTGCGCTTACGCCGGACTCGGTTATGCCTTCAGCGATGATTTGGACCGCGCGGCTGGCTACGCCAGTAGAGCTGGGACTGTATTCACAGCTCTATTGGTCGCCGTACTTGCGATTTTCGGCGCCCGCTATCTGGTCCGCCGGTATCGCCTCGGGCAAGAGTTCGGCTCGGGCGGCCGGCATGATCTGATCCGATTAAACCTGAAGCCTCCGTCGGCACCGATTTCAGGATCTCTGGAGACTCGAATATGAGCATTAAGGCTGTCGCGCAGCGTGATGCATTGCAGGATGCTGTCGCACTCATCAACACTCAATACGGATGCGGTCCCGTGCAATTCGCCGGGACGGACGAAGCCCTGTACGAACAGCACCTGTTGTTCGACAATGGCGTCGCTCTCGAGGCGGCAACCGCGCGCGACCGGTTCGAGGCCCTGGCCCGGTCGGTGCGCGACATTCTTTCGCAGCGATGGCTTCTAACAGAGAAGACCTACGAACAGCACAATCCTAAGCGGCTTTACTACCTCTCGATGGAATTCCTCATCGGCCGCTCGCTGCAGAACAACGTTACAAATCTTCTGCTTGGCCCACTGTCGCACCAGGTGATCGAGGAAAAGAAACTCAACCTGCTCGAGATCTTGGAGCAGGAGCCCGATGCCGGCCTCGGTAACGGCGGGCTGGGACGTTTAGCGGCGTGCTTCATGGAATCCGCCGCCACTATGCAGCTCCCGGCCATGGGTTACGGACTGCGGTATGAGTACGGCATTTTCCGGCAATCCATCCGAGACGGATGGCAGCAGGAGACGCCCGACAACTGGCTTCGTTCCCCTGACCCGTGGGAGGTCGCACGCCCAAACGAGAAGGTGGAAATCAGCCTGGCTTGTTCCTTTGAACTCACTGGAGGCAGTTTACGCCCCGTCCCAGGACGTCCATCGACTTTAATCGGCGTGCCATTTGACCGCCCGGTAATCGGCTATGGCGGCTCCACGATCAATACTCTTCGCCTGTGGGCTGCCGCCGCGCCAGACTATTTCGACTTTGAAGAGTTTTCCCATGGGGACTTTGTAGAAGCATTCACCCAGACTCTGTCGGCCGAAACGCTGACGCGGGTCCTTTATCCCGACGATTCGGATTTCAGGGGGCAAGCATTACGTCTCTTACAGGAGTACTTCCTTGTCGCCTGTTCCTTGACCGACGCGGTTCGACGTTTCCGGCATAGCAACTTGGATTGGCAATCGTTTCCCGAGAAAGTCGCATTCCAGATGAACGACACGCACCCGTCTCTGGCCGTGCCAGAGCTGATGCGAATCTTGGTTGACCAGGAACAACTTGGGTGGGACGACGCTTGGGGTATTACACAGAAGACCCTAGCGTACACCAACCACACATTGCTGCCCGAGGCCCTTGAGAAGTGGCCAGTGGCATGGTTCGAAGATCTATTGCCAAGACAGCTCGAGATCATCTACGAAATCAATCGACGTTTCCTGGGCGATGTTCGCCGGGTGTTTCCAGCAGATGACGGCCGTGCTCAGCGCGTGAGCCTCATCGAAGAGGGCGTTGCCAGGAAGGTTCGCATGGCGCATCTGGCGGTCGTCGGTTCGCACAGCACGAACGGTGTGGCGGAGATTCATTCGAACCTACTTCGGGAGACGACACTAAAGGACTTGGCAGAGATCTACCCCGAACGCTTCAACAACAAGACGAACGGAGTCACGCCCCGGCGCTGGCTGCTACTGTGCAATCCTCAGCTCTCCCAGCTCATCACAGACACGATTGGAGACGGCTGGAGCAGCGATCTAAGCGAACTCAGCAAGCTGAAAGCTTTCGTGGCTGACAAGGGCTGCCGCGACGACTTCCTGAAGGCAAAGCGCAGTGCCAAGCGAGAATTCTGTGAATGGTTGAAGTGGTCAACCGGGCAGGTGCTGGACCCGGACGCGATCTTCGATTGCCAAATTAAACGTATTCACGAGTACAAACGCCAGCTGCTAAACGCCCTGAGAATCGTAGTGCTGTACAACCGGCTATGTCAGAACCCGGACTTGGATATGCAGCCCCGGATATTCTTCTTTGCCGGCAAGGCTGCCCCCGCATATCGGCTCGCTAAACTGATTATCAAGTTCATTAACAATCTTGCGGGCACAATCGACGGCGACCCCGCAGTACGGGGCCGGCTCAAGGTTGTGTTTCTGCCTGAGTACTGCGTCTCGCTGGCTGAGCACTTGATTCCCGCAAGTGACGTATCCAACCAGATATCGACGGCAGGGTACGAAGCCAGCGGCACAAGCAACATGAAATTCATGATGAACGGCGCGTTGACTATCGGCACACGCGACGGCGCAACCATCGAGATGGCGGCAGAGGCAGGAGAGGAGAACTTCTTTCTCTTCGGTCTGACTGCCCAGCAGGTGTTGGCCAGTCGTGGATCGTACAACCCACACTGGCACTACGAACACGAGCGAGAAACCCGAGAGGCGTTGGACCTGATCTTCTCCGACTACTTTAGTCGCAACGAATCGGGGGTCTTCAACCCGCTCCGCGACATGTTATTGACCAACGGAGATCACTATATGAACCTCGCCGACCTGAAGCCATATCTGGAGGCGGATGACCGGCTGCTTGCCTTGTACGCCAACCCTGATGAGTGGGCGCGTAAGGCCATCTTAAATGTGGCGGGGTCGGGCAAGTTCTCCAGCGACCGCACCATTGCCGAATACGCGAACGAAATCTGGAACGTGCAGCCGTGCCCAGTGCCAGTGAAAGGGTAAATGCCGGTATCAGGGCAGACAATTACTGCCGTGGCAGCCGCTAATCCTAAGGCTGCTCAGCAGTTACGCATTGATCATTTTGGTACCAGACGTGCACCGTTCCTAACAGTAGCAACGACCGGAGCCCGTCGAGGAGGTGTGAACGATGAAGATTGCAACCCTGCTTAATTTACTGTTTGGGTGTCATCACCCCAATCTCAGCCGCGTCTTCACCATTCGCAGACGAACCTATCGCGTTTGCTGTGACTGCGGCGCTGAGTTCGACTATTCGATCGAAACAATGGCCATCAACCGTTCCGAGCAACATGTTGTAGAAGACATGCGGCATACGGCCGCCCGAGGAGCAATGTGATGTCAAAGGTCTTACCAGCAATATTGTTTTTGTGTTTGCCAATGTTGGTGCTTGCTCAAACTTCAGCGACCAGTTCGGGATATCAGCCGGCGACGATCATCGCGGTTAATCCGCATCCGTCTGCGGAAAACTCGAATCCCGATGACGCGCTTTACGAGGTGTCATTGAAAGTAAACCGGACGCTCTATGTTGTCGTGACCAAGTCTCCACCGCCATCGGGAATGATCCAGTATGTAGTTGGCCGTGAAGTCCTGGTTCGGGTAGGCGATGACGCAATCACCTGGAATGACATTCTGGGCCAGTCTCATGGCGTGCCAATAATAAGCAGAAGCCCATTTGTCGGTAGCTTCAAATCTCAGGACTAATCGATCGAGGATTCCGCTTCATACGAAGCAGAGCATCTTAGCGGAAAGGAAGTCCAATGCGGTTTATTCAACGACTGTCACTTTTACCTGTGTTCATCATTTTTATGACTTCTCTCTATGCACAGGATGTTCACTACAACTACGACCAAAGCGCGAACTTTGGAGCCTACACAACTTACCAATGGGTCGACCTCCCAGGTCCCGGCGGCGCGGTGCCGGACCAGTTGATCGATCAGTCCATTAAGCGTGCAGTCGACGAACAACTCGCGCAGAAAGGCCTGACCAGGGTCGACAGTGGCGCGGACCTCCAGGTCGCTTATCACGCCATTGTCAGGGAGGAAAAAGGCATCAACTTGTCGGCATTTGGTGACGGCGGCGGCCCTTGGGGATGGGGCGGATTCAGCAGCGGTACAGTCACTGGCCAAACATCCACTATTCCTGTCGGAACGCTGCTCGTTGACCTCTATGATCCTGCAAGAAAGCAGTTAGTCTGGCGCGGAGACGGCACCAAAACCATTGACCTCAAGAGAGACCCTGATAAGAACTACAGAATTCTTCAAAAATCCATGGCCAAGCTTTTCAAGAACTATCCGCCGCAGACCGGCAAGTAAGAGGAGAACTTAAAGTGAAATTACAGTGGAGTATCGGATTCCTGCTAACGTGTGCGCTGGCGATTTCCGCCAATGCTCAAGAGAGTAGCGGCGTACAAAGCGCGGAGGGCCCAATCGCAAACTTCGCGCAGCAAAACTCGGGCAGCGCAACCAGCCATGCTACTCAACTACAAGCACCTGCGGGTTCGCAGGACGCAGGCACCTATCAAGACCGGCTGGAAGAGGTTGTGGGAACGATGTCGGCAGAGTTAGCCGAAATTGCACAGGCCTCTCGTGAAGGCAAGATCAGCCGCGATCAAGCGGAATACCTCAGCCTGGAACGCTATTATGTTGCACTGTCTCGCTTCCAGCTCCTACGTACGCTCTACCAGCCGTCGCAGGAGAGCACTCCGTCACAAAGTTACGCGCAGGCGAATAGTGCACCCCAGGTTTCCGGGAGCTCCTTCGCTATTCCTCCGGTGGTCTGCTCGCCTGACATTCCTAACCAGCTCGTTGACTACCTCCAGCTCACTCCGCTAGAAATGCAGGCGCTTGAGGCACAGGTCACCGAACAGTGCAGGCAGGTACAACCACTCGTAGACCGGCTCGAAAAGAGCCGTAGCAAGCTGCTTGCGATGAAACTGAACGGGAAAGTTGACGACAGGGAGGTTCAGGCTCTCGCGGCAGAACAGTCGCAAATTATCAAGCAGATGATCTTGGCGAATTCGCAGCTTGAGACCAAGCTCTATAACACGCTGACCAGGGAGCAACAACGAAAGGTGGATGGACTATTGCGCCAGACTCTCACCTCTGGAGGAACACCACCGTTTTCTCAATAACGAAAGTCCATAACATTCAGAGACTCTTGTACGAGGGCGCCTTGCTGTTGAAAGGATTGCAAACCAAGGCGGCGCCCATAACGCCGCCACATCTTAACCTCCTGTCCTTTTCGGTCGTTGCGTCACTTTCTTTGCCAGTTACGCTTCAATGCTCGCTTGCCTATCCGCAGACTGATTACTGGAGTTTCGTCAGCCGCCTGCATTTGGTCAGGGCAGATTCAGTCTGCATTGGTAAAGGCGTTTTGATTTCAGCAACTTGCGGCAAACACTGATTGGCACGCGGGCTGCATTACCTATTACGTCCGTCGCCCCGACTCTTGCAAGCTCTGAAGATCGAGAAATTGACGGCGCGAAGGTGATGCATGTATTGGCTGCACCTGACAAGGAAGCAACAGAAACGAATCGCACGGGTACTCAGCACGAACGAGATCGAGGATCCTTTTGCTGACCAAGGCGAGAGTCTGTACTGGACCGCTCTGATGATCACGGGAACTGCAGAAATGGCGGAGCGATCGGTTATCGACGCAACAGGTCTTGCCGAGACCAGTAGCCGCGAATTTCGTGACTGGCTGGTGCTTTGGGCACATTTGGCTACTGGCCGCACTGCACTGAACGCCGTCCGTTCATCGATCCAGGAAACTGCCAAACGATACGCTGACTGGACTTGCTCGCACAATAGCCACGGGCCTCTTTCATGGGGCGAGATTCGAAAGCTCCAGGAGCTGGATGCAGGTGAAGTCGTGCAGCAGCTCGACGTTTTGGCTCGGACTGTTCTGGTTCTTCACGGCTGCCACGCCGCTTCGTTCGAGGACTGCGTGTTGTTGCTGGACGTGCCGCTTCAATCTGCTGTGGGCGCCTACTGTACGGCGCTTGAGTGGTACAAGACGTTTACAGAAGAACCGGCTGACAGAGATGCAGTCGACGCAACTTCCGCAACCTACATTTTTCGGTTGCGACCTAAATGGACATTTGGGGTATAGAGGAGGTCGATGTGAAACGGCATTGGAAGCTGGCATTCTTAATCGCTGGGGCGCTCGTGATTTCGACGCCTGCGCAAGACGTGAACGCACAATCTACCAACACTGTTGTGACTCAGCAGCAAGGAAGCAGTGACAGCGGCGAACACACAATTGTGGTCAATGTGTGGTCAAAATCTGGGCCGGAAGAACCGAAGCCCGTAACAATGTCATCAGCATTTGCCTCGGCCGGCCTGAACGGCGCGTTCAAGATGGAGCTGACTGAACGAAAGATCGAAAACTCCATCAGGAGAGGTTTCCCGCTTGGCGAGTTCTGGATTCAAAACGATCTCGCCGAAGTTGACGATGCGCTAATACTGGCCGCTCTTTCCGCCGCGAACGATGCCGATCAACAGGCATTGGAGGAACTCGAAAAGCAAAGCGCTCGGCTGCGGACCTGGAGCGATTGGCTGATTGACCAGAACCGACACCTCGCGCTGACCGAGTATTACATCTCCTCCTCGACCCTGGACAACGACGAGCGGTTTCAGAATAGCGTCGCTTGCACTAAGTTTCTGGTCTCTATGCTGTCGAGCAGAACATTGGCTCAGGCGGACTCCTGTCTCTGAGGCGCGGAGGAGTGGGTTGCCGTGGAGAGAGACGCAAGAAGATCAAACCACACGAGGAGTTCGGTCGGCCACACTTCAAGGCCTATTTGCTGTGCAGAGTTGGAATCTTTAGCTAGTAGAGGCATAACACCTCAGAAAGGTGAGCAATCTTATATGGAGAGCATCATGAACATGAAAAAGACGTTTGCATTGTGGCTGCTTGAGGCCAGCCTGGTGGCCGGCATTGCGATAGCCGGATGCGCGCAGAACCCGATGACAACCCCGAACGGCAACAGAGGTCCCGCGACGGCCGATCAGCGCGCCCCCGAAGTGACCTGGCTGTCCGGCTGTCTGGAGCGAGGTCCCGGTGCAGGTCAGTACGCACTGCATGGTGCAAGTTCGCAATGGTGGGCGCCGCTTAAGAGTGACAGCTTCCATCTCCAGGCTTTTCTCGATACGGAGGTCAGGGTGGCTGTCGTGAAGTCAACCGAGAACGATGGCACACTTACCGTGACCGACTTGATCCTAGCGAGTCCGAGTTGCGCGTCGCGGTAGCAGTGGCAGGGTCCGGTGCGCAAGGCCACCAATGCTGCATTCCTTTGCGCAATATCCAGCGACGCAAGAGTTAACTGGCAGTCACCTGGATGAATTCTTCGACCGACCGAACCCTGCCTCGCTAAAGTACGTGCGGCCCAAAAACCCGCCCAAATGTGGGCAGAAATCCATTACCGCCGATATGCGGTCCATCCTCAGTTCGTTAATCCATGATTTCTCAGCCACTTACATTGATCACACATTGGCATCTGTCTTGCTCTACAGATCAAGTAGTGCGCAAGTTGGAGATTCTGTCGTTTAAATCCATCGACTGGCGCGAAGAACAAGAGGTGTCCAACCATGAAAGAGCCCTCAGCAAGACAGGCAAGCTTTGGCAGTCGTTACAGCTTCCGCACACTCCGAGCCCTAATTGCCATTCCACTATATTTGGGTTGTCTTGTCGTGCCCTCGCTCTCCCATGCGGCTGAGTTGAGGCAAGACACTTTAGCCCATTGGAACGCATACCTCGATGCTGCCCGTCCACAGATGACCTCCCAAACACCCTTTCTCTGGGTCGACCAGAAGCCCGAGCGCCTTCAGCGTGTCCGTGATGGTGAGATTCTGGTCTCGTCCGTCGGGAAGGAAAACCCAAAACCGGTGCCCTCAGGATTGATCCACGATTGGGTGGGCGCGGCCTTTCTTCCAAACGTCAGTATCAAAGACGTTTTGTCCGCCGTCCGTGATTACAGCAACTACAAGGAGTATTACAAGCCAACGGTTGTTGATTCCAAGTTGCTCAGCAGGTACGGGCCCTGTGAAAAATATTCCATGCGTGTAGTGAACAAAGAGGTCGTAGCCGAGACGGCGCTGGATATGGAATACGAAACCTGCTATTTCAAAATCGACGATCAGCGATGGTACAGCACCACGCAGACCACGCAAGTGCAAGAGATCCGGCACTACGGCCGCCCGGACGAGCAGAAGCTTCCGCCGGATCATGGCAGCGGCTACGTCTGGAGCCTGTACAGCGTCGCCAGATTTGAGCAAAGAGACGGCGGAACCTACGTGGAAGTAGAGGCGATTGCCTTGAGTCGCGACATTCCGACTGCGCTACGCTGGGTGGTCAATCCTATCGTGCGCCGCGTTTCAAGGAACTCCATACTCGTCTCCCTGCAACAGACGAAGGAAGCGATCCGTTTGACCGAAGATGCGGAGCGAACTGCCAATTTTCCCACGACTGCCCACAATGGCTCGCGAGGCACGTTCGCTTCAGAGGTAGGCACCGCCAAGAGTTTTACTCCGGCCGGGAAGCCGTGATTCAGGATTCATCGGCACGAGCCAGAGCCCGCCTTAAGCAGAGTCCTAACCTGACAGGCGGCTGCGTGCCTTGTACGCTAACCTTGACGAGTGGGCGCGCAAGGCCATGTTGAATGGGGCGGGCTCGGGACAGTTCTCCAGCGACCGCACCAATGCCGAGTACGCAGCGGAAGTCTGGAACATCCAACCATGGCGAGTTCCAGAGAAAACGTAAGCTAGAGCGCTTCGATCACAATCAAAGTCAGGTCATCCTGCTGCGGAGTCGAGGCCGGCTGCCATAAGCTGAGTTGCGTCAGAATTTGCCGTGATAATTCATCGGCGGGTAGCGATGAGCCGCCACACACGATCTCTTCCAGCTTGCTGTCGCCGAACGCCTCACCCACTTCGTTCTCGGGTTCGCTTATGCCATCGGTATAGAGCAGGAACCGGTCACCCGGGGAGCAGGTCAGCTCACGTACCGGATATTCGGTCTCAAAAGGGACGCCGAAAAGCGTCCCGTTGCTGGTTATGCGTGCGAGCGAGCGGTCGGCGGCACACCAATGTAAGAGTGGCGGATGTCCCGCGGCAGAGTAGCGGGCAATTCCGGTTTCGGTGTCGATCCAGAGGTATGCTGCAGAGACGAACTGGCCCCGCAAGTCTCCTGACAGAATGTTCCGTAGCTGGCGAAGCAGCTCCGGAGGATTAGCAGCTAGTGACGCAACCGACTGCGCGGCCACTTTGATCATGGAAGCTATGAGGGCGGCGGGTACGCCGTGACCGGAGACGTCGGTGATAAGAAAGCCGATGCGGTGCTTGTCCACCCGCAGAAATTCGTAAAAGTCCCCTGCCACTTCGGTCATCGGCTCGTAGGTAGCAGCAATGCGCAGGCCGCAACGGTCCGGCGTGGCTGTCGGCAGAATCGAAAACTGCAACTGCCGGGCGATCGCGAGTTCGTTCTGTATCGTTGAGAGGCGGCGTTCGTTCGCATAAACACGCTGCAAGTCCACATAGGCCAAGGACGAGAGCAAGGCAGCGAAACCGAAATCGTCCCATCTGCTGCCGATATCATGACCCAGTCCAAGAGGCCGCATCACGCTTACGTAAAGGGCTTCGATGCCGAATAGGCTGCAGCCCATCAGCAGCACTCCGCGATCTTGCAGCATGCCATACTTTCGGTTGAGGCTAGGGACTGAAAGGAAGACCAGCAACACAATGAGAACGCCGGCGCCGATGAGGTTGTTATACCAGATCAGAGTGTATTCTTCGCCAGTCACTACAAACCAACCCACTGCCAAAAGAGCAATGAGTAGGCCGCTCAAGGCAAGTGTGGTTACAAACTGCCGCAGCTTGCCGACGACGAGCTCCCGGAACGAAAGAGCAGCGGCGACCATTAGCAGATAAGTAATTGCCATATCGATGTACGGAATACATGACTGCAGCGAGTGCGGCAAGGTAGTGACGAGCGCCGAGCACTCAGCGAGCCGGTTGATACCGTACATCGTGCTCCAGATGCCCAGATAGACGACACCGCGCACGCCCCCACCACGCCGGCCGCTATGCCACCTAATCGCGGCGACCGCAAGGGTTACCAAACCGACGACAAAGAAGCTCGCGCCGCTGAACAATAGGGAGATCTGTCCACTGAGCATCGCCCGAAGTTGGCTATTGACATCCATGATTCATGCCGTTCTCACTGTCCATCCGTACAAGTTCATCCCTCAGGTAGCGTCCAACGGCAATCTCCAGATTAAAATGCATTCCTTCACGTCGCAGGATCTGTCCCAGCGGTGATCGTTGTACGACCGCCAAAACTCCGGGATTCATGCCAATCAGCCACAGTTGAATGCCATCCTGGCCTTGCCTCTTCGCAAATTGCGCGAACATTTTGAGCGCGGTGTACTCCATGTCGAGGATTCCGCTAGCGTCCACCGCGACGACATTCGGTTGTGTTTCCCTGACCAGCGGCTCAATCTTGTGTACGATCTGTGCCGCATTGGCAAAGAAAATTGGACCTTCCGGCCTCAGCAGCAGAAGGCCAGGAAAACTCTCATCCTCGGGATGTTCCGGCGATTCCGGCCGGAATACGTTGGTTCCGGGCTTGCGCCGCAGGACATACACAGGAGGATTGGCTACGTGGTACGCCAGTGTGACCAGGGAAACGATTATCGCTACGACGACTCCCTTCAGGGTGCCGGCGAGCACGACCCCTGCGAAGGCCACGATCGCCCATGAAAATTCGGTCCTGCGAATGCTAAGAATCTCACGGAACTCGATCGGCCTAATAAGTCCGACGGAATACACAATCACCAGCGCCGCCAATGCAGCTTGCGGCATCATCGCAACGACCGGAGCGAGGAGGAGGGTTGTTACCAGTGCCATCGCCGCGGTTACTATCTCGGCTAATTGCGTGCGAGCTCCCGCGCGGACATTGACCGCCGTCTGGGTTGTGCCGCCGCCGCCCGGCATTGCACCGAAGAGCGCGCCGCCGACATTGGCGAGTCCGGTTGCAAGCAGCTCTCTGTCTGCTCGCGGCGCCGGCTCGTCATTTCGCGCGAAGGCTCGGCCGGCTGCAACCGTCTCTGTGAAACTCATCAAGGCAATCCCTAATGCGCCGGGCCACAGCACGGTTACTAACGAAAGGTCTGGCTTTACCAGCGAGGGCAGTCCTGGCGGTATGTGGCCCACGAGTTCGACACCCCGAGGTTGCAAATTCAAGAAGTACGCGCCCGCTATCGCAGCAGCTACCGCCAGCAACGGAGCTGGCAGTTTCGGCAGGAAACGCTCCATGGTCAGCAGAATCACAAGTACTGTGAGCCCGACGGCCAGCGTTGCTAACGACGTTTTTGGAAGGGTGTGAACTATCGAGAGGACGTTCTGAACAAATGTTCCTCTGGTGAAGTGGATGCCAAGGATCTTCGGAATCTGGTCCACTACAATGACCAGCCCGATGCCGGCTCTGAAACCGACGAGCACCGGCTCGGAGATAAAGTTCGCCACGCTTCCCAGGCGCAGCAGGCACGCCATCAAAAGTGCCGCCCCCACAAGCAGCGTCAACGTCACTGACGCTCTCAGCAAGGCTGCAGGGTTGCCGTTGGGCACGACCTGCCCCAACTGAGCGGCGGTCAGGATCGCCAACGTTGTGGTCGTGCTGACGCTGAGCACGCGCGAGGTTCCAAGCACCGCGTAGATCACCATCGGCACCAGGGCTGTATAGAGGCCTACCTGCACCGGCAGCCCGGCCATCATGGCATACGCCATCGCCTTGGGAATGATTACCGCTCCGGTGGTCAGCCCGGCGACGATGTCGGGCCGCAGCCAATCCGCATGGTATGAGAGCAGCCACTCTGGCAAAGCACGAAACCATGTACGCGTCGACATGCTGGCATGCCTACCAGACCTGCGGGACGGTTCGATGCTTCTGCTTCGGCTCTACGTACCCTTTCGGCTTTTGCCTTGGCGGAAGCTTGGGAGGCGTAAAAGGAATCTCCTCGTACGGGATGCTGCTGAGTAAGTGCGCCATGCAGTTCAGGCGGGCGCGCTTTTTGTCGTCTGACGGAACGATGTACCAGGGCGACGCTACTGTGTCCGTGGCTCCAAGCATCGCATCCCGGGCGCGGGAGTAGTCGTGCCAACGGCGGTGGGATTCCAAGTCCATAGGACTAAGCTTCCAACGCTTGGAAGGATCTTCAATTCGCGCGAGGAAGCGCTTGTGCTGTTCCTTTTCCGATACTTCGAGCCAGTACTTCAGAAGGATGATGCCCTGGCTGATCAGAAAGCCCTCGAAGATCGGACAGTCCCTGAGAAATTCCCTGTGCTCTTCATCGGTACAAAAGCCCATCACGTACTCAACACCGGCGCGGTTATACCAGCTCCGGTCGAAGATGACGACTTCGCCTCCGGCGGGCAGTTGTTCAATGTAGCGCTGGGCAGCGAGCTGCGTCTTCTGTCTCTCGGTTGGCGCAGGGAGGGCGACCACGCGAAAGATGCGCGGGCTGACACGCTCCGTGATGCGCTTGATCATCCCGCCTTTGCCGGCAGCGTCTCGTCCTTCGAAAACGATCACAATGCGGGCGTTGGTCGCCTTGACCCAGTCCTGGAGCTTGACCAGCTCAACCTGTAGCTTGAAAATCTCAGCCTCGTAGTCATTCTTGCCGATCTTCGGTTGGCCGTTGACGCCGGACTGTTGAGTGTTGCTGTCCAGCCTTGATTCATGTTTTTTGTCGTTCTTAGATTTCTTTCCCATCGTCGTTTTCCAGCTCCCTGGATCGGCCCGTCTGTTTAGAGGCCGACCTGTATTCCTGCGGGTTGAAGTGCGACCGTTTTATCGGCGTTTGCAGGGGACCGCCAACCGGTTCAGTCATAGACACTCGTCCCGGGCCTGAGCCTTCGCCGCTTCGCCGAATACGAGGTCACAATTGCCTAGGTGGCATCTCACCCTGTCCTTGTAAAAACGACGGATCTATCCTCCGTACCCGACCTCTGCCCCCTTTCTGATTCCCGGGGGAATTCTGCTGGAATTGGGAGGATCGCACTTTTCGGTAGTCCGTCCAGCATGAATCTGTTTTGATTCACCTTTATCACGCAGCAATTGATGTACCAAATGGAGGAACAATAAGGCGAAGTCTTCAACGATGTTAAAGTTTCATGTGTTTGCATAGCATCGGCTTCTCATATCTTCGCGAATCGCATGCCCCAGCGAGACCCTCGCTGCGCAGATGCCATTCGGCGTCGGCACCACCGGAGTCCCGTCGCCGGCCAGCTGATGCTCGTTTACGGTCATGCTGCCCAGATGAGGGCATGGGAAGCGTGGCGAGATGCCGGCGTTCACTGAGAAGCAAGAGCTTAACGAAAGGTATCGATTGGCACGCGATCTGCACTACATAGGTGGAAGTCGCACCCGAGCGTGTGAATTGACCGTCTGGCCGGAAACTGCGATATCAGGGGGCGCGTGAGGCGGTTGTTCCGGTGATGGCCGAAGAAGAGTGAGAAATAACCCTGCTGGTCTTTCAAGGAGAAACAATGAAAGACAATGATCGTAAAACAAGGTTCTGGAAAGTGCTCGTGACGGTCAACTCGCTGACCTTGATTGTCCCTATTGCTTTCTTAATTGTTGTCTTACTTCAGGCAGGTGACGACCCATTGCGGCTTCTCGCAATCCTTGCCACCTATGGGACTGTATTCCTGCTTGTGATTGCGGACACACTCAGCATTTGTCTCCGGTATTTTATGGACAGTTGATTCGGACGCACCATTCACCTTGCGTTTGCCTTAACTGAGATTGACGAAGTTGACCACAACGCAACCTACAACCGGAGCCAATCAGGCAGAGCTAACGGCCGGTCGCACTACAGGTTTAGGAAAGGACTTTTAGTCGTGAAATTTGCACAGGCAACATTACTACCCCTTCTGCTCTTGCTCGGGAGTGTCGTTTCGCTGAGCCAGACCCAATCGGCGCCGGCGGCGGCGGAGGCGGTGCACGTCACAGGCTTGGCAGATATCAAGGAAGACACCAAAGGTACCCTGACGGTCGAGAATGGTGCGCTCACCTTCGCTAGCTCGAAGAGTAGTTGCGATGTTTCTGCGGTGTCCATCCAAGACGTTGTCACTGGAAATGACAGTCAGCGTGTTATCCGGGGCACTATGGGCACGCTTACTATGCTCGCCCCGTACGGAGCTGGTCGGGCAATCAGTCTCTTACGAAACAAGATCGACACCCTTACGATTCAATATCGGGATTCAAACGGCGGCCTTCACGGGGCCGTTTTTACCATGCCGGTTGGCAAGGCTGAATTGATCAAAGAGTCGCTGCTCGCGCAGGGTGCTCATACCAGCATCCCGTCGAAACAAGACTCGACAGCGGACCCGACTCAGCAATCTGAGGCAAAGGAGCAACAACGTTGAAGACCATCAAGACTGCCATTCTTCTGTGGGCACTCATAGCCGGATTAAGTGCTGCGCCCCTGTTGTGCGCGCAAGCCGATCCACTAGCCAAATCACCGTCATCTGCGATCGAAGTTGAGATGATCCAGCCCGGGGAGATCAACCTTCCTGCTGAATTCCAGGTCGCCCTCTACGAGAACCTGGTCCAGCAGCTGCAGAAAGAAGGCGGCTTCTCCCAGGTCTATCGTGACGGTGACCGGAATGCCATTGATGCCTCCAATCTCGTTATTCTTCACACCTCGGTTACAGGCTTCAAGAAAGGCAGTGAACTAGAGCGTAACGTCACAACGGTTGGCGGGGCCACCTCCATTACGGTTCATTGTAAGTTCACGGATAAAGAGGGAAAGGTGCTGCTGGAGCGCGACATCGACGGCAAGGTGCGGTTCTTCGGCGACAACCTGAAAGCGACCAATGACTTCGCCAAAAAGGCCGCGAAAGTTGCAAGTGAGCACTTTCCTTCTGATCACAACAACCGTGTTGCAGTGGTGGGGTACTGACGTGTGCGCGAGTCTACCTGCCTTACCAAAGTTGCGAAGGGCATCCACCTTAATGTGCATTCGAATTGCGATATGAATATCCGATATTCGATTTGCTCCACCGGGGGTGCGACTTGCTCGGAGAACTGACGTGCATTCCGACTGACACGCTCATCGACATGCTGTTTGTAATCCTCGCCGCCGAGGTCACGCTCACGCCGACAGATGTAGCGGAAATTGTGGAGATTCAATGTGAGTTGCAAAAAAGAGACGAGGGGAGCCACTGGAACTGGCGAGCCGTTAACTAACGGCCACCGAACAGCGAAGGAAGGACGGAAAATGACATTGCTCGCAGATACGCACGACTTGGCAGAGCCATTGAGGCCCGAGGGTACAGCGCGGTCTACTGTCCCGGGTGCGCCGCTAAGCGTCGATGAACTGAACAAGCTCGACGCCTTTTGGCGTGCGTGCAAGTACCTGGCTCTAGGAATGATCTATCTTCAGGCAAACCCCCTGTTACGCGAACCCCTGAAACCAGAGCACATTAAGAGTCGGCTCTTGGGCCATTGGGGGGCGAGCCCCGGTCTGGCCTTTATGTACATCCATCTGAGTCGCCTGATAAAAAAACATGACCTTGAGATGATTTTTCTTGCGGGGCCGGGCCATGGCGCGCCAGGAGTTCTGGCACCTGTGTATTTGGAGGGCACGTACACTGAGATCTACCCAGAAAAAACTCAGGACGAAAAAGGCCTCCAAGAATTCTTCAAGCAATTCTCCTTCCCGGGAGGTATCGGCAGTCACTGCACCCCGGAAACCCCAGGCTCGATTCACGAAGGAGGCGAACTGGGCTATGTCCTCTCGCATGCCTGTGGAGCTGCGTTCGACAATCCTGACCTAGTCGTCGCGGCTGTAGTGGGTGACGGTGAAGCCGAAACTGGCCCATTGGCGACCTCGTGGCACATTAGCAAGTTTCTAAATCCAATCCGCGATGGGGCTGTCCTACCGATACTTCACCTTAACGGATACAAGATCAACAACCCGACTTTGCTGGCAAGAATTACCCACGAAGAATTGGAAAGCTTGTTACGCGGCTACGGCTGGAATCCTTACTTCGTGGAAGGATCCGACCCTGACAGCATGCATCAGGCAATGGCCGCGACACTTGAGCGATGCGTGGCCGAGATCAAGTCGCATCAGGAAGAATGCCGCAAGAGTGGGACCGCAATCCGGCCGCGCTGGCCCATGGTGGTGTTGCGTTCGCCAAAGGGATGGGGCGCACCGACGGAGGTGGACGGACATCGGATCGAAGGCTCTTGGCGCTCACACCAGGTTCCGTTGACAGACGTCAAGAGCAACCCCGAACATCTGCGCATTCTGGAAGACTGGATGCGGTCATTCAAGATCGAGGAACTCTTCGACAAGAACGGGCGGCTGCAGCCGGAACTCGCCGAGATTGCGCCATCCGGCTCGCGGCGCATGAGCGCCAGTCCTCACGTGAATGGAGAGCTCAGAGAAAAACTACGGTTGCCGGACTTTCGCGACTACGCCATCAAAATCGACGGCCCAGGGACTCTGGAAGTCGAAAATGTGCCACCGCTGGGTAGTTTCCTGCGGGACGTCATGAAATCGAACATGAGCAGTTTTCGGGTGTTTGCGCCTGATGAGAACACTTCCAACAAGCTGGATGCGATCTATCAGGCTTCGAAGAAGTTCTGGATTGCAGGAACTCTGCCCGAGGACAGTGATGGCACAGAACTGGCCTCTGACGGACGCGTTATTGAAATGCTTAGCGAGCACACAATGGAGGGCATGCTCGAGGGCTATTTGCTGACCGGTCGTAACGGCTTTCTCTCATCCTATGAAGCCTTTGTTCATGTAATCGACTCGATGTTTAATCAGCATGCGAAATGGTTGTCCATCTGCAATCAGCTATCGTGGCGCCGAAAGATCGCGTCTCTCAATCTTCTTATTACCTCAACGGTGTGGCGTCAGGATCACAATGGCTTCACTCACCAGGACCCCGGGTTCCTCGACGTAGTACTCAACAAGAGTGCAGCAGTTACCCGCATCTATCTGCCGCCGGATGCGAATTGTTTACTGTCCGTAGCAGATCACTGCCTGCGATCCGAAAACTACGTCAATGTTATCGTCTCGGACAAGCAGCGGCACCTGCAGTATCTGAATATTGACGCTGCCATTACTCACTGCACAAAAGGCATAGGCATCTGGAAATGGGCCAGTAATGATGCAGATCAGGACCCTGACGTTGTCATGGCTGCAGCGGGCGACATTCCAACACAAGAAGCTCTGGCTGCCACAGTATTACTCAGAGGACGGTTCCCCGACCTGAAGATCCGCTTCGTCAACGTCGTCGACTTGTTCAAACTACAACCGAACACAGAACATCCGCATGGCCTGACGGATGCGGACTTTGATTCTCTCTTCACTACCGACAAGCCGATCATCTTTAACTTCCATGGCTACCCCTGGCTGATTCACCGGCTCGCTTACCGCCGTACAAATCATCGGAACCTGCATGTGCGCGGCTACAAAGAGAAGGGAAACATCAACACCCCCATGGAGCTGGCGATTAACAATCAAACAGACCGCTTCAGTCTCGCCATCGACGCAATTGACCGCGTGGGAAAACTGCAGAGGGTAGGAGCGCATGCTAAAGAGGAATTTCGCGATTGCCAGCTTGCGTGCCGGCGTCATGCTTACGAGTACGGAGTCGACAGCCCCGAGATTGGCGGTTGGAAGTGGCCTTTCGACAAGGGTGAAGTGATGGGCTCGTAGCGCTGGCCGGACGCAACCAGCAACCCTCATTCGCCAAGTCTATTCCACTAGCCGCTCGAATAAGCGAGCAGGACACTTATCAGTCTGCACTGTACACTCTGCCCATCGCCTTTGGCCTGCTCATCCACCTGCCCACATTCCGGCGTTGCCGAGTTTCGGGCGCGGCTGTCCACTGGTCCGCATTGCCAAGACCCCTATCTTTTCTATGGCTTGGTGCGAGGTCGTGGTTGGCATAGCGCCTGCATACTACTTTGTTGGTGTACCGGAGGAACGATGCTAATCGCAGAAATGCAATATTCCGCGAAGGACTTGATGGTCAAGCCGGGAGGCGGATCTAGCAGCGATGATGCGCAATGCGTTCGGATGCTAACCGAGGTCGTCTTCGAGGACTCTATGGGCGAAGTAACCCCGCCGTCTTTCAGCAGACTCGGAGCAAAGATCCTTGCCGAGGAGGCCTACGTATTGGATGTGTGCAAGCGGCTTGATCGCAAGGGCATCTTGCCCGGGAGTGCGATTTCTGAATGAACGATATTGTCCAATTTGTTCTGAAGCATGGCTACCCAATCCTGTTCGCCTTATTCGCGCACAAGCGCACAAGCCGCATCCGTTTCCTGGGTCTTGGTGCAGTTGACGCTGGCCTCTATTCAACCGCATGTTCCACGGCCGGTTGCAGACTGCCCAGCAGCGGTCTAATGAGCGCATCAGGAAGGCATATGACGAGTACCTTGCGTTCGTTGATGACGAGGGCGTGGGGCAATGCGACGACTTAGGAGGAAGATTGATATGTCTCACAATCTCCGCTCGTTGATTAAGGAACATCACGCTTTCTACGAGGTGTTGCCATACTACCTCTTGCTCGAGGAAAGGCATGGAAGCTCTTCGGCCGTGAATCGAAGGGTTCAGGCTGGCTTTGATGTTGAGATCTACGGAGTAAACATTAAGGATGAATTTATGGTGCCGGGTCCTGATCCTCACTACGCGCTGGGCTACGTCCAATTACAGAAGATCGTGGAAAAGATTTCGCATCGTGTCGACCATTCCTGCTCCCTGGAGGTTATTCCGTTCTATTCGACCTTCGTTCTCGATAGTCGAAATCAGGCGGTTGAAGCAATGATCCGAATCAGGATTTCACATCGGCGGGGTGTTGATCAACCCGCCGGACTGCCGGAGCAACACACGCTTGAGGAAATCCAAAACCAGCTTCACGGCCTCGGTATCACGCGCCGATGACGAACCGCACCTCGGATTTCTGCATCGCCGTTCGACAACGACGAGCGGTTTCAGAACACCGTAGCTTGTACCGGTTCATGGTGTCCATGCTGGCGAACGGGAGATTGGCCGAGGACAAACTCCTGTCGCCGAGGTGCAGCTAATGGCGTCCCGAAGACTGAAGCCGTTTCCGGCCCCGACGACCGGCGGTAGCTTTCCAATAGGAGCTACGCTGATGAATGGCGGTGCCAATTTCTCAATCTTCTCCCGGACTGCAGCTAGCATTGAACTGCTGCTTTTTGATCGGGTAGACGACGCTCGTCCTTCGCGTGTCATCCCCATCGATCCGTTAGCAAACCGCACGTACCATTACTGGCACGTATTCGTGCCCGGGGTGGAAGCGGGTCAGATCTACGGATTCCGGGCCTTCGGGCCCTTCCAGCCGGATCGGGGTCTCAGGTTTGATCCGTCCAAGCTGCTGCTCGACCCGTATGCCCGCGCTATCGTGGTCCCAAAAAGCTATTCCCGTGAGGCAGCCCGTCGGGAAGGCGACAACATGGCGACGGCCATGAAGAGCGTGGTCACGGACCCGCACGCGTATGACTGGGAAGGCGACGTGCCCCTGAAGCGGCCGTGGTCGCGCACTATCATTTACGAGATGCATGTGCGCGGTTTTACCGCACATCCCAGCTCTGGTCTGCCGGAATCGAAACGTGGTACGTACGCCGCAGTAGTCGACAAGATCCCCTACCTTCAGCAATTGGGGATTACCGCAGTCGAACTGCTTCCCGTCTTTCAGTTTGATCCCCAGGACGCGCCTGGAGGCCGAATAAACTACTGGGGTTATTCCCCGGTTGCATTTTTTGCACCGCACCAGGCATATAGCTCGCGTCAGGAACAGCTGGGCGCGGTGGATGAATTTCGAGACATGGTGAAGGCGCTGCACCGAGCCGGCATCGAAGTCATTCTGGACGTAGTCTTTAATCACACGGCGGAAGGTGAACACGACGGCCCAACACAATGCTTCCGCGGCCTTGACAATCCAACTTACTACCTCCTGGGTGAAGACCGATCACGTTACGCGAACTTCACCGGTACAGGAAACACGCTCAACGCGAACCATCCAGTAACACGCCGCATGATTATGGACAGCCTCCGTTACTGGGTGAACGAAATGCATGTGGATGGCTTCCGGTTTGATCTTGCATCGGTCCTTGCGCGCGATTCGTCCGGTGCGGTCCTGTCGAATCCTCCGGTGCTGTGGGACATCGAGTCCGATCCGGCGCTGGCTGGTACCAAGATGATTGCGGAGGCATGGGACGCGGCAGGACTTTATCAGGTCGGCAGCTTCGTGGGAGATAGCTGGAAGGAGTGGAACGATCAGTTTCGCGATGGTGTCCGCGACTTCTTCCGGGGCTCGAATGACTCCGTGGGGCGCATGGCCGACCGTCTGCTCGGCAGCCCAGGCATTTATGGTCAGAGGGAGCGCGAGGCCGAAGAGAGCGTCAATTTCGTTGCGTGCCACGATGGCTTCACCCTCAACGACCTCGTCGCCTACAACCAGAAGCACAACGGAGAAAACGGCGAGGACAACCGTGATGGCCGCGAGGAGAACCGAAGCTGGAACTGCGGCGTCGAAGGCCCGACGGACGATCCCCAAATCGAAAGTTTGCGCAACCGGCAGGTAAAAAACTTTTTCACCGCGACCTTGCTTTCGGTCGGAGTGCCGATGTTTGTTATGGGCGACGAGGTGCGGCGTAGTCAACGCGGCAACAATAACGCTTACTGCCAAGACAGTGATACGAGTTGGTTCGACTGGAATCTGCTGTCCCGACATGCCGACGTTTTCCGGTTCGTGAAGTTGCTAATCGAGCGCCGTGTGATGCGGGACGTGGAACATGAGCGCCGGCGCCTGAGTCTAAGCCAGGTTCCCCGCGAGGTGAAACACGCCTGGCACGGCGTGAAACTCAATCAGCCGGATTGGTCGCCTTCCTCGCACACACTCGCAATCGGCGGGGAACTGAAGAACGAACGGGTACTGGCGCACATCATGTTCAATGCGTATTGGGAACCTCTCGATTTCGAACTTCCGGTAGCGAGGAACGGTACAGAGAACTGGCGGCGATGGATTGATACTTCTCTGGATCCCCCACATGATATCTGCGGATGGAATGCGGAAGAACCAGTAGTAGAAACAACATATCGCGTTGGTTCGCGGTCTGTAGTTGTGCTAGTCGCAGGTGAGAGCATCAATGTCGAGAATTTCAGTGAGCGCGGAGTGACACATGCTTTCACGGCCCCGGTGACTAGCTATTTGCAAGAAACAGCATGACCGAAATTGTCCTTGCATACATGGATGTGGAGCGGTCAGCTCCACGATACCGTAGCCGGTGGTTACGGCTTGAGCCACTGCACTTACCCATGGTTCCGCACGAATTGGCTGGTTTGGGCCTTGTACACTTCATTTCGTCCTCACACTCTTTTCCGTCCTCCATCAGGCCTGAATCATTCTTGAACCGGAGAACCGTTTGCCATTCGCACGGCCGTTGTTCTTCCTCCCGGCGTTGACGGACCATCCTGCTTGTGTGCCGTCACTGCCCAACTACGGGCAATTCGCTAACGATCGGGCAGCCCTCCGAACATTGCAAGACAAAGACTTACAAGCTCTGAACTCTGGCAAGCCTGATGCACTATCACCCGCGTGACTCCCAACGAAACAGCTCGACGGCAGACCGAACCTGATCTCGCAAAGTCGGGTTGTTTTCTCGCCTACATTGCTGGTTTGGTACGCAGTTCGGAGTATTCATCCGCGTGCGATCAACAGTTGCAGCGTGGATATGGGTTCATTCACGAGTTATACGACGTGCGTCCGGTCTGTATATTCGCTAGGCGGTGGCTGCTATTGGCTGCGGCGCTCGTTGTATTCAGTGGGGCTGTTCTCGCCTCGGGCCCGAATGATGTAAAGACGTTTGTGGTGGCTGTCACGGTTATCGATGAGAAGAACCAGTCCGTCCCTGACGCTACCGTAGAGGTCCGCGTCGGCGACAAATCCTTAAGCACCTCGGCAACTGACGCCTCAGGCAAGGTCAATCTCACCCTTCCGGGTGTCGGAGATTATGCGCTGGCCATCAGCAAGCAGGGCTATCTCAATACCGGAACAATGCTCGAGATCGGCGCAGACACCCTGGTTCAGGACATGGACGTCGTCATGAGCAGTGCCGCTCTCAGTCAGCAGAGCGTCACCGTAACGGGCGAGGCGTCCAACCCCATCACTGAGACTGAGAGCAGCCAGAAGACTCTGCCGCTGGAACAGGCAAAGATTAGTTCGACCCGTCCCGCAACTCTGACCGATGCGTTGCCTCTTATCCCGGGGATCGTGCGCGCCAAGGACGGTTCGGTGCGCATCGCTGGTTTCGGTGAAGATCACAGTGCGTTGCTGGTCAATTCGGTTGATGTCACCGACCCGGCGACCGGCAGTTTCGGCCTCAGCGTGCCCATCGACAGCGTGCAGACTATCCAAGTCGCAGAGATGCCGTACCTAGCGCAGTATGGGAAGTTCACTGCGGGCGTGGTTTCGGCTGAGACGCGGCGTGGCGGGGATAAATGGGCCTACAGTCTGAACGATCCGTTTCCCGATTTCCGCATCCGCAGTGCACACATGGAGGGCATCGCCGATGCTTCACCCCGCTTCAATCTGAGTGGGCCGCTGGTCAAGAACAAACTTTATTTTGTGGAGGGCGCGGAATACCTCTTCAATAATCAGGAGGTGCGGACGCTACCTTACCCGGAAAACCTGACCCGGTCGACCGCCTTCAATTCCTTCACGCAGTTGGACGCCATTCTGACTCCGAAGCAGACCCTAACCGCGAGCTTCCATTTCGCTCCTCACAGTTTGCGGTACGCCGGCCTTGACTACTTCAATCCCCAGCCGGTGACCCCGGATGCGAACTTCCATGAATCCACCGCGATGCTGACCCATCACTGGGCGATTGGCGGCGGTCTGCTGCAAAGCACGTTCGCAGGTACGTGGGTTTCCAGCAACGTTTCGCCACAGGGCAACGCCAACATGGTGCTTACGCCGGGAGGCAATGGGGGAAATTATTTCAGCTACAACTCCCGCAGCGCCACCCGCCTGGTGTGGATGGAGCAGTGGACGCCGCGCGCCTTGCAGTTTCACGGTCAACACATTTTCCAGATTGGTTCTGTCATCGGGCACAGCGAAAATGAAGGCCACTTTCTGGGCGATCCAGTCACGTTGCAGAATGCCGACGGCCAGGTCATACAACAGATCCGGTACGTTGGAGGCAAGCCGTATTACGTTGCCGATACCGAGCCCTCCATTTACGCCCAGGACCACTGGATACTGAATCCGCACCTCGCACTGGATGCGGGAATTCGTCTGGAACGGCAGACCGTTACTTCCACCACGCGCGCCGCGCCCCGCGCCGGTTTCGTGTGGTCGCCGAGGGACTCCGGCAAAACCATAGTCCGGGGTGGCATCGGCGTCTTCTATGACTCAGTGCCGCTGGATGTCTATGCCTTCAACAGCTATCCGAATCAAATCATCACCACTTACGACGCGCAGGGCTTGCCGGTCGGACTGCCAGTTCGGTATTTCAACATCACCGCCGAGGCGGCAAACTCGACGTTCCCGTTTATCGAGCGGAGGTCGAAGAGCGGGAACTTCGCGCCTTACAGTACGGCATGGAACCTCGAATTTGAGCGGACGGTGAAGCGGTGGTTAATGGTCCGAGTGAAGTACTTGCAGAGCCACGAGCAGGGCATGATCACACTGCAGCCCGGGGTCGTCCAGAACCAGCCTGCCTTCGTGCTGGGATCCTCGGGTTGGGCGCAAACCCGCCAGGCCGAGTTCACCGCCTGTATTGGGCCGGCCGCGCCGCGCCAGTTCTTCTTCTCCTACGTGCGGCAGTATGCCCACGGCGATATCAACGATGCGGGCTCATACCTGGGGAACTTTCCTTCGCCGGTGATTCAATCGAACCTGATTGCCAGCTTGCCCAGCGAGATTCCCAACCGCTTTCTGTTCTGGGGAACCTACGGTAATCTGCCCCACAAAGTCACGCTCTCTCCACACATCGAGTATCGCAACGGATTTCCTTACCAGCCGACGAATGTTTACCAGCAATGGGTGCCTTTAACCGGGCCGCAGTCCCGCTACCCGAATTACTTTTCATTGGACATGCGCGTGTCGAAGGACGTGCAGGTGAATCTGCAGCACGCGGTACGACTATCTTTTACGGTTCGCAACCTGACGAACCACTTCAATCCCTTGGAAGTGCATTCCAACCTCGCCGATCCGCAGTACGGAAGGTTCTTCGGCAACTATGATCGAAAGTTCCTACTTGACTTCGACTTCTTGTTCTAAACCAAGAGCCGATGCGTGTAATTATGGAATCGGAGATGAGAACTTACAAAAGGCCCTTGCCAAACTCTTTAAGAGTTGTCCACCTCAGCCCAGCAAGTAGCGCCCAAGGCACAAACCAACGAGAAGCGCTGGTGAGAGCGAAAGTGACGGCTGAGCAGTCCGGATCTCGAATGCCTTGCCACCCAGCCATCAGTTCGGCGCAAATTCTGGTATCTGAAAAGGAACCGCCAAGTAGCGATTGACCGGGGTTGAATTGCGCGTTTCGTCGAACCAAGGCACCTGGACCGGGACCTGTTGCGTGGTGTCGAACATTTTCTAGAACAAGAAGGTCCCAAGCATGCCTGCAGGCAACCCGGAACAACATCGGACCCAACGAATCGGGTGGCTGCGCGCGGCAGTATTGGGCGCGAACGATGGCATTCTTTCAACCTCTAGCCTCGTCCTCGGTGTCGCCGCTGCGCACGCGACCCACCGCAACATTTTGGTCGCGGGGGTGGCCGGCCTGGTGGCTGGTGCTATGTCGATGGCTGCCGGTGAGTACGTGTCGGTCCACTCGCAGGCCGACACCGAACAGGCCGACCTCAAGCTTGAACGCGCGGAACTCAAAGCAGACGACAAGGGCGAGCACAAGGAACTACAGGCAATCTATGTCGAGCGGGGGCTTGAGCCTGCGCTTGCGAAACAGGTTGCCGCACAGTTGATGGCGCATGATGCGTTGGGCGCGCATGCCCGCGACGAACTCGGCATCTCTGAGACGCTTCGTGCGCGTCCCATTCAGGCGGCATTGGCATCGGCTGGCAGCTTTGCCGTCGGAGCAGTTCTGCCACTCCTGGTTACGGCCCTGGCTCCGGAGGCGGCTCTGATCCCTCTTGTGGCCGGCACCTCGCTGCTGTTCCTCGCACTTCTGGGCGGACTGGCTGCTCACGCAGGCGGCGCGAGAGTGATGGCGGGAGCAATCCGCGTCACCTTCTGGGGTGCGCTCGCCATGGCGATCACCTCAGGCGTCGGATGGCTGTTCGGAACCGTGGCATGAGTGGCCATGGGCGGAAGCAACCCAGGTTACGGCCTGTCGTGAACCGGCTCCGTTAAAGCAGCGCGTGCCGGCGATAGAACCAGGTCTTCACACCCTGCACCACGAATAGATAAGTCACCGCCAGAAATGCAATTGCCGCCAACAACGATAAGGGCAGTGGCGTAAACCGCAGCAACGTGCCTAACGGCGTGTACGGCAACACAGTCGCAACAGTAACGATGGCCAACACACTAATCAGGAGTGGTCGACTGGGCCGGCTCTTCAGCGGGTTGGCTGCCGTCCGGATTACAAATACGACGAGTGTTTGCGTCGCCAGGGATTCTACGAACCATCCGGTGTGAAAAAGCGACTCGTTCGTGGAAGCATGGAAAGCCCAGAGCAGCACTCCGAAGGTGAGAAAATCGTAAATTGAGCTGATGGGGCCGATGATCGCCATGAACTGGCGGATGAAGCCGATCTGCCATCGCTTGGGCTTTTGCACCATGGCGGGATCAACGTTGTCGGTGGGGATGCTGACCTGCGAAACATCGTAGAGAAAATTGTTCAGCAGAATTTGGCTCGGCAACATTGGCAGGAAGGGCAGGAAGAGCGATGCTGCGGCCATGCTGAACATGTTGCCGAAATTCGAGCTCGTGCCCATGATGATGTACTTCATAATGTTCGCAAAGGAGCGCCGCCCCTCCAGTACGCCCTCGTTGATGACAGCAAGGTCCTTTTCCAGCAGGATGATCTTAGCCGCGTCCTTGGCTACGTTCACGCCATTCATGACGGAGATCCCAACATCCGCAGTGTGCAGCGATGGAGCATCGTTGATGCCATCACCCATGTACCCGACAACATGTCCGCGGGCCTTGAGAGCGAGAATTATCCGATTCTTTTGTTCGGGAGACACGCGAGCGAAGATGGCGCCGTTTTCCACCTGGTGGGCTACGGCCGCATCGTCCATCGTATCGAGCTGGTTCCCGACAAGAACGAGGTCTGCATCCAACCCTACATCGTGGGCGATTTTCTGGGTCACGTACTGGTTGTCGCCGGTCATCACAACCACAGAAATGCCATTCTGTTTGAGTGCCTTCAGCACGGCAAGCACTCCTTCTTTCGGTGGGTCGAGGAATGCCGCAAACCCGACCAGCGTCATCGCGTGTTCGGCCGCCACAGTGTACGCATTCTGTTTTTCAACCTTGAGCGTTGCCACCCCAAGCACGCGGAATCCGTCAGCACTGAGCTTCTTCAGGGTGTCTTCTGCCTCTGCCCGTCGTTTCTCGTCGAAAGGCTGAGCGACGCCATCGACGATCACCGTCTCACAAATGGCAAACACGCCCTCAGCCTCACCTTTGGTAATGAGAAGGCCTTCGTCAGCGTGCCGAACCACCACCGACAGGCGTTTCCGATTGAAGTCGAACGGAATCTCGTCCACCTTTCCATAGCCCACGATGGAAGGTGCCTCGTGTTTCAAGATTGCGTCGTCAAGAGGACTTTTGATGCCCGCCTCGAAGTGGCTGTTCAGGTAAATGAGCTGCAGGACGTTTGCGTCGTCCTTACCCTGGAAATCGACGTGCCGGTCGAGCACGATCTCCCCTTCGGTGAGCGTGCCCGTCTTGTCGGTGCAGAGAATATCGATGCTGCCGAAATCCTCGATTGCCGACAGTTGCTTGACCAGGACCTTCTTCTTCGTCATCCGCTTCGCGCCTTGGGCCAGGGTCACGGTGATAATCATGGGCATCATTTCCGGCGTCATCCCAACGGCCAGCGCGACAGAGAAAAGGAAAGACTCCAGCACCGGACGATGGAAAATAATGTTCACCAGCAGGACGAAAAGGACAAGCAGCATCGTCACCCATGTGAGCATCATTCCGAAGTGGCGTATGCCGCGGCCGAACTCCGTCTCCGGCGGCCGCATGGCCAGACGGTTCGCAATCTCGCCACAGGCGGTATCCTTGCCGGTGCAGACGATGACCGCGGTGCCGATCCCCGTCTGAACTGCGGTGCCCAGGAAAACGCTGTTGGTGGCGTCCGCGACGCCGTGCTTCTCCTTGGGAAGGTCAGCTACGGTCTTCTCTACCGGCAGAGACTCCCCAGTGAGCACTGACTCGCGCACATGGAGGTCCTTAACTTCCAGCAAACGGGCGTCGGCCGGCACCAGGTCCCCTGCATTGAGGCGGACAATATCGCCCGGCACGAGTTCGGCGGTTGGCAATTGCTGCTCTCGTCCATCGCGCACTACTGCGGCGGTCAGGGCAATCTGTTTCTGAATATCCTCCACGGCGTGCCGAGCCTGGAACTCCATCAGGAAATTCAGGACTACGCTGAACAGCACGATGGCAAGGATGATCAGGCCGCCGACGTGCTCTCCGAGCGCAAGAGACACGCCGCTGGCAATGACGAGGATGACGACGAGAGGATTACGGAAGAAACCAAAGAAACTGAGCAGCGCAGCGAAGCGAGACTCATGGACAAAGCTGTTTGGGCCGTAAAGACGCAATCGCCGCCGTGCCTCTTCGGTCGTCAAGCCTGCCGGAGTTGCCGGGAGCAGTTCGAACAGTTCGTGCAGCGGCCGATCCCAGAAGGTCTCTACAGACGTTGCTGGTTTTCCCATCCAGGGTCCCTCAATTAGGCGCCGAATTATCCAATGGGAGCATTACGGCGGAATCAATTGTCCGAACTTCGGCGGTCGTGCAACGGGCATTGCGCCCCTATCAACGAGCCAGCGATAGCCCGCCGCAAAGTCAGCGCCCTACGGTTTGTTGGACTCGGTGGCAACCGTGATGAGATCCTTGGCGTGCTTGTATGCGTTAATCGAGTCCTCGTGCGCCTGTTTGCTCAGCTCGTGAGCAGTCAGATGATCTCCCTTGCCGTGGGCGGTGGCGGCGGCAGCATGGGCGTGAGTCGCCAGGTTGTGAAGTTCTGCGACGCGGTCGTGCGGGCTCTGTGGCATGGAATTCTCCTGCTGAACTGAATCTTTATCAGATGTAAGCGCGTTCACCGAAGAGCGGCTGCTTCCTGAGTGTTCCACTGTGCTGGATGCCGCACTGTGCAATTCGATACAGTTATCGGCGAGGCCCGCGTCAGGATATTTGTTGAAGCGCGACCTGACCTGCGGATGGCTGCGATGCGCGAGTCCCTGATACTCGCGGGATGTTCCGATACTGCAGCAGGGTGCGACCAGATATTCACAAAAGAAGTGCGAATTGTGGAGTACCCTGAAGGTAGTCAGCATTAGATGAACTGTCAGCATGGGGCGGAAACTGGAACACACCAACCTTTCGCTGTAGCCTGACTCCTTAAAATCCCTCGCAAGGAGCAGGCTTGTACCCTTCATGCATCTGGGAACAACTGTACCTCAACTGTAAGCCGGCACAAGGAATTAGGCACTGTAATGACCCACGCAATCAAAAAATCCGCGGCCGAAGATTGTGCCCGGATTAAGGACCTTGGCTACGGCTCTTCCCATCACGTTCGCATGTATGGCCAGGAACTTGAGATTGTTTCCGATCCGGCTCCTGATGGGAATGGGGTTTCAGTCCAAGTTACAAGTGAGGCCGAGCCGAAGAAGCGGACGATGCGGCTGCCGACCACCCTCCTCGTAGGGTACAAGGACTTGTTTCCGAAAGTCGCTTGAGTCTTGCGGAAAATGGGATTGGCCAACATTGGCTCGAGTTTGTTCCCGTGATACCGTGTGCAGGACGACCCAGGGGAGTATTCGTGACATCCCAAATTCAATTAGTGAGAACGCCGGCACCCCAGACCGTATAGAGCCTCACCATCTCCCGGTTCGCGCCGTGAGAACAGCGGCGAAACTCATCCTGTTGGCGAAGCCCGGACAGCGTTGTTTGCCGCTTGAGGCGGGTTAAACAGTTCAGCCAGTCGGAGCTTACGCAGAGTGGAGCGGCCCTTTTGGTGATGACCTTCCATCCGCCGGAGAATGTCGTCGAGCGCGCGCACTGCCTTCACGATGTACGGCCCCTTGTTGAGCATCACGCACTCAGCACGCTCGCCTGCGGCAGCGTCGGTGATTTCGGATCGCGATGGTACGCCCTCCTTGGCCAAAGACTCCAGGACCTGGGTTGCCCAAATAACGGGAACGTGCGCGGCTTCACACATCCACAGGATTTCTTCTTGAACCTCGGCGAGCCTTTGATAACCACATTCCACCGCTAAGTCACCGCGCGCGATCATGACGCCAACCCTGGGACTGCTCATGGCGGCCAATAGCAACGACGGCAACTGCTCAAAGGCTTCTCGAGTCTCGATCTTCAGGACAATTCCTGGGTGCTTGCCCCCTAGCTGGTGGAGGCGGGCCTGCAAATCGCGGATGTCAGATTCCGAGCGCACGAACGAATAGCCAACCAGATCAGCCTGTCTGGCCACGAACTCCAGTGCTTGGATATCATCTTCGGTAAGAGGCGAGACGCGCAGCTCACTTTCAGGCAGGTTGATCCCTTTTTCCTCGCGCAAGGCGATGCCTTTCGCACGCGCTTGGATAATCTCAACCACGATCTTGTCAGGCTCTACTGCGCGGATGAGGCCTCCGATTTTCCCATCGTCGAGTTTGATCTTCTCCCCGACGAGAACGTGGTCAAGAAACTCGGGCTGGGCAACTCCGATGACTGCGGGACTCAGCAGACGGCCTTGCGCATCGTATTTAGCCGGTCTGCCCGGCTCCGACGAACGGGTAAGAATCAGCGTGTCACCGCGGCGAAGCAGCAGCGACTGCGGCTTTTTCGGCAGGTCCGCGATTCGAGTTTCAGATTTCTTGCCGGCATGTTTTGACGACTTCGCGAAGTCGGTCTTAAGAGCAAGTCCCGGAATGAGGTACGAAGTGTACTCACCTTCAGCCCAACGATCCTTCCCGTCAACCTCGGTCACACGCATGGATCGCGTCGCGCCGCGAGCATCAGTGAAGTGAACTTGATCGCCAGGAGCTAGCTTAGCCAGCCAGGGGCCGGGCACCGGCACGCAGGCGTCGGCTGGCGCTGACGGCGCATGCGGATTTCGCGCCGGGGTCAGAAAGATACGCGCCGGAGAGATCATCTTCCCGTATGCGTCACGTCGGGGCCGGTACTTGATGACCGCCGGTCCGGCCTCAAGAGGACCGGTGCGAAGTTTGGGGCCACCCAGGTCCATCAGTACATGACATTCGAGTCCCGTCTCCAGCTTGGCACGCTCAAGATTCGATAGCATCCCTGCCCATTCCGATGGCCCATCATGGGCGCAATTGACCCGCATGCAATCCATTCCATTGACAACGAGATCGCGAACTAATCCAAAATCGCCAGCCGCCTCGGAAGGCATGGTCACCATGATCCGCACCACACGGTGCTGCGGTGGCGGCCCTAAAAGAGCATCGGTATTGCGCCCTAGCAACTCCCAGCCGCGAATAGCAGTTCGCTCCTGCTCGGGCTCAGCGGCTGAAGCCTCGCCTTTCCCCGTCATGCGGTGGAGTACTCGCAGTACAGCATCAATAGCGCCAAGCACGTCCGCTTCGCAACGTCCCAGTGAAGACAAGCCGTTTTCTGTAAGTTTCTCCTGAAGATCACGAACGTCGTGTTTACGCAGTGCGATGTAGTGGACAAGATTGCGCGCGCTCTCCCGGTGCAAATCGCATATCTCATGCATGCGGCCTTCGAGCGAAGCTTCTTCGCTCATCATCTCCGTCCTTAGATCGGTTAGTTCCCTAATCAGGGAGCTGTAGTTGTCTACCTCGCCCATGATGGCTCCTGGTACGAATTGCGCGTACATGTCGCCCTCGTGTTGTATCTGCGTGTCGACATCACGCTGCTAGCGGGGACCCCAGGCTGGGATCGTATGCTCGACGCGTTAAAGCGCCGTGAATTGGGGGAGACCGAAGCGGCGTTGGGAACACAAACAGCTACGCCGGCGAACTTCTTGGCGTGGTACTCCAGCGTTCCTGCCAACCCTGATTGACAACGGATGCGCTATTCTGGGCTTGGCCCCTCGACCCGCCCAACTTCCTTTCCGTCCAGAAACATAATCAAGGTGGGCGTGCCCTGGATATCGTATCGGTCTGCTATTTCCGGTTCGACCGCAACATTAACCCTGAAGATATTTTCTTTCTGCTTCACCATCTCTGCCACCTGCTCGAGGACCGGCTCGATGTCTGGCAGTGTGCGCAGCCGTGCCGGTCAAGCACGATCTCCCCTTCGGTGAGTGTGCCCGTCTTGTCAGTGCAGAGAATATCCACGCTGCCGAAATCCTCGATTGCCGACAGTTGCTTCATGCAGTGTGCAATCTTGACCAGACTGCATTTACGTCCTTGCATTACCGTTTTTTCGTGCGAGGTAACCTATGCGTTGGCCCAAATTGCTTGCGCAGCACATCGAACACGCCAACCCCACCGCAGCTGATGATGGACTTTACGATTGGCCTCTCAACCGTGTTTACCAAGAGCGCGAGCCGGAACTTCGACAGCAAAGAGTGCTCGAAACAAGAAGCTGGCACGATCCCAGCAAAGTGGCTTGTCGCAGGGATACAACCTAACATCCGGCCGAAACCGGATGGCAAGGCCGCGATCAGCAGTTTGGGACTCGCGTTGAGGCAGTCGGGACCAATGTCTACGCGTGAAGCTGCAAACCTTCAAGCGCCTCACCAGAATGGATTGGGCAAATGATAGAACGGAAGCTTACCATCGCCGAGATCATACTCATCGCCGGAACCCGCATCGCCTTGGGCGCCGGGATCGGCCTTTTGCTTTCCAGTCGGCTAAACAATGACCAACGCAAAGCCGCCGGATGGGCCCTCGCCCTGGTCGGGGGGCTCACCACAGTTCCGCTGGCGATGGCCGTGATCGGCAAAAAGAGTGCGGAGTAGATCAGCTAGGCCGCCTAGAACGGGCGCGCCCAATGGCCGGCATCACAGCACGATTCCCTGAGAAATCAGCAAGAGCGCTGAGCGAAGCCAGATGTTGTCGAGAAAAAGTGATTACGGACTGGAAAGTGGCGATGAAAGCAATGTTGATCACTGTGGTTGCAGCCACAAAACCATCGTTTCCAGAAACTCTTCCAGCTCATTTCTCCTTCTGTGTATTTCGGTTTTCCGGGAACCGGAATTTGTCGCGAGGTGTTCAATTGTGAACTTCCCTTGGATTTCTGTTTTGCTAGAATTCCCGATAGGTTTAGGTAGTGCTTACACACAGAGAACATGGCTTCACTCTGGGCAGGCGATTTGATGCGTACACCCTCGAATGGATCCACGTTCCGTTGTTACAGCTCCTGGTAACAACTCACACCCAACTTGTGCAGTCTGGCTGAAGCTCTTCTACTCTGTTCCCGGATCCAGATGCGGAGCCCGTCTCGCCGGGTAATGGCCACGCAGACGTCCGCACAAACACTGCAGTGCCCTTATTCCTGCAGAAAGATATTAAGCAGGGTGTTGTGGACGCGAATCTCTCCGTTGTATTCGACAAAGCCCAGTTTCCTGAAGCGATTCATGAAAAAACTCACGCGGGATCGCGTTGTGCCGATCATCTCAGCCAATACCTCCTGGCTGATCTTGGGAATCACGGCCTCGGGTTTGCTTTCCTTGCCGAACTGCGCGAGTAGTAACAAAATCCTCGCCAGCCGCTTTTCGCTGGAATTGAAAAGCTGATCGACCAAGTCCGCCTGGATACGAGCGTTTCGCGCCAGAAGAAAAGACGTAAACATCTCGGACAATTCTGGTTCCTCGTGAAGGACGCGGACCATTTCGGCCTTGCTGATCCTGAGCAGTGCACCATCGGTGATTGCGGTGGCCGTCGAGAGTCGAAGAGGATGAGCGGAAAGCATGCAATCTTCTCCCAGGAATTCCCCTTCACCCACCAAGGTGATCGTGGCTTCCTTTCCGGTTGCGGACGTGACAGTTACTCTCAGCTTGCCCTTCTGCACGTAAAAGATCGCGTCGGAAGCGTCGCCTTGCACGAAGGCCGCCTCATTCTTTTTCAGCTTGATAAGTTTTTTGCCCAAACCAGCGTTTGCGAGAAACCTTTTAGGATCGAAAACCGGATCGCCGTTGGTTGGTTCCGGCGTGGGTGTCGGAAGCCGCAAAGGCTTCGCGAGTGAGCCTGTGGCGGGGTCTGCGGGCCGCACTGAAGCAACCGCTGAACCCCGCTTGGCTGGCGGTCCCTTGCTACGGGTTGGAATGCCCCTGGTGCTCATGGCATACCTCCGACGGGCGGCGCTTCTTTGAGTTCATTGTAGCTCTTGGAGAACCCGGAGATGTAGAGTTCCAATGCGACATGGGGAGGGGCGGAGGGGCTTGCCACCACTGATAAGGAGCGTGCGCGCAGCAAGAGCGGCGAAGCGGTCCCCGAATATACTGTTGTTGTTGAAGGAAAGACGGCCAAGTCGCATTTGCAGCAATCTGGAGCAACGCAGAAGACTGAGATTGATATTTATCTAGTGTCTGCCATTCCCTGAGATGCGTCGAGCGAGCGGCATGAGGTATTCCCTTATTCGTTACTCCCGATGCCCGGCTGAATGGGCTCTTCCTTCGGGTCGGATCGGTCCGAATGCACAGGAAGTCCACTGATAAGACCCTGATAGTTTGTGAGGCGTTTGCCGAGGATAACCACGCCCTTGGACGTGATTTCATACTCGCGAATATCCTTGGCATGATTCCCGCCCCGCATCTTGATCACCACCATGATCTTGCGAAGCTGGCCATCGATGGATACGTACCGCAGCCGGATGATGTCATCGGTAAGGAAAGAAATTGAGTAGGTACTGAACGGGAATTCGGTGAAGGACTCATCCACTTCAACCGTGCTTAGAATCGTCACGCCGATTCCCGTCAAAGCGAAGATCATCCGGTAGAGCGATTCGCGAAAGTCGGCGCGGAAGCCGGGCGACAGAGCCATCTCAAAGCCCGCCAGCGAATCGATCACCAGGCGCTTGGCGCCAATCTTCTGCACTGCGTCGAGAATCGACTGCATGGTCTCATCCACCGAGAGATCGAGGGGACGGAGATAGAGGATTGTGAGTTTCCCGTCTTTCTGCGGCGTTTCCAGATCCAAACCTAAACTGGCGGCCCGCTCCGCATACGCTTGCGGGCGCTCTTCAAAGACCGCCACGATTCCCGGCTCCCCCTGGCGTATGCCTTCCGCAATGAATTGGGTTGCCAGGACCGATTTCCCGGTTCCCGAAGACCCTGCTACGAGGACGCTGTCGCCTTCGCGCACGCCCCCATCCAGCATCTTGTCCAACTCCGGAATGCCGAAGGAAAGGCGCCGATGGCTGGGCGGATTTCTCTTGCGTCGCGGTCAACCCAAACGTGCGCGAGAAGGCTTGCACTCCGGCATCGGTGATGCGGAATGTGTGCAGCCCCGGCACGGAATCCTGACCGCGCAGTTTTATGATCTGCAACTTCCGCACAATCGAATTTCGCTCCGCCGTTTGGCGCAGCCAGAACAGACCATCGGCGACGGTAAAGATGGGATTGTCGCGCAGCTCCTCCTCCGCATATTCGCCGATCAGGAAAGTTGTAGCTTGCCAACTGGCCAGAAACAGGGCTAACCGTTGAATGAAAGATTGCAGGTCCATGTCACTTTCCGGCTTCCGCACCATGGTGCGGAAGGAGTCAACAACCACGACGGCGGGGTTAGCCTTTTCAACTTCCTTGGTGATCTCCTCCAAAACCGCGCCCAGGTCCTTCTCCAGGACAACCTGGCTCAGGTTGATAAAGCGAATGGAGCCGGGCAGCTTGGCCGGATCGAAGAACGTGTACTGCTGCTGGTATCGCAGCATCTTTATGGCGGATTCGCCGAGGACGGTGAAATAGAGCGCAGGACGCTCCGGGGTGGCATTGGCAAACACAAACTGGTGTGCCAGCGTCGTCTTCCCGCTTCCGGGTGCGCCCGCGATGATGTTGAACGAGAATTCGGGGAGACCGCCGCCCACAATTTCGTCAAGGCCCGGAACTCCGGTGGGTAGTTTGTTGATCTTCACTTTGTCTTGGGTGCTCACGCTTTTCTCCCGTTTTCCGAATTGCGATCGTCAAAGGCTTCGCCTGGCCACGCATTTCGCAGCAGGCTTAGCGTTAAAGCTTCGCCAAGGAAGATACGAAGCAGTCCGAGTAAGCGGGCGATGAGAATGATTCCTCCCTCGCCAGACCGCGATCCTTATCCATGTCGATTTGAGTCTCAATCTCGCCCAGGCCCTGTAAAGATCCATCCGCGGTAACCTGCGCCGCGCTAAGACTGGGAGCTTCCGGTCTGGCCAGCGTCAACGCACGAGAGGCGAGCGATTGAAAACCGGCAACTCCAACAAATTCACCAAGACTCTGGCGCAGCTTCTCATAGACGCGAAGGGTCGGGGACTCCATTGGCTCGGAGGTCTTGCCCGCACCGGCTTCATACGTAAGAAGACGATGGGCTAAATCTCGCATTCCTGGGGCAGCCGTCATGTTCAACCCGCATCGTTCAGGAGCAGATTTCGATGCCGTTACACGTTTCGTAAGAGGACAGGGCGCGATTCTGTCCTTTCGAAGCGCCTCGCGGTTGGGTGTTCGACATCCAGAGCCGCGTCTGGATGGAGCGCTGGCGGAACTCAATTCATGTAGCGATTCGTTTGTAGGTCAGGTGCCTCTTCTTGCGGGCCGCCAGCCTTGCTTCGGATGAGTGTGAAAACGTCCAGAACCGTGGCAATACTGCGAATGTTTCCCGCAACACTCACGAGTCCATCTTCCATGCCGGGATGTTTGTCCGCCAGGGTTTCAATACGTTCGCTCACACTCCTCAGCCGGTCAATTTCCAGCAGAAGGTCCTCGAAAGCCGCAGCCATTACCGGTCCATCGGCCGCCGAGGCTGTCGTGTCCGCTGTGGTCGTGGCCGACTCTGTCCTGACGTCAACCTGAAGGCGTAAATCTTCTATCAAACGCAGCGTTGTTGCCTCGCCAAGGAAGGTAAGAAACAGCCCGAGTAGCTGCGCAATCAGAATGATTCCGGCCTCGCCATCCTCATCCGCGTCCGTCTGGGATTCAACTTCGCCAAGACCGCGCAAGCCTCCATTCGCCGTTACCTGCACCGCGCTGAGCCGGGGAGATTCCGACTTGGCAAGAGCCAAAGCGCGGGAAGCGAGAGCATGAAAACCGTCAACTCCCACGGGTGCGCCGAGTTGCCGGCGCAGCCTCTCGTAGACGCGCACAGTTGCAGGTTCGGTATGCAGGGAGGTCGTACTTGCATCGGCCTCGCAAGCAACGAGGCTGCGGGCCAAATCACGCGTCTTTTTTGGAGGAAGCATCGGTTCCGTTCTTTCTTAACACGCTACGCTTCGCTTTGAACGTGAGGCGTCTGTCGCAATGATACTCTCAAGCCGATTGCTCTGGCGGCGACATCCCCGGCGCGCTTCATCAGACTCCATAGTGGGATCAGGTGACACAATCGGAAGGAGACCCTCCAATGGTCGAACTTGAAAAGCGCGGATCGATACCGCAGCCTTTCTGGCGAGCGCTGACCAGGGAGCCTGCTCAATTCTCGTCGTCGCAAACATCATCAAAGCCTAGCGAGCCGGACCAATACACATCCTTGCCGCAGCGGCCAGCCCGCACCCCGTAATCATACCCAGACGCGCAATAACTGAGCGTGCGGTAGTGTCACGTTGCGGCTACTGACAATGTTGTCGCAGGGAGAATCGCCTGTTGACTTGCCGCACGCCACTTTACTTCCGGATTGCTTCGTTCGGTAACAGGTTAGTGCGCGGTGGAGTGCTTCCCGGGGTTCACCTCAATCTCATTGACAACTTCCTTGACGTTGGGAACAGCCTTGGCGAGTTTGTTCGCTTCGTTCTTCTGCGCTTGGGTCTTTACGCTACCCTTCAAAACGAGCGACCCGTTAGTGGAACTGTACGAGATGCTCTGGGCGTCCAGATTCTTGTGTGCCTGCAACGCTGCTTTGTAATTATCTTCAATGCCGCTGTCGAGGCTGGAAGCAACAGCCTTAGCCTGGCTTTCGACACCCGGAGGACGAACACCGATTTGATTGGCGATGACGTAGCCCGGGGCTGCCTGCTTTGCCACACTCTCGGCTAACTCCTTCTTCTCTTGTGATTCGACATCGCCAGTCAGCGTGATGAGGCCCTTCTCGCGATCTTGCGAAACGCTCACAACGCCGAGGTTGCTGCTGGTGAGGGCGCTGTTGACAGCATCTTTAGCGTCGGGGTGCTGGGGGGCGTTGCAACCCACGAACATGAAAATCCCGAACAAAGTTGCGGTGGCAATTGCGCCCCACATATACCGAATGCTCGAACTTGGTTTGCTCATCGTAAGCCTCCTTATTCCTGAAAAGTGCTTTGCAGTCCCTATGAGTAGATGACGGGGACGAGCTGAGACTTTCTTCGCTGTTTCAATCCTCAAGAACCTATCTCGTTTTCAGCTCTTTCAACTTTCCCTTCAGCTTTGCGACCGTGTCTTTGGCACGGCCGATCCGCTGCTGAACCTCGCCCGCCTTCTTTTCGGCTTTCCCTTTGGCTTTCAACTCCCGGTTGTTCGTAACCTTTCCAACTTCCTCCTTGATGGTTCCCTTCACTTCGTGGAAGCTGCCCTTTATCTTGTCTTTCATGCTGGGTTTCATATTTCTCCTTGGCCCTTATAACGCGCGGTGTTGCGGCGCCTCTCCTGCCACTTTTGTAATCTCGCGGCTTTTTGAGGTCTGAGCAGAATTGACCATCTCGGGCCTGAGCCCCGGCATCATCCCAAGCCGGGACGAGAAACACGAAGAGGGGCCGCCGGCAACTTTCAGATAACCCAGCGACCGAGACTCCAGAGGCCCACGCGCACAGATTCACCGTGAGATATCCGGTCGGGTGGGCTGCCCACGCAAGTCTGTATTCCCATCGGAACTTAAACGAGCGAGTCCGGTAACGACTCTGCGAAGGTGAACAGTGCGCTGCATGATCTCGTCGCATTTGAGAAAGGAACATTTCTCCAGGTGCAGCGCGGAGTGAAGAACCGGCACGTGTTCTGTTTTGAACAGACTGCTCAGGCCTCGACCTGTCAGACTTCTTGCAGACTTGGTGTTAAGCAGGTCTGGTGCCACGGCAAGACGTGGAGCCTATAGCGGTCACCTGTGAAGCGTTACGTGCAGGCTGCCGCCAATCTGATGAGTCAGCCCTTCGCGAACCTCAAGGAGAATTTCAATGAGTATCGAAACGATTTTGGTCATCGTGTTAATTGTGTTCCTACTTGGTGGAGGCGGTTGGTACTGGGGTCGCGGCCGCGCTTAGGGCGAGCGGTTCTGAAACGAACCGCTCAGTAACTGTGCGGGTTCTCGCTCCTGGAGACGGGGAAAAGTCCTGGGTGGCGCCATGAATCATAAGCTTCAATCGAGGAGGACTTGTGAGTCTTTTCGACCTAGTCTTCGGTTGTTGGCACAAACGGTGCAGCTTCCCCATCAGCGTGCGCGGCAAACTGCGCCGCAGCACTGCGGCGGCGTCGGTAACCGGGACATATGTTGTTTGCCTAGATTGTGGCCGCGAGTTTCCGTACGACTGGTCCCAAATGAAGACCCTCGCGTCCAAACCTCGCACTGCGTGGGCAGCAGAGTCCTCCACCATCGTTCCCGGTCTCAAGGTCGCTTGAGGCCGACGCTGGACTATTTGCGAAGACTCTACGAGTTTCGCATCCAGTCCGGCGAACAGTAGTGGGCCGTTTCCTGGGCGGGTAACGGAAGTCCCGCTCCTTAATTAAGCAATTCTCAACGATAAGGAGAAAACCGATGAGCACAGGTACGAGAGATGAGATTAAAGGCACGTTTCATGAAGTGAAAGGCGAAATTAAGAAGCAGGTAGGTAAGGTCACAAGCAATCCTGACCTGGAGGCTGAAGGCAAGGCCGAGCACCAGGCCGGCAAAATCGAGAAAAAAGTCGGTCAGGTCAAGAAAGTGTTCGAGAAGTAGATGATGCGGGCTCGGCCAAGAGTGTGCTCCTGCGTTCGGATCCGTTGACGCACCCCCGTTCCCAACTCAGAACGATAGGAGAGCTTCGGTACGTCAGCCTCGCGCTCACAGTTCAGTATTAGAGCGGGACACATCGATCAGCCCCACGAAGCCACCACTCCCTCGCACGAGCCCGCGCAATTGTCCAAGTGAACACCGCAAACACGAAGCACGGTTAACAACTTACCAACGACTGAAACAAAGGCAAAGGAGAAGCAAAATGTCGGACCAAGAAAATCGCAATCTACAGCACACCGATCCGCCGAAGCCTGAGGAGAAGAAGCCTGTAACCCAGCCGAACGTGCCGGCGCCCCCGAAACAGGAGATCCCGGTCGCACAGCCCAAGACTCCGCAGCCGGCGCAAGAGAAACACGATGAAGCGAAGAAGAAGCCGGCTTAGGCTGCAGTGGGTCTAGGTCACTGAAATGGAAGGATCACGGCGGTTCGGTTACATGGAGCTGTCCTGATCAACGTCAAAGAGATGTGGCCGTCGAGAAATTCGTGGTTCGGCAAGTCTCGCCCTGACAAGTTCGTCCACCGAATAACGTGGAATGAAAGTGAAGTGTCATATGAAGAACTACGGAATTCATTGTTGACGTTATCCCTGGCAACCTTTGCGTTCGCTGGTCCGGGACAGCAAGACACCTATGCCCGCTTGCAAGCGGCCGGCGTGGTCATGAACGAGATCATGGCGGCGCCCGATAAAGCCATCCCGGAAGAAGTGCTGCATGGCGCCAAGTGTATCGCTGTGGTGCCGGACATGGCGAAGGGCGCATTCATCGTCGGCGGAGAGCATGGTCGCGGTGTGGTCACCTGCCGCCATGCCCACGGCTGAAGTGCGCCGGCATTCATTTCAATCGGTGGGGGCGATTTTTGGCTTCCAGGCTGGCGGCCAGTTGGTCGGATCTCAGTCATCTTGTTCATGAATGACAAGGGTGTGCAGGGACT
>CAWIPZ010000037.1:0-7298 GCA_963837915.1 uncultured Acidobacteriaceae bacterium
ATATTAGCGGCAACATGAACCATCTACTTGCCAACCTAAACACGATGACCGGACCAGGAAATCAGAAAAAGGTCCAAGCCATTCTGTACAACATCGATCGATTGGTGGCGGATGAGCGCCCAAAGATTGATCGTCTTACAGACCAGCTGGCCAGGGTTAGCGAGCATGCGGATGAAACCATTCAGAACGTGAATGGCACGGTGACGGACTTGCGCGCTCCCATGCGGAAAGATCTGGCTGAATTACAGACCACCCTCGAAGAGGCCAAAGGCTTGCTGCAGTCGATGCAAGTCATAGTACGAGCCAATGACTCCAAGATCGGTGACACGGTAGAAAATCTGCGCGACGCAACCGACAACCTTAACCAGTTCACGAATTCATTAAAGCAGCGCCCCTGGAGCCTGATTCGCACCAAGCAGCCCGGGGACCGGCAGGTTCCGAGATAAGGCGGCCAGAGGAGACTCGACAATGAAAAAACTTACGACAGCGCTTGTATTGATGGTGACGCTGTTACCCGTTCTGTCCGGATGCGGCAGAGTAAGATATCCCGCATACTACACACTCAATTTGCCGGCTCCGCCGGATCCGCCCGCTGCGGAAAACGTCCGAACCTCAATCGCGGTACGGGAATTCCAATCTCCCAATTATCTAAGGCAAGGACCCATTGTGTATCGAAGAACCCCAGAGGAAATCGGATTCTACGAATATCACCGCTGGGCGGCAGATCCGCGCACGCTTTTGACTAGCGCCGTCGTCGATCATCTGCGCGCCAGCGGCCAGTATTCCATGGTCTCTATGTATGACGGCCGTCCGAACAACGACTACGTTTTCAGCGGCAGGTTGGAAAAGCTGGAAGAAGTAGATTACGAATCCGGAGTCAAGGTCGAGGTTGCAATGTCTGCACAAATCACCCGAGTCGCGACCGGCGCAGCGGTCTGGAGCAATGCTGTCTCCGAGGTCGGAACGGTGTCTCAACGGACTATACCCGGCGTCGTCTCGGAGATGAATCGGACAGTGGACTCAGCCATCAACAAACTCCTTTCTACCGTTCCGGCGCCGCCGGCGAGTGAGAGATAGGAAGATCAAGTGGAATCCGCAATTCTCAATTTACAGATGCGCGCACCTTCACGTGCCATGACCATCACCGAAGATCGATATCGAATGCTGCTGGGTGCGTCCAGTGCCCTAGCCGATCAGCCGACGGTAAAAGCCGTCCTGCGAAGCCTGCGAGGTGTTCTGTCCAGCACTTCCGGATTGCACGGTGCCGAACTCTACCTTCTGAGCGATGACGGCGAGAATTTGTATACCTTCGAATTTGATCGAGACCCGGACGCGCCTGCCATCGAGATTGGCGCGAAAGGTTTGCGTATCGGTGCGCTGGCGCAAGCGCTGGACGAACAGAAGCCAGTTTTCGTTCCGGACTTGGCACGGGAAATGTTGAAACATCCAGATCTGGCTCCCTTTGCGGCCGAGTGTGCCGGAAGAAGCACTTACTTGTTCCCGGTGTCCTCCTCCCAGAAACAATACGGAGTTATGGCGACTCCAAAGTTGCCGGGGCAGCAATTTGCCCCCGAAGACGTCGAGATGCTTAGTGCTCTGGCCTCCCACGTTGCAGTGGCGCTCGAGTGCGCACTGGCAAGAGACACCGCGAAGCTTTACCACCGAGAGGTCGTGAAGCAGCGGGATCGGCTCGGCTTGTTGCTGGAGATCAACAATCATATTGTCAGTAAGCTGGAAGCGGAGGAATTGTTTCTGGCTGTGGCAGGGTCGATGCGCAAGCACTTGGGCAACGATCTCACGTCATTGTGGCTCCTTAACAAGCAAACAGATCGGTTGGAACGTAAGTTCCTCGATTTCCCGGCTGGGAATGGCTTTCTAGAGAAGGTCGTTGTCGTCGAGCCCACGAAGCTTTGGAGCGAATGGTCGCGCCTCCGCATACCGCGGTTTTACTCACCGTTCGATGCTGACATACCCCCCGCTCTCCGCGAAGCGTGCCGATTTGAATCACTCGTGTCGGCCGTCCTTGTGCCTCTGCTGGGCCCCGATGGCCCCCTAGGGTTGTTGACCATGTGCAGTCGTAAGGCGAATGCCTTCAATGAGGCAGACTGCGACCTGCTGTTTCAAGTCGGCACCCAGATCTCTTTGGTATTGGAGAATGCTCTGGCCTATGGACGGCTCCGCGCGTCGCGCGACGATCTGGAAGAGCAAAGACTTTACCTTGAATCCGAAATCGAATCTGAGTACAACTTCGAAGACATAGTCGGCAAGAGCGCCGGGATCCGCAAGGTGTTGGAGCAGGTCGCGATCGTGGCGCCAACAAGTTCCACGGTGCTGCTACATGGTGAAACCGGCACCGGAAAGGAACTGGTTGCCCGGGCAATTCATAATCTCAGTCCGCGACGGGAGCGCACATTTGTTCGCCTGAACTGTGCGGCGATTCCTTCGGGTTTGGTGGAAAGCGAACTCTTCGGCCACGAAAGGGGTGCTTTCACGGGCGCCCTCATGCAGAAGCGAGGCCGCTTTGAGTTGGCGGATCACGGCAGTCTTTTTCTTGACGAGATCGGCGACATCACCACGGATTTGCAGCCGAAACTCCTGCGCGCCCTGCAGGAACAGGAGTTTGAACGCCTCGGAAGTACAAGGACCATCAAGGTTGATGTTCGTTTGATTGCGGCCACGCATCGCGATTTGGAGGGCATGATCCGCAATAATCAGTTTCGCGAGGACCTTTTCTACAGGCTGCGAGTGTTTCCCATTGAAATTCCGCCGCTGCGCGAACGACGTGAAGACATTCAGCTCCTGGTCCACTTTTTTGTGTCGCGCCTCTCCCGCCGCATGCAAAAGCGCATCCGGTCTATCCCGAGACCCGCGATGGAAGCTCTGGTGAATTCCGATTGGCCAGGAAATATCCGCGAGCTGGAGAACTTCATTGAACGCTGCGTAATACTCACGCAAGGGGACGAATTGAACGTGCCACGAGCAGAGCTGAACCGATCCGCTGGCCGCACTGTGATTGCCGCCGCGTCGACTTTCGAGCAAGCAGAGCGGCAGGCAATCGTCGATGCTTTGAAAGGCGCATCCGGGAGAATAGCCGGCAATGGTGGAGCGGCAGAACGCCTCGGGCTTAAGAGAACCACCTTGCAGAACAAGATGCGGAGGCTGAACATCACTCGCGCCGATTATTCAGCCTGATTGGCTCGGGGAGAGGAATAGCTCCGTCATCTGCCCATATGAAATATTCACTCGCTGGGGTAGCGCACCGCCTTAAGGGCGACGTCTTGTTCCTAGCTGGGCAAGAAGACCACTTTGTTCCCTTCGGGCAAGTCAACTCTGCTTGCTGAACCGTTATTGCGGCCGCGTCGACCTTCGAGCAAGCGGAGCGGCAGGCAATCCTCGATGCTTTGAAAGGCGCGTCCGGAAGAATAGCCGGCAATGGGGAGCCGAAGAACGCCTCGGGCTTAAGAAAACCACCCTGCAGAACAAGATGCGGAGGCTAAATATTACCCGCGCGGATTACGCGGCCTGACAGCATGCGGTCGCGCGCCAGCATACGGGCAAGTCAAAGGCGCTCATGAGGCCGCCCAGTTCATACCTAACGCCTTATCTCCCAAGCACTTAAATCAGAGTTACGTTTTCGGCAGTAGATATGCTCTTTTTCTTGTGCCCCGCTAAAAGCTAACAAAGGGGACTAAACAACCACAGAGGGAACCAATAAATGAAGAAGTTGATGGAACTGGCAATTATTCTCGTTCTTTTTGGAATCTCGTCCTGGGCTCAGGAAGTCAGAAATGAAGTGACAATTCAAGGTTCCGGGTTCTTCCAAAAGCAGACCACTAACGGTGGGATTACCAATGGACCAACCAACTCTGGCGGCGTGATGGCCGGATATCGATTTAATCTGAGGAACTGGCTCGCGGTCGAGGGTGACTATGACTATTTCAGGAATCATGAGAACTTCCTGTCGAGCAGCGGCACGACCTTCATACCGATGAACGTCCACGCCGTGACCGGCACTGCTGTTGTGAAGCTTCCTTCCTTCAAGATGCCTGGCGTCAAGATCGTGTCTCCATTCGTGCTCGCTGGAGGCGGAGCCATGTTCTTCGATCCACGTGGGGGATCTATAACCGGGGAGCAGACCCGAGGTACTTTCGTTTATGGCGGCGGTGTCGATGTGCCGATGTCAAAACATTTCCTCCTGCGCGCGCAGTACCGTGGTTTTGTCTACAAGACTCCTGACTTCGAGATGACTAGCCTCAAGGTCGGCAAGTACACTCATGCCGCGGTGCCTTCCGCCGGCCTGGTGTTTACCTTTTAGTTGGCCTCCCCTTCTCTCCACTCTTCAAGGCGGCTGCTTCAGCCGCCTTGATTCTTAGCCCGCACCGAGGTCTGACCTCATGCTGGCACTGCCCGCTATTAACGGCGGCATACGCCCGAGAGATCTTTTAGTCTCAATAAGTTGCGCTATGAGCCCCTGGCAAAACAGCTGCAAGGATGACTGTAGCCAGCTATTTGAGGCGGCTAACAACTGTGGAGGGGCCCATCATGCTACGCGTACAAACGCAAGAATTAAACGGTGCTTTGATGTGTCGGCTGGAAGGCCGATTCACCGGCAAGGGAGCTGAGGAAGTCCGCACGCTCGTCACGCGCTGCGATAGCAAACTGGAATTAGTTGTCGATCTTACAGACGTGATGTTTATCGACACCATCGGGGAAGAGGTGCTTTCGTTCGTGAAGAGACTCGGCGCGCGATTCATTGCCGAGACTTCGTATTCCCGGGACGTTTGCGAACGGCTTAGCCTTCCTTTGGTCCGCAAGCAGAAATCGAACGCATGTGCCCGGTAATTCGGACGGAAAGGCATCGCCCGGCTAACGATTCTCGCCACCGATGAACGCCCCACTTAACCGTCAAACGACCAACGATGCCGGGAGTTGCGCAACCAAGTGAACGACGTTCGAATCGTCGATTATTGACAGGTCGCCCGTTCAAATCTCGTGGGGATCAAAGTGACATCTCTGCCAAAGGGTCTCACCAGGTTGCCCCGAAAATAACGGCAGTGCCCATATCCGGTCAGCTTTCACCCCACCGCATTGCCCCAAGAACTCATTTGCTTTCCGAGCTCAACAACTTACATGTCCATCCGGTTTGGTACCAGGCTTGCCTAAACACAAATGTGACCACCAAGGAAGCCACTCATGATAAGCGCAGCGAACAAGAGTTTTCTGGAGCCTGCGGTCAGTGAATACGCTGGCACGGTTTTCCGCCAGAATCGCGAGGAACTGGAGTGGCTGGCGAATTTCCTCACCGGCGACGAAAAGATAGCAGAGGCATGCATTGTCGATGCCTGCGCCCAGGCAGAGTCGGAAAGCCCCAGTCTTGAAAAGTGGTCCTCCACGTGGGCCTCGAAGTCCACAATTTGTTCCGCAGCGCAAGTCCAGCAACAAAGGATCACTCAACTTTCCTGCGCATACGTGGAATGCCGCTGCATTCACGGAGGACACACGGCGTTGTCCTCGGATTGGTATGACATTCTGATCGAGGAATCAAGCGTGGTTTTCGCCCGACTCGACATCTTCTGTCGCTTTGCATTGGTGATCTGCGGCCTGGAGAAGCGCTCCGCCAATGAAGCTGCGCTTCTGCTTGGCGTCCATCCGGCGAGTGTGGAAGGCGCATACTGCACTGCCATCAAGTGTCTGGAGGTGATCAGCTGCGAGCAGTTCCAGCGGCAGAACGACTTCGCAGTTGTGTGGAACTGATAGGGTTCCGCAACGAAAATTGGCATAGCTGCGGGCCGCGGTCGAGGAATCAGGGTTTTGGGGCATTTCGGAGTCAACCAGCTCCTGTGCCCCGATGTCCGCGAACACTTTCCTTTCTCCTGGCGAGACAGCGGTGACGAGCTTCAGGGGGAAATGTTCGCGGACATTCTGTTTACCTATCTCCCCACTTTCCAGAAAGCTGTGCAACGTCCAGCCCAGCCACGTCCGGCCCAACCACGATGGTCTTCAGTGAGTTCCGACTCTATTCGGATTCCTGCCTTTATCCCCCCTTCCATCCCGGAGACAAGACGTCACGATCTAAGTCCGCCGCTGACCAGCGGAGAATCCCATTCTGAGTCTGGAGCTATCCCGATCGCTCTTACCGGATCAAGGCACTCAACATTTGTCGGAGCGAGTTGAACGCCAGCCAATGCAGGCAATGCCCGAATGAGAGCAGCGCCATCGCCCGGATATGGGCAGGCCGCAGTTCGCCAATGCAGCTCGCATCTCGGATTCAAGAACTTACAAGCATTTCGAAGTTGGTACAAAACCTGCAATCGTTATGCCCACGAGCGCCAGCATGAGTTGGTCGAACATACGCCCGAAGTGCAATTGCTGACGCTGGACGACGCAGTTTCGCTTGCAATGCGGGTTCATGTTTGTAGTCGAGAGTCAGACATTTTGTGCTGAGGGCTACGATTTTGAGGCCAAGTTCAACGCGCAGTCACGTGAAAAGAGTGGTCAATAACAGGAGCAAATCGCATGTCGATGGTTAACGAAATTCGCAGGACTATCCACAGGATCTTCCATAACGAAGGAGTTTCACCCTTCAGCCCCAGGCGGCAGTTTGCTGAGAAATGGTCCAACCGATGGCCTCAGTACACAGTGATCGTGCTCTCCATCACTTTCAGCTTGGCACTCGGTGGATGTGGGCGAAGCCACGCAGCCATGCAACTGCCAACACCGGAAGTGTTGGTTGCAACGCCTGTTCAGCAAGACGTTCCTCTGCGCAACGAATGGGTCGCGACGCTCGATGGGTATGTCAATGCAGACATTCGGCCACAAGTTTCCGGCTACATCATCAGCCAAAGCTATAAGGAAGGTTCATTCGTCCGAAAAGGTCAGGTCCTGTTCGAAATTGATCCCAGGCCGTTCCAAGCGACCTTCGATCGCGTAAAGGGGGATCTCGCCCAGGCGGACGCACTGCTGGCAAAGAGCACGAATGATGTTGAACGCGATACGCCTCTGGCCGCACAGAAGGCGGTGCCAAAGGAGAAGTTGGACAACGAGATCCAGGCGAAACGCGCGGCGGAGGCAGCGGTCGAGTCAGCGAAGGCGGCGGTCGAACGGGCACAGCTTGATCTTGGGTGGACCAAGGTCACATCACTGGTAGACGGCGTTGCCGGAATTGCCCAGGTCCAGATCGGAAACTTGGTAGGGCCCACTTCTCAACTCACGTCGGTTTCACAGGTCGATCCCATCAAGGTTTATTTCCCCGTGAGCGAGCAACAGTACTTGCAGGCGAAGCACATCGGTTCGAGCGC
>CAWIPZ010000038.1:0-18977 GCA_963837915.1 uncultured Acidobacteriaceae bacterium
CCTGCTTAATTCATGACAGTTGAAGTTTTGTCTTTCGGCGGTTGTTTTTTGGGTTTGAGTCATCGCGCGAGGCGTTGAAAGACCATAGTAGGCACGAGGTGCTGCATGATGGTGGTGGAAGATAGTTTTTGGAGTAGGCTCCGCCCTTGAGGTGCGAGACAAACGGATTGGCCACGCAAGAGGCAGCTAACTGGTATTGAGGGCGAGCGCGAGTTTGCCGAACAGGGCTTGCCCAGGCCAGCCCGTGGCGAGATGAACGCGGATGCAGCGCGCAGTTTGACGAATGCGAGCGCCGATTTTGAAGAGCCGGGCGCGCATCGTTTCGATTTGTATCGAGCGCCACGCTTGCGGCAGTTGCAGTAGACGAAACAGATTGACCAAATTGTAGGCGAAGGCATGCAGCAGCAGACGGAAGGCGTTGGCCAAAAAGCGGTGACAGCTCAAGCGGTCGGCGCGGAAACCGTTCTTGAATTCTTCAATGCGATTCTCACATTCACCGCGGTCGTTGTAAAAAGCGAAGATCTCGGAAGCGCGGCCCGCGATATTGGTGATCAGGAAGCGTAGATTGGTTCCCACCACAGTGTGCTCGGCCTTGAAGCAGATGTGCCGCTGGCGCGACCAGGAGCGCGCGCGGTGACGAAAGCTGGAGAAGCTGCGCTGCGGGAGTTTCGTCCGACGATAGCGGCGCTTCAGTTTTTTCTGGAGGGGCTCGGCGCGGCGCTGGAACACACAATTGGCGGGAATGCCCAGTACGTATTGGATTCCGAAGAACTCGCAGAAGTCATAGAGCAGCGGGAGAGCGAAGCCGGCGTCGCCGCGCAACTTGATGGGCACGCCAGGAAAGGCGCGTTCCAATCGCGGCACGAGCCGCAGCAACATGGGCACGATGCGGGCGTGACTGGAAGCATTGCCCGGCCGCAAACGCACGCTCAGCAAGCATCCGGTGTGGCGCTCGAAAATCAGCATGGGATGGTACATGTGCTGGTCGTAGGCGCCGTTGAAGAAACTGAATTGCTGCTGGCCGTGTGTCGGATCGTCGGTGGAATCGATGTCCAGCAAAATCTCGCCGCGCTGGCGGATCTGCCGGCCACAGAGAGCAATGAACTGATCCAGGAGCGCATCGTTCAGATGCACCAGGCTGCGCGCTGAAGGTGCGTTTTCCCAGCGGCTGAAAGTAGGTTGCGAGCCGAGCGGCTCTCCCAGTTTCTGATCGGCGACGATTTGCAGGGCGGGATCATGGCGCAAACGGTCGGCATCGTTGGCGTCCTCGTAGCCGGCGACGATCTGATAGAGGCGTTGTCGCAACAACGCCAGCGCGTCGTGCCGCACACTCTTCTCCTGGCGCGGGTCATCTAAAAACGCGGCCCAATCGCGGGTCAGATGATGGCGCTCATCGAAGGCCCGCAGCGGCAGCAGGCCGGCGTCACTCGTGATCTGTCCACCAGAAAAATCGGCTCGAATGGCTCGGTGTCGGTAGAAGGAAAATGGGAGCTGTGGTATACAACAAGATGTCATCTCGAGGTGCTCCGAAAGAGAATGCCGGGTTCTGCGAAAACCCTGTGTTCATCAATCTTTTAGAGCACCTTTTCTTTTTTCGCCAGCAAAATCGTGAATAATTCAGGCTAGCCACATGAGTTTCCTTTCGCAACTCGCCGAACTTCTGCACGCTTGTATTAATGGCTCTGAGCGAGAATTTGGAGAGACCCAATAAAAGAGCGAGTTTCCGTGAGGAGGCGGTTCGGCTAGACTCGGGGGAATGCGCGACAACGAATTCACGAAAATCTTAGGATGGCCGGGTTACCGAGTCTTTCGACATGAAATCGATGAAACCGCAATGACACTGCGGTTATGGGTGCGGCGGAAACGGGGCAACCGCAAACTAATCTGTTCGGGATGTGGAAGGAAGTTTACCGAAGCCCATGATTATTACCAGCGCGAGGTGCGCGACTTGCCGTGGAGGAAGTATCAGACCACGGTGATCATCGAACTGTACCGGGTGTGCTGTCCCGAGTGTGGGGTAAAGATCGAGAAGGTTCCGCAACTGCCGGGGAAGGCGCCGTTCAGCAAAGACTTTGAGGATGCGGTGGGGCTGGCGTGCGAAAGCGCATCAGTTCGCCAGGTGGCCCGGCAGTTCAGACTGGTGGCCAGCACGGTGCGCGCGATCGACCTGCGGTATCTGAAGCGCTGGAGCGCCACACGGCGCAAGGAACCGTTGAAACAGATGGGCGTGGATGAGATCTACTTTGGCAAGCACCTGAAATTCATCACCGTGGTCAGCAACTTGGAGACCGGGGAGCCCTTGTGGTTCGGCCAGGATCGCAAACAGGAAACCCTCGATGAGTTTTTCCGAACGCAATTGAGTGCCCCACAGCGGAAACGAATTGAGGCCGCTTGCGTAGATATGTGGCGGCCGTTCACCAATAGCATTGAGCAATGGGCCGCCAACTGCCGCATTGTCTACGACAAGTTCCACGTTCTGCAGCATGCCAATAAAGCCATCGATGAAGTGCGCCGAGCGGAGTTCTTTCGCAAAGGCGGACGCATGCGCGGTGTAGTGAAGGGTAAGCGCTGGCTGTTGCTGACTCGCTGGATGAATCTGGACAGTCAAAAACGCCAGCAGCTAAACGAGTTGTTCGCCCTCAACCGCAGGGTGATGAAAGCCTACCTTTTAAAGGAAAGTCTGGAGCGCTTGTGGACCTACCGCTATGAAGGAGCCATGCTGCGCTACCTTCAGAGCTGGATCGACCAGTTGCGCTGGCAACGCTTGAAGCCCTTTCAAAATCTCGCCTTTATGCTGCTGGATCACTTGGACGGCATCCTCAACTACTGCCGCACGAAAGTACGCTTTGGAGTGGTCGAAGCTATCAACGGCAACATCAAAACTCTCTTTAGAAGGGGTCGCGGTTACAAAAATCTCGGCTATTTGTTGCTCAAGGCCCAACGCATGGCGGTCACCAAGACCGAATTCATCGTTCTTCAGAAAGCCGCCTAAAATGCGCTCGTCTCCGAATTCTCGTCCAGAGCCGTATTAATATGACTGAGGCCAGGCAAGTTGTAGAACAAAAACTGCCACAATTATTTCAGATTGAATCAGGTGCCATCTATTTGCACTGCGACTCCAGTGGGCAGGTTGAGCGGTTCGCGAGTTGGAACGGAGACACTCGCGCTTCCAAGGAATCATTTGATCCCACAGACTGCTGGGCGATTCGACTTACTCGGCCACATGTGACTCGCCCGGGGGACGCAATAACAAGGTGCGCCCATACGCAAGGCGAGGCTAATCATGTTTCCATTTGCGTGCCTCTAATTGGACAAGCTCACTCGTTCGGTTTCCTCAATCTCACCCGGCTCGATGGCGACTCGGCGGCAATCGGCCGGGAAGACGCTTGCCTTAAATTCGCGATAAGTTTGGCCGACATGCTCGCCATCGCTCTATCCAATATTCGCCTCCGTGAAATGCTCCTGGAGCAATCTATCCGGGATCCACTCACGCAACTCTATAACAGGCGTTACATGGACGACGCGCTGAATCGCGAGATTTATCGCGCGCGACGTGCCGGCTCATCGATCGGAGTCATCCTACTTGACGTCGATAATTTCAAAGAATTCAATGATTCCTTCGGGCATCCTGCAGGTGACCAATTGTTGCGCTCCTTAGGCAACTATTTGAAGTCACATTCTCGTTTAGAGGACATGGTCGCACGGTATGGCGGCGAGGAATTCATTCTTGTTTTGCCTGGAGCTTCCTCAGAAATTGCTCTCGCACGCGCTTTGTCGCTGCAAGAAGGGTTTCGGATGGTCAGTTCCGTTACACACGGACAAATTAAGCCACCTTCGTTTTCTTGTGGAGTCGCCGTCTTCCCGCAGCATGGCTGCAGCAGCGAAGAAATACTTGAACAAGGCGATCGCGCTTTGTATCGCGCAAAGGAACTTGGTAGGAACCGCGTGGTTTCCGCTTGTCAAAGCGAAGGAACACTCCTCGCAAGAGTGCGCGCTGTCTCTGAGGGAAGGTAGGACAGCAGCGGCGCAACACGTTATTTTATCTTCCCGCCCGACATATTTTCCCTCGGATAAGGTCTTTTCTGCGCATCGGTCCGAGCAACCGTGAGCACGGCTTGCATGTGCTGAGGGTGGCGAAGGGTAGCCCGGATCACCAAGCTACGCTCTGCGGCTCGCACTTTCGAGCGCGGAGCCATTGTGCACGGTTCGATACCAGGGGCAACGGGTAAAACTAAGGTAGGGGCAAAAATCTGCGCTGAAAGCGGCAGTGTAATCTTTGGTAGCCCGGACGGGAATCGAACCCGTAATCTTCACCTTGAAAGGGCTTTGAATTTTAGTTTTTTTATTATCAGCCGATCAAAATTGTCATCGTAATTGTCATCAATCAGATGGTAGCCCGGACGGGAATCGAACCCGTAATCTTCACCTTGAAAGGGTGACGAGTTAACCTGTTACTCTACCGGGCCACAGATAAAATTCTAGCACAAAAGAAGATCGCCGACCGGGTAAGCATCGGCGTCGAACGTGCCGAGCGGTGCTGCTGCTATTCGTGCGGCGCGTCGGGCAAGTTCTCCCCAGATAAGGATTCGCAGACGATCCGTCAGGTCCGCTAAGGTCGATGTCATCGTTTGGTGGCATCGAGGAATGAACCGGGACGTGCGAGAGCTCTCGCCAGTGCAATAAAGAAGAACAAGAGGGACGCGAAAGCGACACCACGACGTCACCGACCATCACTTTCCATTGTCCATCAGCAATCCTATCGATTGTCGCGTTCATTTGAGCGTTCCTCTCGTCGTTCACTTAGCGGACGCGATTCTCTTCGCTACGAATTCACCCGCCTTCTTCAAAACATTGCCGACGCGGTCGCGGTCGAGTACGTTGTAGCGGTCCAGCATTGCCCTCGTTTTCCATCCACCTATCTTCAGCACGGTCGATTCATCGACACCCGCGTCGAGCAGGTTGATTGCGCCCGAGACCCGGCAGTCATGTATCCTGGCACCGCCGTCGCCGAGTCGCACGCGCTTATCTTCGTCGTATCCACGCATCCCCGCCTTCGCGCATGCCTTGTTCCATTCCGGTCGGTAGTTCGTCGAGTCGAACACAGGTTCGCCGTCGCGACGGAATCGCTTGCAGAGTTCGGAGGCGAGCGGCGCCAGCATAGGACCCGTGAGCATCAGCGGGAGCGGCTTATTCGTCTTCACGATCTGCGGCGGTAAAAGAATCTCGGTACAATCTCCATTCACCATGTCCCACGAAATCCGCTGCGCGGCACCGATGCGGCATCCTGTCGAATAGATGAAAGTGAACAACGGGTGAAGGTCGTGAAAGGTGCGCTTCTTCTCGTGCGTGCGGTTGTACTCCTTCGTAGTTGCGGCAGTCGGCAATGCGGCAAGGATCTTCGAGAACTGTTCGGGCGTGATGTACTCGCCCGCTGGGTCGGAGTCGGCGAGTGTCGGAAAGTAGGGCACGTCATTGACGCCGACCTTCTTCTGCCTGACGGCAAGGCGAAACATCGCTTTCAGCGGATTCAGATTTCTACGGATTGTCGGGTCGCTCACTCCCGCACGGCGGCGCCCTGCGACGAACGCGGCCACACAATCGCCGTCAATCTTCTTCACGGGACGATCGCCGAAGAACGCGTCTAGATGCGCCAAGCCGCTATAGTTCGCCCGCGTGGGCTTCTCTATAATGTACGCGGCACGAATCGCTTCGTATGTGAGACGCTTCGAAGCGATAGGCGACGCGGTCCCCTGCTCGACGTTGCCGAGTGCGATGTTAAGGAGTCGCTGCGCTTCCTCTCGCGACGTAGTTCCGGTTGCTTCTTGAATCTGCTTCCCGTCGCGGTAGTAGCGAATATAGAGTTTGTCGGTTCCCTTCCGCGTGATGATGGATCCTGCGCCGTGCTTGCCCATGTGCGTCTCTCCGTTCACTAACTACGTTTCACTAACTACGTTAGCACCTTGCCTGTTTGATGACAAGTAACAAAGTACTACGAAAATCGGTACTATGTCCGAGCATATTTATCTTGACGCCTGCATCACAATTTGCTAGTTGCATTTTCCTTTGAAATGTGCTAGAATGTGGTTGCATGAGGAAGAACCTAGTCACGTTCTTTAACCGCACGCTCTTGCAGCGTAGGTCCTTGACGGTCACTCGCGGAGTTTGTTCGGGTGCCTCATCTCCATCCGTGAACGCAGTGGTCACGGCGGGACAGCCATGCTCCGCAGCGCACCCAAGGAGCATTCCGACAGTCCGGTTTCCGGTATCTCAGAATGCTGCGTTGCGTCAGACGACACGCCGAGAATGTGTCAGCGGTAGACCAGCAGGTCAATCGCCTTACCAAACAACCTTCATAGGTAAGGCTCCGCCGTGGCTAACTATCGAAAGAGAAAGTCGTCTGTTGTTCCCGTAGTTGAACTCGCCAGAACTGAATCAATCTCTCCGCGCGGTATGCGCGTTGCCGAAGTCGCGGCATACACATCGGCGACGGTGTGCATGGTTCGCGCGGCAATCAAGAGCGGCGAACTTCCCGCACTTCTGCTCGGAAAGCGTCACGTCATTCTGCGCGAAGACGCCGATGCGTGGTTGAATAGTCTCAGGGCAGCGGTATGCTAATAACATCTGAGCGAATGTCCTATGCCAGTGGCAGGGGCGTGCATTGTGGCGTCCTGTCCTCGACATCGCAGTGGACAGAGGTCGAGTTCCAGGCGCGAGCGCCGCCCGGACTTATTCAACGTTGTTGCTTTTCGCCAGGGGATCGAGCGGTAAGATAAATTACACTTTGCGGACGCATAGTGCCCTGCGGCCCGGCCGATACGGGCGCCAAAAGTGGACAGACAGGGGCGAAAGTGCTGTGCGCGGGGTGGCCTTTTGTATCGAAAAACAGGGGCGAAAGGTAGCGAAGAACCCTGGGCAGCACCTGGGCATCGAAAAACATGCCCGGCGGCTCGTTAAGGGCGGGGCTGAGCTGGTTACTGCTAACTTCATCATAGAGCAGACTGTTATTCGCAACCACGCGCAGCGTCCTATCCAGAGGCGGCTGTTGCAGGACGGCGTATTGTAGCGTGTGGCAACGAAGCGGTATCGAACGAAGCACTGTGCATGACAGCGTGCAACGATATGTGCAACGAGTAAGCCGTTTAGAATGCGGTACATGCCGCATCTTTTGATGAGAAAGCGAAAGGCTTCTATCTCATTGAGCCAAAAGGGGATAGGGGGGTCTATTTTTCCCTAGCAATTGCAACGGCGACCGTGCGCACCCGTTTCCCGCACGTGTCCATAATTCCTGAGTTCGAGAAACTGTCCATAATTCGAAAATCGGAAAATCGCGTCACCACCGATCGACCAAATCTGCTGGACAATAGCTAAGCTATTGACAAAAAGTATGTTATGCGAATTTGCGCGGAGGGCCTATGCGGAGGCAACTGTTGGGGCCCATGAATCGTGGGGGCGAAAGGGAGCGAAAGTATTCGGTCATTTTGGTAGCCTGGAAGGCACTTTAAAAGCAGTTGTCGAGCGTTGTGCGGTTAATGGAGGAATCCTCGCGCTCCTCGCTGGGATCGCGTAAGTCCTTATCCCACAGGGGTAGGGGGAGTTATTTTTGGATTTGAATCGTAACGGCGACCGTGCGCACCCGTTTCCCGAACTTCCGCGAAATTCCAAGTTTTTGAAAATACCCGCGAAACTCCCAAAACATGTTTCTCGAGTTCAGGTCGCAGAGGCCGAGCCGAGAATGTACACGGCATCCAAGGAAGTTCCGCGACACAAAAGGCGCCGACACCCGGCCCCGGCAAATTGGCGATCTCGTCAACGCGTATGCCGTCCGTGAGCGTCTCATCTTTTCCCTGGCCTTCGAGCGAGTTCGGAGGCAATTCGGCGCCAATTCAGGAGACTTTCGAAGGGAATTGGAGTCCTGTTCTCAGCCGACGGCCTGGTTAGAGTTCCTCACTCAAACCATAGATCTGTAGCAAAGAACAACAGGAGCAGAATGCCCAAAGCTCGGTATATAAAGGTTGCTTCCGCATCGACCGGCAGCAGGCGCCAAGCTCAGTCTAGATCCCAGCGACCTAGCCACGGGTCTAGGCTCCGCCGCCTCCGGCTCGACTCTGCCATCACTGAATATCTTGCGGATGTCCGAGCAAGACGATCGATACGAACGGCGGATCGACTCGAATGGTTATTCAACGACTTTCGCAAGTTCTGCCCCAAGCTCCTCTCCATCAAACGTCGGGATTTGATTTTCTACATGGCTGCGCTGCGCGAGCGGGGTCTCGCAGATCGTACGATATTCAATCGGATTTCGACTGTGTTGTCATTTCTGAAATCCTCTGGTATCGAAGGACTACTCTCCCGCAAGGATCTGCCTCGTTACACGCAGAAGTCTGTCGCGAAGCCGAAGTCGCCGCGCTCCTAAATTCAGCGGATGAGAGATCGCGGGTGATTGTTGGTTTCTTCCTCGGTACAGGCTGCCGGGAGCAAGAAGTCGCTTACATGACCTGGAGCGATGTTGACCTCGCAAAAGATCATACGAATTACGGCGAAACCACAGTGGGGCTGGAAACCAAAGGATTGTGAGGAGCGTTGTGTTCCGATCTCCGAATGGCTGGCCGAAACACTGACAACACTGAAATCAAAAAGGCGTAACTCGCTTCTCTTTCCCAATCAACTCGATCAGCCGGAAGGCCACTTTCTCGCGAAGCTAAAGACTTTGGCGCTGCGCGCTGGATTGAATTGCGGGCATTGCACCAATAAAACGGGGCAGTCCTGCGGAGACAAGCCGGTGTGCCGGCGATGGTCCCTGCACAAGTTCCGCCGTACGTTCGCGACCATGCACCACGATTCTGGAGTTTCGGCCCGTACTTTGCAGGCGTGGTTGGGCCATTCGAATCTTGAGACGACACTGCGGTATCTAAGGGTGGCGGATCTGCGGAGCGAGCGCATTCGTTCCCAGGTAGATCATACGTTCGCGAGCTGCGTTCCCACGTCACAGACGCGGAGCTAACAGGTTGTTAGGACTTAATCGAGCACACCCATAAGGTTGAACATGTACTCCAGAAGCTGTCTATTCTTGTGTTCATAACGGGCCGACGAGTCCGCGATTAGTCCGACGAGCGCTCGAAGCCGACTGGGCTCTAGTTGCACTTCACCCTTTTTTTCGTCGAATCCACAAAAGTCGTTTCCCAAGATGGCTAAGTCCTCAGCCAGCTGTTCCTCAAAATCGAAGAGGCGGTAAGGCTCGTCCTCAGGATCCCGTTCGTTGACGACGACAGCGTCCTGTCTCTCTTGTAATTCATGATAGAGGCTCTTTAGATATGCGTTCCTTAGCAGGTCGTCGACCGGAAACGTTTGATCGCCCAGTGAAACCCAGCTGACTGTCATGAATATGATGAGGGCTCGTGCTGACGGGCTGATGAGATCATCGAGTGACTCCAGAGCCGACTTGAACACAAAATCTCCTCCCTCCATCGACCGGGCCACGAGTGCTTCCACGCGGGCTCTTGGATGTAGGAGGAACGTGTAGGCGAATTCGGGCACGACCACTTCAGTACGGTCCGCACTTCGAAACTCTGCCGCAATTTGACGGACCTTATTTTCGTGGGCCGTAGCGTCGGTGCACAACAGGACGAAGTACCAAGTCAGGCCCATCACTTTGCGATAGGAGTCATCTCGTTGGGCCTTCAATTCTTGTAAGTATGTCTTCTTTGAGAGGTCGTCGAATGACTTAGCTTGAAAACAAAGCAGTTCTGGCGACCTGTCGCTGCCTACTTGTTGGCAGCGCAGAACTAAATCTGTCCCATCGTCGTGTATTCCCTGTGTGTCGTAAACGACTGGCTCAAACTTGCCGTAGGAATCTAGGACCATCTCAAGTTGTGCTTGCAGCCTCGGAAGAATGTCCTTGTTGTGCTTCCAGTTCTGAAAGGCCCGAGTGACTCTTCTCGGCGTTCGGCGATATCGAAGGAGCCGCCTTATACTATCTTGAATGGCTTCCGGCAACGGTGACTGTCCCCCCGGCGCAAAACCCTCCTCTGCGTTAACTGCTTTTTGGACTCACTCGGATGCAACATGCGCTTCTCCGAGAAACTCGCAGAGCGGAAATCGACAGAAGTTATGCGGCGAAAGTCCCCCCGATTTTTCCTTTCTTCGGGAAACAAATACTGCAGACTTCTTGCGGTAGGTCAACGGTCTCCACAGGAGCTGATGTCTCCACAACAGCAGCCGAGGCTTTCCCGCGCTGCAATTCATTTAGCTGGAACCAGAACTGACTACGAGACAACGCATACATGCTCCCCCTTGGCCCGAGAAAGCTGCAATTCCATGCCGCCACCGCCTGTCCGAAGTTGATAGTAGCGAGTAGGTCGCCAAATTTTGTCCGCCCTAGCTGTCTAACTCCAGCTCGGCACAGGCGGTTAATCAGTACAGCCGACAACCAATCCCCAGCGCCGGCTGCATCACGCAAGCTGTTGCTTACAGGGACAGCAGGGATACTTCGCCACGCCGATCGATGTTTGCCAGCAAGATTTGTACGGAATTGAAGTCCGCCTCGGCCAAATGTTTGAATCTGAAGGTGTGTGTTCGCACCCCAGTCCAGTTCCCCCGTATCTTTCACCCGATCATGTGAGTACTTCACGATGTGTGAGAGCTCTAGCATCTCAGCTAGCTGTTTTGGATTTGAGGAAGCTGAGGGTTCGAAGAAAACTACCGCACCGTTTTCAGACGCCGAACGCGCGAGTGTGATCGCACTTCGTGAAACGCGGTCGATGAAGAGCACATCGGTTTTAGCTATTTTCTTTGTTAGTGACACAACGGCGTCCGACACCACGGGTTGAAATTGCGGCAATCGCCCGCCGCATCCTGGACAGTTAAACGAGAAAGTATGGAAAGGCACGCCGGACGAGTCCTTCTTAACCTTTTCGATAATCACCGGAGTCCTTGCGCTTGGCTTTAGATGAAGGAATTTCGTTTCGACGCTCCATTTTTTGAGATCCTCTTCCAACGCGACACTCGCAGCATCCCAAGCCAGCCGGGAAATCACCGAGGACTTCCAGCCGAAGTAACCGAGAATGCACAACACATTGCCACAAGTCCCGCCGGCTGCAACCTGGTATTGTCGTGATTCCTGCTCCCAAATCACATCGAGTGCCGTCAGTCCAATTCCGACAACAGCCGGCCGGGAGGGTTTAGTTCGGACATTTTTATTGTTGGGCATAGGCTTCACCTTCCAACCAGACATGAACGAGCGATTCTTTTTCGTCTTTCACTCCATCCATTTGCGAGAAATCCATTTGGTAAGCAATGGCTTCCACGTAAATCACCGGGAAATCGTGCTCCAGGGCAGCCAAAAGAGCTCCCAACGACAGTATTTTCCCTCCGATTGGCGACAGAATGATTTGAGATCCCCGGCTTTCAAAAATGGGCTTTCGCGCCTCGTGAATTCGAACGATTGCCCGGTACACGTCCAAGGGGCTGTGTTCATCTGCGTACACAACGTTCCTCGGGTCAACTTGCCATCCGCTGCCCATTTCGGTCGCATAGGCTTCTACCAGTTTGTCGGGAAGCCGCGGGTCGGATGACGGAAACGGGAGGATCGGACAGACGTCATGAGGCCGTACCATTTGAAATATCAGATCCAAGGTCACCCGTTGCCCGGGCACCAGTTGCGGTAGCCAGAGGCGAGCAGCGGCTTCATTCTCTGGCGAATTCAAGTTTCCTCGGAACCCATGAACATTACTGGCTTGCTCCCAAATTATAGGAGAAATGCTATCGTCAAGCCTTGGTTGATCAACTGCAAAGAGATGAAAGTTTCGTCCTTGAGTCTTCGGAAGAAGAAATCTAACAATAGGGAAGAATACCCCTTTGGACAAGGCACTACAATCCAGAATGATGTCTGTGAAGTCCTCTACCCGAATTGCTGCGACCGCCTTGACTGCTTCACGACCGCCGACCACTGCATTGTCCGATGCGAAGATCTGAATCTCTGCTACCGTTGCGGACGCAACCAACGTCGTCATCCTCTCGAGGTTTTGGTCTGCCCGCTCCCTCAATCGCTCGTCAGCATTGGGTCGCTCTTCTCTCACGAAGATTCCCGTTAGCCTCTCTCGCAAGTGAGCGCCCAGCAGCTCGCAGGCACGAGTCGCGCGGGGATCAAAGCCGGCCCCGGCGATTAACAAGACTCGTCGATGTGACTGCGCTAGATACTCCTTAACAAACGTCTCGACTTCAGCGTCCTTCTGAACAACGCAGCGGTCCCAATGAAGCATCGGACTCAACTGTTTCTCCGAGCATTAGGAAGTAACTCCTCTAATGACCCCTCGAGGAAGCCACCTCTCTTTAGCGACAGTCCATAGTTCAGAATCGGGATGCCGCCTAGTTCAAGTAGGCACCACAACCGATTCTTACACTCGTATCGAGGCACCAGAATGATGGCGCTATAAGCTACTGCGTATTTCAGCGTTCGGAGTAAGTCGGGAGCCGTGTTACTGATGCTGTCAAATTCGTCCTGCAAAAGTCCGTATCCGTTTGCTCCGGCTCCTATCCAAGCGTTCGGTTCAAGGGAGACGGACAGACAGCGCTTGCCAATAAAATCTACGAGTGCTCGAACATGATTAAAATGGGGAAAATTCCAATCGCGCAGGAATTCGCCGGCCCGTTCACGGAGAAGAGTGCTCTGTTCCGACGCACGCAGCGCAGGGGGCTTGCCCCGGATCAGTCGGACGGCACTGGATTCCACGAGGATAGCGGCTAAGCGAAGGAATTGCTCTGCATTCTCCGAGCTTGCGTCGCACAAATCGTCGATACCGAAAAAATAGGGACGTCCGTAAGAGTGGAGCAGCCTCAACCGCGCAGCCTCGTAGACAGAACTGTCGATTGAAAGAGGCCGCTTCGGGTCCGGGTCGCCGCCTTGTTCGAACAGTCCTCCCTGGGGGATCCGTTTTGCGTACCGATGCATCGCGATGTCCAGCATCGCGAGTTTCTCATCTTCGTGGAGAACCCGCGAACTGGGGCGATATTTGTTGATATCTCCCGACAACTTCTTGCGGCGCTCATCTGAGACATTCAGGCGCTTTTGCGAAGCGTCTGTCTGTTTCCTCAACTCGCTCGTTTTCGAAGATGTTAGATGTTCAGTCTCATTGACCAAGAGCGTTTCTAACGACACTAGTTTCCGCGACGCGAACTCAGGCATCTGCGACAGGTACCGGGCTGACATATCCTTCGCCATTTTGCGGAACTGAGCGCGTTGTTCACGCCTATCGCCCACACTCTGCAAAGTAATTCGGGTGATCTCGCGAGCTGTGGTCACACCAGGCAGTTCAGCCTCATCGCCGTTTGCCGCGATCAGCGCACCAATCGCCTCATCCGGGGCCAGTACGTCGAATCTCGTCAATACCCAGCGCGATACTCGCAGCTCCCTCTTAATCAACCATCGAGTTAGATTTCGAAACTGTGTAGGATGCAAGGTATGCGCATCGTCCAGCACAGCCAGCGGGCGGATTTCAAAACTCGTCGTGCCTTCACCGGAGGGAAGGGAAAATCTATCGATCACATCGAAGGGCCGATACGCTTGCGTGACCTTTTCGCCTAAGTCGTTCTGTCCAGGTGGCAGAAGCGCGCCAACCACGTGGTAGATAGCTCTCTCCACTTCCTGCGCCTTTTGCAGTACGGCATCGCCCGAAAGCCCGCCGATCGCTTCGGACGCGGCGTGAGATCCCCCCGTCGTCAGGACTTGGACGCGTTCCGGGCGAACACCCGTTCGCGCTAAGTGACGGAACCAACCGAGGATCGCTCTAGCTTGGACAAAAGCCTTGAGCAAAGCATCCTTAAAATCCTCAGAATACGGAAGCTCCCAAATCTCGCGATAGTCGCTCTCGAGCGGCAATCGGCAAGCAAGTACAGTCGGAGAACCGTTTGCAATTGAGCCACACTCGGTCAAAGCAGTCAGCAAGGCTCTATGCGCCTGCGAGCTACTGTTGCGTAGCAGAATTGAGACCATGGGAAACTCAAAGAGCTTAGCCATAGTCGTCTTTCCGCTTCCAGGCGTTCCTAAAACAACAACGAGACGGTCGTAGAGCTGACCCGTTGATCCGAATTTGCGCAAGTACGTAGTGATCGGCTCTGGACTAACGAGGCTCAGAAATGCCTCTTCGTTTCGAACCTGCTCCGTTGCGCGTCGCTCAAATGGATTGTCCATAATGTGCCGTTACGCCAAGTCCGTATGTCGCTGCCGCCGCCGAAACAGAGGCCTCATTCGAGGTTGGCCATCTTTGGGTTCGACCTCAGCCCACAAGAGCGGAATCGAATTGTTCGGTGTATTGTGCTCGAATATCAATGGAAGGGCACACTGTCCAAATCCCAAGCGCACATCTTTTCCGCCACCCTTCCTTGTGTGCTCGGTTTCCACTCCGCTGTTGTAATATTTTTGGATCAATGGCCAAAAGTCCCCGGCGTTGTCCTCAGTAATCTTGATCCAATTTGGCAAAACTAGTTGGTGGGAAAGCTCAATCTCTGGGAACCATCCATCTGCGCCCACATCCTTTTTCAACGCCGCGATCTTCTCATGCATCCCTCCCGACGCCATATCGTGGGTTGTGATGTAGAGATGGATCACAACCGTCCAGTCTTTCTCGAAATGCGAAGAAACAATACTCGGTTGGCCGGCGTCAGTCTTGCTGAGATCTCTCCAGAGGCGTTTGAGCTTGCCCTGAAGCGTGGTACCCGTGCCGACAAAATCGTCTATAAGATAGAGGAATTTGAAACGCGCGTCCTTGTCACCGAAGGCATCTCTCAGTTTTTCGAGCAACTGCTGCCACTTCCCTTGAGCGATCTCGGTTGCCAGGAGAATCTGTTCGTGGCTGATGATTCCAGCAGTGGAGCGGCGGAATACATCGATCCTGGCTCCGTCGCTCAAGCCGAAAAATAGACACCGGCGAAGTAACTGCCGGTAACATTCCAATGCCTTTGGATCTGACCAAACAAGGTAATGCGGTTTGCCGAGCAATTCGGCGACGTCGCGGACGATTCTTGGCCGGACGTATTCCGGATAGGAAGACTCGCTGGATTTCAGCTGGGTTAAAATAGACCAGGCGCGTTTTAACAAACTCATAAGCCGCCGCTCGTTCTTCCTCCTTGAATTGCTGCAGCCAACCCGCGAGGCTTTCTATAAATCGCGCCCCAGCGACGAAATCGCCGTATCCATCATACTGAAAACGCGACATGAGCTGAAGCCAAGCGAACTCTTGTCGAGAACGCTCCATGTCCCAAGCCATGATCTCGCCCAACACTGACAACGCTAGGTCCTGATTCAACGCTCGCTCCGGGGTTTCCTCCCTGAGATACTTCCAAATCGGATAATACTGCGAGAACAATGTAGCTGGTCCATTAAAAATCTTGTCGCTTGACTATTTCTAACCCCCCGAGGTGCGATATTCCAACAAGTTCCAGGATCCTGCGAGACCTCAAGAACTGACAGAGAATACGGCACGCCGAGGAGTTGATAATCATTTCCCGGCCACGCACCCAAGTCCCCGATACATAAAAATGAGCCCCGCGGCGCACTTACCACTCTAGCAAGCGTCTGGAAAATTGCCGCCTTACCAAGTCCCCAGCTAAGAATGTCAACCGAATGAGACGATTTTACACAAGAAATGCCCTCGCTGAAATCTGCGGCGGCGATGCTACAGACGATGTCGTAAATACGTTTTGAGTCTCCGGGATGTTTAGCAATCACGCTAATCTGGTCGGGTTTGGACTTCAACGTAGCGATCGCGCGGATAACATACGACCGCTCAAGTTTCTTCGCCAATTCTCGAATCTGCGGGGAGCCGTTCGAATCGGAGGAATCGACCATCTCAGTCTCGAGATTCGATATCGTGGATCCATTGTGATAGGCGACAGTAACTTGGCGCCACAATTTATGGTGGATGCATTCTCGCAGTGCCTTTCCAACTGAATCTCCTCTACCTGTTGCGACTCCAACAATCGCACCGTCCTCCAAGATCCGGTTCAGCGACAGGGTCATGGCTTTCGGCAGCGTGCCGAACCGGTATTTTTCATCGCAAATCGTCCCGTCGTAATCCAACACCAAAGCATCAAACGTGGATTCCTTCAATCCGGATATGAATTTCCGGAAGGCACCTCTCCAATGTTCTAGCTGCTCGAGTGGCAAGAATGCTACTGGCTTACCCGTCTTTCGCTCAATTGCAACCTCCTCTGTTGCATTGATGCGCCCTTTCCGGCGGCGATTCCAGGTGTTCAGGTGATAGATTTTTCTGCCAAACGTGATCACATGGGGCCGCCCTGGGTCTATGCCCCGAGCTTCCGCCGCGAAGCCTGATAGAAACAAGGAAGAAACTAAGGCCTTTATCGCGGCATAGCTGTGATCGCGGCCGATATCGAACTTCAGTGTCGGTATCTTTCTGGGCAGTAGCTTCAGAGTCCGCTCAGCGATATCCTTATCCTGATCCCCGATAAACGCCAAAACCGCAGTTTCAGCACCCCTCTTGTCCAGCCAGTGATGTCGACCATGTGCAAAATTTCGAAAGTCTGTGACTTGGATCGGGCCAATCGCGGCTTCACTGAATTTCGACTCCATATCTCGCGTAGCCGCTTCTGCAGCTCGGGAACCATAGAGAACAAGGAGATGCTCTCTCTTCCACAATGGGCCTGAAACTCGCCTGAGATCGTTCATCCAATCGTCGAGTGCTTTTCGACCGGCGATGAGATGCCTAAAAGTGACCTCCTCTTTATGAATGGCGTGGGCACAGTCTGCATAGGCTCTGTGAAGCAGGATCGCAAATGCCAGCAGCGAATTCGTGGCCACGAATCCATCTTTTCCGGATGGCAGATCTAACTCTGTGAAACCAACATATTCGTGCTGTCCACACAATCGCCCTAGTGGTGAACCGGCTCGTAGGCACAAAACGCCAAGGGCTCTTGGCTCAGCATTAATCAATCGTCGGCAAATTCCCAATACATCCGGATTTGAGCCGCCAGCGCTGAAGAGAAAAACCGCTGCATCACGCACACCTTGCAGTTCGGCCGCCTGCAACGGAGTAACAGCTTCAGATCCTTGGGATGTGTAAAGGTTGTGTATGTAGGACGCGAACGCAGCTACGCTCAGAGACCCACCCGATCCAATGCTGACCAGTCTGGAGCCAACCGACAACCGCACAGCGCGCTGAAAATTCTCCATCTCAGCCTGGTTCGCCCAATCCCAAGTGTTTTGCAAGTTCTCTAAGTCAGACCAATACGGTTTGCCCAATGCGCCATCCTGCCCTAATCCGGGTCCAGCGTTTAACACAGCCGTTTATGTTGTATCATACTACAGGCAAGGCGAATACAAAGCGAATATAGCTACAAGCCAATAAGAAACCTGATCCAGGGGTTCGACACAGATAGGGGCACCGTTGCCCTCGACAAGTCGCGACTACCTAGTGCGGCACTAGGCGCTTTTTTTTGATGGCCTCAGATGCACAGATAGGACGGGCATTCTCAGTTGCTCAAATTGGGGCAGCCCTGAGTGCTACTGGGCAGAATGTCAGTAATCTGGATCGTAGAGTGTTTGTCTACGGCCTCCTACTGAGTCCCGCATAATATAAAGTCATTCTGACCACAAAGAAGATTGCTTCCAGAATGCGGTGATCAGCTGCGGACGGCGGCGCATGCGACGTAGCGTTCGTCGCGCTGCTTCGCTCAGGTGCCAGTAGTCCTGGGGGCAGACATTGGGTAGCTCGTGCTGCTTCCAGTAACCCCAGATGTACTCGACCGGGTTTAGTTCCGGAGCGTAGGGCGGAAGATAGGCAGTGGAAATCCAACCTCGCAAACCGGCAATGTAGTCCTGCACCAGCCGGCTGCGATGACCGGGCAGGCGATCCCACACGATTAGTAACGGCTGATCCAGGTGACGCACCAAGGCCTTCAGAAAGTCCACGACCTGTTCCTTCTTGATGGTCCCGGCATAGATTCGAAAGTAGAAGTTCCACAAGGTGAGGCCAGCAGCGACCGACAGACTCTTCCAATTGAAGTTGTATTGCAAGATGGGAGTCTGTCCACGAGGAGCCCAAGTGCGACAACGATGCGGTCGCTGACTCAGTCCGCTTTCATCGATGAAGACGAGGATACGCCCTTCCCGGCGCGCTTTTTTTTTAGTTCTGGCCAGACCTTCTTCTTCCAATTGAGGATCTGCTTTTCATTGCGTTCTCGTGCTCGCCCCTCCGGTCGCTGGGGGCTCCAGCCTAGACCAACCAGAATTTTCCAGACATGGCCTTCGTGATAGCGAACGTTAAATTCCTGCTCGATCAAATGAGCTACCCGGGGACAGGTCCACAACGGGGTCTCATAGCCGAGCCGCTCCGGACCTGCGACCAGGTGCTTCTCTAACTGCTGCCGCTGCTTCTCACTCAAGCGCGGCATGCGCCCAGCGCGCCCCGCTTTCCGAAGTGCGGACTTACCTTCGGTGCGATAGTCATGCACCCAACGAGCTACCGTCTGCCGGACAACGCGGAGTTGCCGAGCAATCTCGGCTTGACTCAGTCCGCGCTCCAACATCTGAATGGCTTGAAAGCGTCGTTTCTCTAAGGCTTCAAAATCGCGAGGTACTCCAGCAGCGTTTCCCATATCCAGTTAGACGCAGGATACTGGAAAAAGGTTCCCTATATTATGCGGGATTCAATAATCTATTGCGAAAGCTGGTTTGAGTACACATCTCTAACCAGCCGTATACGACTTCGAGACTTTGGCCCTTAGCCCAGTTGAGCGCTACCTTAATAAGGTAGAGGTCTGGAGTCGGGTTCGTAGTTGCGGTTTCGTTAGCGATAACAGTCTTGGAAACGGGTCACCCTGGGGGCCCGAATCCTCTCCGGAATGCCAAAGTTTTTTGAGCTCAAGGGATTACCGAGTGTAGGTAGAGCATTCGGCTATGGTCCGAATGCTTGGGATGACATAAAAATGTAGTGCATCTCGTTTGAGGGCTACTTTGGCAGCAT
>CAWIPZ010000039.1:0-34925 GCA_963837915.1 uncultured Acidobacteriaceae bacterium
CGACTGAAACGCCCATCCTGCGTGCAATAACGCGCCATGATTCCCCAGCAGCACGGCGAGTTATCATCTCAGTAGCGTCAATGGAATTCTTGGGGCGTCCGAGCCTCTTTCCTTTCGCCCGCGCGTGCCGCAGACCCGCGCCGCTTTCTCAACAATCAGATTCCGTTCGAGTTCAGCGACAGCACGGAGGACGGTAAAGACCATCTTCCCGGTAGGTGTGCTCGTATCAACCTGTTCTGAAAAGAGAAACAAATAGAACCCCGAGTGAATTGAATGTTTCGAGGGCACGGAGCAAATGCGACACTGAACGAGCGAATCGATCGAAACGCCACACAACAACGACATCGAATCGCCGTTCGTGAGCGTCCTGCATCATTCGGTTTAGCTGTGGTCGGGAATCCTTCTTGCCGGAAACGCCGCGGTCCACGTAACAGTCGAATACCTGCCAACCTCGACGCTCGCAGTAATCTTTCAGCTCTCGCGTCTGCATAGAGGGGTCTTGATTTCCGTTCAGCGTGGAGACACGCGCATAGATGGCTGCGCTGATCGTGCTTGAGGCAGACTCTTGCTGACGTACAATTCGTGCAGCCATTTCGACCTCCTTGTTAGGCCGGATTGGTTAGGGACGTCGCGGTGCTTCTAACACCATGGCGTCCCGCTTACTTTCGGCGCTTTAGAAACTCATCGATTGCTTTGCGAATCAGCCAGGAGACAGGAACGTCCTCGCGGACTGCGATTCTCTCCAACTTCTTGACCTGCTCTGGCTTGAGCCGAATAGCCGTGAGTTGCTTTCGCACGTATACCAGTGTATAACACTGTGGTGCACTCGTCAAGCTCCGAAAGGTGGAGACGACAGCGTAGCTACCAAAGAGATGTTGTGCGCAGAGGCGTTTCCCCCGCAACGCATCAGTGAGAGTGACATTTTAGTCAGTAAGACACGTGGAAGCTTCATTCCCAAGGAATTTTCTTTTCAATCTCACGAGCCAGGTCCCATAGTTCGCGTCGCAGCGCTGGGCTTCGCAAGTCTCGCTCCACGTCCTGTTGTGCCAATTTCCAGAAATCGAGAATTTCCTGAGGCTCTAGCTTTGCCGCTGCACCGTCCGGTGATTTGGCCAAAGCCTCAGTCTCTTGGCAGAAAATTTCATAGTCCGTAGCATCGTCGTCGTCAGTCCAGCGATGAGGACAAAGTACACGCTTGACGACATCACCGGCACAATACCATCGGGCCATCGTTGGAAGGTCGATATGAACACCCTCCAAAGAGAATGTGGGTTGCACCCCGGCAGCACCAAACTCGCCGGGTCTATCAGGGTGTTCTAAAGGCCCGTGGTATCTCAGCTCCGTGGCACCCGCACGTCGAGCATAGAGGACGTGTCCGGCCTCGTGAAGTGCCACGGACAAACGATTATGTGGATCTTTCATCAGGTCTCGTATTTCCTCTATCGTTAGGGTCACGGTGTTGCCTCGCGCGAGAAAGAGGTAAGCCGGAGAATGGGCTTCCCATACCTGAATTCTACTCTCCGGTGTTTTGGTTGTGGCGGACATTAACTTAAGAAATCAGCATTCCGCTCGGAAATTGGCCAATTGAAAATGGCGCGGCGCCGCAGTAAATACCGCGTGGGGCATGCACCGCATGGGCGGCGCCGAGCTCCACCAACACGAAGTCACGGCTCCTAAGGCTCTAGACAATGCAATCGTCAATTACGTCAGAATCGTTTCACAGCGTACTAACAAGGCGTTGCCCCCGGGGGTCACTGACGTCTCGATCGCCGCACTCGACCTCCGCCGAGAGAAGCCCTAAAGTGAGCCCGAGCCGTTAGCCCACACCCGTTCAATTAGTGTCTGCGGGCGGCTCTGAGCGGTTCTTCTTGCTCCCATAAACCCAAAGCTGCGGGGCAGCAGAATTCGGCGTCGTGCGCGGATTACGCGTAGACCTGAGTCGGTAAAACAATTAGGTGCAGCTGCCTACGTGTTGCCGGTCTCCAATGTGATTGCCGTCGAGGTCCTGGTCAGCGGCGCGACAGTTTTGCCCCTGACGTTTTGCGGCTTCCTGAAATTCCGCATCTTTTTTCAGCGCCGCCGTCACATTTTCCGGCAAATCCACGCCCAGTTTTTCGTGCGCTTCCAACATGACACTGGCCACGAGCCGAGCCTGCCTTTGGTAACCTGATTCCGAGGCCGTTGTCTCCGGCAGCTGCAGCCGCTCACCCCTATACGCACTTACGCCGGTTCGTTCGAGGACCGTCAACCCAATCGTTGGGTTTTTATCTACCTGTAGCGCGAATCTCACAGCCGCCACCGCGTCGGGTATCAGCCCGAAAAATTCCTGCTGCGCCTGCGCGATAAAATTCTGCACCTCTGGAAACTGCACAATTCTCGCAACGGTTTCGCGGTCACATTTTTCTTCCCGAGCGATTTCAGATTTGTTCTGGCCGTTGAGATAGCGCTGCTGAATGCGCAGAACTTTGGGCTTGGGAAGGTAGGAACCCCGCGCCTTTGTGGATTTGCGGGGATGTGTGCGGCAATTCCTAGCGGACGGCTTCAAATTCGCTTGCGTAGAGGTCTGGGTCTGGACATCTTCAGATTCAATTAACTGTGAGCTCTTCCGCGGCATACATGCAGCCTTCGAATCGGGATTTCACAACGTGTCATCGTGCTGAGGGGCTGCGTGCTTCTTTCTTGCACCTATTGTACAGTGCCGAACGGTCTCTTGCCCAGCCAGCTTCATTCACTACGGACAGCAGAATTCCAGTCCGATTGACCAATTGTGCGCGTTGCTGAAAATATACAACGAGTCGAGCGATGCGTACTCGATGGTGTGAACACGCTCGACTATGTCATCGCTGCCGGCTGGACGTCTTGCCGCACACTTAAATCGTAGAAAAGAGGGTCTTATGTTTTGGGGTTATCTCTGTCTTCTATTATGGTGGGTTCAGCCCCCTATCACCGCTATTACCCCTCGCAACACCCGCTTGGACCCCTAAGAACCCTCGAAAAAACGCGCTGGAAACACAGACGTTAGCCAATATACCCTGCACCCCTTGCAATACCCCCCGGTGGGTCTGCGACAACCCCTTGGGAGGGGTCCGGTGTACAAGGGGGTGGAGTTTTCGCCTCGCGCTCAATGTCGTCCAGCAACCGCTGAATCCTCCCAAACAACTCGATGTCCTCAGCGTCTTCCTCTTTGTTGTCCCCCCAACGTGCGGGATAGCGGATAATCTTGGCGTCAGAACCAAGCTCGAACCCGCCCAAATACTCACCGCTGGCACGCCGCCAGCATTCCTGACAAGTCGCCACAGCTTCCTCGATTTCGCCGATTGGAGCTTCAATCAAAACGGCGTCGTGGACGCAGGCACAAATCGCAATGCCGGCGTCGAGCATGTACACCGTCGCCAGCCGCAAAATCTCGGCGCAACCAGCCTGAATCGGAAAATTTAGCATCGAGTTGGTATTCGCGTCCCTTTCAGAAACCGGACGCCGCCAGCCTAGTAAAGTATCCATGTGTCCCACTACTTCTGCGTTCAACACCTCGTTCTCGATCCACTGCCAGTAACGAGCGTAAACGGACTTGTGCTTGTTGTAGAGATCTTGCGCGACCCAACGCGGCAAGCCATTTCTCCTTGCAAGGCTCGGGGGCATCTGTCCGTACTGAGCTGCCAGCATCGCGGTCTTGTACAACTTCCGTTCCTTCGGATGGGTGTCCCGGTTGCCATTCCGCGGAATGGCTCCCGCCAGTTTCGCGAAACCCACATACACGTCGTCGCCTCCGGTCATTGCGTTGGCATAGCATTTCTTCATGTTCGGGTCGTCGCTTAGACCTGCGGCAATGCCGACTTCGGCGGATTTCAAATCAACGTAGGCCAGAGCTTGACCGGGGCCCGGCTTGATCCACGGCCGTGCCCACTTCGGTAGGGTAAAGAAGTAATTCGAGTTGCGGGGATTGGCACGTCCGGTGTTCGTCCACCACGGATTCGGATAAACGCGACAACGGCTGTCATCGCCGATATATAACTCAAAGTTACGCAGTGTAGTCGCGAATTTGCGCACCTGTCGCAATGGCTCCAAGTAAGGGCAGCGCAACGCCATCTGCTTGAAGATTTTTTCTCCCTCGGGCAGGTTGTCGCCGTCAGCCATGATGAAGTCTCTGCCGGACGGAGTTTTCGGCCAAACATCCTCTAGCCCAAGACGATGCACCAGCGCGTGGAATCCGCGCTTATCCCATTTCATCGTACCGTCGGGCTTGTGCACGTACACACCGTAGCCATATTCATCCTCGACCGAAGCGATGAGCCGGGCTAATAGCTTGCCGCGATTGCGCATGAACCGTTCGTACGCCGGCGCATCGGCCGGGATCCCGTTGTACTCCCACCACGCTATCACTTGTGTGAAATTGCCCCGAAGGATAGCGTAGGGAAGGTTGAGTTCGTCGAACATAGCCTCGAAGAGCTCAGTTGTACCTGATACGTCATCCTCCATGCAGTAATCCAAAATGCGGATGCGCTCATCGTCGGTGTAGGGGTGACCCCGCCGAATCAGATCGCGCATCTCTTCTTTCTCAGCGGCGCTCATGGCGTCGAGCCCGTAGGTTGTCATGGAACGCAGAAGCGTGGGCATGTAACGTTTGCCGCAGCGCTTGCCTTCGGTCTCTTTCTTTCCACACGTCTGCATCATCCGTTCGGCATACAAATCAATAATCGTGGGAGGCAACTCCCAACCCATGGCGAGGAAAAATGACCACTCGGCCGGCGCAGCGAAGCAGACATAGAGGACGTTGGTGTCCGTGGGCAGAGGATTCGGCGCACCAGGTTCAGCGAAGATGCGCCATTCCCGCCCGGTAATCAGGGATTTTGCGCAAAGACACACAGGGATTACGTGATTGCCGTCGGGAACTTTCCCATCGTCCTTCTTTTTCTTCCCGGCGACTTTGCTGTCAACGTCGCGCGAGTCGTACTCGGTATCAAGGACAATGACGTCCTTGATACCGAGTTCGGTTATTGGCGTGAGCCAGTCCCCCATGTTATTCGAGTCCGCGAAGGCGGCGAATGATGGGGTCGTCCACGCTGGTAATCATGCGATTATCGAACGCCAGCGTGAAAATTTCCTCTGGTGACATCTTAGGGAATTCCGGTTTCTTGCTGCGAAGCGGCTCGGGCGCAGTGAAAACGTTGTACCCGCCCGACTCGAAGTCCGCTCTGATGCGGATCCATTCATCCACTGCACGACGAGCTACGCGCAGTGCAGAAGCAGCCCACGATGTGTCTGTGTTCTTGAAGTGCCAGACAAACAGCTTTCCGCGGTGGGAGATGGCGACCAAGAGGTTTTCGTGCGAAACAAACTGCAGCACGTCATCGGGAAGCTCTAGGTCGGCGCTCACGAGGTAGACGTCGCCGCCTTCTTCTTCGATTACCCTAACGTCGTAGAGGCGATAACTCGGGTCAGGGTGAACGCGGAAGAAGTTTTTCTTCCCCGGTTTTTTAACCGGGATGTTGGTTTGGATGCCCACGGAAGTATCACCTTCCGCGGAAGCCGTGTTCGACCCACGATATTTTGTTAGGTCGAGCAGCGATTTCTTGGTGGATTTCTCTGGCGCTTTCGCCGGACCGGGTTGTGCGGTTGATCCAGGTTCCGCAGACGGACTGCCTATGGCCGGATTGGAATGACTTTGCCCTTGTGGGTGCTCCTGCTGAACAGCGAACGGGCTATCGTCGTGGTGGCCGCTCATCGCGTCACCGCCTGCGAAGATTTCTTCGCGGTCGCGTGATCGCCACGGCCGAACTCCTCGAGCGCAAGGCGTGAAATAACAACGCGCGATCCGATGCGTTTCACGCGCAGTTGCTTCGCGGAGATTAATTTTTCAAGGGTACGAACGGAGATGGACAAAAGTGCTGCTGCCGATTTCTTTGATACGAAAATATTTTCCACTGGTTGCTTCCGAGGAATCGCGCTAGCCACAGACATCGCGGCTACGCGCGAATTTTAGTCCAAGCCATCGTCCTCCCGCTGATGCGGGTCTTCCTCGTGCTGGGGTGGGATTGTGTTGCGCGGAGACTGCGAAGAAAATAGAAATCGTCGGCGGTGCCGGTGCCCGGCCTGCCGGGCCGACCGATTACAATTCACATCTTAGCGCCCAAATTGGAGTTGTCAAGGCGCTTCCTTTCGCGAAACCGTGCGCAGATTCGTTCGCTGCTGGGCTACGCGGCTGAACCTCGATGTTGAGAGGCCTTTGGCCGTTGCAGGACTGAATGCGGCGAGCCAAACGGATGCTCTCACCCGACACCGCCGCTCACGCGGCGGGTATCCGACTACTGGGAGCGCCCCGGAATCTAACGGCGGAGCGAGCATAGCTGTGGTATTGCCTCGCACTCGCTTCGGGTCTCAGAGAGTGACGACCTATGCGCGGCCAAGAGTCTAATTGTGAATTTGTATAATCTCTGGTGTGGCTGGCAACTACTTCCGCACATATGGGTTGCGGATGAAATTGTCGGTGCGGGATATGTGATCCGCTGCAACGCGTACGCGCCAACCATCGTGCCGCTGCACTGCGTGCCAATGCAGTAATCCGCAAGATGCGCACAGTCAAAATCATGGATTACCGCTGGCGCCAATCGTTCGCGGAGTTCGCGCTGAGCGAATCTGTATAATACGACGAGCGATTCCCCCCGAGATTGCATTCGTGACACCGCTCTCCGTTCAATTCAAATCAAGGAGTCACAGACGATGGATTTTGATGATTTGCTACTAGCGGCGCTAATGAATTCCAGCGAATCTCTCAAAAAGCGTTACGCGCGCAAAGATATGCCGACCATCAGCAAATTCCTGTTGGAGTACGTAAAGCTTGGAATTCACGAATTGGACCCTGATCTTGACCCACAGAGCGAGGACTTTCGCTCCGCGGTAATTTTAATGTCTGCGGCGTACATAGTAGGCCCGCGCATCAACTTGCTTGTTGCCTTTACCGGTTATCCGCTGCCGTACGTAGCTGAAATCTCTCGCCGGATGCGCCGGAATGGTCGTTGGAGCGACGACGGAGTTTCCACCGCTGGCTGGTTCGAAGGCGATAGGTTCACGGGAGTGTTTGGGGTGGACTGCCTTATTGCTGTGGGAGAAGTGTACGTGGTTCGCACCGAAGACGGCGAAGAGCTGTATGGCGCAATTCCGTCCGAGTCTGAATCGAAACCGAATTAGCGGTCGGCTACGTCAAGGAGCAGCGAAGCCGGTGCCGTATGCAGCTCGTCCGCCACGATCAACAGCCAAACTGCGGTAGCGAAAACTCTACGGTGAATTTTCAAACGCTTGCAGGCCTGACAGCGCAACGTCGGGCCCGCAGGCGCCCAGCATGACAGACGGAGTGAAATGCATGATCAACCGAGCATACCGTGTCGAAGTCGAGATTTTCTGCATCAGAGGAGTGTTGTCCAGTAGGTCGAGTACGCGCTGAACGAATCGCATCCCCGTTTCCAAATCAACCGGCAATAGGTGGACGCTCTCCCAAGGCGAGCACTGATGCGGCATCCGCCTCAAGGCGAATCGCTGGTGTGCGTCTGTCCACCATCATGAGTTCCGGCGTCCCCAGCTCCGACAGCGTACCGGCAGAAATTCACAACGAGAACGCATCCTCGGTATCCGGGGGATTGCATTGTTCCGGTAACGGTAATAATGTCTCGAACGCGACACCACGAAAGCGGAGAAGAGGAAAATGCATGAGCCGCCGCCGTGGTCAGAACGGTCAAATTGTCATCAGTGGAAACTCGTACCGCATTAGGTTTTGGATAGATGTGCCAGGTCAGGAGGCAAGAGTGCACAGGAGCGAGAGAATATGTCCCGTTTCCGGCCCTGGCCTTCTGTCCCAATCCGAACGGGAACGCCGCGCTCGTGAAATCATCTCAGCGAGCGGAGCGGACAGCGAAGCGTACTTCCGCAGGGTTGCGAAACAGGTAATCGGGGTCACGTTTCGCGAACAAGCAAAATGGTGGCTGCACCGCGTCCAGACGCGAAAACGTAATCCGGTTGCATCCTCGACCGTCGAGACGTGGCAATGCTGCCTTACCAACTGGCTCAATCCGAACATCGGAGATTTACCCTTGTCCGAGGTCAACAACGGGGCCTTGAAAACTGTCGTTGCCGCTATGGCGGACGGCGGTTTGTCTCCGAAGTCCATTAGCAACTATGCTCAGGTGGTGAAGATGGTGGTAGCCTCCGCTGTTGACGAACAAGGGGAGGAAATACATCCGCGAAGGTGGAACCACGAATTTGTCGATATGCCCGTCGTCGAAAAGGAAAAGCAGAATACTCCCTGCTTCCCCTCTGAAATAATGACGGGATTAGCATCGTGGGAAAAGAGGCGCGAGCGGATGCTTTTCATCCTCTGTGGTGCAGGTGGTTTCAGAATCGGAGAAGCGCTTGGTGTCGAAATTGACAAGCATATTTCTCCCGACTTTCTGACCATTTCGGTCACGCAGAAAGTCCGTCGTGGAAAGGTCGAGCACCGTCTAAAGACGCCGAACGGCAAGCGCGGGATTGATCTTCATTCAGCGATTGCTGCTCTCCTTAAAGAGTTCGTTGGCGACCGGAGATCAGGCTTCCTGTTCTGCACACGCGAGGGAAGGCCCCTTTCACAGTCGAACATCGTCCGCCGCCATTTACACGAGGCTCTCAAGAAGCTCGGCTACGTCAATCCATTCACCGGAACGCACAAGGCGGGTAATCATGCATTCCGCCGCTTCCGCAACACGTACCTTCGGAATTACACGGCATGCCCGGATGGCCTCATCAAGTTCTGGTTGGGTCACGGGGATAAAGACGTCACAGACCGCTACGACAAAATCAGAGAGGATGCGACGTTTCGGAGAGACGTCGCCGAACGTTGTGGTTTCGGGTTCAAATTGCCCGGAATTGTACCGAATGTACCTAATTGCGCCGAAGAACCCGAAGTGGAAAATGCAGTACAAGTCGTTTAGTATCGGGGAACTACGATAATGAGCGCCCGTAGCTCAGCTGGATAGAGCATCTGGCTTCGAACCAGAGGGTCGGGAGTTCGAATCTCTCCGGGCGCGCCACTCTTTTCAATAACTTGCAAATCATCCGCATCAGTTCACTCGTTCCACTGTAGCGACTTTTGTAGCGACCGTCTGAGTTTGTACGGCTCCTGCGGCATTGATAATTCCGTCTGCACGGAACTTTTCAAATTTCTGCATCGCTTGCCGCTTTTCCTCGGCAGCAGGGTGAACGTATCGCATGGTCATCTGAATACTTGAATGCCCTAAGATCGCGGCCAGCGTCGGAAGGCTCATGTCCGCGGCCGCACACCTTGTGGCAAAAGTGTGACGAAGATCGTAGATGCGGAAGTGGCCGGTGATTTTTGCACGTGTGGCGGCAGCTCGATGTGCTTTCTTCACGCTACCTATTGGTTTCTGAGCATCGAGCGGCGATGAAAACAAGAATGGAGTAATCAGGCGTTCAGCCTCCTTCACGCGGCGTTTCAATATAGAAGAAACATCATCCGTCATCGGAATCGTTCGGCGCGCTGCTTTGGTCTTGCCAAACGGATTGAAAATCGTCTTCTGCTTGAAATCGATGTTCTCAACTGTGATACGAAAAACCTCATCGGGACGCATGCCAGTGTCCAGCATGATCTCCGCTATATCGTGCAACGGTTGGCTAGCCTCGCCGAGGTAGCGCCTCTGTTCTTCAAACGTGATGACTCGCATGGAATCGAGCGGCTGCTTAAACATCTGCACGCCCACGACAGGATTCTTCACGAGGTAGCCCATCCGTTCGGCTTGGTAATAGATTGCCTTGAGTGTTTCCAAGGCTCGGTTCACGGTGGTGCCTGTTATTTGCCTCGAGTCCTTGGCCTTCTGTCTGACTTCGTGTTTGCGACTGGATTTGAACGTCTCGACCATTTCGCTTGTGACTTCGTCAAGGTACATTCCGCCGAAAAATCGCTTCAAGGTTTTGATGTTCCAGGCGTGTAGACAATAGGTCTTCGGCCTGTGTTGCTGATTTGAGAATTCGAGAAACTGCTTCGCGTATTCCTCAAACCGGGGACACGGCTTAGATTTTGTGAATCCTGCTCGGCGATCGAGCAGTTCCGATCGCCGCTTCGCTTCAGCTTGAAGAGCACGTGCTTTATTCGCGAACCCGCTCGATTCCTGCACGTGTCGACCCTGAAATTGAAAGCTGTACCACCAGATCCTGCCGCGTCGATAAACCATCAAGTCCTCCCTATAGCGTTTGATGGTTGCACTGCGACGCAAACGATACGTCCCGCAATCCAAAAATCCAAATCTTCCTTTCGATAGCGCACGACATTGCGGCTGATTTTCACGAAAGGAATTCCGCGGCGTTGAGATCTCCACTGCGCGAGAGTTTCAATCGACAGCGAGGTTATTGCGGCGACTTCAGCAGGGGTAAGAAGTTTATCTATGGCCGGACGCTCAGAGTTGTCGTCCCGTTTTCGACTTTCGCGTTGGATCGAAGTTTTCATTAACAATTGCCAAATATTTTCGCCATTTCGGCGGAATTCAACCGTTGTTCCGCGCTTTCATTTCCGGCCTGTGCGACATCAGATCGAACTGCGAAATAAGCGAACTATCCTCGCTCATCCAACTTATTTCGCTTATTTCGCATTTGCGACCAGTGTGAGCCAGCGCTCGTCCGGTCGACCACCTGTTGGTTCTGGTCGACATGACGCAAGTCCGCTTTGAGCAAGCACAACCAGAGCCCTGGATATGTCAGCGCTCTTGCGATGTCCTCCGAACAGATTCGAAATATCGGTACGCGTAAGTCCAGAGGGGTTGACGCGCAATGCCTGGAGGATTTCATCCGCTGTAGGATCGCCAAGAGAATCTCCAAAAATAAATCGGGCTGATGCTTGGGCGTAGTCCCATAGAGAAAGCGCGGCATTGAGGTGTTTCGATTGAATTATTGAACAGCGATCGAGCAATGCGTAGATGAGCGCTAGCCGAGTTACTTGCGCTTCCCCTCGACTTGTGACCGCCCCCATCAGTCCCGCTGTGCCCTCGGACAATTTGGGATACACCTCGCGCCAAAGTTGTCGGGCCTTGGCACTTCGTCGAACTTCCTCGATTTGTCGAGCCCATTTGATCGTCGACGTCAATCTCTGAGTGACCCGCAATAGATCGTGATCGTCTAGTTGACCGCCCTCGGGAAGCATTTTTGAACGCTTCACACACAGCCACAGAAACCGATTCCCGAAGCCATTCCCAAGCTCGGTTTCATTCAGATAGCGTCGGAGCTCTTGCTGAGTGATGTGACCGATTATCGAAACGTGCGCATCAGTAGCTTGTGCGGGGTTGTTTTTGGTGATCGTCCGGAGGTTGCCGCTGTCCCAGGCTTGGCGGATAACTGTCGATAGAATATTGGATTCCCGAGCCATCAACTTGAGCTGCTGGGCGATTTCTGATTCCACCGCAAGAAGACGTTTGTCGTCCACTCCCACATCAAGCAGCTTTTCGCCATCGTTCGAAAAAGTAGAATCACGAACGGCCCATATGAGCCCCTCGCCTGAAGCCAGCCCGGACAGCACGCACGAGTCTGCCCAATTGGTGTCCGCACCCCGCAGAAACCGCTTGGTTTGTGACAGCGAAGAACCTTTTCGAGCCTTTGAAGTGGGGCCGACAAGAACTGCGAACAAATTGGTGAAGTGCTTGTCGGCTTCCACTTGAAAGTAAGCAGACCTGCCGATCACGTTACCGAAGCCGACCAAAAACTGAGACAGTAACGCCACCGGATCGGCCTCGGAATGTGGCTCGATCATTGAAACGATTTCGCCAGCCAATCCCTGAAACGCTTCTGATCCAGGTCGTTGGGGCCACGACGGCACTGCGCGGTCATATCGAGGACTGGAAACACTGGCTGAAATTCCCAACCAGGCAGTCAGCTTTGATACGACATCGTCGCCGATCAGTGCCGACAATTTCGGAATTCCCGTAGTAGGAAGTCCTTTGGCTAACCGATCGACCGTCGTTTCAACGTCGTCTTGTCGGGTTCGCCATTCCTCATCGCGCGTTGATGCGAAGGCAACGGCCGTTACGAAAGTCTTTACGTCCTCCACTGGCCAACCGTTTCTCAAGAGAAAACCGGCAAGAGCGAGTGCCACTTCGTGCCGTGAGCCCTTGAGCGGCCAATGACTTGCAATTAATGCACAGGAAGCGAGTCGTTGAACGGCTTGGCGTAACGTATCAGCGTCGACGCGCCCGGGGTTGCCAACCTTTTTCCAATAGAACGCCTCGCCAGATGGATGAATGGAGGGCGGAATGATGGTCTGTTGTCCAGTTGAACGCAGTTCGACCAGCATGGCACCGTCCACATCTCGAAATTGCATAGGCGCTGGAGCTGGCTGGACTTGGAACCACCAGTGACTCGAAGGCTTGCTTTTCCGACTGTGGATTCGGTCTGTGACAGGCAAAAACGACGGAGCGACTGTAATCGCTTCGAGGGAGTCCAAGTCCACATCGACTAAGCCGCCGCTGGGATCGCCGAGAATAACACCAATATTGTCGCCTTCCCGAAATGCCTCTTCCAAGTCTTGCTTCTCCAGGCGCAACTCGGTCCACCCTTTTATCCGAGGAGCTTTCTGCCTTTGGGGAATCGGGACCACAAAAAAGCCGCGCAGCAGAAATGCCAGCGCTTGTCTTACGACCCGTTGTCGGAAACTAAGTTTTCGATCAGTTTTTGTGTTCATTTCACCCTCGACAATTTCACCGTCCACCGTATCTGAACGGACAGGAAGAGCCCCTACTGATTGCTGAAAAAAAACGGAATAGAGATCAGCGGGATGGGAATTCAGAACCGTACAACTAGAATTCGATTCTAATCAGCCGACCTATCTGGCTTACTCAAGACCCTTGCTTCTCGTGCGGCCGGTGTGATTATTAGTCTCTGCAGACGAAGAAGGTCGCTATTTGGTCGGTAGGGGTTTTGGTTTTGTCTCGAATGAAGAATTCCATCATTCCATCAGCAGCACATGCCCGGCAGTTCCGCAAATGCTGGTCTGCCGAAATTCAAAAGCAGGCTCGACTAGTCAGGAACAATTCCGCTCCAGAAATCAGTGCTTGGGAGGCATACGAAGCGTGTCAGGAGCTCATCGAGAGAGATACGCTTTGGTTGGTGCTTCCGAATGGACCAACTCAAAATTCGCTGTTTCGTCTGCTGACCGACAGACTGTCACGAGAGACGTATCTCTATAAGACATTCTGTAATTTCATCGTTCCAGCAAGCTTATATTTTAAAGACGCAATCAGCGCACTAGCCTCGGCAAAATCAAAACTCGGCAAACCGACGCTCAAGGAATCACTCATCAAACGCCAACTGGAGATGGATCTGAAGAACTGCTCAGCGCTACTTGAAAAAACATTAGACACTCTCAAGACGGGTCGGCAATCCTTTTGGCAGGATGTGCTATTCGCTTCAGCCAAAGAGCGGAGCAGGTGGTCTATCTGCATCAATGATGACAAAGAAGTGCGCTCAATTCCGCCTCCGGAACTTGCCGAGTTCGAGCAAATCTTCGATAAAGTAACGTACCCAACGGCTTTGGCGAAGCGAATTGATCTCGACAAACGATTTCAAATTAGAGTGGCGGTGATTCTACGAAGGTATCTGTCAGGAGAATTCCGGATTTCGCTGAGAACGATATCCAGGTTGGTTGCGTTGACTTATCTCGCCGGTGGACTTGGTCGAGAGCAGGACGACAGATTGTTGGTCGAGGGAAGGAAGAGACCCATTACGGTAGGTGGGATAGATCAAAAAATACGACCTTGCTTGCAATGAGTTCACGCTTGACGTGTAGAGCAAAGGTCGGAGTTGCGAATAACGGGAAATAAGTCACGCTCAAATCGATCCTTGGTTAAAGGCTGAAAACAAAATCGCCGGCTCCGTCATGGCGGTCAGGTCCGAGTCACTGTTTCCAACGAGCTTTGCTGAAGTCTTTTTTCGCATAATTCGCAGATGAGCGACATGATTTTCTCTGCCTAGTGCATTTACGCGCAGGGAACTGCGAAATATGCGAAATAACCCAACTTCGCGAAATCGCTTTGCCTGGTCTCATACAAATACCTGATGATCAGTTTGTGGATCGCACGGCCAGTGCGTTCCTCGAGCAGCGTTGCTTTGATCGTTACCGGTCCGAGCTTCTACCGTCGCTGTCGCAAAACCTCGGTCTATTTTACAGTTTTCGTCCGATGAATCGCTTGGGATAATGTAGTGGATGGCCGAATTTTCGAGTTGGCAAAACCGAGGCGTGAAGTCTCGTCGCTCTCAATCCTCAGTCTAGTACGCGGAATTGGTACCAGCTTCCAGTCAATCTACTCTTCTGACCCGCACTGTAGATCAAACTGTGATATTGCTTTTGGCGAAGCGGAGTATTGAATGCTGACTTGCCTAAATCCGCGCCCACAGAGGGCAGTAACGATTTGGCCCTGCCTCATCTGCTGAAAGAATGCAACCCGTGCTGGTGACGAGCTGAAAGCTTCAAAGTTTGTGACGATCGAGAGAATTTCGTTCGCTCGGCCTGTTGCTTGGACAGTGCCAGCCATGCCTCCTTTCAAGAGATCGTCTTTAATGCTCGCGGCGAGCATTGCTCGATCATTAGGCGTCCAGGGACATCGTAGTGGGTACTCGCGGGGAATGCCCAGGATACTGGAATCCGAGAGCACAATTGTCTTGAATCCGACCTTGCAAAGCTGATCTTGCCAGTGCGTTCTAATTAGGCGAAGGATGTTGGTACGTGCAACCGTGTCTTTCAACAGTTCTGAAGAGAGAAAAAGCTCATCGTTCTCGCTACCTCCCGTGAAGACGCTAACTTCCACATCCTGGTCCTGGAAACTTTTGTTGAGAAGACCTGCCATATCCTCACGCTGCTTGGTTGTGAAGCCGGAGTCATGCCCAACGGACTCAGATGGAGTCGCCTGTTGCTGCTGATGTTGTGTTGAATTTTCTGCGGGCTGCCCTGAGATTCCTGAGGGGTTTTGCTGACCAGCACGTTGCTTTTTCTCGACCGCAGATTTGCCGATGTATCCTACGAACAGAAGCAACAGCAACATCGCCCATACCGGATGTCTACCCACCCAACTTCCGACACCCCTCGATAAGCGGTTGGCTCTCGTAGCCGTGTCTCTTGTTAGCGCTTCCGCCTGAACGGGTGCTATGGCCAGCGCTTCGTTCAGAAATTCACCGCAAAACCTGCATTTCTTTGCTCCCGCGAGAATCAATTCCCTACAGAATGGACAACGAATTTGCGCGTCTGGTGCCACCGAAAGACCCCCATGTTTATCGCAATAATCTGAATCATTTCCGATTGACAGGGGTGTCCCACAGCGCGAACAGAAGTTTGCCATGACGTTAACCTCCCGTCTGGTGATCTACTAAAATCGCCTGCCACTAGTTTCATCAGCAATCTCCGCTCACGGTGGATTGAGCGGACGACGAAATAATATAGAGCGACTACTTGTCTGTCTACTGTTTGTCTGTAGACGCATCCGCATAGCACCCCACATCCTGTGCAGGATGCAACCCTTCCTACAGGCGCTCGGGGACCGTATTCGAGAACTGCGTGAACAACGAAAGTGGTCGCAGGAGGAATTTGCCGATCGCTGTGGATTGCACCGCACGGCCGTTGGCCTTCTCGAACGGGCTGAACGGATGCCACGATTGGATACACTGCTGACTGTGTCGAAAGGACTGGGTATTACGGTTTCCGAGTTACTTCAGGGCTTAGAAAGGAAGAGCCTTGCAATTTCGCGTCGGCCTTTGTCTCGACTCCGTGCCGATTCGAGCGAGGCCAAGAGGTGAGGTTATTCTTGCTCCCGTCGAAGTATCCAGTACGCAGTCTAATCCGCATTGCCGGCCGACCATCGCAGTGATGCGTTCTTTTCTCGGATCGAAAAAACGGCCATAGTAATTCAATCGAGAAATAAGCGAAATCCATCAAAATCCGCGGTCACGACGGCTTTCAGATCGCCCGTTGACGCGCCCTGCAGGCGATTTGCGGACTTGCATGAGCTAAGGACGTCTCAATATGCGGGAAGCCATAAATTGGCGGATTTTTGGTGCTTTGGGTGCCGTGCTCAAGATTCGAGGGCAACACCCACAAACCTAGCGATTCCTTGGCCTCTCGTAGAGAAAAGCGACGGCAATTTTCTAATCTCAAATGCTACGCCAATGATCCTCCTCGAGCAGTCTCTCTTTGTTGACTTGCCTCCTTCTCAAATCTAACATGAACGCCAAATGGCGGATTCCCAATCGTTTCTCGGACAAACCGTCTCGCACTACCGCATTATCGAAAAACTGGGTGGTGGCGGTATGGGTGTCGTATACAAGGCCGAGGATGTGAGACTCGGCCGGTTTGTGGCCCTCAAGTTCCTACCCGATGCAGTCGCCAAAGACCCACAAGCCCTCAGTCGCTTTCAGCGTGAAGCAAAGACTGCCTCGGCACTCAATCATTCAAACATCTGCACGATCTACGAAATTGATGATCAGAATGGGCAAGCATTTATCGCGATGGAGTTTTTGGATGGCATGACGCTGAAACATCGTATCAACGGAAAGCCCATCGATACCGACGTTTTGCTCACACTGGCGATTGAAATCGCCGACGCTTTGGACGCCGCTCACGCCGAAGGCATCATCCACCGTGACATTAAACCCGCCAACATTTTCGTTACTCAGCGTGGGCACGCAAAGATTCTTGACTTTGGGCTGGCGAAGGTTGCCCCGAGAGGTGGTTCGTCAAGCCAGAGGGTATCGGCAAACACAGCGACGGCAACGACGGACGAACAGCATCTCACCAGCCCCGGTTCTACGCTCGGCACCGTCGCGTATATGTCGCCGGAGCAGGCGCGTGCTAAAGAGTTGGACGCTCGGACTGATCTCTTTTCACTTGGCGCGGTGCTATATGAGATGGCCACTGGGCACTTGCCCTTTCGTGGGGACAGTACCGCGACGATCTTCGACGCGATCCTGAACCGTGCTCCAGCGTCTCCCACACGATTAAACCCCGACCTGCCAAGAAAGTTAGAAGACATAATCAATAAGGCGCTAGAGAAAGACCGAAACCTGCGTTATCAGAGCGCGGCTGAGATGCGAGCTGACCTGCAGCGGCTGAAGCGTGACGCCGAGTCCGGACAAGCTGGAACCGTAGAGAGCATCGCGCTTAACAGGCGTGTGCCGTGGAAAGGCATGGCTGCGACAGCGGTTTTTCTTGTCGTATTGCTCGGCGGATTGTTTTTTGCGATTCCGACGACACGGCGTCTGGTGATCAAACCAGCACCGGAAACCGCGAACGGCCTCCCGCCGCTGAGCCAGGGAAAGTACGTTGCGGTCTTGCCGTTCCGTGTGATCGGAGATGCGACAAACATAGGATATGTGGCGGAAGGATTGTGGGAAGCGCTTTCGGCGAAGTTGTCTCAGTTGAAGGAAGTGCACGTGGTCTCCTCTGACGATTCTGAAAACGTCGATACGAAAGTGGCGCCGCCACAAATCGCGAGAAAAGTTGGGGCGAACATGCTCGTGACCGGCACAGTACAAGGCTCTGCAGATCAACTGCGAATTACCGTGAAATTGGACAATGTCGCAGAAAACAAAGTGCTGTGGAACGACGAGTTTTCCGGCGTGCCAGGTGATCTGCTGACCATTGAAGACAAGATCTACGGAAAGCTGGCGGAAGTGCTGGAAACGAATGTGTCAGCCGGGGATATCGCGGCCGGAACGGCTCATCCAACGGATAACGTGGATGCATATGATTCATATTTGCGAGGCCGCAACGCGATGCGCGGGCAAATGAATCCGACGAACATTCAGTCAGCTATCGACTACTTCAACGCCGCGCTTCGCAAGGACCCGAAGTTTGCACTGGCATACACAGGGTTGGCAGATGCCAGTTTGGTCATGTATGGCGAGAACAAGGATAGCTTCTGGACAGAAAAGGCTTTGAACGCAGCAAAACAGGCGCAGGCTCTAAACGACGGATTGGCCGAAGTTCATTTTTCATTGGGCAGCGTTTATGCTGCGACGGGACAACTGTCTCAGGCCATTGTTGAACTAAAGCGCGCGCAAGAACTCGCCCCAAATTCGGATGAAGGTTATCGCAGGCTGGGCACTGCGTATATGGACGCGGGGCAGAGCGAGCAGGCCATTCACGCGTTGGAAAAGGCGGTCGAGCTCAATCCTTATTACTGGGTGAACCTCAATTCGCTGGGAATCGCGTACTTGAAGACGGGAGACTATGACAAGGCACTAAAGGACTTTCGGCAGGTAACACAAATGGAACCACAAAATCAGATCGGGTTTTCCAATATCGGCACAGTTTACATGTCGATGGGACGCTACGAGGAGAGTATCGCGCCACTGGAGACCGCGATGAAACTGAGTCCCCAGCCTGATGTGATCTCAAACCTAGGCACTTCTTATTTTTACCTGCACCGTTATGCGGATGCGGTGAAGCAGTTCGAGAAGGCCGTGGATCTGAATCCCGGGGACGAAACCATGATGGGGAACCTTGCAGATGGCTACCGGGCAGCCGGGCAGCTGGAAAAGGCCAATGCAACCTATGACAAGGCCATTGCGTTAGCTTACAAAGCTCTGCGAGTGAATCCGCGGAGTGCATCGACGATGGGCGATCTGGCGTTGTATTTTGTGAAGAAAGGTGATCAGGCCCAAGCCGTGGAGTATATGCAGCGCGCACGTGGGTTGGACCCATCGTCCGTTGATCTGATCTATACCTCGGCGGTGGTCCACACCCTCAGCAATCACCCCGAAGAAGCCATCGCGGACTTAAAGAAGGGCTTGCGACAGGGGCTGACCACCACCAGCATCGAATCGGATCCGGATTTGGAATCCCTGCGGAAGCGGCCAGATTATCAGGCCCTGATGAATCAATACGCGTCGAAGAAGAAGTGAGATTCGCGGCGCGCTAAAAAAGATATCTTGAGAAAGCGTTGCAAGAGAAGCCTCGAAGTGGTGATGGTCTGGCTATAACAGGCCGAGTGCATCTAGCGGTGAGCAAACACGAGGAGAAGCTACGGCCGCTCCAAGCGCCGTCACAAATGGCCATGCTAAAGAAGAGCTTATTGCAGATCCTGCGCCAGCCACCCTACACTCCGACCCTCTATGTGATCGCCTCGCATTGGAAGCAAAGTCCTATCGAGCGACGTTCGGTGCAGTGTGTTGAAAGCGAGGCTCTCTTTGCGCAAATGCTGAAAACTTTAGGAAGTTGCACGTGAACTGCAATTGGATCGGCCTGATTTAAAGCAAGGAGGCGATTTATGAATCACCAGATAAGTCTCAGAACGATTGGTACACGTTGTATGGTGTTCGCCACCGCAGTCGCCGCATTTTGTATTTTGTCGGTGTCGAGTGCGAATGCTCAATCGACGACTTGGACAGTCACGGTTGTCGCGACCGGTTCAGATGCGAAACCCGAGTACACAGTTTCTCCCACCAGTGGCGGTTGCCCGAACCAGACGACACAAAATCCGAAAAAGTTACATGTTTGTCCAGGCGACACAGTTCAGTGGGTGGCGTCGACCACCAAGACCCAAAACCAAATGTATCTGTTTCAGGAAGAACCTATATTACTCGACACAAGCGGCGCCCCTACCCAGGGGTTTTACGTCCAAGATACAACACCAGTCGGCGGAAAGATCACATCGGACGCAAGTCTAGTGGGATGGCACGAATATTATGTCGGCGTTTGGGATAAGAATGCGAAGCGTCTGTACGTTGATGATCCCAAAATCATAATTGGAAACGGACCTCCACTAGAACTACTTGAAGACATTCGGAAAGACTGCGGGAAATTTGCTCGCTCCTTTAGTGATGAAACTAAGGCGAACGAAGCGAAAAAGCTATGCATGGATACAGAGCAAAAGCTCAAAAAACTCTTAACTCCGAAATAAGTCGAAAGAAATACTTGTCAGGCGTCTGATTCATTCGCCGGGCGGTAGCAATCGCCGACGCTCGGTTCTTGCGGTCGATAAAAGCGGCAATAAATCGGCTCTGCACCACTTGCCACGAGCGATTTCCAATTCGGGCGAGTCGTTCTGGCGCGTTTTGCGTTGATCTATGGGGCGTCTCTTCGTTTTACGGGTGAATGTTGACAGCGTTGGGTAAGCTGATTAGAACCAAGCGAAATACGAGTTCGGAGCTTGCGATCAGATCGTCCTAGATTTCACACCGTTGCCAGAGCGGAAGATTGAAATCTGAGGCTTCATCTGCCACGGTCCGATCGGCGTATTCTGCATCCACGACACTGGCAAGAGCCATGGGCAGGGGTCATCGTTTGCCTTCGGCGTCCTCTCGAAGGAATTGAGCGCCCAAATCATGGCGCTCTATAAAATTGTAATATCGAGCATTTATCGCCATAAGATAGACGGTTGCGACCTTGACATATCCAGCGGAGTTTGGAGAATCAACCTTTTGACAGGCTGCCATCTCCCACATTCTCTTGTTGAGTTCTTCGACGCCGATCTTTGATATTTCGGCCGGATCGAGTTCACTGGCCCATACAGCTTTGTCAGCTTGGCATTGGGCCGCGATCGGAGCGTGTTCTTGCATTCGAGCGTTTGCGGCCGAAAGCAAAATTAATGCCAGAACAGCTAAGACTCGTTTCATCTTCGCTCCTCCCATCGCCCGAGTGAAGCAGGGCCTGCCATTGTAGATTTAAGGGAGAAAATAGGGAATACGTGAGACTCATCCTAGGCAATCAGGCCGACTGGAAGACCGCGCATCTTCGCCGCTTCATTCTGCGTGCGCTTCGGTCCGAGCGGCCTGAGCTATTCACGAAAGAGCGCTCCGACTACCATCTTCGTTGCGACATTGAATACCATGATGACGCAGAAGACTCGTCCTGCTCCGGAGAAACTCATATCGAGACAGGTTCGATGTGGCTCAGCCTGCCTAGAGATATTGTTGATAAAGTTGATTTCGCGATTGTCTGCTTTCACGAAGCAGCGCATGGTCGGGGACTTGAACACGACGCTATGAAAGACAATCCTCATTATGAGCGCACCGGGAACTGGCGAGAGATATATGGTTGGGCGAATGAGCTTCCGTTGGACAAAAAGGAACGCCAAAGGTAACCACATATGGAAAACATGCCGGAAGAAGATCTAATGGAAAAAGAAACGACGCTTGCAGCGGAGATCGAACACTCATTGCCTGATTTCGTAAATTCCTGCCTTGACCAGGCCGCGGTCGTAATTATTCACCAGGACGCTTTTGCTGCGGACTACCAAGATGCCGAGTACGCGCTTCTGGGAAAGGCGATCAAGTTCGCCGGACTCCACGGAAAGGAAGTCCGCATCGTGGGGAAAAACAGTGAAACGCTCAAAGGAGCGAGGCAATCCGAATTCCTGCAATGAGAGAATGCGACCAAGTTCGATGGAAGTTTAAATGGAATCAGCTAGCATCGTAGAAGAATCCGAGGTGCATTGTTGGCATGAGGGAAAAGCTCAAGATACTGGTTTCCCTTCCTACCAGCGACAACGATTTCCAAATAGAACAGGCTTCGTCCGCAGAGCAGGCAGCGCGCAACCTCGGGATCGATCTACAGATTTCCTACGCGGATAACGACTCCGTTAATCAGAGCACGCAAGTCTTGAGCGCGCTCCAAGGTCTTCGTGAGACGCGGCCAGACGGGATCGTGTTTGAGCCGGTTGGCGGCCACGCACTGCCTCAGGTAGCCCGAGCAGCTCGCGCATCCGGAGTGGGTTGGGCGGTCTTGAACCGGACTCCGACCTATGTCGCAGAACTCCGTAGCGGCGCAACAGTACCCATCTTTACGCTCAGCTCCGACCACGTTGAGATTGGCCGTATTCAAGGACGACAATTCGCCGCGTTGCTCCCAAGGGGTGGCTCCATACTCTACATCGAAGGGCCTTCCCACAGCTCCTCCGCCAATACCCGAACTTCTGGGATGTTAGAAACGAAACCACCGAATATCCGAGTCACGACGCTGAAGGGGAAGTGGACGCAGGAAAGCGGTCAGCGGGCGGTTCGTTCCTGGTTGATTGTGGCAGCGTCACTAAGAGCTGAGGTCGATCTTGTTGCTGCACAAGATGACTCGATGGCTATGGGAGCGCGCAACGCCTTTGAGGAGATTCCCGACGAAGGGAAGCGCGATGCTTGGCTCCGCTTGCCATTCACGGGTTGCGACGGTGTACCGAACGCTGGTCAAACGTGGGTGCGCAATGGACTGCTGGCTGCAACGATCCACATCCCTCCTCTAGCGGGGCTGGCAGTCGATATGCTCGTAAAAGGGATTCAGAGCGGAGCGCAACCGCCGCAGACTTCGCTGACCGTCTCCGTTTCGATTCCGTCTCTAAGTGCACTGGCTGCGCACAAACGATAGCTTGCTGTGGAGATCCTACTTTCGTACCTCTTCGAGCGATCGTACTTGGTTTATCCTGGCTGCAAGCGTTTGCGCGATGGCGATCAATTCGGTTCCTCAGAGACATGTTGCGCTGTCCCGTTCGACACGTCAACGAGCGGCTGAGCTGATCGTTTTCGTGCTGAAGAACGCGTAAACCTCCTTGTTCAATGGCACCGAATAAAACTGCACCCGCGCCATTTGCCACAAGAAACTTACAATTTGGGCTAGTCGTTGTGGCGCTCTTTGCCTTGATCTGTGGGGCGCTTTCTTGTTTGCTGGGTGGATGCTGGGTGCGTTAGGTACACTGCTTGAGTGGGTCAAATCATCTTCTACGACACGCATCAATTCGGCGTTCTTCTCAAGGGCAGCGAAGGAGGAAGGAAATGAAATGTCCGAATTGTTCTGGAGAGTGTCCTGAATCTGCTGGTTTTTGCAGCGAGTGTGGAACGCAACTAAGACCCAGTGAAACATTTGTTTTAGGTGTGGACCTTGACGGTGTCGTCGCAGACTTTTACCGAGCGCTCCGACCCGTCGCGGCGGAATGGCGCGGCCTCAAATCGGAAGAAGAACTAACCGCGGAGGTGAGCTATGGCCTAAAGGAATGGGACATCAAAGGCGCGGAGTATCAGGAACTGCATCGCTTCGCTGTGACTCAACGGGAAATATTTCTCAAACAGCCACCTATGCCCGGTGCAGCAGCCGCGCTTCGCAGATTAGGATTCAATGACTCTATTCGGATTAGGATCATCACTCACCGGCTGTTTATCAAATACACGCATGAGATGTCAGTTCGGCAAACAGTTGAATGGCTCGAGAAACATGGAATCCCATATTGGGATATCTGCTTCATGAAGGCGAAGGGCGCCGTAGGAGCAGATCTTTATATTGAAGATAGCCCAAACAACATAGTGGACCTTCAGAGTAAGGGCAAGAATGTTCTGATTTTCACAAATTCGACGAATAGGAAAGTAGCGGGAGACCGTGCCGATACCTGGGATGAAGCGGAGCGGTTTGTTCTTACGAAAGTGGAGAATTGGAAGAAGAAAAACACGAAAGTGAAGTAGCAATTCATTCTTTTAGCTGGATCGATCGAGTGACTGGATCGAAATATGCGTTCACGACGGCCAACTCTGGCTCACGCTGTTTGGCCCACTCTCCAATTGAAGCACGGTCGGCCCTTTGCGTTGGCTATTTATCGATGCGCGGGTCGCAGCAGGCCGCATCGCAAGAATCGGGAGCTACTTGCGAAGATTCTCCAGAAACCAGCCCTATTTTAGAAATTACTTTGCTTTACTGTTCTGCGTATATTTATCGGTAATAGTTTTTAGTCGCCCCTCCCAACTAAACATAAAGGGAGATCGCATCTGTTGCATCATCACTTCGGCTTGCCAGGATTTCAAGTGAACAAGGAAACCACCCAGGAACAGCAAGCGTGCCTGAGGGTCCTTGCCTTTTAAAACCAAATCGAATGCCATCTTTTCCACTGAGAATTCCGGTGGGAACTCGCCACTCAACGCGAGGGTGTCGTAAATGTGCTCAGCCATGGGTACAACAGGGTCTAAACGGTTCGCCCAAAAATCGGGAAGATATGAAAGATCCTTGTTTTCTATGGTTCGTTGGAATTGTCTGATCTCAGGCGCTTCCAGCCCTACTACGTAGGAATTGAATTCTAAAATGAATTCCAACTGCGAAGCCGCTGCTAGAAATTTGTCGAAGTTCCCAAAATACCGTCCCCAGGCGCTATGGATATGAGCATTCCAGAGTGCCTCATTGCGTCCCGGGCGCATGTCCGGTAATCCGGCGACGCCCGAGAACGGCCAGAACAACAGGGGCACATTAGTACGTGACCTACCTGCGGGGGTAACAAAACGGACATAGAGCGGAAGCAATGATTTCAAGAATCGAAACCTATTACGTAATACAGCGTAAGTTGCAAGAGCTCTAAAGCCGACATAGACATCGTAAGCGGGGCGAGCGAACGGTACGGCATCGTCTTTGGCAGCTAGGTCGCTGGCTCTCGTCTGGTCTAATGCGCGACATGCTTCAAAAGCTTCAATTAATCCACGCACGACCAAATCGAACAATTCAGACGACACTTCATACTTTACAAATTGTAATCCTAGATCGATTGTCGAATCTAGAGAAGGAACGAATTCATCCCGGTAAATTTCGGCTCTTTTGGTCAACCATGCAGCGGTTAAAAGGAATTGTCCAGGTGTCCCGGAACCTAGGGAATCCCACCTTTCAACGACGCGCTCTCGAATCATTTCAAGCAGCATTCGAATGTTCGTAGAATTCCCAGTCGAGATCGCTGACTCTGCGAATCTAGCCAGACGACCTTGGGAACCGACTAATAAATCTGCGCTCGGCACGGAAACAATTGAATCCGACCCTAAGGATGTCCCGAATGTTTCCCGAAAGTGCTCAAATCTCCTTCGTGCGCGCGTCTCGGCTTCCTCATCGACCCTGCGCTTTATGTAATCTTCATAAATCGAGTCCAGATCAGCCCGAGTTGCCAATTGGAGGCTCGTGTCCTTTTTTATCCAGATATCACCGAGCCTAAAGTGAGCGCGCTTGTCAGAAGTTCCCTCTGTGATAGTTACCACCGGGCGAGGCTGGTCAGCGTTGAAGACTAAAAGAACAAAGGATTCACCGGCGTCCGTCCGAATCGTGTTAAACACATCTAATCGAGGTTGCGGATCGAGATATTTGCCGACGATTTGCGACAGATTCGCGGGGTCAAATTCATCCGGGTTCTCAACGGCAAAGAATTTTCTCTCTTTTTGATCAGCACCGATTACGATGAACCGTTCCTCAGTGATGTGGGCATTCGCCACTCCTTGAATGAGTTTTACAAAATCTAGTCGGTCGGCCAGGTTCTCGCGGGATATCGTTGCAGAACGTTTTAATTCATACCGAGCATGTTCGATGCCGCGAGCCACGACCTCTTGGACCTCCGCTCGATATCGATCGAAGCGTCCTGATAGAGTCTCGGACGGTCCGTTATTTTGACTTGGGTCCGGCAACCGAGTCCTTCTCCCGTTTGTTGGTAGCTCGCGTGTGGTCGTATCGTCTTTTGAGCTTTGAAGCATCTTAAGGCAATATCGCATCCGCAGCGTTGGAGAAATCTGTGTGTACTTGCTGGCGCCCCGGACGACTAGCCGATTTTCTAAATTCCAGTGCCCAACATGTCCAGTTAGCCCATTTTTCCAAGACTTGAGCCTCGTTGACGGCCCGACTGGTTGCTCAACACCGTATCAATTAGTTACACTCAGCCAAGTCTGCCAATGTCCTTCGAGTCAATAAAAGCGATTATTGAGGGCCACGCCTACGGTGCCCTAATCGGGCTGCAAGAGGACGCGTGGCTCGAAGCAAAAAGCGGCGCTCCTTATGAGCTCGACACGCCCGAGGGTCGCTATGAACTCGCGAAAGACGTAGCCGCCTTCGCGAACGGAACCGGAGGAATCGTCATCGTTGGGCTACAAACAACGAGACAGGCGAACACTCAAACTGACGAGATTACGGCGTACGATCTTTGCACGCAGGACACATTCGTTACCAATCGCTACGCCTCGCTCATCGGGGAGTACATCCACCCACGGATTGAAGGCCTCACCGTATATTGGCTGCCAGTAAATCCGGAAGGGAGCCAGGGCCTAGGCATCATCGAAGTGCCTCCCCAGAATCCAGATCAGCAATATTTTTTGATCGCGAATGCCATCGATGGCGGGTCCCGGATCAGGCAGTTCGTTTTCGGTATCGTCCGACGAAACGACAGTTCCAACGACCCCTTCACCATTGAGCAGCTCTACCAACATACTCAGAAGGGCAAAAGCTCGCTTGCTCAGTCATTAACCCGCATCGAGGACAAACTCGACGCGGTCCTGACGCAAGGTAGACAGGTTGACATTCCCGATCCGGAGCAGATCTACGCCGCAAGGGCCGCCCGCATTCTCGACGAAGCAGAAGGCTTATGAGAACGGACCGGCCCGTCTTCATTTATTCCATGACCCCTCGCGACAGAACTGCATATAAGCAGTTTTTCGAGCCCGGTGATCTAAGGAAAATCATCGAAGACCCCGGACAGATTCGCAATGCGGGATGGGACCTCACCACTCGCGAGCGCGCCCGAATCGTCAACGGTGAATACTTGGAGGTCGCGAGCGCCGAACGAAAACGCATACGGGTATACGACGATGGCTCCGTCCTGGTACGAGTTTCCGGGGACGAGGACTATCTCTCGTGGGGACAGAACTCTCACACTTTTGATCAGGCACCTCGCCTCAACACACTTTCACTCATCGAATTTACACTGAATTTCTGCAAGCTCTGTTCACGGCTCGTCGAGCTGATGGAGCCACAGCCGCGAATAGTTGATTTGAAAGTTGAAATTAAAAATGCTTTTTTCGGCCAGTCCAAACTTTTCCTGATCCCACGTCCGGTCTCAAGCTCGGCCTTTATGTGGACCGACGACAGACATTACGCGCCAGAAGCATCCATGGCGCGCAAGATTTTCGTTGCGACAGACGAGTTGAGAACGAGCCCAAACTCAACGGCCTATATGCTACTCAGGCAGATCTTTTACTGGTTCGGCGTCGAAAGGGACGAGATCCCCTACACATCGCCCGCCTCGAACGGCTCACGATTCGTCGACGAAGATCTTATTATCAATTCACGTTCATCATAGTTTCTGTGACGCCAACTTGTGGCATTGAATTTCACCGGTAGTTGTGAAATATCCATGTCGAAAATTTAGTTTGGTGCGATTACCTGCCGCCGTCACCGCTAGAATCGCCGTCGGAATCGAAGTTCAGATTATCGTCGCATAGGCGATCGTCGAAATCCTGCGGGCCGTCGCCGCCGAGGACGCGCAAAAGGGCAGTTTCGCCCTAGCCTATCCCCTATCCCGCACTCTCTTTGACTCCGCCGCAGCGAGCCTTTAGACTGCGAGGTAACGGACGCTTCACCGCAGTGATCTAACATTTGAAACTGGACATCGAGAATCACATGCGTTTGGTTCTGAGGCGCAGACGATGAAAAATGCAACGACACGGCTCGAAGCAACTGCCTACCACGAAGCAGCCCACACAATCGCTCTGTGGAGATTGGAAACACGAGTTGCCAGTTGCGTGACGATCGAACCCGATGAAGATTCTTGGGGCGCAATGTTTGACCCGAATACCATGCGTGGAATCGTCGGTCTCGACATTGGCGATGTCCCTCCCCGCGTTCAGCGTCGAGCCGAAAACTTAATGGTCATCTTTCTCGCAGGACAGGCTGCGCAGCGCAGACACAATCCACGGACCGTTCGCCTGCATCACAGCGGATCGGACCGTGAAAAAGTCTGTGCAATTCTCTCATTTCTCTGCGCACCCAGTTCCGAGCTATTCCCTGCCTACTATCGCCTCATGGACCTTCGGGCTCAGGCACTTGTTCAGAGCCCGGTGAACTGGCGAGCAATCGGAATACTCGCGCGAGAACTGCTACAGCGGCGGACGCTTTCAGGAAACACGCTTCGTGAATTCATCATTTCAGATTGTTTCGCTCTCCCGCATGGCTAGGATGAGGCGGCAGACGCAAGTCGGTTGCTGACGAAGCGACGGCGGTATCGTATTCGTGTGATTCGCGCCTCGTTCTCCTTCCCGTGCTGATCGCTGTCAGATTCCTCTAACAATCGAAAGCCTCACGAATCACAGGATTAGAAAACCCCCTCCTTTTCGCCTTACAAAAATCCAATAAAATCGACCGTTAGTGGCAGCTCAGCGTAGCGTTAGAAATCTGTAATTTTCTAATCCCGAGTTCCCTCATCTCTCCGAGAGGTAAAATCCACACAGCTTCGTACTAGGACCCAAGTTACCGGTACGGGCTGCCAGCTCAACCGGTCGATGCAACACCTTCCAGTACATTGATTCGGCCATACTCCGGCGGGAGCGCCCTATGTTTGGCTGTGCTCGGCCAAAACCCAGCCAGTGCACGGTTCCTGCTGGTCTAACACTAACTGGCGGTTTTGGCTTTTGTTTTCAATGCCAGGCGGGTTCTAGCTTAGTGTTGCGTCGACCCATTGAGATCACCGCGTTAATCGGGACTTAGCCCCTCGGCAGGCTCTCTACGGACATTCTCATTTTGCGGCGACACGGCAGGCTCTCTACGTTGACTTGCCTTCTACCCCAACCTAAGATGTGCGCAAATGGCTGAAACTCCCTCTCGAATCGGCCAGACCATTTCGCACTACCGAATTATAGAGAAGCTCGGTGGCGGCGGCATGGGTGTGGTTTACAAGGCCGAGGACTCCACGCTGCACCGGTTCGTGGCGCTCAAGTTCCTACCCGACGAAGTTGCGCGCGATCCGCAGGCTTTGGAGCGATTCCGGCGGGAAGCGCAGGCGGCCTCCGCGTTAAATCATCCAAACATATGTACTGTTTACGAGATTGGCGAAGCGAACGGGCAAGCCTTTATCGCCATGGAATATTTGGACGGCGTGACGCTGAAGCACCGTATCGGTGGCCAGCCGATGGAAATAGAAACCGTACTGGACTTGGGTATCCAAGTGGCGGACGGACTCGACGTGGCTCACGCCGAAGGGGTCGTGCACCGGGACATCAAACCTGCAAACCTATTTGTGACCAAGCGCGGGCACGCCAAGATTCTCGACTTTGGGTTGGCGAAGCTCGCACCGTCGGCACGAATCGCGCAAGGAACAGGCGTTTCCACCATGCCCACCGCCCCGGAAGAATTGCTGACCAGCCCCGGGATGGCCGTGGGAACCGTGGCGTATATGTCGCCGGAACAAGTGCGCGGCAAAGAGTTGGATGCGCGGAGCGATCTGTTTTCATTTGGGGTGGTGCTTTACGAGATGGCGACGGGCGTTCTACCTTTTCGGGGCGACACATCGGGAGGACTGACCGACGCGATTCTGAATCAGGCGCCGGTCGTTCCGGTGCGGCTAAATCCGAACGTATCTGCCGAGTTAGAGCGGATCATCAACAAGGCACTGGAGAAAGACCGCGACCTGCGTTACCAACACGCGTCGGACATACGGACAGATCTGAAACGCCTGCGGCGGGACACCGATTCGGACCGAATCTCGACATCGCGCAGCGCGACAGTGCAGGAACTTACTGCAGAAACTCGAACGGCGTCGGCTGCGGCGGCTCTGCCATCACTGGGGCTCGCGCGGAAGCGGTACGTTGTTTTGGCCGCGTGCGTCGCGCTTCTAGCAGCAGTTTTTGCGGCGCTTCACTTTTGGTCCTACTCGAACTCATCGAGCGGCGCCGGAACGATTGCGCAAATCAGCCAGTGGAACAAACCGATGAATCGGGCGACGCTATCTCCCGACGGTCATGCGGTGGCGTTCGTCTCACCGGTCAAAGGCACCGAACAAGTATTCCTGATGCTCACTTCGGGAGGCGAGCCTCTACAACTAACAAATGACGACGGCACAAAGGAAGTGAACAATTTTTCACCCGATGGGAAAGAAATCTATTACAAGCGGTCCACCGGCCGCGATGAAGTTTGGGCGGTGCCGACACTGGGAGGCAATCCAAGACGTGTGGCCGCTGCCAGCTATGTGCTCCCCGCTCCCGACAGCGCCTCCATTTTTTACATGAAGTCTGACAGTCCCGAGATTTTTCGCGCAGAAAAATCCGGAGTTGGCGAAGAATCGGTGTACAAGCCCGAGGGCAACGGTCAGATCTTCACCCCGACCCTGGTATTCCCCGACGGCAACGATTTGCTCGCTGTTGCTTATCGGTGGTACTCGACGAGTTTCCATTTTTACAGAATTAATCTCGCCAGCCATGAGGCGGTAGATTTAGGCGAAGTGTCCGGGAATCCCGATGTCACGTGGGCCGAGCCAGGGAATAGCGTGTTATTCAGCCGGAACGTAAACGGGCTCACGAACATCTGGAAATACAACTTGCAGAACCGGAATTTGACGCAGATTAGCTTTGGAACGGGACCGGACTTCTCACCAATGCCTGACCCGGGAGGCAAAGGGATTTATTATGTAAACGGCAAATCCTCCGGGTTCCTGACCGCTTACCATGTTCATTCAAAGGAAACGACGGACATTGTGTCCGAGAACGCCACAGAGCCGATCCTCTCACCGAATGGGAAGCGCGTGATGTACATCACGTCTCCCGCACCCCGGAAGACAATCCTCTGGGCGGCGGAGATTGACAGCGGCAACACCGTGAAAATAGCGAGCGGAGAAGAGCTGCAAACCGGGACTTGGGCGTCAGATAATTTTCATCTGTCTTTCGTCGAGTCGGGAACCGGCGCAGGGGGTAAGGTCTATATCGTCGCGGCGGATGGTAGCGAGCTGCGGCAACTCCCTGCGATGGGGGGCACGCCAGTGATTTCGGTATGGAGTGCCGACCAGAAGTCCGTTTACGTGAGCGTTCACGAAAGGATAGATACAACTCCCAACGTTTGGAAATGGAGCGCGGACGGCTCGAAACCGGAGAGGCTAGCGGAAGGCTGCTGTGTGGCCTGGGACGCTGACCCCAGCGGGCGGTATCTGCTTGGGCTCGTAGTGCATGGCGAGAAGACAGGAGTCTACGAGGTGTCCACGTCTGACGGGAAATGTACATCGTTGCTTCCCGGCGTGGCGACGGAAACCGCGGTATTTGCTCTCGATGGCAAGTCATTCTTGTATGCGCTTCCTTCCCGCGGTGATGTCACGATTTACCGTCAGCCATGGAAGGATGGCAAGCTGGCCGGTGAAGGCCAGGTGGCGTTGAAGGTTCCCTTTGGCTTTACTCTGGACTACGGCTACGCGAACGCCTACGATTTTTCGCGAGACCTTTCGACCATCGTCTATGTGCGCCCGAGCGGTCATGCCGATCTGTACATTTTAAGCCAGAAATAACGCCCGGTTCCGCTACTCGTCTTCGAAATGGCTGCCCACATAGCAATCAGCCATGCAGGGACGGCCTAGGTCCTGGTTAGTTCTATAAAGGTAGAAGTCAAGAAAAAACACGTCTCCAACGGCTGGACGTTTTCTTGCTTCGCAGCCCACTGGATGGAGCAGGATCTGTTCTGACTGCCCGCACCAAGTGCTCGGTTGCGGGGCACGTGGGCCCAGCGGTTTGGGTCTTCTCTACCAGCGGTTTTCATCGCTTCTGCGCAACGAAGCCTGTCCGTTCCGAAACCAGCAAAGCAGCACGTGGTCAAATGTGGCGACCATGGTTCTATCCGGGACTCGTGGCCCATAGCTTTTTCTGGTTGTCCGAGAGGGCCTAGGGTCGTGTGGGAGACTCGGTGCCCGAAGCACGCAGGGCCTAACTTACCAGCTGAGACTCGCTCTCGAACCAGAGTGTCTCGAGAACTCGACGGCCACCGCCAGAGAAATCCCCAGAGATGGAGCGGAAGCGCTCAGAAACACTCAAGCTGTTTGTGATTTCAGATATTGGGCGTCGAAGCTCACTCCTCTCTTCCACACGATCAACACGATGGTGGCAATCTTCCTGGCCAGGGTCAGACGTGCCATTTCCGGCCGGATGCCCTTGGCCAGCAAGGCTGTGTAGAACTCCTGCAACGGACCGGGTTTGCTCGCGGCCACGATGGCCGCGCCCTTAAACAGATTCTTCAGATCGTGATTGCAGTTGCGGTTTAGTCCGCGAATGGAGGTCTGTTTCTTGGCTCGTTCGAGCTGTCCGTCGACACTGCGGTGATCGGCGCTGCTTTGTGTCTCGATGCCCAATCCGCTGTAGGTCCACAGCGGCCGCTTGCTGCGGAAACGGTGCGGGGTCTGCAGAATGCCCAGCAGTACGGCGGACCGGATCGGACCGATCGACGGAATCTGGCAGAGCCGTTTCCAGGCCGGGTGTTTCTTGGCTTCCGCGAGCAGCTCCCGCCGCACTTCCTTACGCACCGTCCGCAGCGCATCCAGTTGTTGGTAGTAAAACTCCGCCCGCCGGCGCACTCCCGCTTCCGTGATCTTCCCCAGCCACTCGGCTCGATGGCGTGGGGCATAGACCTGCTTGCCGCTACAAGGAATAGCCCAGCTGCGATAGATGGCCTTCACCCGCGACATGACCCGTCCGAGATCTTTGGTGATGGTCAAATAACTGCGCACCAGTTCCTTCAGGTTTCGCAAGCCGTGTTCCCCGTGATAGACGGGGCTGAGATGGTTCAGACGCAGCAGCTCGGCCAAGCGGCGCGCGTCGATCTTGTCATTCTGGCTGCCTTCCCGCATGGAGGCATTCTTGCGCGGATCGCACGCCACCAATTTCGTGACATGCGGTTTCAGCAAGTCGTACAACCAGGCCGCCGAGGTGCCTTCTTCAAAGGTGACGTGCAAGTCTCCGCGCGGCCCATCGAAAAACTGCAAAATCATGCTGGCCTTGGTCTCGATCACGCATTCCATCACGATCTTTCCGGCAGCATTGCTCACCGCAATCGAAATGCTTTCCTTGTGCACATCCATGCCGATATATTTGGTGCTAGTCCATAAAAGGGTGCTCCTTTCTGGAGAGGTTGAGCCAAGCACTCAAAACCTACTCCAAAAGGGGCGCCCTTTATATTGCGTCGCGTAATCGGACATTTGACGTACTAGAACTTAACCAGTGAGCGCGCCCGAACCTGCTCTGGAAGCAAATTCATTGCCTCGTCTCTCGGAAAAGCATAGGATGCGCCAATCGAGAAGCCCAAATCGGAATTCCCCGCATTCCTTCCGGGCACAAGGAGGCCGACATGCGAATTCGATTGGTCAACCTGGCTGTTTTCCTGCTGCTGTGTGCGCCGATGTTTGGTTCTGCAGCCGCTGCACAAACGTATTACATCGCCCTCGGCGATTCGCTGGCCGTGGGCTACCAACCGATCGACAAGACAGACATTTTGAGACAGGGCTACGCTGACGACCTCAGCCTTCAGCTCAGCAAATCAATACCGGGGCTCAGCTTGAAGAAGTTTGGCTGCTCTGGGGAGACCACCACTTCCATGGTGCAAGGCGGCCTTTGCGATAACTATCCCGTCGGGAGCAGCCAGTTGGATGCGGCCGTGACCTTCCTTCAGGCGCACCCGCAGCAAGTTGCTTTAGTAACTCTGGACATCGGTGCGAACGACGTAGATGGTTGCGTCAGTTCAACCACCATCGACAAGACCTGCATTGATTCGGGTTTCGCAAGCGTCGGCGCAAACTTGCCGTGGATTCTCAGGCAGCTGCGCAAGGCGGCGGGCCCTAAGACGCTCATCGTCGGCATGAACTACTACGATCCGTTCTTGGCGGCGTGGGAACTCGGAGGGAACGGACAGGCACTGGCGCTTCAATCGCTCGAGGCGGCCACCGAATTTAACGTGTTGCTAGGTTCCATCTACCAGGTGTTCGGCATACCTGTGGCAGACGTCGCGCAGGCATTTCGCATCTACAACTTCCTGCCGGTTCCAGGTGAAGATGTTCCTGTGAATGTATTTCTGACGCTAGCCTGGACTTGGATGGGTGCACCCGCGCCCATCGGACCGGACATCCATCCGAATGCCGCTGGATACGTTGCCATTGCCAGCGCGTTTGCAGCCAAAATCACGATGCGGTAGCGGAGGAACTATTTCTTGAGGATGCATTTGGGGATTTCCACGCGGCTTGTTTCAAATACGCCCATTCTTAATGCGGGGAATACCCGATTCCAAAGCGCAGCCGTGTAAGTCTCCGGCTTTTCGTCGAAGACGGGATGAGATCATCGCTTTTCTAGCCCGTCGCTCTCTTGCACAGCTGAAACGCTGTCCAAACCGAAACACCGTACTTTTCTGCGAGTGCTTTGAAGCTAGTTCTCGATCTTCGTCTTTCTTTCCGAAGCCTTTGTGTTTCCGTCACAGTTAAATTCTTCAGCGCCGGTCTTCCCAATCGCGTGCCTCGTGCTTTCGCATTGCGCAGTCCTGCTCGAACGCGTTCACCGATCAAACTTCGCTCCAGTTCCGAGACGCTAGCCAGTACCGTGAACACCATTTTTCCGGTCGGTGTGCTGGTATCGATGTTTTCTGAAAGCGAAACGAACTCGATTCCAAGTGCGCGGAACGTTTCGAGCGCTCGAAGCAAGTGAGAGACTGATCGAGCGAAGCGATCAAATTTCCAAACCACCACGACATCGAAACGGCGGCGATTAGCATCTGCCATCAGCCGATTGAGTTCAGGTCGGGAATCTGAAGCTCCAGAGATTCCTTTGTCTACGTACTCACCTGCGATTTTCCATTTCCGGTTGCGGACATATTCTCGGAGTTCTGCGAGTTGCATCTCGGGGTCTTGGCCGTTCTTCGTCGAAACACGTGCGTAGATCGCGATTTTTAGTTGTTCTGCTCCCATTAATCACCCCTTCCTCTCATTCAATCTCTACAGCCTCGCAGGACGAGCCGCAACCCAATTGTTCGACCAGTTTAGGAATGGCCGGGAGGTCCGATGCACTGTAGTGACTTTTGTAGTGACCCTATGATCAGACGAACATATCCGGACACATCTGCACACATGCTCTTGTGGGAACTAAATGCTTTGTTGTCAGACCAAACGTTGAGTCGTAAGATCTTGCGCCGAATAGTGCTCTTGTCT
>CAWIPZ010000040.1:0-14256 GCA_963837915.1 uncultured Acidobacteriaceae bacterium
AAGCAGGCGCATCTAGGGTAAGTTATTGAAAACATAGGGTGTCGAGAGGGTGCGAGAGAGGCATATCGAGGCATAGAATGTGCGAGATAGGGTCGATTTTTGGAGCCTTGTTGTACGTTTGTTGTACACCACTGGAATCAGATCCGAGAGCCCAAGGCACGTCGATCTTGAATGACGCGAGCGGCGTGTGCAGAAATAGGTACCCACTTTCGCGATTAGGACTTGGCACCCGGTTTTGATCGCAGTTTTTTCTCAACCTCGTCCGGTTCCAAATGACGAACCCATTCGTCATCAACTACGCCGAGCAGAGCGCGGAATTCCGTCTCCAAAAACTTCTTCAGGTCGGGAAGGCTCTTTTCCAGGGCATCACTTGCGTCCCGCATTTCCGCATTCTGTTGTTGCATCAGTTGCGGCGTTGGGTTGTCAACGTCTGTCCAAAACACTTTGATCGCGGTGAGCGAATGAAACATCTTGTCGTTGAAAGCATCAAGCAAGAGACAGACCGAACTTGGAAGATAGAGTCGATGGAGATCAAAGAATTCAATTAATTCGAACGCCTTATCGTGGGCAGCCTTGGCCTTCGATCGGTCGCGGTTATCGCCATAGATGAACGCCCGAGCGAGCCAGTTCGTTTCCAGCATAAGCTTGTAAATCTGTGCGATTACCGCGGCACGTTCCTCGTGAAGCCTCGAGAATCGTACACGGTGTTCAAGCGCGGTCATTTGCAAATCGTTCTTCAATCGCTCGAGTTCGCGATCCGAATTCGCCTTCAACTGATCTTTATAACGCTCAAGATCGCGATCCATTCCGTGAGAGACCAAGCTTCTCGTCAGCCATGCGATTCCAGCTATCAGTATTGCCTGTCCGCCAAGAGCGGAAACGACGGCGGCGACGAGCTCAGGCCAGGTGAGTTGCATGGCGGGCGGATTCTAGCGCGCCCGAAATGCGGAAGCAACTGCGGCCGATCACCTCGTTCCACGAGTGTAGTTAAGGAACAAGCAAGATAATCGGTGAGTCATCTAGAAATCCTGTTTTGATATCATCCGCGGATGCCGCTTTCGTGGAACGAGATCCGCCACCGGGCGATCGCATTTTCAAAAGAATGGTCGGGCGCAAAAAGCGAACAAGCCGAGAAGCAGACGTTCTGGAATGAATTCTTCGATGTGTTCGGTATCCGTCGCCGTGTGGTCGCCACTTTTGAAGAGCCCGTAAAGAAGATCTCCGGAGACTACGGCTACATCGATCTGTTCTGGCCCGGTGTCGTACTCGTTGAACACAAGAGCCTGGGCAAGGATCTTGGCAAGGCGGAATCCCAGGCTTTCCGTTATCTTCAAGATCTCGCGAGCGAAGGGCGGATGGATGATATTCCGCGCTACGTCATCGTTTCCGACTTCGAACGAATTGCTCTCCACGATCTAGAGCCCGAAGATCAACGGCACTTGCCGCTACTCGACGAACACCGCACAAAGACGGTTGAATTTCCGCTGGCCGAATTTCACAAGCATATTCAGGAATTCGCATTCATCCCAGGCTATAAGCAGCACAAGTTTGAAGAACACGACCCGATAAATATCAAGGCCGTCGAGATCATGGGCCGGCTTCACGACGCGCTGGAAGCAGGAGGATATTCTGGGCACAGGTTGGAACGATTCCTGGTTCGCATCCTTTTCTGTTTGTTTGCAGAAGACACCGGAATCTTCGAACGTGAATCGTTCAAACTCTATTTGCTGAACCGTACGGCTGCGGACGGCTCCGACCTTGGACTGCACCTCGCTCGGCTCTTCGACGTGCTGAACACGCCCACGGAGACACGGCAGAAAAATCTCGACGAGACTCTTGCGGCGTTCGCCTACGTCAATGGCGATCTTTTCAGCGAGAACCTGGGGTTTGCGGATTTCAGCGGTGAGATGAGAGATGCCCTACTTGCTTCCACCGCGTTCGATTGGTCGCGGATCTCACCCGCTATATTCGGCTCGCTCTTCCAAGCAGTCATGGAGTCCAAAGAGCGACGTCAAATCGGTGGGCACTACACCAGCGAGCGCGACATCCTCAAGGTGATTCGCTCGCTTTTCCTCGACGATCTCAGAGCGGAATTCGAGCGTGTGAAGAACAGCAAGGCCGAACTCAGGCGCTTCCACGAAAAGATTGCAGGGCTACACTTTCTCGATCCCGCCTGCGGCTGCGGCAATTTTCTGGTCATCACCTATCGCGAGTTGCGTTTACTCGAAATCGACATTCTCAAGCTGCTTTACGCCGATTCCCGCGAGCGGGAGCTGGATATCCAGCGTTTGTCCCTCGTTGACGTGGATGCCTTCTACGGTATCGAGATCAGCGAATGGCCGGCGCGAATCGCCGAAGTCGCGATGTGGCTGATGGACCACCAAATGAACATCCGGCTTTCGGAGGCGTTCGGCCAATATTTCGTGCGACTGCCGCTCAAGAAATCTCCGACCATCGTGTGCGACAACGCACTCCGGCTAGATTGGAAGATCATCCTTTCGCCACAACAATGCAACTACGTCCTCGGCAACCCGCCATTTTCAGGAAAGAAAGAACAGAATGCTCAGCAGAAAGTTGACATGAATCTAGTCTTTGGAAAACTGAAGGGTGCCGGAGTACTCGATTACGTTTGCTGCTGGTATATGAAAGCAGGCGCTTACATTCAAGAAACTCGCGTCAGAGTGGGTTTTGTCTCGACGAACTCGATCACGCAAGGTGAACAAGTGAGCGTGCTCTGGAATGCGATGTTCCACTATTACCACGTTAAAATTGATTTTGGCCACCGCACCTTTGCATGGGAAAGCGAGGCGCGTGGTAAAGCCCACGTCCATGTCGTGATTATTGGCTTCGGTGTTGGCGACGTTGCAATAAAGCGGCTCTACGATTACGAAAGTGACGCACAGTACCCTACGTTATCTGTTGTCCGAAACATTTCCCCGTATCTCGTAGAGGGCAGCGACATGATTATTTCATCGCGCTCCGCTCCACTTTGCGTCGTTCCCGAAATTATGGAAGGCAGCGCGCTAATCGACGATGGGCACCTGCTTATGAGCGCGACCGAAGCGACGGAGTTTCAAAAGCAGTGGCCTAACTTCAAAAAATGGTTGCGCCCCTTTTATAGCGGTGACGAATTCATAAACGGGGCGCGCCGGTCGTGCTTGTGGCTTGCAGATGTTAATCCAAGACAACTACGCGAATGTCCACCCGTCTTGGACCGCGTGGAGAAAGTACGCGCCTTTCGTCTGCAAAGCGATAGAACAGCGACAAGGGAATTGGCCCAAACCCCGACTCTATTTGGAGAATTGCGTCAGCCGCGACATCGCTATCTTTTTATCCCCAAGACTTCGTCAGAGCGGCGTCGCTTCGTTCCAATGGGCTTCATGCCACCGGAAGCTGTTATTAACAATACTAGTCTTTTCATCGACGATGCGAAGCCATTTCACTTTGGGGTCTTAACCTCCGCTATGCACATGGCATGGATGCGTCAAATTTGCGGGCGGCTAGAATCCCGGTATCGCTACTCGAATAAACTCGTTTATAACAACTACCCTTGGCCGGAAGCACCGAGTGACAAACAACGTGCCGCTGTCGAAGCGGCAGCACACGCAGTGATGGATGTGCGTACTAGGTTTCCCGATGCCACGCTCGCGGACCTCTACGATCCACTAACAATGCCGCCAGCACTCGTCAAAGCCCACGCCGACCTTGATCGTGCTGTTGATCTCTGCTACCGTCCGCAGGTTTTCGAGAACGACCGCCAGCGGGTGGAATATCTCTTCGGACTTTACGAGAAATACTCCGCGCCTCTCATTGCGCCTGCGAAGAAACGCAAGAGAAAAGCTGAGTGATTTCGGCAGGGCGCGATGACAGCTTCAGATGGTGTAATGGCACGTTGCCTAGGTGATCTATGGTGAAACGATCTGACGAACGTCAATACGCTATAACGCCCGAACCCGCACCGCGACCATGTAAACGTTTTTCAAAGCGCCCATGCTTAAGCGAACGATTCCTGAAACATCTTGCGACGTGCGCTGCATGTCACGCGGTTGTCGCGTACCTCGAAAAGCAATCGCAAATCGACATGCATGTGTACCGGAATCGGAACTAGGCGAATGTGGGGCGGGGCGCGACGCGGGGTCAACGCGCGAGGTTAAACATCTTCCGCGCTTCCTTCTCGAACATTGCGCTTGTCCTCGACTTTCCGAACCCACGCGGTACCAGCCTCCTCGCGATCTGCTCGAAGCTCTCCTTCGGATGGTCACAGGCTGTGTCGTAGAAAGAAATTGCTACGTCAAGTTGGGATAAGGGCAGTACATAAGGAGCGAGTCGCTTTCGCGGCATGTACACATTTTACCGCGCGGAGCTGAGGGAGGATAGGGCTGCCGGATTGCGCCCCGCGAACGAAAGTGCCACACTTGCGACAAGGGGGTCATCATGACCAACGAACAAATCAAGGCACTCGAAGCAGTGCGCGCTGCCTCGGTCGCAGCACGAACAACCGGACTTACCGATACAGAGATATACAAAGCCGCCGCAACCGGGCCGAGTTATCGTGAAGCCAAAGGCGGACGACCACCGATCAACTACAATCCAATCTACCTCTTCCTCAACGAGACAAAAGGGAAAGCACACGACAAGCGATGATTGACGAGGCTGTCTATCGTTGATGTCGAGGAGGAGTAATCGTGAGGCTAGCGCCCGACGGTCCCGCCAGGTCACCGTGGGTGGTTTGCTTTGTCGTGCTGCCGATGGTTCTTTGTTTCTTGATGGTCTGGGACGAGTTCAAAGCACGACGCTACCGAAAATTTCCGTGGACGAGGCCGCCAACTTTATTGTCCACCGTCGCCCAATGGAAGCGGCTGCGCAAGAGTGGGGAGATGAGAGAGTAATTATCACCGTACTGGTCACCGCGAACAAATCATGATGTTGTGCGCCAGTTTCCCAACGTCGGCGACACCTGCGAGCAAAGATCGACGAGCAGTTGCTCCGCTACAGAAAAGCCGCGGTTACATCGGTGGCGGGAGCTTATATACGTCACTAGGAATTGGTTCCGTCGAAACAGCGACCCCAGCTAACATCTTCCACTGCCCAGATTGCTTCTGCCACGTGTCAGCGGCCACAAACTTGGCGTTCGGAACGTCGTAGCGAGCATCCTTATGGCCGGTCGCATTGTAGGTTCCTGAATATGTCACGATAGCGGTGTCGCCAGAGATTCTTACCTTGATGTCGTGAATCTCCATGGTTACCTTGACAGCCGGATCAGTCTTTCTCATCCCCTGTTCCATTTTCTCGAAGTCCGCTGGCGTCTGGTCGGCAACATGACCCAACGGGTCCACCGACACCAAGTGATCCGCACTAATACTCTTCTCGAACGCGATGTCAGCATCGCTCGTCCCGCCATGCTTGGCCCCATCCACTTCCAGTTTCTTGAGAGTGTCTTCATCGGATGTCGATTGGGACCAAACACGCGTTGTACCAATCGCCAGAATTAACAGGAATAGAATCAGGAAGAAAGTTCGTTTGTTCATGAGGTGCTCCTTTGCGCCGGAGTCTAGCACACTTGTTTAGGCAATTCCGCCAACGCATTTGAACCCGCCACAGTGGTCATTAAGATTGAACATCAACCGTTGCCCCGTTGCGTGATCGGGCGCATGATGGCCACACATAGAACATTTCGAGCTTGCGAACGGTCTAGGAGAAACGAATGACACGCACATTGTCCTGCAAGAAATGCCACGGAACTGGAAAAGTGAAAGATCGATCGTCTGGTAAGAGGGTTCGATGTACGAGCTGCGCCGGAACGGGGATGATCGTGACGGCTGCGGCGAAGGCCTAAGCCACGCTAAGTGATCGGGCGCGTCATGACGACGCGGCCAAGTGGAAGCCGTCTTCGGAGGGCTGATGGCAAATGAAGGCAGGGTCCAATGCCCTACGATGGTGAATTTCAACCGGCGATGCATCCGGGTGGAAGGACACGCTGGTCCCTGTGGTGGCGGGCTCAAATCGCCTAGAGTTGGCGTTTACGAGTGCGGATTTTGCCACACGACATTCCCGTCGTTAGTGGAATTCGACGCACACGCACCGTGCCCTGCTGCGAGATGAGCGGCAGCTGTTCATGGGCTTGATCTCTCCGTAACTTTTTGTTTTCTCTTGCGTTCTTTATATTGAGCTTGGGATTTGACATCTTACTCGGACGCAAAAGAAAACCGTAGGACGCAGATCCGTCTGCCCTAGTTATGCAAGTTCACGTGATAAAATGCCGCGAATCATTCGCGGTTAGCCTCAAAGGAGATTTTACAATGTCAAAACAAGAAGAAGCCGGCCTGATCCTGAAACTCTACGAACTGCGCCGCGAAGAAACGATGCGCAAAGCGCGCGATTGGTACTTCCGTGATTTTAATCCTCAATCGATGGCGGACATCAATAGCGCAATGTTCGGTGCGCAAAGCGGCTACCTGCGAATGGTCATTACCTACTGGGATATGGCAGCCGCGCTGGTGAACGACGGCGCCATCCGCCTGGAACTTTTCAACGACGTCAACGGCGAGCAGTTTGGCGTATTTTCGAAGATCGAGCCTCTGCTCAGTGAAATCCGAGCCGACTATAGCCCGCAATTCGGAGCCCAACTGGAGAAGCTGATCGACGCAACGCCCGACGGCCGCAAGCGCGTCGCCGCCATTCGCGAGCGCATGAAAAGCGTCCGCGCGACACTGGCAAAGCAGCAAGCCCAAGCGCAGACGGCATCGTAGAGACCAGAAAATAATACAGTTCAACAAACCTTCGACGGCATTGACTCCGGAGTCTCCGCCGATCTCGTTCCATGCTCGTGAAACGATTCGTGGTGCGGAGTCACTACAGTACAGGGGCTAGAAGAGGAGGCAGACAATGAGATATGACGCGTGGGTTGCGGCCTCGTCCGACGGAAGAATCGTGAAGTTTGCGTACAAAGAACTATCTGATGGTATCGCTGGCATCTCAGCGGAAACGGGCAGGAGATTTGTCATGATCCTGCAAAGGAGTATCCGAGCACCCTTGACGAGAAAACAAGTGGAGGCTGTTTTCGAGCAGTCTGATTTTTAATACACATCTGTTTACCTCATTTGGCAGGTGGCTAGGGTTTGTTCCTATTCCAGTATCTCTTGAGTCGGGTCTTCGCCCATCCGCCGAGCGCCAGGTATTCACGCTGACCTAATACTTTTGCCTCTTCCGGCGTTTGGCCAATTTTCAGCAGGAGTTCACCTCTCTGCTTACTGTTCAGGCTGTCATACTGCTGTTGCGCCGTCATAAGTTCCTCCTTTGCGTATCACAGTCCAAAAGGATTCATCCATGAGTACAGAAATTCGCAGTTACTAATCGTCCTACAATTCGGAGGTGAACCGCGTGAGCTGCACAGCCCCTTACGGTTCCATCTGCGGAGTTCTCGGCAGTCTGAGCGGATAACAGAACATCGAGCATCTCCGAGTCACTGACGTTCCTCTACTCAGCAACGCATCCTCAAGACACCGATTCCGGGTTCGGGCTAGGGCCTGCTCTCTTCTTCAGCGTGCCTCCGCGCGAATAGTTCGGCCAATTCCTGCAACGAGTACACGCCGTCGGCCAATTCCAGCATCTCCTGCCGGGTAGCCACCATGTTACCGTCTATCTCGAACCATAGATTACCGTAGCGGATGTATGGACGGACTGTATGGCCTTGTCCCTGGAGCATCTTAACTGCTGCACGCAGGTCTGCTTCCATGCCAAGAGGTTATCACGCTCGCAGTTGTCACCCGCATAAATCGGTCCGCCGAGAATGCCAGTTTCCTTCGCCAGGGCTTGCTTCCGCAGGAAACTAGGATTTGCTCTGTGCGCGGATTCTAGCACGTCATCTTTGGCGAGACAGGTAGTAGATGAATTCGCGCGGGCGGCGTTATAGAATCAGGCATGGAAAAGTCAAAAATTCCTGTTTACTGCCAGCATTGCAAACAGAAACAGATTGTTCATGTCTTTGTACGAACGGGACGAAGTCCGATGAACCACCAGACCGTCAACTGCATAACGTGCAAGAAAGAATTTGACGTGTTGGTTTCCGACCCGATTATCGGCGGGCCATTCCCAGAATAAAAGTTCTGCGTCGCTCAGGATTTTGAAATGCCTCTGACATGGGCGCTCGCATCGTGGCAATCTTGTATGACAGGCTGTTATTACGTCGCCGTCTTCCACAACTTCTCAGACTGCTCAACCGTCGCCGATGTGAATCCTGGGTAGTGATTGTTCACGTAGACATATGTAGTGGTGCCCCGCCGTACGGTGCGTTGGCAGACATTCACCCAACTCATTAGCTCCCTGGATCGGTCCACGATCACCTTGTCCCAAATCTTCGTTTGCTTCTCAATTCCCTTCCGATCGCCCAGAAGCCGAATGTAGGTAAAGTCGGCCGTGATGGGATCAAACTTTTCAAAGATTTCGCTGGGCCGTGGCATCCACGCTTGGTCAATCAGCGCGTAGGCGACTCGGTGCTCGCGCAACAGATCGAAGAACTCGGCCGTCAGCCATTGTTTGTTGCGGATCTCAAGGGCGAAGCGGTAGCCCTTGGGCAGCTTCTTTAGGAATGGCGCTAGGCGCGCGAGAAAGTCCTTGCAGCTCGGGAACGCTGATTTGTTGAAATATCCGAATTGGAAAAGAAGCGGCCCGAGTTTGTCGCCCATTAAACCCATCGTTTCCAGGAAGCGTTTTAGATCCTCTTCGCAGTCCTGCAACACGTTCTCATGCGTGATTAACTGCGGAATCTTCGCGGCGAGAAGGAAACCCGCTGGCGTCTTTCGCTCCCAGCCATTCACGACGGCGGCTGATGGCGTGCGGTAGAACGTGGAGTCAACTTCGACGGTGTTGAATTTCGTCGCGTAATAGCTCAGGTAGTCGGCGGGCTTCATGCCGGCTGGGTAGGACGCTTGCTCCCAACCCGCTGCGGTGAAGGCAGAAGTTCCGATGCGAAGATCAGCCATGCTGGCAATGTTCGCCCGCTAAAATATGAAAGTCAATTCGACGCCTTGCCTGCGCGCTTTTCAATGTCGCCTTGCGCCAGAGCCTTGGATTCCGTCACCCGCTTGAGTCGTTGCCAATTCGGTTTCGTCTCCTCCAATCCAGCCGCAATTAGTAGCTGGTTTGTTTGATTCTCCGGGACGTTGGTTGATGCCAGCCGGCAAGCCGATGACCACAATTCGGTCGCTCGCGCAAGCGACCGCATAGTGGTCCACACCGCCGAGCGCGACCGCGAGCCCCCGGCACGCGTTCATCGTCGAGTCTTCGGCAACACCGACATAGCTCGTCGATGTCTTGGACTTTAAAATACAAAGTTTTGTTCCTTTTGAAGCGTCGCTTCCGTTGGACTTTGACGTGTCACTTGGTTTCATAGCCTGATTATAGAGTTGTCCGATCGCAAGCCTGTCGGCAGTTGGGGCGATTAGCCGGCGCAGATCCCAAGTGAACGTCATGTTTTTCAACGATCTCTGCAAGAGCGGGTTTGCGGTTAGAACTCCACCTTGCTTGACGAAATCGAACTGACTAAACACCTTCAATTGAAACGTTGGAATGGCGACCGCCGCGAAATCAGCCCAACCATTGTGGTTAAGAGACGAGTCCAACCTCGCCTGGGTAAATTTCTTTACGCAGCTTGCGAAGTCTTTATCCAAGTCTAATTGCGGGCTCGTCGGGAGTGGTAGATTTTTCTGGATACAGAGATCTGAGTCGTAGGGGCTGAGCTTCGTCGACGCATTAGGATCCTTTTGCACCGACATTTGCCTCTTGGTCTGCTTCTCGCCTGGATCTACTGCGAGAACCGCAAGGGCCTTCGTCCAATTTGTGCTCGTCAAAAACAGAGACGAAGGATTAAAGTCGACTTCACCGCCCCAAGTCCAGCCCTCCGAAGCCGTGAGGGTCGGAACCAGAATTCCCTGCTGGACTTCGTCTCGCTGCGAGACGGAAAAATTCAGGCTAGCTCCGGAGAACATACGCCCCCACCAACTACCCTGGCTCGCAAGGCACTCAAGCACCGCCCTATGATTTCCGCAGAGATCGCGGCCTAATTCTACTGAGTGGGTGTGGGAAGGATCGCGTTCGTCATATGCAGCTTGGATCAGGGCAGGAAGATTAGTTGATCGCGGAAACCACTCTGAAAGCTGGAGCACAATCTCATGTTCCTGCAACCATTTATTCGGATTCGGGATGGTTTCGGTGGTACCGCCCGAACTGGCAACGAGAACAGCCGGCTGTTCCTGAAGCTGGTAGACATATTGCCAGGATCTCAATAACCTCTGCCGAATTGTCGGTTCCAGGCCAAGCCGGTCGAGTTCCGTGGTTCCAATTTTGTATGGGCCTGAGTCTGTAACAGAACTCTCAGGCGAGGTTTCCGTTGCTGACACACTGCTTTGGGCAGACTGCCCGAACATCCTTGGAACAAACCCGAGTATGACGGCCGATAGGAACCCGAGGATTCGCAAGTTTCGTCCGATACGCATAAAACCTCCGAGGCGCGTTAAAGTCTGATTGGTATACGCCGAGGTTAGAGTACTGTCAAGTAACATAATGTGAATTGACCGAGAGACAGAAGACAGGCTATCATTGCTAACAAGAGCTTTCGGGCCAGCCCAGCTTTCGGAGATCACATCCAGTCTTTCTGAGTAGTTCCGGCCTGCGATACCACAGGGAGTTTCTGGTTGGGGCACCGAAGGCACCCTAGACATTAATCATTTTCGATCGTTGGCGTCGGAGAAGCGAGACGAGCGACGGCGTCGGCGGGTCAACGTGGCTTTTGATCTGCGATGCATCGCGCGGATTGTACTACGGAACCGCAGGCACCCCGGATTCGCACCCATATGATGCTACACAGCAAACTTCGGCGTGCGGAGACTCCGAGCCTAAAACACAGCGTCATTGCAAACCTAGGTACGATTTCGCCTGCAATCCGTGCAACCGCACCAATTTTTGAATTTCCCGTCCAAGCCTTTCCACCCCACATACCCGTCTTCACCCGCGAGTTCGTGCGCCCTTCTTTCCGCCTGATCCTCCGTTAGCCCGACATTGGCAGATCTATCGTTGCCTCGGCCAATGACAGCGTATCCGTCTGTTCGTTCCTCGGCGTAGTAAATCATCGGAAGGCTACCTCCGTAACTAAGGATTTCTCTTGTTACTTCGGGCCGTCAATCTTGGGATTTTGAATGTGTCCAATCATCCACCCAAACATCCTTGTTTGCAAATAACTGTTTGAACAAGAACCATTGCGCCTAACGCCCTTTCTCGCGAGCCTAGCCTGGGCGGCTTCCGTAGCGGAATATCCAATCGGGGACGGGGGATTTATGAGACGCGGTGTTTCCATTCTGGGCAGCATCTTGTCCGTGGTTCTTTGCACAGTTCTTGCCGCATGCGGCGCTACGAGCAAGAGCGGCAACGTTGGCGCCAACGCGACTATGCAGGCTGGGCAGTGGGAGTTTGTTGCCACTCCGACTAGCGGCGGTCCCACTCAATATCTGGAAGCAAACCTTGCGGACTCTGGTGGTGGTGTCTTTTCCACCCCATCCAACGCTCTCGTTTTTTGGTTCGAAGGAACAACTCCGGAAACGTGCGCGTACGTGGACGGCGGTACTCCCGGAGGCTTGACTGTCAGCGGCACGATTTCCGGAAACCAACTGAGCGGCTTCCTGAACCCGGGTGGTGTCTACGAGTTCAGCGGTGCGGTCGCGGCCAACGGCCAATCGGTTTCCGGCGGGACTTTCGGTGGATTCGATACCTGTCCGCTCCCGGGCGGTGGAAACACGGGCACGCCCACTTCGGGAACGTTCACAGGAGTCACTGTGTCTCCCCTCAGCGGCACGTTTGCTGGCACGCTGAATGGTTCAATCTCTGGCCCACTCAACATCAGCATGTCAGTGGTTCAAAATGCCAACTTTGACGTGACCGCCTCGGGAACTGCGTCTCAAGGTGGCTGTACATACACGCTGACCTTTGGACCGCCTTCAAATGGTGTGAGCAACGTAGTTGGGGCAACGCTGCAAATGAGTGGTACGGGTACATCAGCATCAGTTTGTGGCACGGTGACGTTCGGAGTGGTTGGCCATTTCAATCAGACCGCAACCCAAATTCAAATTCTCGCTACTAACTTGGACCCGAACGACAATGCTCTTCCCGGTACGCTGACAAAGCAATAGGGAATCGCGGCGGTAAGAGGATTTATTCTCGCGAAATAGGAGGCGTTCACGATGCCGAAATATACTCGCAACACGGGCGAAGAATGGACGCTCGCGGACGATCGTATGTTAAGAGAGCTGGCGGCGCAATACACGCCTACACGAGTAATCGCTTTGAAGCTGAGGCGCACGGAAGCCGCGGTGTATTCAAGAGCGTCCGAGCTAAACATTAGTTTAGGGACGAGAAAAACTCGAAGGTAATCTGTGATAGGTAAAAGAGGTGGACGATGAAAATGTCATTTGCGACTACACTGTGCGCTGTCATCGTGCTGTGCATGGCGACGGCGACGAGCTTTGCTCAACCGAGTAATCTCGGGTCGGTAAAGAAAATCTATGTGGGCTCGATGGGGCAGAGCGACGAAGCCGAGCGTTTCCAACTCCTTTTATCGGATGAACTGGGCAAAGTCGGTTTCTCCACCATCGACGATGCAAAGGACGCTGACGCCGTACTGACGGGCGCGTTGTCTGTTCGTGTTTATGCGGACGAATCCCGTGCCCGCGTAACCGTCGTCCTGAAGACCACTGATGGCGCGCGCTTGTGGGGCAAGGACTTCGAACCCCGTTTCAAACTTGGCGGGACTGATGACTCAGTTAAGCTTCGTGCTCAGGACGTGGCGAAGGCCCTCCGAAAGGAAGTTGACAAAGCGAAGTAGTGACGGGATTGCTGTCCGCGAGATGTTTATGATACCGCAGGGCAGCCCGAAAACTGCCCGCGGGTCCGTCGGCGTTCGTGTGAAGAAGAATCTAATGGGGTTGCTTCAGCCTTTCTCCGCCAGATTATGCCTTCCACAATTGAACCTGAGGACCCGCTGCTGAACCCGTCAGTCTCCTCCCGAGTTGTTCTTCGTTAGCACTGGGCTTAGACTTCCAGATTATGGCCGCGCACGACAGCGTACTAAACGAAGGGATTGACTCAAGAACGTTTCAGTTACCGCTGGCAAAACTAGCGGAGACTCTTGCATACAAGGCCGAACGCGAAGGTGGCCCTTTGATCAAACCCGCGTTTGTTGCTTTCGACATCTACGTCATGGTGAGGCAAGTACTGAAGATTTACGAAGTGTTCTTTTATCTTAACGCTGATGTGCGGAAACTAGATCCGGCGTGGCACATCGGCTTTCCGGCGGCCATACTTCCCCTCGTACGTTCCATGATCGATTGCCTCTACAACATCACGACGCTATTGGAGAATCCCCAAATTAACGGTCGATACTTTCGCGCGAGCGGTTACAAGCAAATGCTCGATGCGATCTCCGAGGATGAGAAAAGGTACGGAGGATCCAAGCAGTGGGACGATCACAATGCAGAACGTCGAACAGGCGTTGAACTCGACATGCGCATTCACGGCTTTACGGCCGCGGAGGTGAGCGCTACCCCTCAGTGGTTGACACTCGGCCGCTATCTTATGCGAAATCCCACTGCAACGAACGCGGTGTTCTTGCAGCAGCTCACCCTCGGTTTCTGGCGGGAATACTCTGGGATGTCTCACGCTGCGTTTCACGGACTAATCCCGACCGCTCCGTTCTTTACACCCCGCGATATACCCGAGGCGCTTCGACCGCACTTCGAGATACATGCCAGCGGCATGCTTTCGATGCACTTGCTACGCGTGGTGGGGCTCCTGCTGTGCATCTTGACCGAAATTCAAGTGCACTTTCGGTTCGATGGTGCCGACATAAATAAGCGTCTCGTCGCGCTCTGGGGTGCGATGTCTCCAGCACTGGAAATCAAGCAACTGTACGCTAGTAGATATGCCCAGCTGATGAGCGATGCTGGGATAACGAGCTAACATCATTCAACCTGTCTCGGGATTGCGATTGATATTGTAGAGCGATGAGCCCGTCACGCGGATGACGTGATCAGGCCGCAACCGTAAATCGTCGTGCACTTCCACGGTCACAAAATTTTCCCCGTGTTCGGCCGGCCTTGGGCCACCCTCTTCTTGAGCTGACGGATTAACGCGGGGGTGTGGATGACTTTCGGAGCGCGCTGCGCCTTACGAGCGGCGATGATTTGCGCCTGCGTCATACTGCCGTTGATG
>CAWIPZ010000041.1:0-7279 GCA_963837915.1 uncultured Acidobacteriaceae bacterium
GTAACATTTAGTTGACCTCACGCTGAACGCTTCAATCCTGTCGTGTTAGCGGGCCGTAAAAATCGGTGAGAACAGCACGTTACCAAAATCAGTGTTTCTACTCAATGGCGTCGGGCTCGCTCGTTGCCAAGAACAGGGGGTTCACGGGACCAATCTTCACCATGACGCGAGCAGTTGTACGCATATTCAGGGTTGAACATCCGCAATCGGCATTTCGACGCTGTCTCGGCGTACCGGCTTAAATTCGAAGAATCGTTTTAGGCTCAAAACTGGCTTCTCGAGTAGATTCCAGGAGAAAGTCGCGAGTAGGTAGCTGGTGATGAAAATAAGGGGCAGCGGCAGATAGGGATGCCTGTCGAGATGAAACGTTTGCACGATGCCAAACGGAATCTTATGCAGCAGGTACAGCCCATAACTGATGATCCCGCTGTAAACGAGAAATCGATTGGTCATCACCACTTGCAGCCACTTTTGTTCGGAGAACATTGATAAATAGACGAACGATGCCGCGGCCAACGCGACGAACGAAAATCCGAGCCACCTGGCATTAAGAGCCTCGAACACCAGTGCCGAGGGCGCCGCCACGACCAGTAAAACCCAAGCTCGCTTGAGCAGTTTGGACGAAACAAACTGATCGGCGCGGACGAGAAGCGCAAGGAGCGCTCCGGCCATCAGACTATCTAAGCGGCAGAATACGTTGGTGTAGAGGTCAACGTGGTGCAGCGAGAGGTAATAACGCAGCGCCGGAGAAATGCAGATCTCTACAATGGCCACGCGGCGCAACTGCCGTGAGGAACAGAATCGTACCACCAGAGGCCAAATCAGGTAGAACTGCTCTTCAATGGCGAGCGACCAGGTCACGCCTAAGGGTCCGGCTGCGGCAGTTGAAATTGGTCCAACGAAATTCTGCAAAAATAAGAGATAGGCCCACCAAGGGGACGACGTCTCGATGACGGTATGGTATTGCGAAGGATTCAGGAAACGAACCACCACAAACATAAAGAATATCAAAGAGTAGTAAAGCGGCCATATCCGAAGTACACGCCGGACATAGAAATTCTTGAAATAGCCTGCCGATCCCTTCGTATCGAGGAGGATCCCAGTGATCAAAAATCCGGAAAGGACGAAGAAAAGATCGACTCCCATCCACCCTGCGCCAAACAATTTTTCTGAATGAAGAATGGGGTACTTCATGCTGGTGTTGTGCATCATCACCACCAGAATTGCCACGCCGCGGACCGCATCGAGCTGGGGTATTCTTCGCTGCATTTTCTTAATACTTCGAGGTGATTTGAAATATTCCTCGCGCGGCGATCCCGTATAACGCCGATCAGATCAAAGGCGGATTTATGGGACCAAACCGGCTTGGAGCAAAAAGGCGGCCCCGATTATAGACGAGCGCTCGGATCTTCGCAGTCGCGAGCGCGCAGTAAGCATTCCGAACGATGTGCAATCGAAGACCCACTCGCAGATGTCTATTAGGACTTGCCGAAATGCTGACGGATGCTTCAGAGCGGAGGTACTTGGCTGATTCTGCGGGTTTGCCTCTAAATGGTTGTGAGTAAAGGCGTGGCGCAAAGGGAAAAGATTTTCACTCGGGCTGGTTTTACGAACTCGCAGGCTACTGATTCTATTACAGTTACACACGTGGGGTGAGGCAACTCGATTGCAGTCTTACAGACGGGGAGGCCTATCTGAGTAGCTACAGGACTGGATAGAGCCTCTGGACAGAGGGCTGATTCCGGCCCAGTATCTCAGAGGGCCCGATCGGCAGATCGCGCGGGACAATGTAGGCGGCAGAGACCACGGAGAGAGGTTCGTGCTCAAAACTATGCTTGAAACAGCAATCATTGGCGCAGGTCCTTACGGACTTTCTATCGCGGCACATTTCCGCGGTAGCGGCATCCCCTTTCGCATTTTCGGCCGTCCTATGGACAGCTGGGTGGCCCACATGCCGCAGGGCATGATGCTCAAATCGGACGGTTTTGCTTCGAACATTTATGATCCGGATGACAAATTCACGCTACGGCATTTCTGCGAGGCTCGTCGGATCGAATACGCCGATATGGGGATTCCCGTGAAGCTCTCCACTTTCGGCGACTACGGGCTGGCCTTCCAGGATCGCATGGTGCCAGAGCTCGAAGAAAAAATGGTTGTCTGCATCGAGCGTCAGGCGAACGGATTCGCTTTGCGGTTGGACGATGGCGAGGAATTCAAAGTTCGGCGAGTCGTGCTTGCGGTCGGGATCACGCATTTTGAGCACCTGCCGCAGAACCTGGCGCATCTCCCTGCCGAATTCCTGTCGCACAGTTACCGTCATCACGATCTTGCAGCGTTCAAGGGCCGCAACGTGGTCGTGTTGGGCGGCGGCTCGTCGGCACTCGACATGGCTGGATTGCTGCGCGATGGCGATGCGGATGTACAACTCGTCGCGCGCGCGACCGAATTGAAATTTCACACCGGGCCAAAGGCGGGTAAACGCCGGTCCTGGTGGCAGCGCCTGCGACACCCGGACTCCGGGCTTGGCCCAGGCATGAAGTCGCGGTTTTTTTCCGATGGGGCAGCACTATTTCACTATTTGCCCCAGAGCATGCGCGTGGATATCGTTCGAACAACGCTTGGACCGTCCGGCGGATGGTTCATCCGAGAAAAGGTGATGGGGCGCGTGCCGCTGGTGCTGGGGCACACGGTCGAGACGGCAGACGTGGTGGATCGGAAAGTCCGTCTGAATCTGTGTGGGCTGGACGGATCCAAACGCGAAATCGTGACCGACCACGTAATCGCCGCGACTGGGTACAAAGTGGATATGGAACGATTGAAGTTTCTGAATTCCGAAATTCGCTCGAAGATCAAGTGCGTCAACGGCACACCGGTGCTTTCGTCGAGTTTCGAATCCTCTGTTCCCGGCCTTTATTTTGTCGGAATTGCCGCCGCCAACAGCTTCGGACCAGTGATGCGCTTCGCGTTCGGCGCAGGTTTCGCGGCGAAACGCCTGACGAGCACCGTGGCAAAATCACTCGAACAGAGTACTGCGTCTGTTCGGGCGACCAGCGCTGCGACGATCGCGGAATGAGCGACCCAGCGAGGCTCGCCTTACGCTACTGCTGCCTCAATCGAATTCCGGCCGCAGCACGCCACGGGTTTTTCAATCCATGTTTCTGATGCCGAGGCTACGGTTTTCATGAAGCGAGAAACCATCGCGCTGCACGTCGGTTACGACGGCGATCCCACGACGAAGGCCGTGGCTGTGCCGATCTACCAGACTGTTGCGTTCGAATTCGACGATGCGGCGCATGGCGCGGCTTTATTCAATCTGGAAGTTCAGGGGAACATTTACACCCGCATCGGAAATCCAACCAACACAGTGTTGGAGAAACGAGTTGCTGCGCTCGAAGGCGGCGTGGAAGCCCTGAGCGTAAGCTCGGGAATGGCTGCGATTCACTACTCGCTCATCAACATCGCCGAGATGGGCCACAACATCGTGTCGTTGCCGCAGCTCTACGGCGCCACGTACACGCTGCTTGCGCATATCTTGCCGAAGCAAGGAATTGCAGGGAGATTCGCAGAGAGCGACACACCAGAAGCTGTTGAAAAGCTGATTGACGAAAATACCCGGGCGATCTTTTGCGAGAGCGTTGGCAATCCGGCCGGCAACGTTGCCGACATCGAAGGATTGGCGCGGGTGGCACACAAGCACGGCGTGCCGTTGATCGTTGATAACACCGTGGCGACTCCGATCTTGCTGCGGCCGATCGAATACGGCGCGGACGTGGTGGTGCACTCCATGACGAAATTCATGGGAGGGCACGGCACGACGCTGGGCGGAATGATTGTTGATAGCGGAAAGTTTCCCTGGCGTGATCATCCAGAGCGCTTCTACATGTTGAACAAGCCCGAGATCGCGTATCACGGCGTGGTTTACACCGAACACTATGGAGCGGCTGCGTATGTGGCGCGTTGCCGCACCGTGGCCCAGCGAAACACGGGGTCCACACTTTCGCCCTTCAACGGCTTTTTGCTGCTCCAGGGAATTGAGACGATGGCACTGCGCGTGGAACGCCACGTGGAGAATGCCCGCAAAGTGGCGGAGTTTCTGCGCGGCCACGAGCGGGTGGCTTGGGTGAATTATGCTGGGTTTTCCGACAGCCCGCTCTATCCGATGGCGCACCGCTATCTGGGAGAGCGCGCCTGTTCGCTGCTGACGTTCGGAGTGAAGGGCGGATTCGAGCCGGGTGTGAAATGTTTCGACGCGTTGCGATTGTTCAAACGCATGGTCAACATGGGTGACGCCAAGTCGCTGTCGTGCCATCCTGCGTCCACCACGCATCGGCAACTCACGCCGGAAGAACAATTGAAAGCGGGGGTGACGCCGGAAATGATCCGGCTGAGCGTAGGAATCGAACATATTGACGACATCATCGCGGACTTGGCGCAGGCGTTGGACAAAGCGACGTCGTAAATTTGTGCAGAAATTGGGAGCGGCTTGGGAGCTAGTAGATGGCAATCGTAATTGAGGGCGGGCGCGTTCCGAAGCTTTTATCGCGGAAGAACGCTTCGCATATCGCGCGCACAGCGGGAAATCATAAAAGTTCTGCGGAACCCCTCCGAATCGCGCTGATCAACAACATGCCGGACTCCGCGCTGGAAGACACCGAAGTACAATTTTTCGAGTTGCTGGAATCCGCTGCCGGCGAAATCCCCGTATCCCTGAAACTTTACTCGTTGCCGGAACTTCCCCGAGGCGAAGCGGGGGAACAACACCTGCGCAACTTCTACCACGGCATCGGGGAGCTTTTGAAGAGTCGTTTTGATGGAATGATTATGACTGGCACTGAGCCGCGCCAGCCAGATCTGCGAAACGAACCTTATTGGCCGGCGCTAGCTGAAGTTCTCGAGTGGGCCGAACGCAATACGGCTTCGACGGTGCTGTCCTGCCTTGCGGCACACGCTGGTGTCCTGCACAGCGATGGCATTCCGCGCTACCGGCTCAGCGACAAGCAGTTTGGCGTATTCGAATACAAGAAAGTTGGGCACCATGCGCTGACGAGCAATGCCGGAGACATGATGCGAATTCCGCACTCGCGTTGGAACGAAGTGCGAGCCGATGCGCTGACGGCCCGTGGTTATGAAGTCCTGACGCAATCCGCAGAAGCGGGCGTGGACCTATTTGTGAAGAAGAAAAAAGACAGCCTCTTCGTGCATTTCCAGGGCCATCCGGAGTACAGCGTGCCCACGCTGCTGAAGGAATATCGCAGAGACATAAAAAGATTCTTGAAGCGAGAGAGAGAAACCTATCCAACGATGCCGGAGAGATATTTCGACGCCGAGGCGGTTCGGGCGCTTGCGGATTTTCGAAAGATGGTCGAAGCGGACCCGCGAGAGGATCTGCTGGCAAAATTTCCCGAGGCTGCAGTGGCGCGAGTGCTGCAGGGCAGTTGGCAAGCGTCGGCTGCGGCCGTATATCGCAATTGGTTGCAGTACTTAGTATCGAAGAGAGCTAACGCGCCTGCGCTTTCGACGATGGCTCCAGCTGCGCGCGGATGACTCCGTGAAAACATGACGGGCTATCGTGCGATGTCTCGCTTCATTGCCGCCCAGTAGCTGCACTGCGTTCCGCTTTATGGCCCTCTGCGAACGAATTCCCGGCGATAGGTCACATCGCCGCTACTGCCGACGCCCACTCCACCTCGCTTCAGAGCGAACTGGTATGATATCCGCCCATGATTGAAATTCAGGTGCCCGAACTCTTTCAATCGCTGCCTGAGAATCTCAGCGACGTCATCAAGCCGTGGGCGGAACGCTCTCCGGATCGGATGGCCCTAGTCGAGACCTCCGGTAGCTGGACCTACGGACAATTGGACGCCGTCGTGAAACAGACGCGCGCGTGGCTGCGTGAGTCCGGTGTGCGTCCCGGAGATCGGGTATTGCTGGTGTGCGAGAACTGTCGGGCGTTCATTGCGATTTTGCTGGCCTTGACTGGGATGGATGCATGGCCGGTGCTCGCAAACGCGCGGCTTTCAGCTCCCGAGATTGACGCAATTCGAGATCACTGTGGAGCGCGACGCGTGATCTATATGACCAGCGTCTCGCCGCAGGCCACGCAACATGCCAAGCGGCATGGCGCGGTGATCGCAGAGGTTGCTGGTCTAGGCCCGATCGGTTTCGGTCCAGCGAATGACGAGGTTGAACCCGAGCCGATAGCGACGAATAGCGTTGATCGAGTGGCTGCATTGATCTACACGTCGGGCACCACCGGGCTTCCAAAGGGCGTCGTGCTGACTCATAAAAACTTGCTATTTATTGCGGCGGTGTCGGCACAGATCCGCTCGCTCACTCCGGATGATCGGCTTTATGGTGTTCTCCCGATGTCCCACGCCGTGGGACTTTCCGTGGTTTTGCTCGGCACTTTGCTCAGCGGTGCGACGCTTTATTTGGCGCCACGGTTCGATCCTGTCGCGGCGCTCGCAGCACTGGAACGCGACCGGCTCACAATCGTGCTCGGCGTGCCCGCGATGTTCGCACTCTGGGCCGACTATGCAAAGACGAAAGGCATGTCCGGGCCGTTGAAATTTCCCGCGTTGCGGATCATTTCTTCGTCCGGCGCGCCGCTGCAAGCTGCGGTAAAAGCCGCAGTCGAGAGCTTGTTCGGTATGACTTTGTACAACGGTTACGGCGTGACGGAATGCTCGCCAACAATTGCGCAGGCCAGGGTTGAGGAGCCTCGAAGTGATCTTTCGGTCGGCCGGATTCTTCCAGGAGTTGAAATCAGATTGGTAGGGCCAGACGGAAAACAGGTAGGCGAGGGCGAAGTGGGCGAACTGTCCGTGCGCGGGCCAAACGTGGCGAAGGGTTACTACCGCGCTCCGGAGGAAACTGCTGCTGCCATCGACTCAGATGGCTGGTTCAATACTCGCGACCTTGCTCGAGTTGAAGGTGGGCATCTCTTCATCGTCGGGCGCACCAAGGAATTGATTGTGCGTTTCGGGATGAATGTATATCCCGCCGAAGTTGAGGCGGTGTTGAACACTCATCCGGCAGTGGTGCGGTCGGCGGTGATTGGAAAATCCGTTCAAGGTGTGGAAGGGGGCGAGGAAGTTATCGCTATTGTCCAATTGTCGCCGGGATCCGCTACGACCGTTGCTGAAATTGCCGATCATGCCGGACGTAATCTCGCGCCGTATAAGAGGCCTTCGCAGATTATGCTCCTGCCTGAATTGCCGGTGGGCCCGACCGGGAAAGTTCGCAAGGACGAACTTGCAAGGTTGGCGGTGTCGCCGGC
>CAWIPZ010000042.1:0-72896 GCA_963837915.1 uncultured Acidobacteriaceae bacterium
CATCCCGCATGGAGTCCATGTCGGACTGCGCATAGAGTCCCATCGTTGTGCCAAAGTCCTCGTGCCGCAGAACACCCTGCACGGTTTTGGGGTCCACTTTCAGCTTCACCAGTGCCGTCGCCAGTGAATGGCGAAAGTTGTGAAAACCGAAGCGTCCCTTCCAGTTCGCAGGAATTACGCCGGCGCTGATGGCTGCGGGGCGCAAGTATTTCTGCACCATGATGGACGCGGAGAGCGGCTTCTTGCCTCTCAGCTTGACACTGGGAAACACATAGTCGCTTTCCTTGGCGTACTTCGTTCTCTCGCGCCATGCAAGGAGGAAGCCAGCCAAAAGCGGATGCATGGGAACGGGAGCCTTGGACGCTTTCGACTTCGGCTCTTTGAATCTTCCCCACACATAAGCTCGTCTCACGTAAATCACCAACCCCTCGAAATCGAGATCCATCCACATCAAGCCCAACAGTTCTGATACGCGCAGAGCAGTGGCCGCGTCGCTTAGAGTCAACGTGCGCCTTGGTTCTGGAGTATTGAGAAGAACCTCGAACGCCTGCTTCGGCGTCATGACTATCGCCCGGTAGTCGCTCGTGGTTCGTTGGCTCACCCAGTTCATGGGATTGCCTTCCTGCTGGCGAGGGAGGAAATTGCATCGCTGCCCGTGCTTGAAGACCAGGCTCATGATGCGGCGGATTTTGTCGATCGTGGGATCGGCTAACGGTTTCACCTTCTTCTGAGCGTTCCCCTTGCGTAGTTCCCGAAACCACGCCTCGACATCCCTCGATTCCACGGCTAAGGGTGCTAATCTCCCCCATCGTGGAATGATGCGTTTGATAAGGTGTCGCTCGTAGGTTTCGACTGTGGGAAATGCTTTGGGACGCGCTGATTCCGATTGGTCGATTCTCAGCTCGTTTTCGATATAGTCCTGACAAAGCTGACCAAACGTTCTCGGCGTTCCTTGGAAGGGCTGCAATTGGTTGATGGTTTCGCGCAGCTTCTGACGATCGACTTCTCTCGATGCATCCGCCGGGCTGGGACCGATATCTTTGACAAGACCTATAGCGGTCGTGCGTTCGACTCGTTTCCCATCCGAGCGAGTAGCGTAATAGCGAAGCACCCACGTCAGACCCTCCGCGCGCATTATCTTGCGTAGACTGCCTATTTGATACCTGGGCATCAAACCCTCCTTGGTGGTTTGCGTGCCCCAGGTGGCCGTGTTTCGCAGCTTACCATGTAGGCGTGGAGTTCCGATAAGAGAAACCTCCAGTCCTTCTTTTCTGCCGATGGATCGAGCGCGTGACCGGGAATTTTGCCATCGCGGACTTTTTGCAGCAGCGTACGTCGCGTGATACCTAGGAACGTGGCCGCTGTGTCTCCGTCGACGAAGTGTTCGAAAGTTGGGGCTGGTGCGGCGGCACCGAGGAGCTGGCTGGCTGTCATAGAGGAACCTCAAGAAACAACGTTGCCCTTGACACTAGCCCAGACATACCAATACAGTCAACATGTATCGTTACACAATTTCAACGAGGATGGCGCATGGCAAAAAAAGCGGCAACCGCTCATCAGCCGGTGATTTCCATCCGTATCTCCGAAGAACTCCGTTCCAGGCTGGAAACACTGAAGGAAGTCATTGCCCAGAAGACCGGCCAAACCGTCTCGACATCCGAGGCCGCAAAGCAACTGCTGGAGTCGGCTAGAGACGACCGTCTTGAGTTGGCAAACCTGCTCACTGAGCCGACCGATTCTCTGCTCAACATTCGCGGGAAAGCGGAGGCACACATGCCGCTCACGCAGGCTGAATGGACTCTCGTTGCCTACTATTGCGCCAAGGGTGCGCAGTCATTTATGAGTACCGAACAAGGCCAGCTTTCTTATGACTCTCTGGCCGAGATTCTTGAGGCATTTCTCGCCGTTTACGCAATCGCCCGCAGAAGGAAGAAGCTTTCCCTAGACTTCCTCTATTTGATGACGCTTCCCGAGGACAAACAAGTCGCTGCAAAGGAGCCGGACGATGTCGATAGTGACGACCTGCGTCGAGTCGTTACGCGAACGATTCAGATGCTCAGAGACCCGGCTCAGAAGCGCCGACGACCACTGCTCGCCGTTCGCAATCTCTACACGCTCTTGGATCAGGAAACGTTCTCGAATATCGAAAAGCTGAACGAAGTACTTTGGCCGCACTGGAATACCCTGTGGCGCGTCTGTGCCCGAGGCCATTACGCAGTTCACCGCAAGCCCTTACGACCGAAACCCGCTGGCGACGACGATGACTTTGAAGCCCCAATGCAGCGCGGATTGCCATCCCAGGAGGAGGGCGGATACCGCCTCGATCTGGTGCGAGAGGAGGGGAACGATTTCTCTCCCTACCTGCATTTTCCTGGCCCGCTTGCGCCACGCTATCCGGTAAATGGATACGCGAGAACTGCGGAATTCCGAAGGATGCTGGAAGGGCTCGATTTGACTCGCCCACTGGCTCAATGGAAAGGACACTATTTCTACGCCCACGTTGGAATCATGGAGAACCAAGAGTTCGATGTGAATTTCTGTGCCTGTGACAACGGAATTAGTTTCGTCTTCCCCATGGAGCACTGGAAGTCCATTCAGAATCTGTTTCGCCGTGCATGGCAGTCGCCAGACGTGATGCAGGCGTGGGACACGTTGGCGTTGGAATATGGCGAGATGTGAGCGAGGCGGTGCTTCGCACCGGAAGAAGGGTGGTCGCGGTAGGGATACGGATTGCTCCGTACCCCCCGCGCGGATCCGTACGGGCGGATTTCCCGCATACGGCTCTTGCCTCAGGTAGTGACGCGCAGACGGCGCGAGGGATAAGGATGGCAGATACGGGCCGGAGGCAGCCAGCGGCGGATGAGCCGGTTCATTCGCTCCCACAGAACGCGACCATGCTGGCTTCGTCTGCACAGCGTTCGATGCCAGAGGTTGCTTACGGTGAAACGAAAGTGGGCCAGGGCGTACCGGTTGCCCGGCACTCCAAAGTATCGGATATGCCCGCCCACCACGGACTTCAACCATTCGCCAACTTCAGGAACAGGGTCATGCATGCGCCGCCGCAATTCGGTTTTCACCGCCAGCAGTTTCGCCTGCATGCGCTTGCGAACCGTTTGCCGAAGCACCAGAAACCGTCCCTTCTTCGTCTTCCCGCAGATGTGCTTGAAGCCGAGAAAATCGAAGGTCTCTGGCTTGCCCAGTCCAAGGCGCTTTCGGTTCGCCGCCGCATGGCGTCCGAACTCGAAGAGTCGCGTCTTTTCCGGGTGCAGTTCCAGTTGGAACTTCGCCATGCGTTCGGCGAGTTCTTTCCAGAACTGTTCGGCCTCCGTCTTGAACTCGAATCCAACCACGATGTCGTCGGCATAGCGCACCACGATTACATCGCCGTGCGCACGCTTCTTGCGCCATGCTTGGACCCAAAGATCGAAGACATAATGGAGGTAGATATTCGCCAGCAATGGCGATGCACTTCCGCCCTGCGGCGAACCTGCCTCCACAAACGTTCGCGTACCCTTTTCCAGCACGCCAGCGTTCAGCCATTTCTGGATGAGCCGCACGACGCGCCGGTCCGCTATCCGATGCTGGAGAAACCGGACCAGCCACTCGTGCGACAGCCGATCAAAGAAGCTGCGCACGTCCAGGTCCAGCACCCAGTTCACACGTCGCTCATGGAGTCCACAGAACAAGGCGTCCAGCGCTTTATGCTGGTTGCGCTTTGGCCGGAACCCATAAGAGAAGCCGAGAAAGTCAGTTTCGTAAATCGCGTTGAGCACTTCCACCGTCGCTCGTTGAACAAGCTTGTCTTCGAGCGCCGGGACGCCGAGCGGTCGCTGCCGCCCATCCGCCTTCGGAATGTATACCCTACGCACCGGCTTGGCTCGGTACGCTCCGCGCTTCAGTCTATGGGAGAGGCTCTGGAGATTTTCCTCAAGTGCCTCGCCGTAGTGCCGCCACGTCTCTCCGTCAACACCGGCTGCGGCGTGCCTCTTCAACTGGAAGTAAGCAAACCGCAGAGTGTCGATCCGGTAGATGTGATGCAGAAGAGCGGTGAACTTTACATCCTTGTTCAATGTTGCCGTTTGTCGTACCTGCGCCAGCTCGCTGGGCGCGTTGACCCGGCTCTGAGTCCGGAACGCGTTTTGCTGGCTCAGGTTCCCCTTGGCCAGACCCCTTCCCTCCATCTCCTCCGCCGCCGTTGCTCTGGTTTTGTTCGGAGACTTCCCCGGTACTATGGGTCTGTCCGACTTCCCGTGTTCGTTCATCATCGGCTCCTGTCCTTGAACTTCCCGATGCGTCCCGAGGGCGCTGGTCGCTCTCGGGGGAACCCGGGATCTCTCAACTTCCGTGCAAGATGCGTCCCTACGTGCCAGGGTCACAGACCGCGCAGGACTCCCGCCAAGCTTGCGATAACGCTTGGCAGGATGTTGCCTTCCGCGTTGTGTCAGGGCGTCGGCGTCCTGAAGTTAGGGGTATTTCGCGGCTCAATAACCTGGCCCGTAGTTCCTCCTGTCTACGCTTCGTATCCGGCCTTACGACCGTGCCCGCAAGACTCGGAGCCGGCGTGGCTTGCTAGGCCTTCGCCGTACGACTCTTTCATTCGCTACATCTTGCCGGATTCGATGCCGACGACACTGCCTGTCCCGCCAGTGTGGCTGGTGCAAGCACGCTGCCTACGGCATCGGGTTGACGCTACGACACGTCACCCCCAAGTTGGGAACTGCGGAGCGCTAGCCAGCGCTTCGATGTTTACGCAGGTTAACTTTCGCTGCGTCAACAGATTTCGTCACCTGCTGAATGACTGCGATATCGAACGATGATGTTGTTTTGTGACAAGCGCTCCTAATCGTCGATCACGTAAACGCGTTGAAGCGCAAGACCTTGCTGTGAACTAACAACTACGCAGCTTAATCGCAGCGGAATCAAGCGCAGTAGTGCAACAAGGCGGTTCGTCCAATGAGTAGTCCCCGCGTTCAAGCTAATCCGCAGTCCAGTTTGCCGTTCGGAGAAGAAGCGAAGCCCGGTTTCCGCACCAAGACCGCGGCCACGAGACTGACTCCCGAAGAACTAGGAGAATTAGAAGCTGCCGCCGAAAGCGCGGGACAGGCTCTCTCCGAGTGGCTGCGCGGGACCGCTCTGTCCGCTGCGCGACAGCGGCCAGTTGATCCCGCCGAACTGGTATTGGCCGAAGTCTGGGCGGTGCGTTATACGCTCTTGAATCTCTTCCACGCAGCCTCCCAAGCGGCATCGGAAGGCAGACAATTGTCGCCTGATTCCGTCCTCACAATTCGCGACCAGGCAGACGCACGAAAGATTCAGCAGGCACGCAAACTGCTTGATGACTTCTTCGCCCGCGGGCGAAAGGAAAGAGCTCGTATGCCATGAGTGCCCTGCCTTTTCCTAGAAGTTTTTCGCTCTTGACGCCGTTGCTTTGGGTAGCCGCGATGTTCCTTTTGTTACTGGCTGTGCGGAGTGTGTTGCAGAACCGGTCCCCACGTAAAGGGCGGCATAGGGAGACGATCGAATGGGGCCGACCTCGGCCAAGTTTGGTCCAGAGATGGAGGATAAAGATGGGCAGAATCCGATTCAGACTGCCGAGATTCTTCGCAGCGGCAGATGCCAGAGATCGCACCGAAACCAGCGCCATCAGTGCCCGCGAATGCTCCCGCCGATCCGCTGAAGAAGCCTACACAGCCGATGCTCGCGCTCTTTGGTTCGACCATCGGTGCACCCGAGACCAAACCAAAAGAGGCGTTCGCCTGGGAGAAAACGAAGGGAATCGAATGAGAAACAACTCCGCAAGAACACCACTTCACGCTTGAGGTACGCTCCGTATGCTCACGATCTCGAAACCGCTGTCAGCCAGCCAGGCGCAGACCTACCATGTGCGGGAGTTTGTCTCGCAGGAACAGAACTACTGGAGCCGCGATCAGCAAGGCCATACGGAGTGGCAGGGCAGACTCGCCGAGCAATGGGGGTTGCAAGGTGGCGTTGGTTCCGAGCACTTTGCACGACTGAGTGAAGGCCAACATCCGCTCACCGAAGAGCAGCTCGTGCGGCATCAAGTTTCGAGAACCTATGAAGGCAAATTTGGGAGAGAGGTAACCAGCGTCGAGCATCGCGCCGGGTGGGACGCCACATTCTCTGCGCCGAAGTCGGTATCGCTTACCGCTCTCGTGGGCGGCGACAATCGGGTGCGGGGAGCCCATCGGGAGAGTGTACGCGCGGCGCTTGAGGAACTTGAGCGATACACGCAGGCGCGAATCGGTAATGTCCATGCCCCGGAGGCGACCGGAAAATTTATCGCCGCCACTTTCGAGCACGATACCGCGCGGCCCGTCGATGGCTATGCTGCGCCCCAGCTTCATACCCATGCCGTGATCTTCAACATGACCGAGCGCGAGACCACTCCCGAAAATGGGAAACAGATGCGAGCTTTGCAGCCACACGAGATGTTCGTGTCACAGCGCTATGTCACGGCGGTCTACCGATCCGAGTTGGCTCTGCGTCTGGAAAAGCTGGGCTACGAACTGGAGCGCGGCAAGCATGGACAGCCGGAAATAAAAGGCTACACGAAGGAATATCTGGAGGCTTCCAGCCCGCGACGTGAACAGATCAAAGACCATCTTCGGGAACAAGGAATCGACGGAGCCGCAGCGGCACAGATCGCGGCCCACCATACGCGCGACCGCAAGGAACTGCTGTCGCCTGGAGAAGTCTTACAGCGGCACCGCGAGTTGGCCGCACACTACGGGCATCAGGCGGACCGCGTCGTCGCACAGGCGCGTCAACATGGGCAATACCAGATGCCGGAGCCAGAGGTTCAGGCGAAGCAGGCTGTGACATGGGCGCGCGATCATGTGTTCGAGAGAACGGCTGTGCAGGACCGCCGCGCGATCCTTGAAACAGCGCTGGTGCGCGGTATGGGAGAAACCACGTATGCCAGAATCCAGCAGGAGTTCGAGCGCCGCATCGCGGCCGGGGAGTTCCGCGAAGTCTCCATTGTTGGCGCTGGCAGACAGTACACAACCGCCGCGATGATACGCATGGAGCGTGAGATCGTTGGCCGGATGCAGGAAGGCAATCGGCGAGACTACGACGATCCCATGCTGATCTCGCCGCAAGTGCGCATCTCCACCGAAGACCGCCACCCGGAGTTGAATGCGTCGCAGCGCCAGGCGGTAGACGAAATCTTTCTTTCGCGGGAGAAGGTTGTCGGTTTAGATGGCATTGCAGGCGCGGGCAAGACGACAACTCTGTCCGTGATCCGCGAAGGCGCTGAGGACGAGGGCTACAGGGTGGAAGGTTTCGCGCCAACGTCCCGCGCGGCGCAGAAGCTCGGGGAAGCAGGCATGGAGACATCCACGCTGCAAAAGCATCTGGTACGCGGACAGCAGCCGGATACCAGCGAGAAACGTCTCTATGTACTCGACGAATCCTCTCTGGCCTCGACCAGGCAGGTGCATGAGTTTGTGAACCGGCTCCATCCGAATGACCGTGTGTTGCTCGTCGGCGACCGACGGCAACATGAGGCGGTTGAGGCCGGGAGGCCCTTCGCCCAGCTCCAGGATGCCGGCATGAAAACGGTGAAGCTCGAAGAGATCGTGCGCCAGAAAGACCCAGAACTGAAACAGGTGGTCGAGCAGCTTGCCCGGGGCGAAGTACAGGAAGCAATACAGAATCTTGACCGCCAGGGCCGAGTCCACGAGATTCAAGGCCCCGACGAGCGCATCGCGGCTATTGCAAAGGACTACGCAAAATCGCCGGAGAACACGCTGGTGATTTCTCCCGATAATCGCTCTCGCATCGAGATCAACGAGCGCATTCATGCGGAATTGCAGCGGAGTGGCCTCGTCAGCAACGAGGAGCACCGCATCCGGACGCTGGTGCCGCGCCAAGACCTCACCGGCGCGGACCGCACATGGGCCGAGCGCTATGAGGTGGGCAATGTGCTGCGCTACTCCCGCTCGTCGAAGGAGACCTTCATTGGGAAAGGCGTGTACGCAAAGGTGCAGAGCATCGACGCTCCGAACAACCGGCTGACAGTTGAACTGCAGGACGGCGCGCGGCGTACTTACGATCCGCGCAGACAGCAGGGAGTCTCCGTCTTTCGGGAGGAGGTGCGGAGTTTTTCAGTGCGCGACCGCATCCAATTCACCGCCCCCACCAACGACCTCAGAGTTGCGAACCGTGAGTTGGGAACCATCGAGAGCATCGACGGTGACGGGCGGCTGTGCTTGAAGATGGACGGTGGTCGTATGATTGAACTCGATCCGCACAAGCATCCGCATCTCGATCATGGGTATGCCATGACCAGCCACTCCAGCCAGGGACAGACTGCCGACCGTGTCCTGATTCACGTAGACACCGCGTTGGGCGCTAAGGATCTGCTCAACAGCCGCATGGCCTATGTCTCGGTCTCCCGTGGACGCTATGACGCCCAGATTTATACGAATAGCGCACAGGCGGTCGGGCAAGAACTCAGCCGCGACGTGTCCCATTCTCCTGCGATTCAGCAAGAGCCAGTAGCGCAAAAGATAGAACCACAAACCACGGGCACGAATCAGATCAGTCAGGGTCTCGGTCTAGGTCTGTGATGCAACATTCCCGAATGACATGCCCCAGATAGCCAGAGCATAGCCGAGGCCCGGCCAGTGTCAAGGCCGCGCTTCGCGCGCCGCGTTCGCGGTCGAAGAGCCTTGACACTGTCCTTTGCGCCTCGGCTTATCATTCAGCTAATGGGATGATCCGCCGCTTGCTTCCTCAAGAAGCAGGATAGATTCTGAACACGCTGCCATCTTGGCATCGACGGAGGATTCCCATGAAGCTTCGCACAATTGGCATCGACCTTGGCAAGACGAGTTTCCATCTGATCGGGATGGATGAGCATGGCAACGTGCTTCTGAGGCGCAGGTTTTCCCGGACGCAGCTCATTACCTACATCTCCAAACTGGATACCTGCCTGATTGGCATGGAAGCTTGCAGCGGTTCCAACATTCTGGGACGAACCCTGAGAGCCCAAGGCCACACCGTGCGACTGATCCCGGCGCAGTTCGTCCGTCCTTTTGTTAAGTCGAACAAGAATGATTACAACGATGCGGAGGCCATCGCCGAAGCGGTCCAGAAACCCAACATGCGTTTTGTTCCGATCAAGACTGAGGACCAACTCGATCTCCAGGCAATCCACCGAACACGCGAGAGGTTCGTCACTCAGCGTACGCGCGTGATCAATCAAATTCGAGCCTATTTGCTGGAACGTGGAATCGTGCTGCGGACAGGAAGACTGTATTTGCAAAGTCAAATGGCTTCGATTTTGGAAGATGGAGAGCAAAGATTATCCGGGCTGGTCCGCAGGCTGCTCGATATACTCTGGCAGGAATGGAAACATCTTGATGTACAGATTGCGGAACTGCAACAGCAGATCGAGACCATTGCCGAACAGGACGAAGCCTGTCAGCGCTTGATGGAAATTCCGGGAATCGGGCCATTGGCCTCGACGCTGATGATCGCGGCGGTAGGGAACGGATCGGCGTTTCGCAGGGGAAGGGACTTCTCTGCATGGCTGGGTATCGTTCCGGCGCAAGCCACCACCGGAGGTAAAACCCGTCTGCTGGGTATCAGCAAGCGAGGCAACAAATACCTCCGTCAGCTTTTTGTGCATGGCGCTCGCTCCTGCAAAACACATATGAATCGGGAAAAGCATCCATTTGGAAAGTGGGTGACTGCGCTGGAGAAACGATCGCACAGCAATGTTGTCTCCGTTGCTCTGGCGAACAAAATTGCGCGAATCGCCTGGTCGGTGCTGGCCAGGGGAGAACGATACCGCGCCCACGGTCCGGTGGCACAGGTGGCCTGAAGGCAATTCGTTCATGGAGAAGGGTTTCTTTTTTGCTGGTGTTCAGCGTCGCGCGTTGTGCAGAACCCGTCAAGGGTCCGCTCCGCCGCGCACCGAACGCGCGCCCTTGACTGAACCTGCACAACGCGCCGAGGTCTTTCTGCCAGCAAAAAAGAAAATTAGTTGATGTCTTCTCGGCTTCCACCGAAGTCTGCGTAGCGAGAGAAGGAGATGGCAGAACAGTCAAACGGCGCACCCCAAACCCGGCCCCGGATGAGATCGCAAAAGATCGCTCACGCTAAAAGGGAGGGTGCGCGCAGATTCCATAGTGGCCAGGAGCAAAATGCTCCACACACAGGCCGGATACATATCTGCAGACTGCTTCCACCATTTCCGGATTCCCGCTTGCAGTCCAGCGGCGGATCATACATATCCGGGGGATGTTAGATTTCTAATTCTACGAAACGGGCCAATTTGAAGGCTGTTGAATACTGACCTGGGTTCGGATTGGTCTTTGTTCGGCATTCGTAACACTCCACAAATACTATTGCACAATCTGTGGAAATCGTCTTGTTCCCGGCATCCGACCACAGGAAAGGCCACAAACTCCAAGCCGATCCCGCACATCCCGCTCCCGTTCGAGGAAGTGCTATCGGACGTACTCAAGGTGAAACCGCCAGAGAGGCCGGACTAAAATGGTTTGACTGCTAATGGGGCGGCGGGACGGGATCGAACCGCCCTCTTCCGGTCGGTTGAGACCGGATGTTTCGCCAAGACTACTTCCGCCGCACGGGGCAAATTTCAATCTGCATCGAGGAATCGTTGCCGTTCCTGAAATTCTTCGTCCAGAGCCTCCAACAAATCAGTTGCGTCTTGATTCTGGCAAGCAGCATGAGTTGCGAGAAATTGTCTTGCCTGCTCTACCGTTAGTTTTTTGAGACTGGGAGGGGAATACGATCTTGACTCATTAGCCGAATCGGACTGCATCCTTTTACTCCGCTGTTCCTAGGAGTCTGCTCTAACGTTTGGCTTATGCCATTTACTACTTTGATCTTGTTACGAAACCCGGAAGGGCATAATTCCGCGAAAAATGCTTGACACCGCCGACATTGGTGACGGCACTCCTGCCGAAATGTCGGCGACGGCCCTGTTCAATTTTGATGTGCGCAATGTTACGATCTTGTGTTTCCCACGCTGGGGCGCACGGCCATCGAAGTGCAGCATCAGCATCCTCTAACCTTATGCCAACTCTGACCGACACAACCTTAGTGATCTGCTGTCCGTATTCTCTGGTCGGCATCGAGCGCAGGCCCATGATCGCCTATAAGGATGGGCGGTTCGTCTGCCGTGACTGCGCCCATACGGTACGGCCTGGAGTTGCGGAGTATAGATGCACCTGCCGTATGTGCATGGGATGGCGTAGTGAGACGACTCCGGGGGGAGTCAGATCGCCCGTCGGAACCTCTTAGAGTAAGTTTTCCACAGAATTCTCCTAAAGTTCTTTTGACATTGGTCGATGGCCCTCTTTAGGAGGGCACCATGACTGATGCCAAGTCTCTCATTCCAGCCGCTCAATACCTTCGCATGTCAACCGAACATCAGCAATATTCACTAGAAAACCAATCCACTGCGATATTGAGATACGCCGAAGGCCACGGAATCACTGTGGCTCGGACCTACTCCGATCCGGCAAAGAGCGGTCTTTCCCTTAAGAACCGGCGTGGACTGCGTGACTTGCTACAGGACGTGACCGGCGGCAATACCGATTACAAAGCCATTTTGGTTTATGACGTAAGCAGGTGGGGAAGATTCCAGGATACCGACGAGGCCGCCCATTACGAATTTTTGTGCAAATCGGCTGGCGTTCCGATTCACTACTGTGCCGAGACCTTTGCCAACGACGGTAGCTTGCCCAGTTCAATAATGAAGACGCTGAAGAGAGTTATGGCGGGAGAGTACAGCCGAGAGCTGGGCGTCAAGGTTATTGCAGGCCAGAAGCGTTTGGCTGAACTTGGTTTTAAACAAGGCGGTATCCCTGGATACGGATTCCGCCGTCTGTTGGTTTCCGAGAACCGAACCCCAAAACAACTCCTGGCGCATGGCGAGATGAAGAGCATCAGTACGGATCGCGTGATTCTCGTTCCTGGGCCTGCGTGTGAGATTGAGGAAGTACGAGAGATTTTTCGGAAATTCACCGTTGACAGAATGAGTTACAAGGCCATAGCCCGCGACCTCAATCAGCGGAGAGTGCCAAGCATTAAGAACAGGCGGTGGACTCACTCGGTAGTCGCAAGCCTGATCTCGCATCCGAAATATATTGGCTGCAATGTGTTTAATCGCACGACGATGAGACTCGGGGCCGCCCCCGTAGCAGTGCCAACATCAGACTGGGTCGTCTGTCCGGGGGCGCATGAAGAGATTGTGGATACCAAGACGTTTGCACTCGCTCAGGAGATTCGTGGCCGAACAGCCCACAAAACCAACGAGCAACTCTTAGAAGGGCTGCGTTCGCTATTGGCAGTAAACGGCAAGCTTAGCAACCAGATGATCGACGAGAACGTCGAGATGCCGAGTTCTCGCACTTTTGGCCACCGATTCGGAGGCCTGCGTCGTGCTTGCGAGCTAATCGGCTACGACTGGAGGCAGAACGGGCGAACAAGGGATGAGGAAATGTTGCAGCATCTGCGGTCGTTGTTAGCCTCACATGGCCGACTCAGTAAGCCAATCATTGACAAAGCGCCCAGGTTGTTTGCTGCGCATAAATTTAGGCGGCGGTTCGGAAGGCTCGACCGAGCGTATAAGTTGATCGGCTATGATTGGAAAAAAGACTTTTCGAAAGCGAAACGGAAAACTTAAAGGTTCCGAATTGATGATGGCAGCCCCGGCCAAAGGCGTAAGATTCAGGCATGTCTAGATGGCACCTCGGCACCATTCAATTGGCCACGCGTGCATTCTTGCGCGGAACGACCAAGCCCTGTCAACGCGAGCAGCCCGTGTAGCGGCGACCTTTCAGTCGGCCTTGACACGGTTTGCGCCCGCGCTACGCTGCTATTATCCGGGGCAGACAGGATACTTTGGTGACGAGCCGAGCTTCCCCTGTATAGGTGATCTCAATAGTGCTTGGGCGTCGGCGTGATCTCCGGGACGTGCGAAGAAGTACCCTTGCACGAGTTCGCAGTTCATCTGTTTGAGCAGGCTTACCTGCTCGGCCGTTTCCGCGCCCTCGGCCACGACCTTCAGACCAAGGTTGTGAGCTAGCATGATGATGATGCGCACGATCTCGCTACTTTCACTGTCCGTATCCATCTTAGAAATGAAGGCACGATCAATCTTCAAGGTATCCACCGGCAATCCTTGCAATCGGCTCAGTGAAGAGTACCCAGTTCCGAAATCGTCAATGCTTAGGTGAACTCCCAATGTCTTCAGTTGCGACAGAACTAGGCTCGATCTTTCTGGATCTGCCATCGCGATGGTTTCCGTGATCTCTACGTGGATGCTGCCCGGATCAATTCCAACTTCAACCAGAATGCTGTTGATCTGATCCGCCAAATCTGGCTGCGCAAATTCCTTGGGGGTGACGTTCACGCTAATGGTCAGCGGCGGATCGCAAGGAAATCGGGAGTGCCATTCACGAAGCTGTATGCAGGCTTCGCGCAGCAGCAGGCGGTTCATTGGTAGGATGATTCCGGTCTCTTCCGCAATCTGGATGAAATGAGCAGGTGAAAGGAGTCCTTCAGGCCGCTGCCATCTGCTGAGTGCCTCGAATCCCGCGATCGTCCCGCTCTGCAACGACACAATGGGCTGATAGTGCACTCGGAATTCGCCCAGTTCCAGCGCCCGGCGCAAGTCAGTTTCGATGCGCAATCTCTGGACGGCGGAGGCGTGCATCGCGTTATCGAAGACCTGACAGCGCGCTTTACCGTCTCGTTTGGCTCGATACATCGCTATCTCGGCATCGCGCACCATATCCTCTGAATTGGTGTACGAAGTTGCGCAATAGGCGATCCCGATACTGGCGGTCGTTACGACCTCTTGCCCTTCCACATCAAAAGGAATGCCCAATCGCTCCTGAAGGCGTTCGGCTACTCGAATGGCATCACCGCAATCTCTAATGCCTTCCAACAGTATGGTAAATTCATCACCGCCAACTCTTGCTAAACTTGCCTCATTCGCAACAGGGGTTGGACCTTGCGCCAGCACTGAGCGTGAAACGGTATCGACACCGCGAATGGAAGCAGTCAAACGGCGGGCGATTTGTATTAGAAGGGCGTCTCCCGCCGCGTGCCCCAGGCTGTCATTAAAGACCTTGAATTCATCGATATCAATAAACAATACAGCGAACTTATAGCCTACGTGCCTATGGGAGAGTGTAAGTACATGTCGCACACGATCTAGAAACAGGGTGCGGTTCGGCAAGTTGGTCAGAATATCATGCAAAGCGTTGTGCGCGAGCATCTCTTCCGCTCGCTTGCGCTCCGTAATATCACGATTGACGATGACCAGTCTCTCGCCCTGAGCCTCTTCATTGTGAATCGCGGTGGCTACCGATTCCAGAATGCGCCACGTCCCATCCCTGTGGCGCATGCGATATTCAAGCCGCTCTCCTCGTCCCGTGAGTCGTGTCTTTGTCGCGGCTTCTAGTACCCGCTGCCGATCTTCGGGATGGATTTGCTCCACCGACGAAGTCAACTTCAATTCTTCCGACGAATACCCGAGAACTTTCTCGTACGCAGGGCTGTTATAGAGCCGGTTACCCGCACAATCGATCACCGCGATCATGTCGGCTGCATTCTCCGTGATCACTTCAAAAAGTTGATTACGCTCGGTCAGTTCGCGACGGATTCGCTGGAGTTGAAACTGCTGATAGACCGTATAAACGTCGAATAAGAGCACAAGGCATGCCAGGCCGCGTACCCATTCCTTGAGGTCAAACCATTCCGAATTCTTTAAGAAGTGGGTGCCGGACAACGTTAGAGACACGATGCCCGCCGTCAACACTAATGTGACCGTGACAGCAAATCCCCAAAGCCACCACTCGCGTGCTTCAAGCTGCCGCATCCGTTTCGTGCGGGGTCGTATATGCTTGTCGTTATTCAAGACTAATCCAGCACGATGCGAGCCTTAGAGATGTTTAGTTTGAGAGAAACGCCCTGAAAGGGAAAGTTACGAAAGGCGAGTAACGACTGGTTGGTCGTTGGTGCAGCAGTCGGGCGTGTTGCAATGCTTGTCGTCGGTTAAGTTAGTAATCATGTCGGTTCGGCCGATCGCTTTTTAACTTGCGTGTATCAGCTTGTTGAGCGCAGGCTTTTTGAAAGACGCAATAGTTCGCTCTCTAACTTGTGTGATAGGTGGTGCCCATGAGCTATGTTCTGTTGTTGGGACTAGCCCTATTTAGCTCTGCTATCGGAGCGTTGGTCGTAATTCTGAGGATGCACCGCTTCGTGGCGAGAGCCCGACTCCTCCCGCCCGAGAGTGGTTGTGGTCACGAAACTCAAACGGCAGCAGATTCCGTTCTGATTGACTGACACAATAGGTACGTTGAGCAGCAGCGGCATTTCCACAAGCAGAGGTTGGCACGGTTTCAAGAGCGAAGGAAAATGGGCTTTATTTATGTTCAGTAAGTCTGCTTTTGGGGGTAAGTGCCTTCGACATGGTGGAATCGTGAAGCCTAACTTTAGTAACGACGAACGTGATTTAGATCACAGTGGTATGCTCATGCACGTTCATAATGCGTCTTTAAGGGCCCTAGCCCCTACTGGTACATATGTTCAAGCATTATCTCCAGGCTCTGACAAGACGCGGCGCACCCTTCGCATCGTTGTTTTGCAGCATGCCTGAAAGATCGTGGTTTCCACATCTGTGACCCGCCAAGACTTAATTCATCAGGAGTTCGCGGTGAAAAGCAAACGAATAAAACGGAGATTAGGCATAGCGTTTGTCGCCTTGCTCGCCATCCTGCTTGGCGTCGGGCAGTTAGGGCTCTACCGAATGAAGGAAATCAATCAAACGCTTAACCGTATCACGGGGGAGCAGCTAGCCACGTTTGAACTGGCACAGAGAGCGTTGACGATCTCCAATAACAATAGCCGTATCGTGCTGGAAACAATTCTCGTCGACAATAGACCAGTCGTCGACACTCTGTTGCTAGCCAGGTCTGAGAATAGCAAAGAACTGTCGAAACTCTTGGAGGATGTCGAGATCCGCTGTCAGTCAGAGAAAGAGAACCAATTGCTGTCTTCGATAAGAGAGACGAGGAAGGTATACGTAGAGAGCTATTTGCGAGCGATACATTTGCGAGTCGATGAAAAGAGACACGACGAAGCAAGAGCGGTCGTGGTCAATGAAACACTTCCCGCGCTAAATAAATATCATTTGGCATGGGACCAGTTTTCAGAGTTTCAGAAGAATCAACTGAACGTGACGGCTAAGCAAGCACAGATTGGCTACGCCAGGATTCACCGCCTTGCTCTTCTTGTAATTGTACTAGCTATGATTGTTGCTTTCTGGATCGCTGTATCCGTAACGCGCGATACAACAGGCGATATTGAACGGGAGGTGCAACAAAACGAAGTACGCATGCGTAGAGCAATGGACGCGGCGAACATCGGCTTTTGGGATTTGGATGTCATTAAGGACGAACACGTGTGGTCAAATATCTGCAAAGCTTTGTTGGGCTTACCTCCAGATAGCCCGGCAAACTTCGAGGTGTTGATGAGCACCGTGCATCCCGGCGACCGGAAGATGATGCAGGACGAAATTGAAACAGCGATTCGGGAGAAGCGAGACTACATCTGCGAGTTCCGCGTAGTTTGCCCCGACGGTAGCGCGCACTGGCGAAGCTCCAGCGGGCACGCTTTTTACGACGATACTGGGCGTGTGTCTCGCATGAGCGGGATCACCATGGACATCGATGAGCGCAAGGAGTCGGAAGAACGCCTCCACCTGCAAGCTGCGGCATTGGAAGCAGCTGCGAATGCCATTGTGATCACAGATTCCGACGGCACGATCATATGGGTGAACCATGCGTTTACGACGATGACTGGCTACAGCAAGGAAGAAGTATTAGGCAAGAATCCTAACGTGTTGAAATCCGGAAGCCAACCGGAAAGCTACTATGCCGACCTCTGGTCCACCATCTCGTCAGGCAAAGTGTGGCGGGGCGAAATCGTCAACCGGCGGAAGGATGGAACAACCTACACGGAAGAGATGACGATCACGCCAGTGACCAAAGGCATCGGCAATGCCGAAACCCAGTTCGTTGCTATCAAGCAGGACATCACGGAACGCAAAGCAGCCGAGGAGCGGGTCCAATACCTAGCTTACTACGATGCTCTTACCGGACTGCCCAATCGTACCCTTCTTCAGGATCGTCTAGCCAAAGCAGTAGCTGGTGCTCGTCGACGAAAGGACAAAGTTGCGCTTCTGTTCCTCGATCTCGACCGGTTCAAGAATGTGAACGATTCCCTCGGGCACTCGGTTGGTGACCTGCTCCTGCAGGAAGTTGCAGAGCGACTCAAGAGATTTGGACGTGAACAGGACACCGTAGCCCGGCTGGGCGGAGACGAATTCCTCGTCGTCCTGAGTAATGTAAAAGACGTTGCTGACGCGGCGGTTGCCGCTGACCGGCTCGTAAAATCGATGACCGCTGGTTTCGTCATTCAAGGTCACTCACTCACGATTAGTTGCAGCCTCGGCATCAGCATCTTCCCGGAGCACGGTGCGGACAGCGAAACCCTGATCAAGAATGCCGACGCGGCCATGTATTGCGCCAAGGAAAAAGGCCGGAACAACTTTCAGTTCTTTACCGAGAACATGAACGCTCAGGTTGTGGAGCGATTGACCTTGGAGAACAGCTTACGACTGGCACTCGACAGGAAAGAACTCTTTCTTGTGTATCAACCGCAGATGGATATTGACAGTGGAAAGATCACCGGGCTGGAAGCGCTCCTGCGCTGGCAACACCCGGAATTGGGTCTTGTGCCGCCGGACAAGTTCATACGAATTGCCGAGAATAGCGGCCTGATTAGACCAATTGGGGAATGGGTGCTCAAGACTGCCTGCTGTCAAGCCCGGAAATGGCAAGACGAAGGGCCTTACGTTGTGCCCGTAGCGGTAAATGTATCAGCAGTCCAGTTTCGTCAAGAAAATTTCTGCGAAGTCGTCAGGAGGGTGCTCCATGAAACTCGCCTCGCCCCGCAATACCTTGAACTGGAGCTGACAGAAAGCCTCCTGCTAGCCAACGCAGATGTGATGGTGTCAGTTATTGAAGAATTAAATGCCATGGGGTTGACGCTTGCGATTGACGACTTCGGAACCGGATATTCCAACTTCGGCTATTTGAAACAATTTCGGGTCAGCAAGCTAAAAATCGACCGCTCATTTGTTCGAGATGTGGCCGTGAACCCTGATGACGCGGCGATCACAACCGCGATCATTAGCATGGCAAGAAACTTGAATCTCAAAGTGATCGCGGAAGGCGTTGAGGACGAAGCACAAATGTCATTCCTGCGAGCACATCAATGTGACGAAATCCAAGGCTACTACTTCAGCAAGCCCCTGCCGGTTGACAAAGTTGCTGACAAACTGCGAGACAACAGTGCCGAACCGCACGTCCGAGCACAAGCAAGCGGGGGCCGTTCGTGACAGAGGACGACCTTAAACAAGGAGTTTAATTCATTATGTCGATGGGGCTTGCGCTTTTGGTGTCCGCAGATCCAGTCACAATTCGGCACTTCAATCACGCTTTACAAGAATTGTCTATCTCGCCTGATGTCTGTCAGGAAGTACCGACAGCCGTTGGTCTATTGAACCGCCGAAAGTTCGAGGCTGTTATCGTTGATCTCCAGCTAGGAGAACAGGCCGGACTGATTCTGGACGAGGCCCGAATCTCCCCGTCAAACCAAACGGCCGTGACGTTCGTTATCAGCTGTGGCTATGCGGAAGGGACCGCCTTCCGGAAGAGGTCGGCGTTTGTTTTTGAGAGGCCTCTTTCTGTGGAGTCAATTCGCAGCACGCTCAAGCCTGCTTATGGACTGATCCTGAGAGAGCGGCGACGCTATTTCCGATGCCCGGTCTCTGTTCCTGTTACCATCCTGAGACAAGGCATGCCGGAAGTTCACTGCCACAGCGTAAACATCAGTGAAGGGGGCATGGCCGTGAGTACGTTCGTTCCGCTCGTCGCCGGGGAAGACGTGCAGGTTCAATTCACACTACCGGATCAGGAAAGAGCATTGCTGGCAGAATCGAAAATCTGCTGGTTGAAAATAGGGCGGCTCGGTGTTCGCTTTGTGTCTCTTTCGAGGGAATGCAAGTCTGAACTTCAAGGCTGGCTATCAGGAAAGCTGGAAGATATTCTTCCGGAATTCGTGGCCGGGAAGTTCCGGAAGTAGTATCGTGCCCAGGAAAATGGCAGAAATCAGAGATCTTGAACGGTTCGAGTCGCTAGCGCTAGAGGTCGCGGCGGTGCATGATTTCGTGAGTTGGCGTTTCTGTTAAGAGTTGAATCTCGGGTATCACAGAAATCGGGGAATCGTGTAGGGGAGCTATCGTTTGTTACAAAAAACGGACAAGGCTGAAACCGAGAGAGTTAACGGATGGCTCCCTAGTTTTTTGTTGACTAAAGATGTCAATATGCAGAATATTCGGTATTAGCGGAGTTGTCATCATTACCTACGGCGATGAACGGCTCTCTGGGGAGCACACCCGGAAGTAGAAGTACATGTCTGAGGTTACCCGTAGCTACGTAGTTAATCAACAGGTAGCTGCGACAACGACTGCACTACTCCCTTCTTGGCCCAACGCCGAATGTGCAAGCTGGCGCTTCCGGCGATATCTACTTCACGTGCGCCGCACAACGCATCTTTACTCTTCCCTCGAAGCGTCGGGATCGCCGGTCACTCTAACACACTTCGCTTGCCGACGGCGGGGCATACCAATTCCACTGGATGTTGTTGTGCCGGCGCACCTTCATCGTTGCTTGGGGGATCGGCATTACGTTCGAAATGCTTTGGATTTAATGGAACCCAGATGTACTTAAACCTTGACAGAATGTCTCCGCAGCGAAGAGCGCAGTTGGCATTTGTGTGTGCCGTGGTTTTGCTTTTGGGGAGCGGTGCGGCAACCGGTCTCGTCATGACTCGATTTGTTGAAAGTCAAAGGTGGGTCATTCACACGAATGAAGTCGAAGCCGCAATTGGAGAATTGAGCGCCGCAACGGGAAGGGCCGGACGTGCGCATACACAATACGTAAATACCGGCAGTGAACAGTTTCTGGACGCATTCAATACGGCGATTCCCGATATCCGGAAGACGCTAGACAGAATAGCGAATCTCACTGAGGATAATCCCAAACAGCAGCGGCTTTGCAGCCACCTCCAACTGTTGGTGGCCTCGCGAATCGAACTCTTCCAGAAGTCTATCAATCTTAGGAAGGCAAGTCCCCAGGACGAGCATGGACAGAGTGAGATAACGAAGGAAGGTGTGCCCATCGCCGATGAAGTCGCCGCAACAACCGACGAGATGCGGAGCGAGGAAGAAGAACTTCTCGTTAGACGAACGCAGACCTCCAAGCATCTCCTCATCCTCTCTGCTTCCATGTGGGGCGCTACTGTTCTTCTGGCGCTAGTTTTCCTGGGCTTGCATTACCGGTTTCTCTGGCGAGAGCTTGAGGCGCGGCAGCGAGCGGAACAGAAGTTTCGCGGTTTGTTGGAAGCCGCACCCGATGCCATGGTCGTGGTGAATCGAGAAGGCAAGATAGTTCTAGTCAATGCGCAGGTGCAGAAGTTGTTCGGTTATCCCCGAGAAGAAGTGCTCGGACGAGAAATTGAGATGTTGGTGCCAGAGCGATTACGGAATCGTCATCCTGGACACCGGACGGGTTTTTTCACCGAACCTAGGGTGCGCCCAATGGGGGCGGGCTTAGAGCTGTACGGTTTGCACAAAGACGGACACGAGTTTCCGGTTGAAATCAGTCTTAGCCCTCTGGAGACGGGGGAGGGCGTATTGGTCTCTAGCGCGATTCGCGACATCACCGATCGCAAACGAGCGGAGGCAAAGTTCCGCGGACTGCTGGAGGCGGCCCCGGATGCAATGGTAGTGGTGAACGGCCAGGGTGAGATCGTCTTGGTGAATGCGCAAACCGAAAAAGTATTCGGGTATCACCGGGAAGAGGTATTAGGGCAGAAGATTGAGATGCTGGTGCCGGAACGGTTTCGGAATCGGCATCCCGGACACCGGACTGGTTTTTTCGGAGAGCCCAGAGTGCGGCCGATGGGAGCAGGCTTGGAGCTGTACGGTTTGCATAAGCAGGGACACGAGTTTCCCGTCGAGATCAGCCTTAGCCCCTTGGAGACCGAAGAGGGTGTGTTCGTTTCCAGTGCCATTCGCGACATCACGGACCGCAAACGCGCAGAAAAGGAAATTAGTGTTTTGAACAGAGAAATGGAGCGTCAGAATGCCGAGCTTGTTTCTGTCAACAAAGAATTGGAGAGTTTTAGCTATTCCGTCTCTCACGATCTCCGCGCCCCCCTGCGTGCCATCGATGGCTTCAGTTTGGCATTGCTCGAAGATTGTGATCAGAAACTCGAACCGGAAGAAAAAGAACACCTTCGGCGCGTTCGCGCGGCGACTGGACACATGGGGCGATTAATTGACGATCTGCTGAACCTGGCGCGCACGGCTCGCCACGAGTTAGTCCAGGGAAAGGTGGACATGAGCGCCTTGGCGCGTGAGATTGTCTCCGCTCTTCAAGTGGCAGAGCCTGAACGCAATGTGACTTTCAAGGTCGCCCCAGACCTAATCGTAGACGGCGACCGGACGTTGCTAACGGCGATGCTCCAAAACCTGCTTGGTAATGCCTGGAAGTTCACTTCCAAAGAGCCTGAAGCCCGCATTGAATTCGGAGTCAGGGGGAACGGAAGGAGGTCAGTGTTCTTTGTGCGGGATAACGGTGCTGGGTTCGACATGAGGTACGTCGACAAGCTTTTTGGGGCTTTCCAGCGTCTACATGATGGAAACGAGTTTCCTGGAAGCGGAATTGGTTTGGCAACCGTACAGCGTATAGTTCGGCGCCACGGAGGCCGTGTATGGGCTGAAAGCGCAATAGGCGAAGGAGCGACGTTCTACTTTGTCGTTGGGGGAGACGCGGAGAACCGCTTTGGGGTAGATGTTCCGGGAGGCCGCAAGATACTTTCAGAGAAAAACATTGGGCGAGATTCGTATGAGTTGCCGGAGGGCTACAGTGATTCTGCTGGTTGAGGACAACCGTGACGACGAAGCACTAACGCTGAGGGCGCTGAAGAAAAACGACATCAAGAATGATGTCGTCGTGGCCCACGACGGAGTTGAAGCGCTCGATTTTCTCTTGGGCACTGGGTCTCGTGCCGGACGTGATTTGAGCGTTATGCCTCAAGTGATTCTCCTGGACTTGAAACTTCCCAAAGTGGACGGCTTGGAAGTCCTCCGACGAGTGCGAGCACATGAACGTACGCGGCTTCTGCCGATCGTAATTTTGACATCGTCGAACGAAGAACAGGATCGGACCACGGGCTATAGCCTGGGTGCCAACAGTTATGTCCGCAAGCCGGTCGACTTTGGGCAGTTTACTGAGGCCGTACGGCAACTTGGACTTTATTGGTTGATTTTGAACGAGCCCGCGCCGGTGGTGCGAGGAGGATAAGATGCCTGTACCTCTCCGAGTACTGATGGTCGAAGATTCAGAGGATGATGCAGCCTTGCTCAGTCGCGAGCTGCGCCGCGGTGGTTACGACGCAACCGTTCAGCGAGTCGACTCCCCGGCTGGCATGAGCGCGGCCCTCGACGGAGGGAAGTGGGATCTAGTTATCTGCGACCATTCGATGCCCCACTTTTCAGGTACTGAAGCGCTGACACTCCTTCGGGCAAGGGGTCCAGAGATTCCATTCATCTTCGTTTCTGGGACCATCGGGGAAGAGACGGCAATAGCCGCCCTGAAGCTCGGTGCCCAAGATTATGTGATGAAAAACAATCTGAAGCGCTTGCTTCCGGCGATTCAGAGGGAACTTCACGAGGTGGTGCAGCGACGGGAACGAAAGCACTTGGAACAAGAGGTTCACCGACTGCAGAAGTTCGAGGCCATCGGGCGGCTCGCAGGGGGCATTGCCCACGACTTCAATAACGCTCTCGGTGTTATTCTCGGATGGGCGCAGATGGCGCATGACGAAGCGCCCACCGGCAGCCCACTCCGAGAGAAGCTCCAGATCATCCTCGACCAGACACAGCGCACGGCTGGGTTAACTTCACAATTGCTTGCTTTTGCGCGTCGCCAAGTTCTTCAGCCCAGACACATTGACCTCAATGACCTCGTATCCGAAACGACGAGTCTCCTCCAAAGCGTGATAGGGGAGCAAATCGAAATCAGGGTCTCCCTCACGTCGGCCCACCGCGTCATTCGGGCAGATGCGACACAGATCGAGCAGGTGCTCATGAATTTGTGTCTAAACGCGCGCGACGCGATGCCGCAGGGGGGCCGTCTCCTCATCGAAACCCAAGACGTTGAAATTAGCGAAGACTTTAGCCGCGTGCATTCGTATGCCGCGCCGGGCAGATATGTCTTGCTCGCGGTCTCCGACAGTGGTGTAGGAATGGACGCGGCGACCCTTGATCGTATCTTCGAACCCTTTTTTACTACCAAGGAAACCGGAAGAGGAACCGGGTTGGGATTGGCGACCGTGTATGGCACTGTGAAGCAGCACGGTGGCTTCGTGAATGTTTATAGCGAACTAGGGCAAGGGACCACCTTCCGTGTCTATTTTCCAGCGAGTTCTGGAGTTCCCGAGTTACGCGCACCCGTGAGCAGTGACAGGATTGTAGGAGGAACGGAAATAATTCTGGTGGCGGAGGATCATGAGGCTCTTCGGGAATTGGCTGGCCGCACTTTGGTATCCCAGGGCTATCGTGTACTTTTCGCAAGCAATGGACTCGAAGCTGTGCGCGTGTTCGAAGCCAACTCGAAAGATATTCGACTGGTTCTTTTGGATGTCGTGATGCCTGTCTTGGGTGGACCGGATGCCTACTCCCAGATGTCTGCCATCAGGCCCGATCTTCCAGCAATCTTCACGACCGGTTACACAGCGGAGTCAGCCTCGCTGAACCACAAGATTGAAGAGGGTGCGGTCTTCTTGCAAAAGCCATATTCCGCACAGACTCTTGCCCGCGCCATTCGGAGCACGCTGGACAGTGCCCGTAAGGAATAGCGGACGACGGTACCGATTCGTGACTGCGAATTCGTCGGCACTGATTGAGCGTAGCGTCCGATCCAATCGACCAAACCTGCAAGTCGCAGACTGCGACCCATCTGCCACACACTTTTTTTTCAGCGCTGACCCGCACCCTTCTGGCGAGTTTTGGCGGAAAGGGATTCGACTCGGTTCCTTCCCTTCTTCTTGGCAGCATACATGCACAAATCGGCTTCGCGCAGAAGATCTGACACCGAGCATTCGCGGTTGAATGCTGCGGTAACTCCCAGACTGACGGTGGCGGTAGTTGTACCAAAGGGAGTGAAAATCGGATCTTTCGCAACGAGGTTACGAAGCTCGTCAGCACGGCGAGCACCTGTGGTCAAATCGCAACCAGGCAAAACGATGATGAACTCCTCTCCACCGTATCGTCCCACGACATCGTAGGGGCGCAAGTCTGACTTCAACCTGCGGCCCACTTCTTTCAAAACCTCGTCGCCCCCAGCGTGACCGAGGGAATCGTTGATGCGCTTGAAGTGATCGATGTCGGCCATAATGATCGTGGTGGGTTTCCCCTCCCGTCCACCGCGCGAACGCTCTTTGTCAATCGCTGCCAGTATTTCTGAGCGGTTCAACAGGTTGGTCAAGAAGTCGTGAGTGGCAGAGAAACGTAGCGACTGCTGCAATTCTAGAATTCTCCTGCCCGCCATAATTCGGGCCCGCAATTCCGCAGGATCTATGGGCTTGGCCAGGTAGTCGTCGGCACCGGCTGCCATGGCAATTAACAGATCCTGCTTAAGGCTCTTCGCCGTCAGCATTACGATGTAGATGTAGGATCCGCTCGCTCCAATTGTTCTGATGCGGCGGCAGACATCGATGCCGTCGAGATCAGGTAGCATCCAATCGAGCAAAACCATGTTGGGAGGTTCGGAACCTTCCAACAGAGTGACGGCTTCTGTCCCGTTTTCGACAGCGACAAAATCGAGTCGCCAGTCGGTTAAGCAACGGCTAGTCTTGTGTCGTTCAAGGCGGGAATCTTCAACCAGTAGGATCTTCATAATATCCCAACCTCGATGTTGGCAGCCCTTCGTCGGCTACGCAAGATAACGACATGAGAACGAAGGACCGTGCACTTCTGGGCGTGTGGGAAGATTAGTCCGCTATGCGGACTCCCGTGCTTGCACTCCAATAGCCTTAGCCCTGACTGGCCGATGAACATTTTTAAAATCACCGCAACCGGCAAAGCTTACAACGCTCTATCTCTTTTGCTCCCAAGTTAACAGCCAAGGGGCGTGTGCTGACGGCTCCTAAAACCCATTTGGTGTCCAATGGCATACAATTGTACTTGACTGATGGTGTCCAATGGAGTACAAGAGAATTGTGCAGACGGTTGTCGAAACGCCTACTTACCTCGCCGTTGCCAACAAGCTCTTTAGCGATGAGGAGCGTGCGGACATTGTGGCACTCGTTGCGGCTGACCCGGAATGGGAGACCTGATCCGCGGAACTGGCGGATTTCGAAAGGTCCGGGTGGCACGCAAAGGAATGGGGAAAAGTGGCGGGGCGCGGGTTGTGTATATCTGGCGCAACGAAAGATTACCGGTTTTTCTCATCGCGGTTTTTCCGAAGAATGAGAAAGAAAACTTATCGATGGCGGAACGCAACGCTCTGAAGAAACGTGCCGATAGTATTTTCGAGACCTACGGGAGGTAGCATGAAAACGCAATTCGAGCAGATGATGGATGGCCTTAACGAGGTCGAGGCTTTTCTTGCTGGGAAGCAAGAAGGATTCCGGGCACATGTGCCCCAGGAAGTTGACGTGAAAGCAATTCGCAACCGACTTGGCATGACACAAGCCAGATTCTCTGACACGTTTGGGTTCAGCCTTGATGCCATCAAGCATTGGGAGGGCGGGCGGAGGACCCCAGAAGCACCGGCTCGCACTTTGCTCACTGTCATCGACAAGAATCCCGCTGCGGTGCTCACCGCACTGAATCCCGCCGCGTTCGCTGCCGCTGTTGGCTCTTCTAAACCCGCAACCGTCCACGTCAGGATGAATAGAAAGCGTCAGGCGTCTAGTGGCTTTACAAAACGGAAGGCTTACTCTGCCGAGGGTGTGAAAAGAATCTCGAAGTAAAGCGGAACAGTCTCCGATCAGCGCGAAGGTGGACGTGGAATCGCAGGTTCGAGTGGCGAGTTCTTGAACCCGTGATTTCAACCCACGATTGCAACGTCTCTAACGACTTTTCAAGGACTTAGGCGGCCACCCAGAGTCACGTAAGTCGTTCAAACTACAGCATAAACTAGCCCTGAAAAGGCTGGCGTCGGGGGTTCAACTCCCTCCCTGGCCACCATCATTATGAATGACTTAGCAACCCGGCTCGAAATTTCACACCTGTGATTTCACACCTGTGGCCGCAAGAATCCATACGACCTGCCGCAACTTGATTTACGGCCGCAGGGATTCGTTGACGGCAGCCTTCACCCAATCTTCAAAATAGCCGCCCGCAAAGACTCGGACGTGCTGGAGTCCGGCTGCCCTGAAATCGCCAGCGATCCGCTCGCTCTGGCTACCACAGACCACGGTGACGTGCGTCTGTCTCTTTGGCATTCTGAGTAACAGTTCGCGTGCTCGCTGATCTACGGGAAGCAGGCTGTATCCGCAGAGGACGATCTTCTCGCTCCTTTTTACGGCCTCAGCCGCTTGCGACCACAGCGATTCCCAAAAGTCGCCGAACTCGCGCCCGAAAGATGTGTCATAGAAAAACTCTTTCTTACGACCCGGCAGGATCAGACATTCCAAAGCACCGCCGCCTGCGAAAACCCGGCCCTTGAAATCCGCGTACCCGAGGTAATGCAAATCGGCAGGATGGATCACAGGAGCATCTCCAAAGGCGGATGGCGGCCATCCGCCCACTTGGAACGCTCCGGCTCGGGCACCGCCAAAGACCGAAATGAGCCAATTCATGCTGCCGTGGAGCTTGAGCAGGAGAGTTTTGGAAGGAATATCTTCTGCACCCAGCGGGAAACCGTAGCCGCGCGAGACATCCCACACGCCCGCGCGGCTGAGTTCCCGTTCCAACGAATCATCGTAGTTGAAGGTTATAACTACATCGCCGGGTTGAATGACCTTCGCGGCGAACTCTGCATATGCGGGTGCGGGCTTCGTGTGAATTTCCCGGAACCACTCCCGCAGACAACTGGTAAGGCGGCCTCTGCAATTTCCAAGCTTCATTCGCTCGGTCTTGCCTTCAGGAGTGTTCAGTGCGTCGATCCGAAACTGAAGCTTCGTTATCAGGTCTTCGATGTTCGGCGATTTGCCGAAGGTGTCGATCAGGAACTGTGCTGCGCTCGGATACGCCGCCATCGGATACCGCAGCATGAAATCGAGCAGCCCCTCTCCCATCGCCGATGCCAGTGGAAATCCCGCATGTAGAGAGGCTCCTGCGCCGAGAACGTATGTTGTGGTCATTCCATCTCCAGTTCGGCTCGAAAAGTCGGGTCAGATCAGCTTATTCTCTTGTTGAAGGCTTTCGGCAACTATGCCCAATCTGGATGCTGCGCTCTATAGATGGATTTTCCAAGCAAATGAGAAGCGGGATGATCTTGGCTTACCTCCCGGATTCATCGAGGAAAGCATTGCCCTGCTCAAGCGAGTGCTCGGAGAGGAGTACTTGGAGCAACTACTGATCGTTGAATCAGGGCCAATCCCAGTGATGGACGATGACGCACACCCTCTGCGAAAGTGGTTGCTCTCAGCACACATCTTCCAGCACATCGTTCAGGTCATGGAGCTTGCTTCCTACTTCCGCGTCTTCGAGCATGATCCGGCACTGCCAAGCAAAGTGGAGAAGCTGAAGCGGGATAGCTTCTGGTCGACATTTTTTGAATTGGCGATGGCGACAAGGGCAAAGCGTGCTTGCCGGGGTAAGGAAGAAGCTTTCCTAAATCCAGAGGTCGCTGAGAGCATCGGAGATTTCACGATCAGTGTTCCCGGCGCTCTGATCCCGGTCGAATGTTCTCGATTAGGTCGTTCGTTGATCGCGTCTATGGCTTCGCCCAAGGCGCTGCTAGAAGCCCTCTCGAATCGGATCAGCGATGGAGTAGAGAGTATTGGCACGCCCCTTTGCGTCAAGATTCGATCTGATGACCCATTGAATGGAAACACTTACAACAGTGTCCTCCGCCTCGTGCGGCGCGGCTTATCTGATGTTCGCGCGTTGAAGCTCCCGGCAAAGCACGTTGACGGCGAGACAACGATGGAATTGGAGAGACTTACCAGTGCATCGGAAGAGATTCCTTTCCGGGAGACACCCGAAGGCATCGTCGATGTGGCTGACACGGATTGGGGCTTTGCTGTGCGTCTCTGCTGGGTGCCAGTGAAAGATCGCGACGAAATCACCGACCGCCACAAGGCCGGAGAGAAGTTTTATCAGTACGAAGGACTGCGTCTCTTCACAAAGTTTGCGGAGCCCAAGGATGACACAGACCCTTACGCTCGGCTGGAAACAAAACTGCGCAAGAAGCTCAAGCAAACCAAGATCACAGCGGAGCACTTTGGCAAGATCGTAATTGTGGAGGTTCCTTTCGATCTTCGCATCGTCAACGAGGCCCGTCTCGCCGAGGCGATTCGTTCCGCCGCGCTACGCTCTCGGAATGCACTGAGCATCTTCTTAGCAAACCGAGAACGCTCCCCACAGATACGTGAAAACTATTCCTATTCCGGTCGCTACAATGCGACTGCGGCTGAGATCAGACCGGATGTGATTGAGCTTCTGAATCGCTTTTTGGGTGAGGAGCTTTCGATTGATCCGATTCTAGGCGTCCCGTACCAGAGAACGTGGGACGAAGCTCAAGCAAATGTAAAAAGACTCGCCGAATCGCGCAAAACTTCCTGAAGTGTTTCTGCTCAAACTTCGAGCGGCCAGCTATGCGGAAGCAATCTGGCCGTGTGTTTCACGCCTTTGGCCGGTCAGTTCACCGCGTTTGACGGCGTCATCATCGCCGCCAGCATGTCATCCTGCGCTGCCAGACGATCCTCACTCATGCTGTGGGCGTAAATTCCGAGTGTCGTAGCAACGTCACTGTGGCGAAGCATCTTCTGCACTGTCTTAACGTCCGTCCCTTGCCGAACGAGGAAGCTCGCTAAGCTATGACGCAGGTTGTGGAACCCGAAGCGGACCTTCTCGCCTTCCTTGAGCACGCCCGCCTTCACCGCAGCCGGACGGAGATGATCTTCGACCAGCATGTTGGCGACGCGCGGTTGCTTACCCTTTAGCCGGGTGCTGGCAAACACCCAGTCTGTTGGCCGACCGTAAAGCGTCTGTTCCTGCCACTGGCGAATGAAGCCGGCGAGCAGCGGGACAAGTGGAACGGGAGCCTTGCTCGCCCCACTCTTTGGCTTTCCAATCTTGCCGCCCGTCCATGAGCGACGGACAAAAACCTGCTGGTTATCGTAGTCCACGTCGGCCCACTGCAAACCAAGGCACTCGGAAATGCGAAGCCCCGTGGCCGCGATGAGGAGCGTGAGAGTCCGCTCCGGCTGACGCATTGCCATGAGAATCCTGAAGCACTGTTCCGGTGTGATGATCTTCGCCTCGTACTCGGACTGAGTTTTGATCCGGACAAACTTCATGGGGTTGGCTTCCCCGGTCCGAGGAATCAGGCTGTAGGTCTGCCCGTGCTTAAAGACCAAGTTCATCACACGACGTATCTTGTCCACGGTAGGGTTCTCAAGGTTTTCCATTCGCTTGCTGGCTTTCAGCCACTGCATGATCTCCAGCGGCTCAACCTCCAGCGCGGGATGATTTCCCCAGCGAGGAATCAGTCGATTGTTCAGGATTTGAAGGTAGCGTTCTATGGTGCTGTGGGACTTCTGGTCGTCCGCCTCGGCAAGTTCGCCTAGCTCATACTTGATGTAGTGCTTCGCTAGATCGCCGAACATAACACGGCCCGTCAGGCCCAGTTCGTGGTTGCGGTTAAGGCCGCGATGCTCCACTTCCGCCCTGGCGTCTTTCTCTCTTGGAAGAGAGGACAGCGCCCCGACGACGACCGTATTCTCCACTCTGTGGCCGTCCGTATCGCGGGTTCTATAGTAGTGGTATACCCACACCTTGCCCGCTTTCTTGCGCGCTTCCTTCGTTAGCCAACCTCGTTGTGACATCTCAGCCTTCCGTCCTGATAACGCCAGCGTCGGACTTGGGCCGAACCATACTGGTTCTCTGCCGAGATGAAAACCAAGGTTTTGTCGTTGATTTAAGTGCGCCGGCAATTTCCGACAGGCGGAATCGCCAGACACGTCTCGCGCCATCACCGATAGGATGACCGGGTAATTTGCCTGCACGTGCGAGTTCAAGAATGCGACGCCGATTAAGTGATAGAAATTTTCCGGCTTCGTCGGCGTCTACGAAACCTTCGAGTGATTCATGGGTCATTGCCGTGCTCCAACGTACTCATACTGCCTTCGGCAAGTTGATCGACAATGTTCGTTAGCGAGAATTGCTGCGCGAGGGCAGAAGGTGGGCCGGGGGCGAACTCATGTGTTGGATTAGTCTTGGGAGAATCCGCCTCCGTGCCTTAACTCTCGTGGCACATATCCGGCGGCAGCGTCTTCCGGCGGGATGCATTTGGTGTTGATAGACATCCGAAGTCCTTTACTGTCCTTGTCATCCAAGACGGCGTGCTCGTACCAGTCGTTTGCTTCGCTGGTCAAGACGATGAGCGAGCCGTGTGCTGGCAGCAGTATGGTTTTCGTGCTCTTCCTCACCGAGCACGTTTTCCGATGTTTCTTGGCGGTTTGGCATCGCGAATGATCGGAGCACGGCGGGCCATCGGGATGGCACCTGCGGCGATTACAGTTGTCACACAAAAGGCATTCGGGACAGAGCTTATCAACAGCGAAACTTCGGCGTTCCCCCAGCGAAATGATGAAAACTCGCGCATCCCGGCACTTGTCCTCGCGGTGCTGATGGAAGTCGATGTGGTCCCGCTCATTCTCATATGCCTGCAACGAGAAATAGTTGACCGCCTTTCCTGCTATGTCGCTCAGCTTTCGCTGAAGCGAGAGTATTTCGGGAGGGGCATCGGAGAGCGGAACCATTCCGGCCGAATCATCATTCCGATCTCTGACACTCCAGCACGTGCTGGCACAGCGCCGCAGTGGGTAGCCGCTCCTCTTTATTACGGGCCTGAATCTAGGCTGTGCCTTTGCCATTTCGAAAAGCGTGTCTGCTACCTCTTTCGACAGGAAGTTTGGCTCATAATATCCCCACTCGAAGTTGCGCCGCTGTTCTGCTGACACTTCGACGGTCGTCGGTGCCCCGTGAGAAGCATTTATCAATTCCAGCCAAACCCGAGCGTGGCAGAACTCCTCACGGCGCTTGCCGTCCTGAGCGCACCAGCAAAGCAAATCTCGGCCGCGCAGTTTCTTTGCCTCCGCACGGAACTCTGGAATCTTCAGCTTTTCGACAACGTACGCGCGGAACGCGCTGTCACTGTTTAGTGCCCCTTTGTGAGATTCCAGTGGATTGGTGCCGTTCCCGAAAATTGTCCCCTCGCGTAATACGTCGCCCTTGAAAGGATGGGTGGTCCGACACCCGACGTAGATGGCATCAGCGGGGTATTTCTTTCCTTTATGGCAGTCCCAAACTCGGGGTCGCCGAGACAACGGCGGTACCGTTTGCGATGGCCGTGGTCGCCACTGACCTTCCCGGTTCGCATAGTCGAGCACGTTGCTGTGAAGGAACGCCACAACGCTGAATCGCTGCCCCACGAGCGGCCCGAGGTTGCCGTGAAGCTCAGAGTGGTTGTCGCAGATGAGCAGGTCGGTTGGCTCTAAGTCCGCGCCGTACCCATAGCGCGGAAGGATGAGCCTTCCACCTACCCACGTACCCAGCGCGGCGATGCAGACGAGAGTGCCGTTCACGTTGTAAGCGTCCTCGTGGGCTCTAAACACGATGTGCTTGTTCAATTCCAGCGTGGAGAATACCGTTCCCCACAGCATATAAGCAGCCATTTCAGGCACCCATCCCAGCATGTCCATGCCTCTAAGCGCAGCAACGTCTTTCTCCGGGAACGGTGAGTCAGGGTTGTTTAGGACCCGTTCAAGGTAGTTTTCTTCGTTCTCATCTTCCCGTCGAGTAGCGTTCATTGCCCAATGCAATGCTGTCGGATAGTACGTCGGGAGGTACTCCGCGAGTACGTCGTTCATAGCCCGAACCATTGGGCGGAGTCCATGAGCGAGTCCGGGCTGGCTCAAGGTTGGCTCGCTTCGGACACTATCAAATTTGCTGCCGACAACGTGGCCCGGTATCTGCGGATACCAACCATAAGTGATTTTCTTCGGATGAGGCTGACCAGTGGCGGAGCCGCGAGTTGCCGATCCCCAGGTCGCACCTTCCAGTGCGAGTTTGGCGCGGATGTAGGAATCCACCAGTACGTTCTTCAGCAGCAGAAACTTGGCATGATGCCTGCCCATAGCATCGCGAGTGTAATAACAGACATTGGGTTCAATGTCGTTCGGGGCATGCTCCGGGAGGAGGTAGCAACCCTTGAGGTCCTTGTACACCTTCTCGCTGAGAACCGGGTGAATCTCCTGATACTTCAACCCCGGATGACGACGCGGTCGTTCCTTCTCCATCCGGTGGACTTCTTCGTCCAGAAGCTCAGGGTCCATTTCGTCGTTCATGCTCCGACTCCGCTTACCTTCGGTGCAGCGGCTATGACCGCCTTGTAGATTTCCTGAGTGGCGCGGAGTTCCCCGAGGGCTCTCACGGCCTCCATGAACTTGTGCTTCTCTGCCATTGTCAGGACGAATACGCACTCAACACCGATCCGACGATCCACGCTCTTGTCGGCGTCTTCGTCGTCAGCAGCTTTTATCTTGGCGCTGACAGTTCCAGAAGAGGTGGCAAATCTACCGGGCTCCGGTAAATTATTTTCACAGTGTTGTTGGGAAATTGGGACTCGCGCCAGCGCGCAATTTTCCGGCGGAATATCCTTATACTCTTGCCAGAGCCGGACATAGTCGTTGGCCGTGGAGATCGGGATTCTGTGTTTTCGCAAGACAGACATCCAACGGCCCTTGCGCCCCTTGTTGAGTCCCCACTGCTTCAGCCATCGCTTCATTTCATACAGAATATGGGCGGTCTGCAAGCGGGATTCCTGATGAAGCGGCCACTCTTGGTCGAGCTGGGCTTCCAGAGATGCCCATCGCTGATCGGCATCCGCCAACTGTTTGGCGGACGGCTTCGGCCTCTTGGATTTCTTGGTTGCCATAGACGATGAGACTCCCATGGCGAGTCATAGCACCCCTCGCATACGCGCAGAAAGATGACTGAGGTAACGCATTGTGGGGTTTGGGGCGACGCAACATCGAAGGATGACAATTCTCATTTAATCGTCCAACTCCGCAGCTGCCCCCTCCTCATCCGTCATGTAGACAGAATGACGCGCCTCAGCATTTCGATTCCGACCAAAGTAGCGATCCAACTCTTCGTCCTGTGGATCACGAAGCTGTGTGGGAGTGAAAACCATACGACGAACCTCATCGGCCTCTCTCTTGCGACGAGCTTCGATCGCTGCGCGACGGCGGGAAGCTGGGTCGTCGGGTGTGACAACGGCCAGCTCGTCCGCACCGAGGTAGTCACCCTTGGCAATCATCTCTTCGATTTCTGCACCAAGACTGGGCGCGGCGGCAGAACTCTCCTGTTGGAGCGAAGCGACCGTCTTCCCTTGGGTGCCGTGGGTTCCGAGACGAGAAGTCCCGGTCGGGGTTCGGGGTGAAACCCCGAGGGAAGCGGGGGTTGCTCTTGGTGTTGGGGTTGGTCTTGATCTGTCGAACGAAGTGAGATTGCTCTGCTCACTCGGTTTTGATCTGAGGGGGTCCGGGGTCTCCCCGCGAGTTCCAGATGGAGTTACAGACAAGACAGTTCCAGATCCAAGTTCCAGAGTCGCTATTCTCGATGCTGATTCAGCATCTTGGAACAGCGCACCATTGGCATTCAAAATAGCGGACCCTGCATCTGGAATAGCGCACCCATTCAGCATGGAATTAGCGGACCCTGGCTTGTCGAGTTGGTATCTCGCCCAGCGAGTACCGGCCGCGATCTTGGCCTGTTCCGACTTCTTAGGATCTACACCCCGCTGCATCTCTTGGATGAGATCTTCTTGAGGATAGGCCCAGACACGATAGTCCGCGCCTCGATTGTGGTCCCGCTTTACCCAGTTCACATACCCGGCCCGCTGAAGAGCCTTCAGGTGCATACGAACGGCTGCATCTTCATATTGTGTGATCGAACTGATCTGAGAGATCGAAGCTGATCCGCTGACGAAGAAGTTCCCCTTCAGATCATCCTTCGTGTGGCCGCTCAGGGTCATGAAGGCCAGCAGCCCCGTGAGAACGTGGAGCTGAGGTTTGGAGCCTCCCTCCGGTTGGCACATGAGCATGTAGCGCATCACCGCACAGCTGTGGAGTGTTTTCTCTGTCGGTTCTTTTTTCATAGAATTAGGCTCCGATCTGCTTCTTAGCTCTCGGCCCGTACTTACGCACACCACCACGCGGGCGCTGTACACCGTTCGCAACTGCTAGTTGGCAAACGAACCATTCACTCAGGCCAAATTCATTTCCGATGACCCGGTAGGGTTTCTCCGGTTCTGCTTTCACAGCGGCCACGATTCCGGCTCGCATCCCTGCTGAAACTCTCTTTATCCTTGGCATTGTTTGAAGCCCTCCTAACTTATGGGTCAGGTATTGACAAACTAGGCGTTCATTATCGATCCACCTAACCCTTCGAGAGCGAATAACTTGGGGACCATCAAGGAAGGCTGGGCACAGTTTGGCAGCTACCCGACCCAAGTTAGGGGCAAACGCTGGACGCTCCATGACCAGCACGAGGCCCCGCTTGGACTGCACGACATTAGATTTGCCAACCAAGGGAGGAAGTTCAATATGACCGAAGCAGAATGCATTATTCAAAGACTAAGCCGGATGACCCAGCACTTGATCCGTCGTGGCTACGGGATCGCACAGATGGTGTTTTCCGACTGGTCTTACGTGAGCGCCACCGACTGGGTACCGGACCCAATCAAGGAAGTTGAACCGCTGTTGCTATCGGGTGAGCGACCCCTGGGCTTCATTGCCGCGCTGCGGGACCGCCGGGGCGAGCCATTTGTCGAGCCGTGGAAGACCGGCGACGAAAAGGCTTGCTCCGAACTCCGCTCTCTGGCGCATTCACATTATCGCCACAGGATGGAACGCAAAGGGAGTTTCCGATGAACCCACCAATCAAGTGTGAGAGAACTCATTGTTTTCGTGACGCCGTTTACATCGCCGAGGAGCCACATCCTCAGGGAGATGGCTCCGTGGATGTTGAGCACCGTGCTACCTGCGAGATTCACAGCAAGGATCACCTCCCGGACAGCCTCTCGCCGTTGTCCGAATGGGATATTATCCAATGACCACGGCTATCTTTGATGGCAATGCTTTCCCCGATTCTGATTGCTTTAGCTGGAGAATGAGTGGAATGTCACTATACTTGCTCCGTTTCAAGGTGGAGACGTGCCTGACAAAGCAGGAAGACTTGGCTGTAGAGTTCGGAGGGTCTCACCCGGTGTTTCTGTTCTCCCAGAAAACCCCTGATGACAAGCACGTAATCGCTCAAGTGGAGATGGAAGCGCCGAACAACCGGAATGCGTGGACCGAGGCCGCTGGCTCGTTACTACCCCCGATCATCGATTCGCTATCCTTTGCGACCGGAACCCCTCTGCTCCTCCGGGACTGTGAGCTCATTCTGAAAAATGAGTCAGGCAGCGCAACTAGGCGCGCAATCCATGTAGGTCATAGGCACGTTCCAGAGCGTGTTCCCTTCGGCGCTGTCGAAACTGATGAAATGAACAAGATCCTTGCTGATGGAACGGACGTTCGACTACCTCTTTGCTGGCACCGATACGCTCTCGATAGGGAGTTGGCGCACGAGCAATTTGTCTTTAACTGGCTTGCGTTTGAAGCTCTCGCCGGTGATGCTGACGTTACAACTCGCTGCCCGAAATGCCGGGAGGAGGTAGAGCACTGTGGAAGTCTAGTTAGCCACCGAAGCTCAAGCAAGGTATCAGCTCGTGAGATTTTTCAAGCAGCCCACCCAAACACAACGGACCAAGAATTTAACAACAGGATCTGGAGCAAGGCGAGAAACTATGTTTTCCATGGAAGGCGGTACCCGGAACCTGAGTACCTCGTCGAATTGAACACTATCTCCCAAATGCTGCACACTGCAATCGACAAGCGCCTTGAGGAGGTGCTTGGTCTCCATAATCGACAGAGACCGCATCACCGCTACGAAACTTGGTATCGGCACTTTCTCTTTGTCGAATGGGCGACGAACGATCCCGCTGAGCGATTCGCCAGCGATTGGCCTTCTACACATCTTGCACAAATGTCGGCGGAGAATGCTCCTGGTGCAGCTTATCAGGCAGCGATAGCAGCTGGGATTGACATCTTGAACTATGAGCAACAGTCCCCGACGTGGTGAGTCTGTGCTACGAATAAGCCACGCTCTGGGTTGGAGAAGTCGGCGTCGAAACAATCACGCGACCTTCCTCGCGTACCTCCAATTCTGCCGGCTGCGCCCCGCCTACCACGCCTGCATCGCGAACCAAATTCACATCCTCGACTGGATCGATGAGCGCCGGATCGAAATGTTAGCCGAGGGCAGGCCGCACTGGGTTCCAAGCGAGCGGGATTTCGAGCAAGCGATGCGGGACTGCTGGGATGATTTGGTCAAACGTGCGGAGTTCAGCCGCTGAACGCATTTACGGGTAGGTACGACTCACCTGTTTGGGAAGAGTGACGTCGAACTCTGCAAACCACCTCCTCAAGCGTGATCGAACCGCTGAGCAGCAGATAGATGTGATTATGATCGAGGAGGAGCAATGGCGTCTTAGGTCCTGACGCTTCATTGATCGCTGTGGATGAATATCCTGAAATCGAGATCATTACCCCCATCGTGTTGTCAGCCTTGCTCGTGACCTTCTTATGAAGTGAATCGATGTCGGGCGAGTCAGATTGCTCGCGAGTAAATTTCAGCTCCACTAGATAAGTCGTTCCATCTACGGTTATTGAACCATCGATCTGCCTTCCATTGCTGACGTAAGGCCTGCGGTTGACCACTTCAAAGTAGTCGGCCACGTCGTAGAACCATTTCTGAAAATCGTAGCCAGCTTGCTGTGTGCCCAATTCCTTAGACAGTTCGGCCAAACGGTCAGAAAACGTCCGCAGATCCTGTGCGCGACGCCGAATCTCGGCTTGTATCTGTTCAGCCCTTTCGCGTGCGGCTTTGCGATCTCGCTCTTGCTCTGCTTCCCTGTGTTGCGACTGGCGGTATTCCTTGAGAGCGACTACGGCCCGCTTTGCATCTTTCTTCTTCTGTTCAGCGTCTTCCCAACCTTCCAGATCAGGGAATGCGGTCTGCTGAATCAGCGAGTCCGCCATCCTGTTAATCAGCCGGACGCCAGCATCGCCACTGGCCTCAAGTTTCGGGAAAAGCCGATTCAGTAAATCTCGCTTGCTCTCTTCCTTCACCCAGGTTGATAGGAACGATTCCTTAACGCCGCAACGACGAAGAAAGGTCCAGAGCGCCTTACGACGCCAATATGACTTCAGTGCGGCATCGGCGACAAGTTCCAAGTAATGGGGGGCAGTTGATCCCGCAAGTCTTCTCCCTTTGTTCGGCGAATCACTGGTCTGCCAGTGGTGGCCTCCACCAATTGTAAGCTGGAGACTCGGCAGCGCGATTCATTCAGCTTGGGCCGCCGACCGCTTTGAACCCAACGAAAGATTCCGGGAGGCGGAGGCACCAATGCAGCCGCACGAAACTCCCAACTTTACTTCTCGAAGAAACCATTTATGGTTCGCCTGAGGACACACTGGGCTGGTCCCTTTCTATGAACTGCTACCCGGACAGCCCACCAAGTTCCGTAGTTTCAAGTCAGGAGGAGAACCCATGTCACGAAGCAAGAAGGACGTCCCACAGAAGCGCAAGCCATCTGTCTCCCAGAAAACTAAGATCACCAAGGCCCCGAAGCCGCGTGCTTCGAAGCTGAGCGCGAAGGCGGCTGGGAAGAGCCGCGCCGAAGGCATCCGCTTGTTCAAACTGGCTGGTCGCCCGACAAAGCAGCAGTTTCAGCTGGTCTATGGCGAACGCGGCCATTTATGGACTTGGACACAGCGGGCCGAAGCAGGTGTGCCCGCCGAGAAGTTTCAGGCCGCTCTCGCTGCGAAGCACGCGGGGCGATAGCAAATGGCGCGGCAGGTATTCGTTCTTGAGCCGCTGCCGGGACGGGAGATTTGCGATTTTTGCGCGACTTCCGCTACCGGACGGCTCTATGCCTGCCGCAACTTCGTTGTCCCTCGCACCAAACATGCAGTTTTTCAGCATGAATCGGTGGGAGCGTGGTCGGCTTGTGATCGCTGTGCCGTACTCATTGACGCGGGCCACTGGTCACAGCTGACCGACCGCGCTTTCCGGCGGTTCTGCAAGAAACACGGCGTGTCCCGCTATGAGGAGTTTGAAGTCAGGGAGCAGTTGCGGGAGATTCATCAATTGTTCAAAGAGCACATGGTTAGGGAGGTGTGAATTGAAGATTTTCAATAATCAGGGTGAATTGACGGGCGAGATCAACACTGGTCTGACGGACAACGGTGACCGCATCACTTCCAACACGCTCTATGACCGGGGACATTCCGTCATGCAGGACATCACTGTCCGTGACAATCAGGGAAATGTCCGGACCACGAACATCATCGGCAGGAAGATTCTGCCCTAGTGCAGATCGACAAGCCGGGTCCCCAATAGGAGCACAATCGCGGTGAGGCGGTCCGGGCAATGAACCTTGGTCCCGCCGGGCAGAACACGAGCCGCCGCGATGAGTTGCTCAGTAGGAATCCCTTTGTAGGCCGCGAGGCTCAACAGGGCGACCCGCAGATTGGTTTTGATCGGCGGCAACACAGCAAGGTCTCTCATGCTCAAAACTACGGAGACGCGACGGAGAGAGGCTACGCGAGGAGGGGAGCAGAATATGCAAATCGGCAAGCCGATTCGAGCCATTGTCGTGGAACCGCTTGAGCTTCCGGTGCAACAACCGCCAGCAGAACCGGAACCTTCTTACGAAACAGAACCGCAGCCAGCGGAGGCGCCAGTCGCCCGGTGACGGTCCCGGATTACATATCGCCTGTCGTGGGCCATCGCGTCTGGCAATGGGACGCCGCTGGCCTAAAGTCGCTCAATGGCGAGCGGTGGGTTGCCCATCAGCCGCTCTCTGCCGTGTGTAGAGCAGATGCATGCGGTTCCATCTCAGGCCTTTCTAAGGCCACTCACAATCCTGACGAGTTGCCGTACCTCAAATGCACTTGTGGCGTCTACGCCGCGAAGACGATTGAGCACCTGCACCAGTGCGGATACAAGAAGTTTGGAGTCCGCGGCGAAGTATTCCTGTGGGGCACGGTCGTAGAGCACGAGCGTGGTTGGCGCGCCCAGTTCGCCTATCCCAAGACCCTGTTCCTTGCAGCTGACACGATCCCGTTCTCGCTTTCAGAGATCAACGCTCGGCTCAAAACTCTGGCCGAGTTTGGCACCGACATTTTCCTAATGCGCGATTTCGGGAGAGTTGCGTTGTGGAAGCACGGCTCAGGCTTCGACGCGGCAGGATTGGACTGCATTATTCAGGCGCGCAAGGAGTTTTACGACCGCCGCCGACGGGAGCGCACCCTGAAAAAGGGCGACCGCGTGGCCGTGCTCGGTCACGGGATCGCGGTGGTTCGACAAGTTGACGGCAAAGAGGTCCACGTTGCCCTAGGGAACAGGCTCACGCTGAGAATCGCACGCAAGGAAATCGTTGCGAACGAACAGAACAACCGTTGGGAATGCGAAGCCAACAAGGCCCAAGGATATCAAGTATGCGATCCGCCATCTATGCCCGAGTAAGCACCAAGGATCAAAGCTGTGAAATGCAGATGCGTGATCTGCGAGCCTTCTGCGCTGCTCGCGGCTTCACCATCATTCGCGAATACATCGACATCGGCCAGTCCGGGGCAAAGGACTCGCGTCCGCGACTTAACGAACTTATGGCCGACGCCCGTAAACGGAAGTTCGATTCAATCTTGGTTTGGCGTTTTGACCGTTTCGCCCGGTCCACGAAACACCTCTTACTGGCACTAGAGGAATTTCGGTCGCTCGGTATCCAGTTCGTCAGCTACCAGGAAAATATCGACACGAGCAGTCCACTGGGGCAGGCACTTTTCACGATTGTGTCGGCCGTTGCTCAACTGGAGCGTGACCTGATCCGCGAGCGGGTGAGCGCAGGTGTGCGGAATGCTCGGGCCAGCGGAAAGCAATTGGGCCGTCCGCGTCGAATCGTAAATCAGGCCTCAGCGATCACCCAAAACCGGCCACTGATTATCACCTGAAAACCGGCCAACGAGAATAGCGTCCGGGACATTGATTCCCGCGGAGGCTTGTAGGCTCCGTGGGCATGGCCAATGTCTTGAACGAAGAGAAGAAACAACAAGTCTTAGCTCTGGGACGGCTGGGCTGGTCGCTGCGGCGCATCCAGCAGGCGACCGGAATCCGTCGCGAGACCGCCGGTGCGTACCTGAAAGCGGCGGGGATTGCGGTGCGTCCGCCGAGTGGCTGGGGGCGGTGCGAACCAAAACCGGCCAACGAAGTGATCACCGACTCTGGTGCGGCAAAACCGGCCATTCCGGTGATTCCCGATCCCCGCGACCCCAAAGTCAACTCCAACCCCAACCCCAACCCCAACCCCGAAAACCCTTCCAATAAGGGAAGATCAAGATCAACTTCAAAACCGGCCAACGAGCAGCACGAGGTGATCACCGACTCTGCCGTGGTCCACGGCCCCAGCGCCTGCGCGCCGTACCGGGAGGCCATCGACTTGGGGCTCAGACTCGGCCGCAATGCGCGGGCGATCTGGCAGGACCTGGTTTCCGAGTACGGCTTCACCAGCAGCTATCAAAGCGTGCAGCGTTTCGTGCGCAAGCGGCGCGGAACACAAACACCGGAGGCCCGCGTCGTCATCGTCACCGCGGCTGGCCAGGAGGCGCAAGTCGATTACGGTACCGGGCCGATGGTGCGCGACGCCGAGAGCCGCAAGTATCGGCGCACCCGGCTTTTCGTGATGACGCTGGGCTGCAGCCGCAAGTCAGTTCGTCTGCTGACCTTCCGCTCCAGTTCGCGCATCTGGGCCGAGTTGCACGAACGCGCCTTTCGCCGGCTGGGCGGAGCCACACGCATCGTCGTGCTCGACAATCTGCGCGAGGGCGTGCTCGTCCCCGACGTTTACGATCCCGCGCTGAATCCCCTCTATCGCGACGTGCTGGCGCACTACGGTGCGGTGGCCATGCCCTGCCGCATTCAAGATCCCGACCGCAAAGGCAAAGTCGAATCCGGCGTCGGTCACGCGCAGAAAACGCCGCTGAAAGGTTTGCGCTTCGAGAGTCTGGAAGAAGCCCAAGCCTACCTCGATCATTGGGAACAACGCTGGGCCGACACCCGCATCCACGGCACCACCAAGCGGCAGGTCGCCGCCATGTTTGCCGAAGAGAAGCCCAGGTTGTTGCCCCTGCCGCTCGAGCCGTTTCGTTATTACCAGTACGGCGAGCGCATCGTGCATCTCGATGGTTGCGTCGAGGTCGAAGCCGCCTACTACGGCGCGCCGCCAGGCTGGATCGGGCGTGTGCTGCGAGTGCAATGGGATGAGCTGTACGTTCGTCTGCTCAATCCCAAGACCGGGCAACTGCTGCGCGAACATGTGCGCCAGAAGCGCGGATGGTATCGCATTAAAGAAGAGGACCACCCCAAGCGAACACCGCTGCGCACTTCGCAACTGCTGTGGCGAGCCGGTCGCGCCGGAGCTCACATCGGCGCGCTCTGCGACGCCATCCACCGCCAGCAAGGCGAGGTCGGGGTGCGCCGCATTCTCGGCGTTCTCTCCCTGGCCAAGAAGTACGGCACCGCGGCGGTCGATGAAGCCTGCGCTGCCGCGCTGGACATGGGAGTGCAGGAATACCGCTTTGTCCGCCGCTATCTGGAGCGCTGTCCGCAAGCTCCACTCAGCTTGCAGCAAGTCGATCCTCTGATCCGCGAACTGGTGCAGTACCGCGACTTCATCAACTACAAAACCAAGGAGATAGAAGAATGAATCTGATCGAACTCGATCGTGCGCTCAAACAACTTCGCCTGGGCGGAATGGCCGCCGTGCTGGAAACCCGTCTGCGCCAGGCCCAAGCCGAACCGCTTGCTCCCATCGACCTGTTGTCCTGCCTGGTCTCCGACGAACTCGCCTTGCGTGGCGAGCGCCTGCTGGAGCGGCGGAAAAAGCAGGCCCAGTTCCGCGACTCCCAGAAGACTCTCGACAACTTCGACTTCGCTTTCAACCAGAAGATGAATCGCAGCCTGGTCTTCGATCTGGCCGCTGGCGCGTTCATCGCCCGCCACGAAGACGCCTTGTTTCTCGGCCCACCCGGAACTGGCAAGAGTCACCTTGCGCAAGCCATCGGCCATGCCGCCATCCAGCAGGGATACCGCGTGCTCTATCGCGAGACCCACACCCTGCTCGACGAACTGGCCGAAGCCACGCTCGACGGCACCCGCAAAGAACACATGGAGTTCCTGGTTACCGTGCCCTTGCTCATCCTCGACGATCTGGGGATGCGCAAACTGCCCCTCACCGCCGCCGAAGAACTGCTGGAAATCATCATGCGCCGCTATGAGCGCGCCAGCACTATGCTGACCTCGAACCGCCCGGTGGAAGACTGGGGCAAACTGCTGGGCGACGCAGCCGCCGTGAGCGCCATGCTCGACCGCCTACTGCATCACGGCCACGTGCTCAAGTGTGGCCCGCGAAGCTGGCGCACCAAAACCGACTTGCCACCACAGGAGGCGGTAGGATAGAACATTCTCAGTCCCGGACGGCCAATCCCGTTGGCCGGTTTTGAAGTGATAACCGTTGGCCGCTTTTGAAGTGATCACTGAGGATCAGGAAGAAATCATTCGGCTCAAGGCTAAGGGCGCCAGCCTGCGGCAGATCGCGGAAACTCTGGGGATCGGGTACGGAACTGTTAGGACCCGGCTTCGACAGGTGAGCTAAAATCCCCACCGTCGAACCCACCCGGCCCGCCGTGGATTCAAAGCCGTTAGGCGCGGGCGCTTTGGTGAGCGGGAATCTGTAGATTTCCGCTCGCCAATCAATCATTCTGTGACGGGAACAGACACCAATAGGATTATGCCGCCGTCTCGGAATTCTTATCCTTCTGTGGCTTTACCTCCGTAAGCAACGTCCGGAGTTCGCCAAGAATATCGGGGTGGTGTTTTCCGAGGTGTTTTTCGACGCGAGAGTTGGCGATGAGACGCTCGATGTATCCACAGGCTATAGAGAGAGTGAGCATGTCTGTCCCATACGATTCCTCAACTGCCTTGAGTTCCCGGATCAACAGATCGGTCTCCTGTTCGAGCATTGCCTGGGCCGCCCTAGAGGTGGCCTCAATAGTCGGCTTGCGCTTCAGGGGCGTCTCGACGAGAAGTTCTGGACGAGTCACTTCAAGCAGCGCCTGTGCGAATCGCACTGAATACGTTCCTGCGGCGTGCATTTGCTCAGCCGCCTCGATTTGCCTAATCGGCTTCATCTTCTTGAGAGCCGTAAACACACCTGCGCAAACATCACTGTTTCGCAAAATTTCAATCGCTTCTTTACAAATTCCGTCGAGCATATTTCGTCGCTGCCTAATCGCCGAAATGCTGACATTGAGCACCTGCGCCAGCCTCTCTTCGGTTGCACCGTGCGAGAGTGCTTTCAGCATCATGAAGTGTTCAGCAACAGGCGGGGCGTGGTTAACTTTCTTATTGTAGGTGTATGCCTCATCATCCATCGCAAAAATTGCGCGTACCTCGGTGACTCCACTCTGCTTGAGAATGTCCAGACGTGTGTGGCCGTCGAGCAACAGGTAATCTCGAGGCCCGCGCGGGTATACAACAACTGGCTCAATCAAGCCGATATGTTCCAATGAAGAGCTAATCCGTTTATAGGTCGTACTCATTCGATATTCAGGGGACAGTTCCTTCTGCCGAACGATGACTTCAATTGGAAGAACCACGACCTGCTGGTTGAACGCAGGTCTCACCTTTGAGTTTGGCATGGTGTAGCTCCTTCTATTTGAGGCGGGCGGCGAGCTGCTCCGGCATATCAATGAGACTTTCCGCCCGCAAGAGCGTAGCGAAGTGTTCGTCCTGCATCAGGCGGCGTATGGCGCTGATAAGGAGCAACAGGCGTTCTTTCGTGAGGTTTGCCTTCTTAACGAGCTGGCGCTGCTCGCGCATCCGATCCTTGTACTCGCGAACGAGCGTCTCGCCCGTAAGTTTGCGCCGTGTCTGGGCAATCTTTCCCGCTTTTCGGAGCTTTGAAATTCGCAGAGAAATCACACGCCTAGCGCTTCGGAGCTTGTCTCCCCTGAGGTCACCTTTTTCATAAGCCTCTGCTAGTGCCTGCTGCACTTCATGATCGTTGCCAGTTGCAATCTTGACTGCAACACTGATCGGCAAACGACCTGCTTCAACTGCTTGTGCCAGTCCCTCCTCGCCGCGTTCCAAGAGGTGGATGATGCCGTTAATGTATGTGCGGTCGAGGCCGACCTTGTGAGCGATTTCGTCAGCCTTGTACTTCCGCTCCCGAAGGCTACGAACCTCTCGGAGTAGATCGCGATTTGAAGGTGGTCGCCTGGCAAAGTTTTCGACGAGACTCATAACGAGTTGTTCTTCGCGAGACGTATCGGTCACTACCGCTGGAATTGTCATTTCGCCCAGAGCACGACATGCTTCCATTCGGCCTTGTCCGCATACCAGATCATAGCGAGTGCCGTCGGCGTCAACCTCGCGCCGAGATACCGTGATTGGCTTCTTAAGGCCAACCGCATCAATGCTTGCAACGATCTCCTGAAATCTTCCTTTGCTTCGAGTGCGTGGGTTAACCACTCGAATTTCGGAAATCGGAATGTTTTCAATTTCGGTCTTGTTCACGGAATCTCCTCGATTCGCGCACGGCGGGCCATGCTCAGGAAAAAATCTAGATTGTCAAAACGATAGGAATCCAGCTTTACGCCATTTTCACCGGCAAGCCGAACACACGCGGTTAATGTCTCGATATTCGGGAAGACATAGTAGTCAAGGATGGCCTCGTTGGTTGGCGTGAGGCGCGCTGCAATGGTGATGTCGGGATCAAGACTATTTTCGAGTCTGATGAGCCAACGGTGTTTCCCAGTTAAGGTTTCGCGGCACCGTGAGATTACGAGTGACGCGGTAAATTCCTGGTTGATTTCCAAAAGACCGTTCTTGCCCTCGCGCACGTCGGCACCATGGTTCCGCAGATCGTTCAAGATGCGTGAACAGTGCTCCCTGTGGTACTCACGTAGGGCGCGGTTGATCTCTATATAACGGAGGTCTCGCAGCGGAGCGTAGCCGATGAGGGCGTATGCTTTCACAAGACCGCCGAATCGCCGTTGGTAAACGGCGCTGGACGGCATGTCCTCCCTCTCATCAATGAGGACGCCAGACAGTTCGCCAATGCGTGCGAGTAGGTTCCGCAAACGGTCAAGCAGCTGTTCGTCGGTCAGGTGGATGTCGCGGCTCTCAATAATTGCTAGCGCCTGCTCGAACTGTTCAACCGGAATAACCGGGGTAAATGCGTCGTCACACCTGATCCACATCTCAGGTGGGTTGACTACGCGCTTTCGCTTGAGCTTGAAGGACCTGCGGTTGTAAACATTTGCGCCAGCATACTTCGGGTTCGTAAGGACTTGATGAACCGTCGCACGTGTCCAAGGCCGTCCCAGATCGGTGAGCAATCCTCGATCGTTGAGCGATGTAGCGATCTCTTTTTCAGTGGAACGCCTTTGGGTGAAGCGATCATAAATCTCGCGGACGACTTGCATTTCACTCTCTGGCCCCGGAACCAGAATCACGCGGTCAGTCTGAATGCTCTTGTGCATACCGCGTGACAGGATTCCCTTTGGGTTCCGGTCTTGATCTATTAACTGCCTGCGAAGGCCGTATCCTGCGGGACCGCCCTGCCGAAATCCGCGTTCAATCAATCTGCACTGTCCGGCGAATACCTTCACGGAGAGTTCGCGGCTATATTCCCCGGCCATGGTGCGCTTGATTGTCTTCAGCAAGGTCGATGAGAGGCTGCCATCGTTTTCGAACTGCTCGGCGCAGTAGTGCACATGGACATTGCTTCGCTTGCAGATATATTCGTAATAGGCGCTCTCATCTACATCCTGAAATCGTCCCCAGCGACTGACATCGTAGGCCAAAATGTCTGTGAAATCGGCGCGTCCGGTTTCGACATCGTGTATCAAATCGCGCAGACCATTCCTGCCCTCGATATTTAGCCCGCTTCTCGCCTCATCCGAATACGTGCGCACGAGCTGCATGTTGCGCCCTTCCGCGTAGCGGCGGATCGTATCCATTTGATTTTCTGTGGAATATTGCTGGTGTTCCGTGGACATTCGGACGTACTGTGCCGCACGGACAGGTCCGGCGGTCTTCTCAGGAACGCTTTCTCTGCGGGACGACCTCATTTCGTGCCTACTTCCAAAATCTCGTTAAGACTGATTAGCTGTGTGTGGCTTGGCGTTGATCTGAACAAATAAGGGCAATGTGGAGTTTCCGAGTTTTAGCGTAGCGGCGAACGGCGGCTCTCTGTTTGCTTGGGGAATTCAGCGGGCCTTCGGCTGAGATGCGCATGTATGCCATGGCACGAACGGAGCTTCGTCGTTTTTCAGGCTTACGATCTCGGACGGCTCCCATCTGCTGCTCCCCGTTCCTATAACAAGCTGTTCACATCCCCTGCCTTGATCGTAAAGGCGCTGCGCCCTGCTGGAAATGGCGTTCGGTCGGGACTCGTTCTTGCACGGCGGCCTACTCGCGGAAGAAAAATTCTTGCGGATGCTTCTCGAACTTCAGAGGAGAACCTGCAACGATTTCAGCATCATACAAAAAACTTCTGCTCGGGTTTGTTAATTTCTGGTTACAGAAACACGTGCTCTGTTTGCCGCGCCTTCTCTTCTCATCGACCCACAAACTGAGGACTCTGCGGGTAAGGCCCGGAGAATGGTATGGCAATAGCCGATTGAGGTAGTATCTGAGTTCCGAACGCTCACACTTATGCTTACCGGCGAAATTCGCAGTCAGATCGATCAAATCTGGAATGCCTTCTGGTCGGGCGGTATCTCCAACCCGCTCGAAGTTATTGAGCAAATCACTTACCTCCTCTTTCTCAAGCGGCTGGACGAGCAGGAGATTGCCGAGGAACTGAAGGCCAATCGCGAAAAGAAGCCGATGCAGAAGCGGTTCTTCCCCGAGGGCAAGGACAGCAGGAAGCGTTCTTTTCAGGACTACCGCTGGAACCGCTTCAAGAACACTGACCCGCGCGACATGTATGCGGTCGTCAGCGATCACGTCTTCCCTTGGCTCCGCACTCTGGGCGGCAATGGCACGACCTACTCCAAGCACATGGAGGGTGCTCGCTTCACCATTCCCACGCCAGCGCTGCTGGCTAAAGTTGTCGATATGATCGATAAGGTCCCGATGGAAGACCGGGACACCAAGGGTGACCTCTACGAATATATGCTGGGCAAGATCGCCAGCGCCGGGCAGAACGGCCAGTTTCGCACGCCGCGCCACATCATCCGCCTCATGGTCGAAATGGTCGAGCCCACGCCCACGGACATCGTCTGCGATCCGGCCTGCGGAACCTGCGGCTTCCTAGTGGCCGTGGGTGAATCGCTGCGCGAACGAAATCCCGAAGTGATGACCAACGCCAAGCTTCGGCAACATTTCCACCGTGACCTGTTCCACGGTTTCGACTTCGACAACACCATGCTGCGTATCGGCAGCATGAACATGCTGCTGCATGGCGTAGAAAACCCGGACGTGGTTTATCGCGATTCGCTTTCCGAAGATCACGCGGGCGAGGATGAAAAATATACGCTGGTGATGGCGAATCCGCCGTTCGCTGGGTCGCTCGATTATGAGAGCTGCGCCAAGGATTTGCAGCAAGTGGTCAAGACCAAGAAGACCGAACTGCTGTTTCTGGCGCTGTTCTTGCGACTACTCAAACCCGGCGGACGGGCTGCGGTCATCGTCCCCGACGGAGTTCTCTTCGGATCAAGCAACGCGCACAAGAGTCTGCGCCGAACGCTAATCGAGGACCAGAAGCTCGACGCAGTGATTTCGCTCCCCGGCGGCGTCTTCAAGCCTTATGCCGGAGTCTCCACGGCCATTCTGCTCTTTACCAAGACGAACTCGGGCGGCACTGACTGGGTGTGGTTTTACGACGTGGAAGCGGATGGCTGGTCGCTAGATGACAAGCGGACGCCGCTACTGAGCGATGACAAGCTAGGCGCGATGCCGAAGACTGCGCTCACCGGCGACGAACACGCCGACAACAACCTGCCCGACATCCTTGCCCGGTGGCAACAACGCGGGGGCAGTGAGCGTAAGCGCCCGCGTACCGCGCAGAGTTTCTGCGTGCCCAAGGCTGACCTCGTTGCACAGGGCTATGACCTCAGCCTCAACCGCTATAAAGAGGTGGTGCATGAAGAAGTCGATCACCGCGCGCCGAAGGATATTCTCGCCGAACTTGCTAAGTTGGAAACGGAGATTCAGCAGGGGATGAAGGAGTTGGAGGGGATGCTGGGATGAACCATTGGAAAATGGCAACGCTTGGCGACTTGGTTGAGCCTGCCGACACTTGGAATCCCACGAAAGTAGCTTCCAATGAAGTCTTCGATTACATCGATCTCAGTGCCGTGGATCAAGAAACAAAGCTGATCCGCGGAGCGCAAAAACTTGTTGGGGCCGAGGCTCCCAGCCGCGCCCGCCAGCTTGTCGCAAAAGGTGATGTTCTCGTTTCAACCGTGCGCCCTAATCTCAATGGCGTGGCGAGGATTACCGAAGAGTTTGACAGGGCGACTGCCTCAACCGGCTTTTGCGTCTTGCGGGCGCGCTCCACCGTGCTCGATTCCGGCTACCTGTTCCATTGGGTTAAATCGCCTTTATTCGTTTCGGACATGGTCAGAAAGGCAACTGGTGCAAGCTATCCCGCAGTGTCAGACCGCATCATCTTCGAGTCGAGGCTCCCGCTTCCTCCTCTGGTGGAGCAGCGGCGGATCGCAAAGCTGCTAGATCGGGCGGAAGCGCTAAGGACCACGCGTCGGGCTACCATTTCTCGACTCGACACCCTACCGCAATCCATCTTTCTCGACCTGTTCGGCGACCCAGCTACGAATCCAAAAGGATGGCAACGCGCGAAACTTGGGGATGGGGTGTTCAGTGCTTCTGATGGCCCGCATGTCAGCCCGACATATTCAGACGATGGCATACCATTTATCTCAACCCGGCACGTCAGGGAGGGCGAGATCAGTTGGGAGGACCTGAAGTTCATCAGCCAGGAGGATGCCGAGATCCACTGGAGGAAATGTAAACCAGAATTTGGCGACGTCCTTTACACGAAGGGCGGGACGACAGGACTTGCGGTTGCGGTGGAGACGAAGAAACCATTCGCCCTCTGGGTTCATGTGGCACTTTTGAAGCCGAACCCCACAAAGGTTGACTCGATATGGCTTGAGTCGATGCTCAACACGCGGTTTTGCTATAGACAGTCTCAGGAACTGACGCACGGAATCGCAAACCGGGATTTGGGCCTAACTCGCATGGTCAAAATCGATATATTCCTCCCGCCACTGACGCTTCAACAAGAATTTGCGCGCCGCATTGCCTCTCTGAAAAAGATGAGAACCGCCTACCGAGCTTCACTGGCCGAGATGGACGTACTCTTTGCTTCCTTTCAGCATCGGGCCTTCCGAGGAGAACTCTAGTAATGCACGGTCGCTTCCAAGACTCATGGCAATTCATGTGGCCTGAAATTTGGCTGCGATTGGAAGAGACAAATGAAACACCCCTAGAAATTTACAACGATCTCTACGTGGAACTCGTTAAAGCCTACCGCAAGGCTCCGACGGGAAGGGAGTTTGACACTGTTGCCAACGACGCTACGCTCGCTCGCCGGGCCCTTGAAACTGCATCGGCGGCAGATCTTCGTGGAGAGGATTCCATAGCACGTTTCCTGGAGAATGCCTACGACGTCTTAGTGGAGACGGGGCATCCCGACTTGCCACGGGTCTTTGAAGAATTGGTGGCGAGTTTTCTAGAATCGCGAAATCTCCGGTACGAGTTGGCAAAACCATTCCAGATAAAGCCGAACCTTCCGGGTGTATTTTCCGCGCTCATGAGCGATGTCATGGCCGGCATGCAAGGTAACCCGGATCTCATGGAAGCAGCAACGGAATTTGAACACGCCTTCGGTGCCTTAACTCGCTCCCACTCTGAGCCCGACATGAAGACCTGCATCCAGAAAGCAGCAATGTTGGTCGAAGCAATCGCTAGTGTCTACCCTAATGCTCAGGGTTCAAGTCTTGGTGAGTTGTGCGACAGTATTAAGTGTTGGCCCCACACCTCCGTCAAGGATGCAATGAAGAAACTTTACGGGTTTTGTTCAGACTATCCCGGCATACGACATAATGTCGGGCGACGTGGCCGCCTCCGCACTTTGGAGATGCGCGACTCAATTATCATTCCATTGCTCTTGCTGACCGCTTCGGGCTACTTTGGGTCAAACACGGACCTGATGGCTACATTGCGGAGTCAAACGAGTGAGCCAGACCAGATTCCAGCCGACAAACCGGCCATTGACCTGAATAATCCAGACCAGAACCTACCATGATGGTCGAGTCACGGGAAGGCAGATGAGCAACTTCGCTTTTCTCAAATCCGAGTGGCCGCAGCTCTTTGCCGAGGGCCAAAAGGCTGAGGCGCTGGTCGTCCCTGACCCGCGTACCGCTTGTTTCTATGCTCGGCGGACGCTGGAGTTAGCTGTGGCGTGGCTCTACAAAAGCGACTCGGCGCTCAAGTTGCCCTATCAGGACAATCTCAGCGCGCTCATCCATGAGCCGAGCTTCAAAGCCGCAGTTGGGCAGAAAATCTTCATCAAGGCCAAGCTGATCAAGGATTTGGGGAATCTGGCAGCGCACAGCCATAGGCCGTTGCAGCAACTGGATTCGATGACCGCAGTGCGCGAGCTGTTTCATGTCTGCTTCTGGCTGGCGCGCACCTATGGCAAGGCCGGCAAGCCAGCGGATGGGCTGACGTTCGATGCGCTGCTACTGCCCAAGACCTCGCCCGTCCCGCCGCAAACGCTGGTCCAGCTTCAGCAGCTTGAATCGCAACTCGCGGAAAAAGACACCAAACTTACCGAACTCCTGGCGGGTAAGGCCGCACTCGACGCCGAACTGGAACGCCTGCGAACCGAAATAGCCGCCATCAAAAAACAGAACGCGGAGACGCCGGATACCCACAACTACTCCGAGGCCGAAACCAGAGACTACTTCATTGACCTACTCCTCAAAGAAGCGGGATGGCCTTTAGACAAGAAGCAGGACCGGGAGTACCCGGTCACCGGCATGCCCAACGAGAAAGGCGAAGGCTTCGTTGATTACGTCCTCTGGGGCGATGACGGTAAGCCCCTTGGGTTGGTCGAGGCGAAGCGCACTAAGCGCGATGCCCGTGTGGGCCAGCAGCAGGCGAAGCTCTATGCCGATTGTCTGGAGAAGCAGTTCGGCCAGCGCCCCATCATTTTCTACAGCAACGGGTATGAGCACTGGATTTGGGACGATCAGAATTATCCTCCGCGTTCGGTTCAAGGCTTTTACGCGAAAGACGAGTTAGAGCGGCTGATACAACGGCGAACCACTCGAACGTCGCTGGGTGCGACCGAAATCAATAAGGGTATTGTGGAACGGTTCTATCAGGAACGGGCAATCCGGCGTATTGGAGAAGCGTTTGAGAAAGACCACGACCGCAAAGCTCTGGTCGTGATGGCAACGGGCGCGGGCAAGACCCGGACGGTGGTTGCGTTGTGCGATCTGATGATGCGCTGCAACTGGGTAAAGCGCGTCCTGTTTCTGGCCGACCGTATCGCGCTTGTGAAACAAACAACGCGCGTCTTCACCCGCTTTTTGCCCTCGGCGTCGGCCGTGAACGCGATGGAGAATCCCGACCAAATCGCGGACGCAAGAGTGTTAGTTTCCACTTATCCGACCATGCTGCGCCTTATTGACGAAACCAAAGACGGCAGGCGGAAGTTCGGGCCGGGGCACTTCGATCTGGTCGTTATCGATGAAGCCCATCGCTCGGTGTATCAGAAGTACCGCGCCATCTTCGAGTACTTCGATTCCTTCCTAGTCGGGCTGACGGCAACCCCCACAGATGAAGTGGACCACAACACCTACAGTCTTTTCGAGCGGGAAGATGGCGTCCCAACGGACGCTTATGGCTTGGAGGAGGCGGTTCGGGATAAGTTTCTCGTCCCGCCCAGAGCAGTCTCGGTGCCACTGAGATTCCAGCGGGAGGGGATGAATTACGACCAGCTCAGCGACGAGGAGAAAGAGCGGTGGGATGCGATTGAGTGGGACGAAGACGGCGCTATCCCGAGAACCGTGGAGCCGGAAGCGCTGAACCGATGGTTGTTCAATGAAGACACCGTGGACAAGGTCTTGGAGCAACTGATGAGATCGGGCGAAAAAGTTGCCGACGGAGACCGCTTGGGCAAGACAATCATCTTCGCCAAGAACCATGCCCACGCACAATTCATCGCCGACCGTTTCGACAAGAATTATCCACACCAAAAGGGCGTTTTCGCGCGAGTGATTGATTTTCAGGTCGAGTACGCGCAGTCATTGATCGACGACTTTTCCAGCCCGGCACGCGCCCCGCATATCGCAATCTCTGTCGACATGCTGGACACGGGCATTGATATTCCAGAAATCCTGAATCTCGTGTTCTTCAAAATGGTGCGGTCGAGGACGAAGTTCTGGCAGATGGTGGGTCGCGGGACGAGGTTGCGGCCAGACTTGTTCGGTCCCGGACGGCACAAGCGGGAGTTTTGGATTTTCGACTACTGCCAGAATCTAGAGTTCTTCAGTCAGAACTTGGGGACGACCTCGGGGGCAACGAACGAGTCCCTGAGCAAGAAGCTCTTTGCCGGGCGCGTGGAACTGATTGCGGAACTGGACAAGCACGACGCGACAGTAGTAGCCACAGGTTTGCGCGGCGAAGTCGCGGAGCGTCTGCGCCAGGAAGTGGCGCAGATGAACGTGAACAACTTCATCGTCCGGCCCAAGCGCAGGTTAGTCGAGAAATACGCGGACGCTAAGGCTTGGGAAGCCCTCGGGGTTGATGAGAAAAACGAACTGGTAGGCGATGTGGCTGGGTTGCCGTCGGAGTTGGTGGACGAAGACCTAGAGGCGAAACAATTCGATTTGCTGATGCTGCGCCTACAGCTTGGTCTATTGCGGCACGAACGCTCGTTTACCCGGTGGAGTGAGGATGTTCGCCAGATTGCTGGCGCGTTGGAGGAAAAAGCCGCCATCCCGATGGTGCGGGCAGAGTTGGAACTGATTATCGAAGTGCAAACAGATGAGTTCTGGCAGGACATTACGGCCTCCATGCTGGAAGATGTCCGCAAGCGGCTCCGGAGTCTGGTCAAGTTCATCGACAAGACGAAGCGTCAGAATATTTACACGGACTTTGCGGACTTGATTGGCGAGGAGAGAGAAATCGAGTTGCCCGGATTCGGCATTGGACATGACGTAGAGCGCTTCCGCGACAAGACGCAGCAGTTCCTCAGGGCGCATGAGAACGACCCCGTGATTCGCAAGCTGCGCTGGAATGAGCCGCTGAGCAAAACTGATCTTGATGAGTTAGAGAAGATTCTGGTCGAAGCGGGAGCAGGGACGCCGGAGGACCTGAGCAAAGTCCGTTCCGGTAGTGGGTTAGGGTTGTTTGTGCGCGAGATGATCGGCTTGGATCGAGAAGCCGCCAAACGTGCCTTCGACGGTTTCCTTGCCGGGAAGACTCTAGCCGCCAATCAGATTCAGTTCGTCAATCTGGTGATCGACTACCTGACACAGAGCGGCTGGATGCGGGCTTCGCAACTCTATGAGTCGCCCTTTACAGATTACAGTCCGCGCGGCGTGGAAGGGGTGTTCGACTCAGCGCAAGTAACGCAGTTGCTTTCGGTACTCGACAATATTCGACAAGCCGCTGCCGCATCTTAAAAGTTCTTCCTGTCTTCGCGCGCTCTTTGCAGGGTGACACTACTTCGACGATGGCTGCGTTTGGCGAAACGATTTGGGTTTCTCAAAGTAGATCGTTGGCGCAAGCCGCCACTGGGCAGGTTGATCGGTTACACCTAGCGATTGTAAGTACGCAGAAATTCCCTTCGCCCAACGCTCTAAGTTCCGCAGAAAGTCGTTGTAGTCCTCTCGGAATGCTTCCAGTTGAGTGGTACTTTGCTCGGGTAGCGCCTTAGCAGCGGCGATCAGTCGCTCCGCGCGAAGTGCGTAACTCGTATTGAATTGCGACACGAGGTTGGTGAACTCCCTGCACCGTGCCAAAAACTGCTGCAATTCGTGCGTGGGGAAGGCAAGTTGCTCACGGTATGAGTGGAACCAACTGCCGATATAGCCGGTGAGTAGCGGTTCAAGCTCCGTCATTTGTGGGTAGCTTGAGCGCGCCATGTAGAGCAGGGACCGGGTGTTGTTGTCAGAGATGAACTCCGCGAACTGGTCCATCAGCTCGCGGAGCCGCGCCTCATTAGTAACGATGAACTGCTGGTCGCGCTTTCGTTGCCCTATCCTGTGCCACCACGCCGAGAAGCGCGGTTTGGCGAACCACGCTACGACCGCAATCCCAAGTATGACGAGCGTATTGGTGACCCACGGCTTCGAGAGCCACGGATACTTGGCGCTGAGTCCCAACACGAACAGCAGCAGACCCAGAGCGGGTGTAAGGAGCTTTAGAATCTCAACAGCGAGTTCGTGACGCCGAGGCTGAACGACCGGAGGTTCCTCGCCGCTTGGATCAAAGAATTGATTCATTGATTGCGATTATTCACGACCGGGAAACGCACCGTCAATCCTTCGCATGACTCGCGCCGCGAATTTGGCGCTTTGTCCGAGAACCGCAAGTTTGTCCTGCCTATTCTTAGTCGCCAATGGCCGATTACCATTTGAGACTCTAACGACGAGGTGTTATCGTCTTCTGTTGCTTGGAGTTACCTGATGAAGGTAGATAAGCTCGCACTCGGACGGGTTTTTGACAGGACAGAGCGTTTGGAAGCTCCGTTGTTCCAACGACCTTACGTCTGGAACGAGGACGACAACTGGGTCCCGCTCTGGGACGCTATCCGGGAGGTCGCCGATCACAAGATTGCTGGTCGGACAGCTCGACCCCACTTCATGGGGGCAATCGTGATGGATCAATTGCGCACAGTTATGGCGAAGGTCCCCGCCCGGCAGATTATTGACGGACAGCAGAGGTTGACAACCCTACAACTCGGACTCGCTGCCATTCGCGACCTTGCGGAGGACGCCCAGCAGCACAAACATGCAGGCGCATTCAGGAAATTGACGGACAATGACGGCCTCCTAAGCGAGGACCCTACTGAAAAGTTCAAGGTCTGGCCGACAAACGCAGACCGCACAACCTTCGCCGAGGTCATGTCCGCTGGCAGCGAAAAGAAGGTCAAGGCCATTCAAAAGAATGCAGATGATGGTGATCAGCTTATCCCCGGCGCTTACCTGTATTTCGCAGAGCAGTTCAGGGGTTGGCTCGGGCCGGCACAAGAATCGGGGTTCGTCCCCAAGGTCGAGACGATGTATATGGTGCTCAGGGACGAGATGCACATGGTGGTCATCGACCTCGAAGCGGATGACGACGCACAGGAGATTTTCGAAACCCTGAATGCACTCGGTACTCCTCTCCTTCCGGCTGACCTCGTCAAGAACTATCTTTTCCGGACGGCTCAACTCCAGAAACTGCCAACGGAGAAGCTCTACGAGCAGTTCTGGGCAACCTTCGATACAGGCAAGTCCTATTGGAGGGAAAAGGTCAGCCAAGGTCGGCTATACCGTCCACGCCTCGACCTGTTCCTGCACAACTACCTGACGCTCATGCTGGCGGACGAAGTGAACGCGCAGAAGCTTTTCACGACATTCCGCGATCACGTAGAGAGTGGTACTGCGGATGCTGCGAAGCAGATGGCATTGTTCCGCCATTACGGCGATGTATATCGGAGCATGGAGGAACTCCCCATCACTACCCGGGAGGGGATGTTCATTTACCGCCTCGATCAGCTTGATACAACGACGTTCTATCCCGTTTTGTTGGAAGTGTTCAAGCGGTATCGAAACCCTGAGCACCGTCAGGAATTTGATCAGGTTCTGCTTGATTTGGAGTCTTATCTCGTCCGTAGAGCCATTTGCGAACTCACAACGAAAAACTATAACGATCTCGTGGTTCGAATGATCAAGCAGCTACGGGCCGCAGATGATTTCTCGTCTCAACCGATCCGCAGTTTCTTGATGGGGCAGACGGCGGACACTGGTCGGTGGCCTGACGACGATGAGTTTAGAAAGAGCTGGATGAGCATGCCCTTTTACAAGGCGATCAAGAGGTCGAAGGGACGCATGATTCTTGAAGCATTGGAGATTGCCAGTTATCAGGGCAAGACGGAGAAGGTCGAAGTGGAAAGAAAGCTGACCATTGAGCACTTAATGCCTGTCTCGTGGGAGAAGCACTGGCCAATTGTGATGAACGCTACTGAGTCACAGCAGGTTGACGGCGCGCCAGACAGGAGGAACGTGGCCATTCATCGAATTGGGAACCTCACCCTTCTGACGAAAGAACTCAATCCGTCAGTCTCGAACGGCCCATGGTTGAAGAAACGCGACGAAATCCTAAAACACAGCGCACTCAACCTGAATCGTCCGTTCCAAAACGTATCCACGTGGGATGAGGCCGCGATCGAATTACGTTCCGCCGCGCTGTTTGACATTGCTAAGAAGATATGGCCGAGAGTCCCGGTCGCTGAGGCTGTTGTGGCGTAGTTGGGGCGGCAGTTGTAATCTCTCTCGGAGAAGCCTATGAAGATTCTGTTCCTGCTAGACGTCACAAACGAGAAACAGGAAATCACGGTGCCTAACGGGCGTGCGCTGGAAGTCTTGCCCCGAGAGCTGCAATTGAGGCAGACGGGACCCGGCGAAACATGGCTTGCCTTCCCTCTGGATGAGAATGGATTCAATCCACAGTCCAAAAGCTATGTGCCGCTGGTGAGGTTCCCTGTGGCGCTGAAATGGCCCAAGGACGCGAAGCCACCTGCCGAGAAGGCCCCGGCGGAAAAACCCGCATTGAAGAAGTAGACACTCTTTCCCCCATTCTCCCAGCGTCCTCTCCGCGCAGACCTCCGTGTGCACTGGTTACGGGTCCCGCCGCCGCCGATCGTGCCTCTCTCGGCATCTCTTAGGCAGAGCGGTATGGTTCTGAGGTGTGTCAGATGAAAAATCGGTCGAGCGGTAGCGGGCCGCTGGGCGTTGTCTGGCATCGAACGGGGCGCGCCGCGGCTCGCAGATTCTCACCTGTGGTCTACACCTGTGGCGTTTGCGTTTTGCGGGACTTACGACGTAGCATGGCAGTCCTCGGCGGTTTGTAAGGCGCTGAGAGTGCTCAAAACCACGGTTCTGAAAAGGCTGGCGTCGGGGGTTCAACTCCCTCCCTGGCCACCACATTCCAAAGGCTTTAGCCATTCTGATCGTCCCTACCCGTTGTGGGTTGCGACCCACGATAAGCTCAGACCACGGCAGACTTCGTGTCTGGAGCAAGCAACTGCTGTAGCACCCAACCCTGAGCTTCCAACTTGGCCGAGGTCGTGGCCTTAGCGTAAATGTCCAGGGTCGTTCTTACATTTGAGTGCCGCAACAACTCCTGTACCAATTTCGGGTCGTTCCCATTGGCTACGAGCACACTTGCCAGCGTGCGCCGAAGAGTGTGAAAGCCAACTGGCCCGCCGATCCCAGCTTTCCTCGCCGCAGGCTGAAGATGGTTCGCTACAAGCATGTTGGCCCGAGGCGGTTTCTCTCCATGTAGCCGAAAGCTCGGAAAGACAAGATCAGTGTCACGGCAGTACGGTGTCTCTTTCCGCCATGCTTCGAGCAAAGCAGCCAGCAGCGGATGCAACGGCCTGGGCGAATTGACCCAGATTACCGATCCACTGGGTCACCCCACCTACATCCAGTACTACTCCACCGGACTGATCCAGTCGATCACGGACGCGCAGAACAACACCACCAGCTACGCCTACGACGGGCGTGGCAACCGCACCAGCGTGGTGGACCCAATCAACGGCAGTGGGCGCCCCACGACCTTCGCCTACGACGTCATGAACCGTCTGACCGGCATCACGTATCCCGATGGAACATCGGTTGGCTTCGGCTACGATTATCGCGGGCGCCGCAGCTCGGCCACCGACCAAAACAACAGGACGACGCACTACAGCTATGACAACGCCGACCGTCTTGTGACGGTCACCGACGCCGCCAGCCATTTGACTACCTACAACTACGACAGCGAGAGCAACCGGGGCCAAAGCGTATGTCAGCGGCAGCCCGGAAGAGAATCAGTCAGGCACAGAAAAAGAGATGGGCGAAGGTACGGGCTGGGAAATAAGGTTCGAATCGATGGACGATGTGCAATGTACATGTGTGGTTACCGTCCGGGGTCCGGACGAGTCTCTGGATCGGCTGTACATCAGGTGTACATAAAACCTGTCAGTCGTGGCAGTTGTGGAGTTAATAGAATCAGTATCTTATAGACTCCGTTGGAATCTACAGGCTTCAACTCCGTCCCTGGCCACCATGTTTTTCAGTGACTTAGCAAACCAGCCCGAAATTTCACACCTGTGATTTCACACCTGTGGTCGCTTACGGCCCGCTGCCACCTTTTCCCCGACGCCCCAAGGTGACCGACGGAGTCGGGTTTTGAGCGTTATGGCGATATTTCGTCAACCATCCTTTTGAGATTCTCGTCAACACCATGACTTTAGACGCTGGGCGGCTGGAGCACGAGTGTGGTTCATATGCCAGTCTGCACTTTTGCGCGGTGGGCTGGTCATGACGCTGGCCAATCGAGAGATCTCAGTAGCAGAAGTAGGCACGAAGGCACTATTGCGGCAAACCGACACGCTGCAACAATTGCTGGAAGCGGGGATCGGACTTCAGGCTGTCGAAGCGCGGATCGGCGTTCAGAAGAATAAGCCCGCCGTCGCGGCGGCGATATAGACTTTCCAGCACCTTGAAAGCGCGATCACCTTCTCCCAACGCGACATAGACTTCCACAGTTCCGCCAATCTCGGGCAAAACACCGCCCGGGCTTATCGTAGCTGCTCTCCTCAAGGAGTTTTGCATTTCCGTCTTTTTGCCGGCTAGAGCGCATGTGGTTGCCAGGTCTAACAGCATCCAAGGGTCGTCACCAGACAGCTCAACCGCCCGCTTCCCTTCGGCAACGGCCTCGGGAAGCATGTGCTTCTCAAAGTAGATGCGGCCCAGCACGCGGTGCGCGTGGGCAAAGTTGGGATCCATTTCAACGGTGGCGCGAGCTTGTTGCAGAGCCTCATCGTAGCGGCGCGCATAATACATCATCTCCGCCATATCGGTATTGATGATGGCCGAGAGCGGATCGGTCTGCCGAGCACGGTCCAGCTCCGCCACGGCTTCGTCCATCCGTCCCAGTGCTGCCAGATCAATTGCGTACCATTGGTGGGCGGTAGAGTAGTTCGGGTTGAGTTCCAGGGCACGCTTGAATTCCTGCTCCGCCTCTCGGAATTTCCATTCGTAATGCATCTCCACGAATGCGAGCGAAGTATCCGCGTCGGCGAGAGAATCGTCGAGTTTTAGTGCGGTAAGCGCCATTTCCTTTGCTTTGGCCATTGCCGTATCGCGGACCTTCGACACGGGCAAAGAACCCAGCAGGGCATAAGCGTCTGCCAGGCCAGAGTAGGCCTGCGCGTATTGCGGGTCTTCGTTTACTGCCGACTGAAAATAGTCGATCGCTTTGAGGTAGCCCGCCTCACTGCGGAGATTCCAGAAGTACCGGCCTTTCATGTAGTTCTCGCGCGCCTGAGGATTGATCGCAGCCGAGGTCGCCAGCCGCTGTGGCGATGGCGGCGCGATTTGCTTCTGTATCTGAGTAGCGATACTGCGAGAAACCTCGTCCTGCAGAGCCACCAGGTCGTGCAGGTCCCGTTCGTAAGATTCCGCCCAGAGGTGCTGATCGGTCGCGCCGCGCACGAGCTGAGCCGTGATTCGGACCCGATCCCCGGAGCGCAGCACGGAGCCTTCCACAATGCCGTCAACACCCAGTTCGTGAGCGATACTCGGCAATCGCTCGTGCGAATCCTTGTACTGCATAATCGATGTGCGGGAGATGACTTTGAGCCCGGGAATCTTTGCCAGGTCCGTGATCAATGCCTCCGTCATGCCGTCGGCAAAGTATTGTTGGGCGGGATCACCGGAGAGGTTTTGCAGTGGCAGCACCGCCAGCGAACGCATAAGCTCCGGCGCGGGGCTGCGTTGGCTCTTCCAGACCAGGAGGGCCAAGATTAGGATCGCTAGCAGTGCCACCAGCCCAGCAATGGCGAAGGCCGGACTCCGGAGGCGATGACGGGAACGTGCATTGTCAGAAGCTCCAGAACCTTCGCTGACTTCAGTAGAAGTTTGTGGGGTCGGCTCCGAAACTGAAGAAACATTGGTATCCGGGGAACCGCCCCCAATTTCCCGGACCATGGCAATGAAACGATAGCCATGCCGGGGCACGGTTTCGATGAACTGAAACCCGTCTTCGCCATCCCGCAGCGCCTTGCGCAAAATCGAGATATACAGGGCCAGATTCGACTCTTCTACAAAAGTGTCAGGCCAGACCGCCCGCAGCAGTTCATCCTTGCCGAGCAGGCGCCCTCTACTCTCAACCATGACTACCAAAGCGTCGAACGCTTTTGGGGGCAACTGCACTGGCACTTTTTCGCGCAGCAACAGTCGCTCCGCGGGGTCCAGGCGAAACGGGCCGAACTCGAAGATCGCCTTTGTTTGGAAGGGCATAAGGCATACACAAAAGCTTAAGAAAAAAACTAGGTAAGGCTAAAGACTAGCTAGCGGCTTTGCGGCAATATCCGGCGACGGGGGGACGGCAATCGGGCTCAATGACGCCGCCCACATTCTATACCGCCTGCAACCCACCTCCAAGGCCAGATTGGAGGCAGCGGGCGGTAACACTTTGCTTGGCACCGAAGAGCTTCGCCAGTGCTTGCCCCCGCTGAAAATAGAAGCGACTGCGAACGGAAGGCACAGAAAAAGGAATACGGAGGATTACGATGAAAAGAATATTCTTGGTGGTGGTGGCATTGCTCCTGGCGGCCAGCGCGGCTTCGGCGGCGACGACGAAGCAGAAGTGGACCGCAGGCTTCAACAACTTTAGTGAACCTCTGAACTATGCAAAGAGCAGCGTCAAGTGGTCGGTGAATCCGACGACGCACAAGTTGTCGGTGACCTATACATTGGTGAGCGCGACGCCCAGCAAGCTTTATCAGGTCGGGATCGTCTTCTTCTGCACCACGTTTCCCGCAACTTTCGGCCAGTTCCCGAACGAATATGGTGACGGCAACTGCCCGACGGGCACGGAGCAAGGTGTGACCGCAAGTGTAACCGGGGTGCAAGTGGGCGTCATTACGACCGACGAGAACGGCAATGGTTCCTTCGCCGTCGTTGTGGGCCCTATTGCCGCGGGCACCTATAACGTCGAATTTCAGGCGGAGGATGGTGCGGGTTGTTTCTTGACCGGCGGTGCAGGCCAAGGTCCTGACTGCAACACGGATTTCCAATCGCCGGGCCCAACGTTCGGAGATGCGACCACTATTACAGTTCCCTGACGCTGTTGACGACCTCCCCTGTACGCGGCGAGCCCCCTTGTCGCGTCCAGAGGAGAGCTTTGGCTTCGGAGAATTCGCACCGCCCGAGGCTATCGCCGCAGTAAGTCACGGAGCGGCCAACATCGCTTGGCTTTTCGTACACTCTCAGGTGCATCTCCCGAATCTCTGTTCCGCACCAAGGACAGGACGTTATCTGGCGAGGAGTCCCGCCTCCTAAGATCGTGCCTCTCTCGGCATCTCTGCGGCAGAGAGAGTGGGTTTGAGGTGTGTCAGATGGAAAATCGGTGGGTGGTCGCTCAGTTCACCGCGTTTGACGGTGTCATCATCGCCGCCAGCATGTCATCCTGCGCTGCCAAACGATCCTCGCTCATGCTGTGGGCGTAAATCCCGAGCGTCGTAGCGACGTCAGGACCGGACGGGCCTCCGGGCCAGTGCTGAGATGGTGGAAATCACGGCGTGCCGGCTGCTCCTGGTGAACCTTCTTGGTCCGCTGGCGAAAGGCCAAGCGATTACATCAGAAGTGTTCGACGGAATCGTCGAGATGGTGAAGAGGCAGAAGGCGCGTGTGGCTACGGACCGGCTCCAAGACCACGAAGCGCGGCGCTGAGACTCGGTGACCGAGTGCCGGGCGATGCGGCAGCAGGTGGACAGAAAGAAAGCACAGCTGGAAGAACTCGACGGCCACGGGAATCTCCCATTTTTCCGCTGGCGAGTGTACTGAGCGCGGGAGGCAAGTCAAGGCTCTGCGCTTCGCTCCGACCGCTACGCGGCGCAAGAATGCGGTCTTGACTAACCTCCCTCTCCGCTCCGGTGTTGCTTCCAGCTAACGAAAAAAATGTGAGAAACAAATGGGGGCCGAGGAAGTTAAGGGGGGGAAACACCATCGCCACCACTGTCGGTGCCATAGTGCTGACCGTGTCGGTGGTTTTCGAGCTCAGTTCGGAGCTTGTACCGCTGCTCGATTGCTCACTCTGCTGTACATGGCTACGACTTTGCCGTTCGCTCAGTGATTCGATCTCACCCGGTATCGTGCCAATTCCACGCGCAGTTCCGGACTCAACTCCTGCGCTTTTACCGCATTCATGTTTCGCGGATTGCACTCCGTGTAAGCGCTCTCCGAACGATTTTGTCAGGCCCCTGAATGCTGTTTCAACCCTACCCCGCCCAGCTCCGCTTAAGCGGACTTTTATGTGGCTTGTCTCTTCGCCTTGGAAACCCTTTCTGTGTGCACTGTCTATTCTGACAGTAACCGGAGGGCCGTGGTCCTTTTAGAGTCGTACCTTGGTACGAGTGTGTCCGACTGAAGAACATGACCCTAGCGAAGAAGGAGCGTTGGTTAGGAAGACTTACCTTTCTCACCACCACAGGGCTGCTGCTCCTGGTATCGGCTAGCGTCGAGGCAGGCGGGCAAACTCCTGCTTCAGCGCCGACGCAACGGGTGTTGGTGCTCTATTCGGATGAGCGAGTGGTGCCGGCCGTTGTCATCGTGGATGACGCCATCCGCGCAACCTTCACGGCCGCTGACAACCTGTCAATTCTGACAGTGTAAATTCTGACCGTTCCTACCAGATCTTCTCCATATGAAGTGGAGTTGTGGAACTAGGTGCTTCGGCAAGGGGAAGTGCCTCACCATGCATTTCCTCTGGTTGGGCAGGAAGCCGCTACCTATGAGAAGTGCGATTCTTGGCAGTTGCACGTTCGGCCCTCATCACGAAACTAGGTCGCGGGACTCACGCGGCTAACCGACAATGCGGGCACCCTCTCTGCGTCCGCACCGACCTTCCCCTAAGGGCAGTAGTCGGCCTCACCATCCGCGCCTATAGTCCTCATCGGAGTCCCGATGAGCAAAATTCCGCCAACCTACGTGGCAATCGTCGATGACGACGAAAGCGTTTGCCGATCACTCGGCAGGTTACTGCGAGCGGCGGGCCTTCAGCCGATCACCTATACCTCAGCGGAGTCGTTCCTCGCGGACACGAAGCATCCTCAGTTCGGCTGCCTGGTGCTCGACATTCAGCTCGGCGCCATGTCGGGTATCGAACTGGCGCAGATGCTGGCTGCTGAAGGCGGTCACACTCCCACCATCTTTATTACCGCTCACGACGATCCTGAGGCGCGCGCAGAGGCTGAAGCTACGGGTTGCGCGGCTTACTTCCGCAAGACCGATTCCGGTGCCGAAGTGCTCGAAGCCATCCGGAGGGTGGCGGTATGAACCGTGCGAGATGTAGACAGTGCTCTCACTCTCAAATGCGGCGATTGGATTCAGATCAATTTGGCAAGCAGTAGCAATTTAAAAATGGAGATGACAGAAGATGAAGACTAAAAGCGTAATGAAGACGATCGTCGCTGCAGGTGCGGCGGTCGCTTTTTCGCTCACGGGATCAATCGCTAGCGCACAGCAGAAGAAACCGAACATCGTAATCATCTGGGGCGACGACATCGGCCAGTCCGACATCAGCGCCTACTCGATGGGACTGATGGGTTTCAACACCCCCAACATCGATCGTGTCGCCAAGGAAGGCATGATCTTCACCGACTACTATGCCGAGCAGAGTTGCACCGCTGGTCGAGCGTCGTTCATCACCGGCCAATCGGGCTTGCGCACCGGCTTGACCAAGGTCGGCTTGCCAGGAGCTGCGGTAGGGTTGCAAAAGGAAGACCCGACGATAGCCGAACTCCTGAAAGCGCAAGGCTATGCCACCGGCCAATTCGGCAAGAACCACTTGGGTGACCGTAACGAATATCTTGCCCACCGTCCACGGCTTCGACGAGTTCTACGGCAATCTGTACCACTTGAATGCCGAAGAAGAGCCGGAACTCCCGGACTATCCGAAGGACCCGGCGTTTCGCGCAAAGTTCGGACCGCGCGGCGTGCTGGACTGCAAGGCCTCTAGTAAGGACGACCCGACGGTGGATCCCCGTTTCGGCAAGGTCGGCAAGCAGGTTTGTACGGACACTGGCCCGCTGACCAAAAAGCGGATGGAAACGATCGACGACGACGTCGCCGACCGGGCGGTGGACTTCATCCAGCGGCAGAACAAGGCCGGCAAGCCAGCCTTTGTCTGGGTCAACTTCACTCACATGCATTTCCGCACCCACACCAAGCCGGAGAGCATTGGCCAGTCGGGGCGTTGGCAGAGCCAGTATCACGACGCCATGATCGACCACGACAAGAACGTCGGCACGGTTCTCAAGGTGCTCGACGACTTGGGCATCGCGGACAACACGTTCGTCATGTACAGCACCGACAACGGCCCGCACATGAACTCCTGGCCGGACGCAGCGATGACGCCGTTCCGCAGCGAGAAGAACTCCAACTGGGAAGGGGCCTACCGCGTGCCGGCGATGGTCCGCTGGCCGGGTCATATCAAGCCGGGCAGTGTGTGCAACGAGATCGTCGCTCACCTCGACTGGCTGCCGACCTTTGTGGCCATGGCCGGCGACACGCAAGTGAAGGATGAACTGCTCAAGGGCTACAAAGTCGGGGACATGACCTACAAGGTCCACCTCGACGGGGACAACCTCGTCCCGTATCTGACCGGCCAAGTCGACAAGAGCCCGCGGGAATCGTTCCTATACATCAACGATGATCAGCAACTGGTCGCTGCTGCGGTACGACAACTGGAAGCTTGTGTTCATGGAGCAGCGGGCCGAGGGAACGATGCTTATCTGGTCGAACCCGTTCACCCAGTTGCGGATTCCGCTGATAGTTCAACCTCCGCACTGGACCCGTACGAGCGAGCGGACATCACCTCGAACACCTACTACGACTGGCTGCTGGATCACGCCTTCTTGTTGGTCCCTGCGCAGGATTACGTGGGCAAGTTCCTGATGACCTTCAAGGACTACCCGCAACGGCAGAAGGCCGCCAGCTTCAACATGGATGAGGTACTTCAGAAGCTGAAGGAGGGCGAAGGGTCGAAGTAGCAACAGCGGACACAGCGGGGCGCTTCGCCAGAAGTGCCCCGCCATCTTTCGGGTCAGGGGGTAATTGATGCCACAAACGCAAATCATGGATGAAGCATTCTGCGTCGCTCTGCTTGCTGCTTTCACAAGCGTTGCCTTCGCCGTCGAACCGTCTGCCCTCGTGGAACGACGGCCCGGCGAAGAAATCCATCGTCGAATTCGTCGAGAAGGTGACAAAGCCCGGCTCGCCGGATTTCGTGCCGGTGCCCGAACGCATCGCCACGTTTCGACAACGACGGCACGCTCTGGTGCGAGCAGCCGCTGCCCGTTCAATTTTACTTCGCGCTCGATCGCGTGAAGGCGCTTGCGCCGCAGCATCCCGAGTGGAACGACAAGGAACCGTTCGCCTCGTTGCTCAAGGGCGATTTGAAAACCGCGCTCGCCGGCGGCGACCAGGCGCTGCTGGAACTCATCATGGCCACGCATACGGGCATGACCACGGTGGAGTTTGAGCAGATCGTCAAGGACTGGATCGCCACCGCGAAACATCCGAAGACCGGCAAGCTCTTCACCGAAATGGTCTATCAGCCGATGCTCGAACTGCTCGCCTATCTGCGCGCGAACGGGTTCAAGACCTTCATCGTCTCCGGCGGCGGCATCGAGTTCATGCGCCCGTGGGCGGAGCAGGTTTATGGCATCCCGCCGGAACAGGTCATCGGCAGCAGCATCAAGACGAAGTTTGAAATGCGCGACGGCAAGCCCGTGCTGGTGCGCCTGCCGGAGCTGAACTTCAATGACGACAAAGCCGGCAAGCCGGTCGGCATCAACCAGCACATCGGCCGCCGGCCCATCGCCGCGTTCGGCAATTCCGACGGCGACCAGGAGATGCTGGAATACACGCAGGGCGGCAGCGGCGCGCGGTTCGAGTTGCTGGTGCTGCACGATGATGCGGTGCGCGAATACGCCTACGGTCCGGCACAAGGATTGCCGGACGTCAAGCTGGGTGCATTCACGCAGGCGCTTTACGATCAAGCGAAGAAAGATGGCTGGACCGTCGTCAGCATGAAGGACGACTGGAAACAGGTCTTCCCGGTCGAGCAGTCCTCGGTCACCGCCATTGACATCTTGCTGGAGCCGGACGCCACAATGCTCCAGCATTCCGAGGCCAACAACGCGCGACTGCTCAAGGTCTATCCGAAAGGCTTCGCCCTGGATGCGACACATCGTCCGCACATCACGCTGATGCAACGCTTTGTTCGCACGGCGGATCTCGACAAGGTCTATGCCGTCGCCGGCAAGGTCTTCGCCGCCGCCAACGTGACCGGCATGAAGTTGGAGGCTTTCAAGTACTACTACATCCCGAGCAAGGACCATTGGCGTCGCGGGCATTGTCGCGAAGCCGACCCCGGAATTGCTCAAGTTGCAGGCAGACATGATTGCCGCCGTGGCGCCTTACACGGTGGAAACCGGAGACTCCATCCGCGTTTGTCACCACGCCGCGATGATCCGACCATCGATCCGGCCTTGATCGAATACGTTTCGACGTTTGTGCCGAAGGCGTCAGGCGAGCATTTCAATCCGCACGTCACCACCGGCGTCGCCCTACGTGAGTATCTCGACCAAATGCTGGCCGAACCGTTTGCGCCGTTCACTTTCTCGCCTGCGGGCGCGGCCGTCTACCAGTTGGGCCAGTTCGGCACGGCGGCGAAGAAACTGAAGGAATGGGACTTGAAGAATTGAGGCAGGCCGGCGACCAAGACGGGAACTCTTGGCCAGGGGAAGTTCGACTTTCGATCCGCCCACGTGGGCATACGAAAGGAAAAGCCATCGCATAGAAATTAGGAGAGAAGATCATGAGATACCGAAAACTTCACGTACTAGGCATTTCGTTGCTGTTTCTGCTGAGCACAGCTTGCAAGAAAACGGATTCCGGCAATACCGCGCCCGCTGCGACTCCGGCCGCGACAGAACCAGCGGCCAGCGCACCGGCTACGCCGCCACCTCCCTTTTCTGCGGCGCAGAAGATTGGGATGTTTGCGTATCCCAAGAACAATCAGACCAATGACCAGCAACTCAGAGATGAGTACGACTGCTACACCACGGTCCAGCAGCAGACCGGAATAAACCCAGTTACTCCGCCGCCCTCAGGTCCATCGGCGGCAGAGGTGCAGGCTGCCCAACAGCAAGCCGCTGCGAACGCGCCCGAGGCGCAAGGAGGACGAGTGCGGGGTGCGGCCAGAGGTGCTGCCGGAGGAGCGGCCCTTGGGGCGATCACTGGTAACGCTGGCCGGGGCGCAGCTGTCGGAGCGACAGTCGGCACGGTGCGCGGGGGAAGAAAGCAGCGTGCGGCGAACGAACAGTCCCAGGAACAGGCAGCTCAGGCCGCAGGGGCGCAAATGCAACAGCAGGCCAATCAAGCCAAGGCGGCATACAACCAGCAGATGGATACCTTCAAGCGAGGGTTCTCGGCTTGCATGGATGCACGCGGATATTCGGTCAAATAGACAGCGCAAGTCGCCAGTTGGCGCACAACAGCCGGTTAAGGCGAAGGTAATCAAGACAACGTGGAAGGACCAAAAGAATTAGAACAACGCGAACTCCTAAGCGGAACGAGTAGAAGCCGACGCTCCTGAACAACGGCGCAGATCCGGCCTTCTTGGAGGACAACATGGCTATAGCAAAGATTGAACCACTCGGAAGTTTGATTTGGGTAGCAAGATGGTCCCGTGGAAGCAGCGGCACGCCGAGGGCAAAGCCCTTCGGCGCGCGATACCACGCGAGTCGCATGCGATGTGGAAGCCGGGAAAGAACCGGCCTGATCCGCTGAAATTACTGGCCATCAGCAACAAGGGAAGGCAAACGGACCTCATTCCGCTGCGCATGGGTCGCATGGCGGCCTCGCCGTTCGCGTTCCTGCGCGGGTCGGCGTGCGTGATGGCGACGCGATCTATCAACCTTGCCCATCAGCGGAATTCCGGTAGTGATGGACGGCGACGCCCATATCAATAACTTCGGAATGTATGGCACGCCGCAGCGGGAAGTGGTTTTCGACATGAACGATTTCGATGAAGCCACCATTGGCCCATGGGAGTGGGACCTGAAACGGCTGGCCGCAAGCGTGAACGTTGCCGGGCGGCAGAATGGGCTGAATCGCCGCGAGCGGGCGGCTGGAGTGATGCGCGGCGTGGAAGGCTATCGATTCAACGTCAACCGCCTGCAGGACATGGGTGTGCTCGATGTCTGGTACCTGCATGCATATCCTGGACGCGACAATCCCATCGCTAAGCTCGATCCCAAGTCCAAGGCGGTTTTCGCAAAGACCATGGCGAAAGCCCTCCGCACCGACAACCGGGCTCTGCTGCCTAAGGTCGCTGATCGGCACGGCAGCAGAAAATGGAGTTTCCGAAATGATCCGCCGGTTCTTACCTCCCTCCCGGGGGGGACCAAACAGAAAGTAATCGAGGTGCTGAATCGATATGCGCTCACACTTTCTGCGGAGCGGCGCATGATGCTCGGCCGTTACCACGTCGCGGATGTCGCACATAGGGTAGTGGGCGTCGGTTCGGTAGGGACCAGGGCATATCTGGTATTGCTGTTCGGAATAGGTGACGACGATCCCTTGTTCCTGCAAGTGAAGGAATCGGTGTCGCCTGCGGCTGCTCCGTACCTCCCACCTCTTCCTCAAGAGTTCCGTCACCAGGGCAAACGCGTTGTGATGGGACAACGCGCGCTGCAAGCTTCTTCGGACCCAATGCTGGGCTACACCGAGATAGACGGGCGAGATTACATGGTCCGTCAAATGAAGAACCTGAAGGCTTCGATTCCAGTCGAATTCCTTACGGGGACCTCCTTCAACTTCTACGCCTGGGCATGCGGCGCAATCCTCGCTCGAGCCCACGCCCGGACGGGCGACCCGGCACGCATCGCGGGCTACTGCGGCAAGTCAACCGCCCTGGATGAAGCTTTGGCCGAGTGGGCCGAAAGTTACGGAGATCAGACAGAGCAAGACCACGCCGCTTTGCTGGCCTCCATCAAGCGAGGGGAAACCAAAGCCGACATTCAGTCAGACGACGGTAGTTAGGGGTCGATTGGCCCCAAATCGGCGAAGCAGGGCGCGTGAGGTGCCCCCAGTCATGAGCGAGACAAAGTCATCCCTAGCCGAAAATTTCTCCATTACCCGCGGAGGGCCGCTTCATCGGCTTCAGGTTCGGTTTGGTTTTGCCGGAGAAGAACGCCAGCGAGTCGTCCGCAGAGCCTTGCTTACCATCCTGCTCACTTGGCTTCCTCTCTTTGTTTTGTCACTCGTGAAGGGACAGGCCTACGGAACACAGATCAAGATTCCGTTTCTTCGCGACTTAGTTGTGAACGTGCGTTTTCTGATCGCAGCTCCCATCCTGATCCTGGCCGAATCGGGAATTGATCATAGATGGCGCAAGCTGGTCCTTCAATTTCTTAAGTCCAGACTGGTAGGTGAGAAGGAGCTTCCCTCTTTTGAGGCGGTGATCGAAAGCATCACGCGGTTGCGAGATCGTATTCTGCCCGAAGCCTTGTTGCTCGTCGCCGCATTCGCCCCGTCCATTATCGCTCGGACCGGCTTGCTGATGGGTGGCGTCTCTAATTGGCACACCACGGGCGCGGGATCAAGGGAAGTGAGTCTGGCCGGCTGGTGGTTCAACCTCGTTAGCACTCCATTCTTCCGTTTCCTCTTATTAAGGTGGGTATGGAGGATGTTTCTCTGGACTTCTTTCATATGGCGCACCTCAAGAATCAATCTGTATCTGCTTGCCACGCATACTGACATGGCTGCTGGCCTCGGCTTCCTATCCGACGGTCAAAAAGCGTTCAGTCCCATCGTCTTCGCAGGAGGGGCTGTGGTTGCGGCCCAAGTGGCAAATACGATCGCGTATCAAGGAGCTACTCTCTCCTCTCAAAAATTTGTGATGATTGCATATGGCGTGATGGCGATCGTTGTCCTCGTCGCTCCGCTTCTGGTTGTCGCGCCTGTCCTGCTCAAAATCAAAAGGAAGGCGCTGCTTGAATACGGAGCACTGGTGACAATTCATGACCGGCTATTTGATCAGAAGTGGATTCAAAACCAGGAACAACCCCGCGCAGAGATTTTGGGAAACCCTGACGCGTCCTCCTTGGTCGATCTCGGAAACAGTTTCACCGTTGTAAGACAAATGGGACTGGTGCCGATCGATAAGCCAACTCTCGTCACCTTGGCACTGGCGGCCGCATTGCCCATGGTTCCGGTTGTTCTTTATGCGACACCGGCCGATGAACTGATCCGCACAGTGCTGAAGATGCTGCGTTGACCCACGGTCTAACCCCGTCGCAGGTGACCGGGGCGCCTCTTAAACTGATACCCGCTTTTCGCCTTCGACGTCGGCCACAACCACGGCCAACATCTTGCTACAAACTTCGTTTTGAAGGAGCTGGAGCATCTAAGCTTTATGTGTTAAAACTTAAAAGCTAGAAGTGCTTGTAAACTTTCTTTAGGAACGAGTCGGGACCGAATAGGTCGTGAAAGCCAATGAAAAGGGGACTACAAGGTACGCTGCTGGTGCAAGGTATGGCTCCAGAGCCGTTCAACAGTTTTGTCCCCAACCCGTTGCCGCCTGATCCTCGAATCGAGTTCGGCCCTGAATTGCTCGATCTCATGGAGAAAGCCAACCTAGCTCTTGGTCGCCTCGACGGCCTGGCTCGTTTGCTCCCGGACCTGCAGCTCTTCCTCTACTTCTACGTTCGCAAAGAGGCAGTGCTGTCATCCCAAATTGAAGGAACGCAGTCGTCCCTTTCGGACCTGCTGCTGTTTGAGAGCAAGCAGGTGCCCGGAGTCCCTCTGAATGATGTTCAAGAAGTGTCCAGCTATGTAGCTGCCCTCCAGTTGGGGCTGAAGAAGTTGCGTGAAGACTTTCCGATCTCGCTTCGCTTGATGAGGGACGTTCATCGGGTTCTGCTGGCAAAAGGAAGGGGAGAAAACAAAGAGCCGGGAGAATTTCGGAAAAGCCAAAATTGGATCGGCGGCACAAGACCGGGCAACGCTATATATGTTCCCCCTCCCCGTGATGAGGTCGTACCTTTGATGGGGCAACTGGAAAAGTTCTACCACGAAAAAAAGGGGCTTCCGGTTCTAGTGAAAGCCGCGCTGATCCATGTTCAGTTCGAGAGCATTCATCCATTTCTGGACGGGAATGGACGTTTGGGCAGGCTCTTGATCGCATTGATGTTGGTCGGCGATGGGGTTTTGGTGGAGCCTCTCTTGTACCTCTCACTCTATTTCAAGGAGCATCGAGCTACCTATTACGAGTTGCTCCAAAAAGTCAGACTTGAAGGTGATTGGGAACAGTGGCTCACCTTTTTTTTCACTGCAGTGTTGGAAACGGCACAGCAAGCGGTGAGCACCGCCCATCAGGTCTTGAAATTGTTCGGACGGGATCGATCTCGTATTGACAATCTAGGTCGCATCCGTGGATCAACGATCTTGGTCCACAATCTTCTTCAGGAACGTCCATATCTGAGCATTCCGGCGGCATCGAAGCAGCTCCACCTCAGCCAACCTGCCGTAACCAAGGCAATGAACGCGCTGCAGCAACTCGGGATTGTGAATGAGTCCAGCGGGCGTGCTTGGAAGCGAGTATTTGTTTACTCCAACTATTTGAGGATTATGACGGAAGGCACAGAAAGACCGGCGCAGTAGCAAACCAGGCCTACTGCGTCCGCGAAAACCACACGTGGTACGAAGGCGACCGTTGAGTGTTGAACCCAACGGGTGCAGCATGAAATGGGGGATCAAAATGAGGGACTACGGCCTGTTTCTTGCGCGAACTTACAGGTGCCAAAAGGGGTCATCTGTGCGCGTGCAAATTGTTTTATATCAACTTCCCCTTCAACTCATAAACCAAAGGTCGGCCTCATCAGGATCGATCGCTGGGAAACTGACCACTCCGCCACCCAACATCTCGGCCCAAGATAGGCCTGTCACTGACGACTTTTGTAGTACTTATG
>CAWIPZ010000043.1:0-37591 GCA_963837915.1 uncultured Acidobacteriaceae bacterium
TCCGCTTTGTGGCGGAACACGTAGACAAGATTCACGGCGTTATTTTTCAGCCTGTGATGTTCTGCGGTCGGGATGAAGAATATCGGATGATGAGCGTTACACCAAGCGTTATCCGGTCTCACAAATCGCGTACGACTTGCAAAAGCAAACGTCGATTGACTGGCAACCCATGCGCGACTGGTTCCCCGTCTCTGCCTACGCAGCCTTCGCCCATCTGTGCGATGTTCTCCATCCGGACGCAGAGTTAGGGAGCCTCTTTTGCGATATCCATCCCAATCAAGGGATCTTCTCCCCGATTCTCATCAACTCCCACACAAGAGAAATAGTCCCCGTGGCGAAGTTCTTCGACGTGGAGCAATTCCTCCGTGACCTTGTGGAGATCACAGATCTCGGGAGGCGACCGGCAATCACTAAGGCAATGGTTTCGCTCTCAGCGGTACGCAACTTCGATCGCACCAAGGCTCCAGCCGATTTTGGATTTGACCAGCTTCGCAAATTGCTTGCGGACTGCTTTTATAGAGTTGGCGGCAGCGGCTCAGACTGGTCCCAGCGGGCTTACTTATATAAGGAGCCGTGGAAACTCGTGATGATCACTCCGATGAGCTTCCAAGATCTCTACAACTACGACCTTGCAACGATGTCCGACTCAAGGACTCCTGTGGCGACTCAAGAAGGGGAAATCAGTTTTTGCGCCTACAACGGAGGTCGTTGGCGAAGTGTCGTCGAGCATGTGCACCAAACCGCAAGCTTGACCGAATGGAATCGGACGCATGGCCGCCATCCCATCTACGCCAAGGGTAAAGAGGTTGATTTGGGTGCTGGGAAAAGAGCGAAGCCCGAATTGGTCCAGATCGAGAAGCAACGAACGCCAGCTTGATTTGCGAAAGTACGGGACGACCGTGACAGACGCCGAAAACCAATTTCTCGAGAATATGCCCGACGAGATCAAGGAAGTGCTCCGCTGGCATGCGGACGCACAATCTAGGGGCCGGGCCAGCCAGAGCATAGCCGATTTCGCCGGGCGGTTCTTGGGGGGTATGTACGAGGACGGCGCTGTTCTTCCCACAAACCTTTCAGCTTCTGCTCCCGAGGTGCTCGCTCTGGTCCTACTGCAACACCGGACCAGTCCTCGGAGTACTGGCGCATGGCTCAATCTCGGTTTCGCGCTCCGCCGCGTAGCCCTTTACCGAACCCAAGACCCAGAGGAAACGAATAGAGCACGTCTGCAATCCGCAGTACAAGCTTTCGATCGTGCGCTAGAACTCGACCCGGACAACAACGGCAAGAACATCAGAGCGTGGACAGGAATGTCGTTGGCTTACCACATGCTTGACATGTACGAGAAGGAGCTTGAGTGCTGCGCGCGGGCTCTCGAATCCGATAGATCCGATCCGAAACTTTGGCTTTTGTACAGCTTCGCGCTGAAATCCGCAGGCAGGGAGGATGAAGCGCTGTCCACAATGAACGACGCCTACGAAGCTTACATACGGGCCGGGAAACCCGATGAGCTCAGAGAAGTCTTTGCCGATGTGCAATCGACAACTCAACGCCCTTGCCGGCAGAGGATGGCGCAATGAAATCTGTGGGCGGAATACATCGGACCCGGTTGGCGGCCTCGAAGGTCCATCGGCATCTTGTGAAGGAGGCGCGGCGCACCGTCCAAGAACTGGGCTGGCAGGTTCCTGAGGACGACATGTCGCCAACGCTTGTCGGCGCTATCCCACTCCCGTTTCCGGTACCCGACTCGTTCGAGACTGCTTTCGGTTACAAGGGAAATCTACGGTTCGTACAGTTCGGATACACAGCCGGTTCCCCTCAATTTGGGTACAGCGACGGGGGCGACGATTTGCCTTCGGACGGTAGCCTGTGGTCTTGGTTTCTACACCACCCAGCGGTAGCCCCGTACTTGCCCGAAAGCCGTTATCCCACCCTGTATGGGAAGTTCCCTTCCGGAACCGAACGGCCCCCGCTTGAGCAGATCATGAGACGGGGAGCTGAGCTGCCGACCTGCCACTGCCTGCTGCTGGATAGGCGAGATCGGCGGGCATATGTTTCTGAACGGGACCAGGCAATGATCCTGTTTGCGCTCATGGAGCCGGACGACGGTGATGCCCATAACGTGTTCGTCGATGGGATGCTGATGAGCCCCGGCAGTGAGGACTATAAGGTGGCTCCGCCCCCAGGGGTTCTAGATGAGTTTCGGCGGTTCATGGATAGCCGGGTTCAGGCTTTCGAAGGTGCTTGAGTCGGGCTGCTGGGGTTCCAGACAGATCGGGGTCCAGGTTAGGTTGGAAAACGCTGCTTCGCAGCGGCTGAAGAATGACACGTCACCCCAGAATGGGAGCTGCAGGCTAACTTTTGGTTACCGTACGCGAACTATTTGAAAAAGCAAGAGATTGCGTCGTGGTGACGTTTAGGAAGACGAATTCATGGTGAAGCCGAATCTGCGCACCAAATCCATAGGAACAAAGGTCAGCGAAGAGGAATTCGCCCGGCTGGAGCAGGCAGCTCAGAAGGCCTCGAAGACCCTGGGGGAATGGTGCCGCGAGGTGATGCTGGCCAGTACGAACGGCCAGCCGGAGAAGCTGAACGGAATCGGGGGCGAAGCCCATGCGGTCATGGCTGAGGTGGTGGCGCTTCGAGCGATTCTGCTGAACGTACTTTTCAAGCAAGCGAAGGGCGAACCACTGACCGCCGAGGAGATGCAGCGGCTGATCGACCGGGCTGACTCGGACAAGCTGAAAAAGGCGCGAGAAAGGCTGGACCAAGCATCAGCTTCCAAAGCGAGCTGACGATGACCAAAGTTTTCCAGCACGTCTTTAATAGTCCCGTCGGTTCGCGTCGCGAACGGCGGAAGATTGCCCTGACTGGGGGTGAACAGTGAATCGGTTATTGGGTCGAGGGAAATCTCCGGGTCCGTCTAAAAATTGGGTGCTGTCGACTCTTGTCGCTTTAGTCCTAGCTTTCGTCGCTGTGGATAGGAATCTTCACGTACCAAAGCGTTGAGGTCTGGACGCCATTGCAGCAGTGGTACTGGGTTCAATATTCGATCAGCAAGGATTTTCCCAATCCGAGTGGTACCTACCAAGTGCTTTCGAAATTGGACCGACAAGGGCAACACAGCATGGCCACGGACGCGGACGTGATGCCCGCCCCCTTGGAGGTATGGCCCTCGTTTGCGCTCACGGCGAAGGCGCGACAGGCGGGAGCGGTTGCTCTGAAGGTGGACACGGTGCATTACACGAACGCGCAAATGAACCGGATGCTTGCTGAGTTGATTTATGCGGGCCAGTCTCCCGGTGATCTGATCTGGCCAGCGTGGGCTGGGGCATTGGGATCTTTGTGCTGGGGCTGGTGCTGCCAATCCTAAGGAACCGGCGACGACGGCAGATCGAGGAAGAGGGACGCAGACTCAAGGGCCCAGAGATGGTGACCGTCAAGGAATTCAATCAACGGAGTGGAGGTGATGGAATTAGCTTCCTGACCACGGAGGGAAGAGAATCGCTCTCGATTCCGCGCTCGTTAGAGAGCAGCCACATGATGATGATGGGAGACACGGGCGCCGGAAAGAGCGTTTTACAGCGGCGGGTGCTGATGCAGATCGCCGAGCGGGGCGAGACGGCTATTGTGTATGATCCCGCGCTCGAACACACACCGCAATTTTTCAATCCTGCCCGCGGCGATCTTATCCTGAATCCCCTGGACGTGCGTTGTCCTTACTGGTCGCCGTCCGATGAAGTGATGCATGAGGCGGAAGCGCTGACCCTGGCAACATCGTTGTTCCCCGACAAGCCGCACGAGAACACATTCTTCGTCGAAGGTCCGCGAAAGATCTTCGCACACTTGCTCACGTTGAAACCGACGCCTGAGGAACTGGTCAGATGGATGAGCCACGAGGAAGAACTAGATCGCCTCTTGAAAGGCACCGAACTGACGGCATTCATCTATCGCGGCGCTGGCCCACAGCGCGGTGGTGTGTTAGGTGCGCTCAACATGGTTGCTGACAGTTTGAAGCTCTTGCCGAAGGAGAGTGAGACGAAGCAGAGATGGACAACCGAAGAATGGGCACGACAGCGTAGTGGCTGGATATTCCTGACCTCGACTCCTCGATTCCGCGAGCGGCTGTTGCCCCTCATGAGCCTATGGCTGGACACGTTAGTGCTGCGATTGATGAACCAGGGCGATCCCTCGTTGCGTCACGCATGGTTTGTGCTTGATGAGCTCGCTAGTCTGCAGCGACTGCCGCAATTGCACACTGCGCTGACCGAGAATCGCAAATCCGGGAATCCCGTCGTGATCGGTTTCCAAGGCCGGAGCCAACTTGAAGTACGCTACGGGCATGAAGCTGAGTCAATGCTGTCGCAGCCGGCCACCAAAATCTTTTTGCATACCAGTGAGCCTCGTGCAGCGAAGTGGATCTCGGACACGATTGGCGAAGTGGAAATGGAACGCGTTAAGGAGACGGTGAACACGCATCCTCTCAAAATTACCAAGTCCAAGAGCTATCACAATGAAAGGCGAACGGAGCCGCTAGTGCTCCCATCGGAAATCAGTGGGCTACAGCGCTTGCACGCATTGCTTAAAGTCGACAATCTGGTAGTGCCTTTCAGCTTTCCATATCTCGCTCCCGTGAAAACGCAACCCGGTTTCATTCCAAGAGAGATCACACCGCGGGTGGTCGAAATCGGGAAGCGGCCGCCTCAGCCGAGCACTCCGGCGGCGCAGGAGATCAGTCCGCGCGAGCCGGAGAACTCCAGTGGCATCGCCGCCGGGCAAGAACCGTACTTCGAGTGAGTCATGCTGACCATTTCCAAACCGCTGAGTGCCGGCCAGGCCCAGACCTATCACAAAGAGGAGTTCGCGAACGCCAAGGAGAACTACTACTCCGAGGGAGACCGCATTCGCGGCGAGTGGCACGGCAAGCTCGCCACAGAATGGGGTCTGCAAGGTGAAGTGCGTGAAGAGCACTTCGGGCGACTTGCTCACGGGCAACACCCGCTGACGGGCGAACAACTTGTGCGCCACCAAACCGCGCGTGAGTACGTTAATGGACGCGGCGAGACGGTGAGCACGATGGAACACCGCGCAGCCTGGGATGCAACGTTCTCCGCGCCTAAGAGCGTGTCATTGACTGCTCTCGTGGGCGGAGACGATCGTGTACGCCAGGCCCATCGCGAAAGCGTGAAGGTAGCGCTTGGCGAAATGGAGAAATATGTCCAGGCTCGAATCGGCGGAAACCATCCGGCAGAAACAACGGGCAAGTGGGTGGCAGCCAGTTTCGAGCACGATAGTGCGCGACCAGTGAACGGGTACGCTGCACCGCAATTGCACACTCATGTCGTGTTCTTCAATCTAACGGAAACTCAGAACGGAGAATCGCGGGCCCTGCAACCCCGCGAACTGTACCGCTCGCAGCAATATGCAACGGCGATCTATCGCTCAGAGCTGGCGTTGCGGCTAAAAGGCCAGGGCTATGACATTGAAAGGGGCAAGAGTGGCCAGCCGGAGATAAAAGGGTACACGCGAGAATATCTTGACGCCTCCAGTCCACGGAGTCAGCAAATCCAGGCATACCTCGACCAACAAGGCGTAAGAGGCGCAGGGCGCGGCGCAAATCGCAGCGCATCAGACGCGTGACGACAAACTGCCGGCCATCACGCACGCAGAGATGCAGCAACAGCACCGAGACGTGGCCGCGCAGTTCGGTCAGCAGCCCGAGCAAGTGATCCGCGCAGCCCATGAACGGCGAGTCGAACAAGAGCCGCCGCAGAAGCATCAGCATCTCGAATCGGCCCTGACCTATGCGCAAGAGAAGAATCTAGAGCGCCACGCTGTGACAGACGAACGCGAACTGATGCGTGATGCTCTGAAACGTTCGATGGGCGAGGCGAGCTTCGCCGAGATACGAGAGAGGTTCGACAAGCGTGTCCAGTCGGGTGACCTGATTGAAGTAGAGAGCAAGTCGCCAGCCCGCGCGTTCACCACGGAACAGATGATTGGCTATGAGCGCGACAACGTCGCCGAGATGCGAAGAGGACAGAATCTGGACAATCCGTTGGTCAGTACCGAGACGTGGCGTCACATCGAAGAGAAACATCCACACTTGAGCACCAGCCAACGCGCGGCGGTTGAGCAGATCGTGAGCAGTCACGACAGAATCACCGGTCTTGAGGGCGTTGCGGGTGCTGGCAAAACCACTTCCTTGGCTGCTGTCCGCGAAGCTGCCGAGCATGAAGGCTACAAGGTGTTCGGACTTGCACCCACGTCGCGCGCCGCGCAGAAATTGGCAGAATCAGGCATCGAATCAGGCACCTTGCAACGTCATCTGGCCCGAGGCGAGCAACCCGACGGCGGAGAGAAGAGGCTTTACGTCCTGGACGAATCGAGTCTCGCGAGCACGAAACAGATGAACGAGCTACTGCATCGGTTGGACGGCGGCGACCGTGTGCTTTTGGTCGGTGACAAGCGGCAACATGAGGCGGTAGAAGCGGGCAGACCCTATCGACAACTACAAGAAGCGGGGATGCAAACTGCACGTCTGCATGAGGTCGTCCGGCAGAAGGAACCGGAACTTAAGGAGGCTGTGGAACAGCTTGCCCGCGGGGATGTTCACGGAGCCGTAGCGAATCTCGACCAGCAGGGCCGCGTGCATGAGATTGTGAGTCCGCGAAGAGAGGCTAGGTGCAATCGCCCGTGAGTACGCGCGGGAGCCTCAAGGCACGTTAGTCATTTCACCTGACAATGAGTCACGACGCGAGTTGAACACTCTGATCCACCGTGAAATGCAGGCCCGCGGCGACGTGAATCCAGAGGAGCATAAGCTCCGAGTGCTGGACTCGCGAAATGAGATGACCGGCGCAGATCGGCAGTGGGCCGAACAATACGGCGAAGGAGACTTGGTGCGCTATACCCGCGGGAGTAAGGTTCTGGGGATCGACCCTGGCGAATATGCGCGAGTGGATCGAGTGGACGCCCGCGAAAACCGTATCACCATCGAGCGCGAGAACGGAGCACAACAGACCTACGATCCGCGACGGTTGTCGGGTGTGGCGGTGTACCAGGAAGTTCAGCGCGAATTCTCACAAGGCGACCGCGTTCAGTTCACGGCCCCGTCGAGGGAACTACAGGTTGCTAACCGAGAACTCGGCACTATCGAACAAGTCAGCCATTCCGGCAATCTCGAAATCCGGATGGATTCCGGTCGCGAAGTTCGATTCAATATCCGCGAGCATCCGCATCTCGACCACGGATACGCAGTGACCAGCCACAGCAGCCAGGGGCAGACCGCGGAGCGGGTTTTGATTCACGTGGACACAGACAAAAGCGAACTGCTGGTTAACGACCGTTTTGCATACGTATCTGTTTCGCGCGGCTCAACACGACGCGCAGATCTACACGAATGACGGAAGCGAGCTTTCCCGTACCCTCAGTCGCGAAAATTCGCAACGTACAGCGACCGAAACACAGCAGCAACAGCAATCTGCTCCGAAGATCGACCGCCCTTCCTCGCGGAGTGGGCTTCCCGCCGAACAAGAACAGGTCCACAGTCTAGGGATGGGGCTCGACTGAGCGCTACAGGACGGGAATGTTCCCACGTAAAGCGGTCGAGAGGTCGAGAGCCGTGCGGACGTTTTGTTGCCGGTTGCACATATCAAAATCATCAGTTCGGCAAACACTGGTTCCCGAAGCCTGAAGGATGAGTTCGATGTTGAATCGCAAATCTCTGGCCGACACTAGCCAAGCTCCCGCATCTGGCGGAACATTCGTAGCAACTTCCATTTGAACGCGAGGCGTCCGCGAAAACCACGGTCGTATTGAATCAGGTGCGGAGGTTCTCCGGTTGCACTAGTCTGCGTAAACCGCGAAACCAGAAGATGAGACGAACTCTCGAATGACGGTCGTGCCGCGAGGAAAATGATGCGGCAAGAAGGCAGGTGGTGGAAGCATCGTTCGATCTCCCAAGCTATATCCTCTGTCATATGCGTGACATCAACGACTGCAACGTCTGACTCAGCGATTAGGGCGTCTACTTCAGTCTTCCAATCTGCGCCTACAATAAATGGGATCATCGAATTAAGGGCGGAAACTACATCTAGCCTTACGGAAAAAGGGATGGATCTGACCTTTGCCGCCCTGAAACTGCGATCTTCGACGGTGATACCGCCTCCCACGCTGCCGAGAACGGGAAGAATGGCATTCTTCGCGTATTCGGACGAGGTCGACTGAAATGGCCGCAGCAGTATCGTCTGGAATTGTCGGTTGTCTTTAGCTTTGTAAATCCTAATCGCTCTCACAAGGAACCAGATCAAGGCGAGCATCGCGATCTGGGGAATCGGGAGATCTATCATCCAACTCCGCAAGGTAAACCAGACGATGGGTGTGAACACGAATCCTAACGCCACAAAGTAGCTGACTCCAGTTGCATACGCCAATAGCAAACTGCCTCGAATCGCCGGAAGCCGCAATCGTCGACCTGTTTGAAGGCTGCGCAGATTACGAGATCTGGAGGTCCGATCACCTGGTAGTCCTCCTGAATCAGCGGCGACGCGTGCAACTTCTTCGATATCATCGCCGTGGATCCTTGTAAAAGTCGCAAACACCATTTTGTTAACGCCTAAACCGGCGAATTTACATACCCCCCACAGCCAGAGTGCGAGTGCTGCCGACAGCACTCCCCACAACCACCATCGACGCAAGAGCAGAAAACACATAGTAAGAGACGTTAGCTGGATGCCGACCAACCACGTGAAGCTGGCCGTAGCGTGGCTGGAAAACACGTGATTTATACGGGAGAGTTCCCAAGTGGTGAAGTTGCGGCGTTTCGCGTTGCGATTCCAATACAAACAGGCCCTCTCTATCGGCGGGAACAGGTGTTTCGGAAACCACGTTAGGCCTATTGCGAGGAGCGTTCCGAAGATAGTTAAAGCAAACGTAACACGCCAGCGAAAAGGCAGAGGCAGCATCAATGCGCTTACCGCAACGAGAATGCCGACAAGAAGCAAAGTCGCGAGCATTAGCCCAGTGGAAGCTAGCAGCAGTGATACGACGAGGCGGATTGCTTTATGCGGAGGATACTCAATTGACACCTCATCGCTGCCTAAAAGATCCTTGCAAAACCATGGCTCATGATTTCTGAGAATTGAGTCGAGGGCGGAACGAACTTCGCTTTCAAACGGATTCATATACCCGATTCTGCGGCGGTGGCAGGCAAGAAAAAACTGGTAAGCCAGTCTCTTGTACCCCAACTCCTGCTCAGGAGCAAGTCAATGTTCAAGCGGTGATCCCCCTTCCTCGTCAATCCGTGCGAGCTTTGAGTCGTTGGAAGTCCTGGGATTCGTCGTTGACAGGGACCGTGCCAGTGCTAGTAATGTGGATATTCTGCTTTTCCAGAATCAGTAATAGCGACAGCGTGATCGCTATGATTAGCAATGACCAGGATTGCGGATGGGCCCGATGGGGGACTAAATGCAGGATTGAAGAAAGCGTCCCAGTCATCGGGGTACAGGGGTATATATTCACTCAGATGATAAGGTGCATTTCCGCAAGAGTTAGAAGGCAAGAAAGTCGTTGAGTGGATATGGGATGGTATTCCAAACTGTCTGAAGAAGTTATGATTGCGTGATTCCAATGCCGAGCGATTCGAATGACTACACAGTGGCGCGTCGTGGCGCAGATCGACATTCCTGGACGAAAGGAATGCCTACGTTTCGCAAATGTGCCAATAATCGATCCAGCACATGTTGCCATTGTCTCTGACGGGACAAAACGAGGCTCAGGCGACGCTTCTGTCCTTTTCGACGCCCTGGTCGCTTCAATTCGCGATCTGTGCACTCCGGCCGAGATTCCGTCTGCCTGCACGGGTCCAACGGGTCTCGGCTGCATAGCTCGCAATCAGCCAAGATGTCAGTCAGTTCTTGTGGCTGTGGGCGATGGGACGACTACTATTCCACAATCGCAAAAACTTACCGATTGGATTTCCGTGCGTAAGAGTCGAAGCCTAGTGTTGCCCATTATGCCCCAGGGGTGCCAGCCTAAGGCGATTCTTCCGGCATCTTTGTCCACCGTTCAGACCCTGTTTTTCATTGGGCCGATTACTGCAACTGTTCCGGGGGTTCTGCGGGCGGCCCGGATCGGCATCGACGAGTTTCGCCTTTTCATAAGCTACCGCCGAGCGGACTCACAAGCACTTGCCGACCAGTTGTACATCGCACTGGCGCGAGCGGGCTTCAGGACGTATTTAGATCGCTTTCATGGGAATCTTGGTCGATCTTTTGTAACGCAGATCGCTGAGGAACTCATCGATACAGGCTGCGTTCTAGTCCTTGAATCACCCAACGTGATGAAGTCTCCTTGGACGCTCGCCGAAGTTGTGTTCTCGCATCTTTACCGACTCGGCCTCCTCGCACTCGAAATGCCAAATGGTTTTCGGTTGCCGGGCATTGACTCGCGGGACAGATTAGTGCTTCCCACCAAATGGAATCTCGGTGCGCAGCCCACGTTAATTCCGGCTGCTGAGGAAGAGGTGGTGGCGTTCGTTATGAACGCATACGCGCGACAGGTGCTCCGTCGTGGTGTCTATCTCGAAAATGTGTTAAATCAGGCACTCTATCGCCAAGGACTTGCGCTTACGCGCGGCGAGGGCGGGATCGCACTCGTCGACTCGATAGCGAAGTCCGGGGAGCCGAAGAAACATTACGGGGTATTGCCCACGAGAAGACCAGCAGTTGTTCACCATCTGCGCCGTGCGCTCCTTGACACGAGTTCTCTCGATCGGCGAATCGTAGTTGGCCCTTCAGGGTTCTTGCCGCCAGAACGTCGTGACGATACGATCTGGCTTGCTCAGAAGCTGGGAGTTACGCAGAGCGAATGGAACCTGAGGTCGCTAGCCGCTCGACTTGCAAAAGGAACCTTGTGATCACTAGACCTCGCAGAACATTGTTCTTGATAGCGGAACTTCCGGAAAGCACTGGGTCAGAGTTTGTTTTGTTCGAAGCGGCGGCGGCATTGGCCCGTTCGGCTTTCGGGCGGGGATTTGAGATTGTGGCGTGCGTAGATGAATCAATTGCCGCACTCTTAGCTATTTGTAGCGCAGAATTTGTCGAACCTCCTCCGTTGGAACCATCAGGTCCTCTTCAAAGGGATCAAGCCCAGAGCGCTGCGCCGATGCTGTACTTGGCTCCATTCTGGCGCCCTCGACACGATGCGTACGTCTCGCTTCTAGAATCCCTTTCCGAGGACGGAACAGTAGACCAGATCACTTCCGATGAGCAGTCAGAACCAATTCAGACATGGCAAGGCGGGATTCGCGAAGCCATTGGTGTTCATCCGCCTTCAATTGTAGTTGCGATGGGTGGGGGGCCCATTATGGTTCAAGCGCTCGGGTTAGTGGATGAGTTCCTCGGCGACCGCACACCCGTCCCCAGGTACGTGTTGCGGCGAGCGGGTGGGTCGGTTTCGAATCTCGCGGAATGGAGAACGCTCGAAGAGGAAGACCGCCCTTCTCAAAGAGGATTGACCTTCGAAGGCCAGCCTTTATTCATCCCCGAAGCCAGCCACGACGAAGATCTGGTTAGTCTTGCAGAGGAGATACGAACGGCGATCGGCGCAAGACTTGGAGGCGAAACGGCACTCGATGAGCAATCTTAGGCTGGTTTCACAAGATCCAGTCGCTCTATCAAGATCTCTTGTTGCGTACCTGGCGTGAGATTGGATTTATATGAATAATTTGCTTTCCTGAAGCGAGAGCATAGGCGACAATGTCGCCCGTACCGCCAATGCCCCGGGCAGGCTTGCCATCCCAAACTGCTAGCAGTCGATCCGACTCGTCGACGATTAGCTTTCCTGCTTGCAAGTAAGATTCTTCCTTCGAACGTGCACCGGTCAGAACTTGGATCTCAGAGGCCTGTTTCAAGAGGCTTCGGTACCGCTCACGCTCCGGACCGAGAGAAAACGTCTCCTCGTATCGGTCATTCGGCAGAATGACTTTCAAGGGGTTGTGCGATTCCAAAACCAAACTGGCGAACAATTGGTCAGCTCCGATAGCTAGGGAGCTCAGGCCTACCCACGGCCGCGGTAGCCCACCTATCACGAACGCGATCTTCTTGCGGACCCATAACCAGTCGTTTGGATTCCTAAGCCTTTGGTGCCCGGTGACGCCCACTGTTATCACTAAATAGTGGCCTCAGATGCGACGATCTTCCACAAAACCGCGGTAGGCTTTGCCCTGAACTGTGAGCTCAACTGTGGTAGAGTTCATGGCCGCAAAGAACAGGTCCTCATCCTCCACTCGAAGCAAACGGGCGTTCCGATAAATCTTGAATTTATCGAAGATCGCAACATGTTCCGGTGTCGCCATGGGCGAGGTTTTTTCGTATGAAGGGTCAAGTTTGTACCTAAAATCTGGCGTCGGAAAGAAATGCACCAATTCCCGTAGAAGCTGATCTTCGACTTCCGGTTTGCTACGCCTGACTGGAGAAAGTCGAACTGCGTACGATTTATACAGCGGCCTTTGATCAAAAGCTCCGAGTGATTGCTCAACAAACGCATAGATCGACGCAGCAGAAACATGGCCACGAATATCCGCTCCCGCTCCCTTCAAAGCGGTCAGAAGCAAAGAGGTGAATATGGAACGTCCCTTGGAAATCATGGCGACTTCTGTAGGACGAGATGCGGCCAGAATTGTCACACCTTCACGGATTTGTGCCTGATTCATCATACCGAATCTCTGCGAGGGTAAATTTCCAGCTGCTCCGCTATTGCAACAGTCCAGAATAAGGAGTACTTCATGCGCGTTCGAGTCGTTGGCTAACTGCAACAACTCATACATTGCCAACCCAGGGTCTTCGTGCGTTGCATCTTGTGTCATGAGATAGCCGCCAAACTCCGAGAACACTCCGTGGCCGGAGAAGTAAAAGGCGATTTGGCCATCGAAATTGCTGAAGAGCCTCAACCATTCCTTGCGTAATGCAGTGCGGGTAACTTTCGGGACACTGCTATTCGACAACACTTTGCACTCGTAATTTCTGCTCCCGTCGTCATTTTTCTCAAGAAGATCAGCCATGTCCTGAGCATCTTGGCGGCAACCCTTCAAAGCAGCCATGTATTCGTAGTCGTCGATTCCTACTAAAAGTGCCCGGCTTGGCATGATGGCTTAGGTAGCCTCGACTTTCCCATGATCAGCATTCCCTGGTCATCGGCATGATAATATCCGGGAGCATCGTCGGCAAATACGATTACGCGGAGGTTTCCATGATCAAGCAATTTCGGGACCCGCGTTTGTCCCTCTGGCAGTCGGCTATAGACGAATCGGTAGTATCCGCTAACCAGATCGAATTAGAAAAATCTGCGACCGCGTCGGCGGTCTTCAATCGTCCGGATGACCGAGACCCACTGATACGGGATACCGTGAAGTTTTGTTCTGCGCTTGACCAGGATGTTCCGGAGCAGGAACTGGAGAAGGGTGCGATGCAGGTGGTTGGGCGCTGTTCGAACTTGGCGTTCAAAGCTGCAGGGACGTTCATCAAGAATCTAGTCATGGGACATCCTTTTGATGAAAACAAAGCCAGAGATGAGCTCAAGGAGAAATTCGGCAGCTGCGATTCCCGCTACGCGAACGCTGCCGTCCTCTACGCGAAGTTCTTGGCCAGCGGTTCACAGGTTCCATACCGCCGCCACAAGGAACTGTCTGATTTTGTCATCGAAGACTTGCCGGAGAAAGGACAAATAGGGGTTGTAGCTGACTGGGGAACTGGACAGCTGGAGGCGCGCACTGTTTTGCAACAAATCGCGAAAAAGGCTCCTGCCATCGTCGTGCATTTGGGAGACATCTATTACGCTGGAACTGCTTTCGAGGTCGAGAACTATTTTTTCCGGCCGTGGCGAAGTATCCTAGCTCCATCTGGAAATCCGCGGACGTTCTCTCTCGCGGGAAATCACGACATGTATTCGGGGGGAGCTCCGTACTACGACCTATTAGACAAATTGAGCCAACCGGCCAGCTACTTTTGCTTGCGAAACAGATATTGGCAAATTATCGCAATGGATACAGGCTTGAACGCGAAGTTTGGCGTAGACACCCACCAGTCTTGAGCGGACCGAGGTGGAATGGCTGGTAGACAAAATTGTTAACCGGGATGATCGCAAGACTATCCTCCTTTCACACCATCAGCTGTTTTCAGCAGACGAGAAATTCGAAGGGCAGAGCTTTAATATTCCTCTCTACAAGCAAATCGTATCGGTCCTCGGGAATGTTGACCTCTGGCTGTGGGGCCACGAGCACAATCTCGTTGTCTACGAACCGTATATGAATCTCCGCCGCGGACGATGCATCGGCTGCGGTGCGTTTCCTGTCGGGAAAGAAGAGCTACCGTCCGTACATGTTAACGCCGATGTTCCTCTAACAGGCTGCTGAAAAACTACTCCTAATCCACAGCCGACTGTGATACCAGAAGGCATGCGGGGAGACGATCAGCAGCAGAATCACATCTTCAGTTATTTGTCGCCGGAAGCGCGGGTGCGGAAGGATCATCCGCTGCGCGCCATTCGGGCCATGGTAGACGAAGTGCTCAGCCAGTTGTCGCGGCGGTTCGACGGCATGTACGCCAGCGTGGGGCGTCCGTCGATTGCGCCGGAGAAGTTGTTGCGGGCACAGCTGCTGCAGATGCTGTATTCGATCCGCAGCGAGCGTTTGCTGATGGAAGAGATGGATTACAACCTGCTGTTCCGCTGGTTTGTGGGGCTGAATGCGGACGATGTCGTCTGGGACGCGACCGTGTTCAGCAAGAATCGCGACCGCTTGCTGGAGGCGGATGTGGCTCAGGAGTTTCTGGTGCGAGTGGTCGAGCAAGCGCGGGCCAAGGGGCTGACCTCGGACGAGCATTTCACGGTGGACGGCACGCTGCTGGAAGCCTGGGCGGGCGCGAAGAGTTTTGAACCGAAAGACAAGCAGCCTACGCCTCCGCCGGACGATCCCGGCAATCCCACCGTGAACTTTCGCGGAGAGCAGAGGTCGAATGAGACGCATGCATCGAAAACCGATCCCGACGCGCGGCTGGCGCGCAAAGGCGAGGGCAAAGAGTCGAAGTTGAGTTACTGCGGGAACCTGCTGGTGGAGAACCGCAACGGACTGATCGTGGACGCCGAAGTGTTTCAGGCCAACGGCACAGCGGAACGCGACGCGGCGCTGGTGATGTTGGAGAAGCTTCCCGGCATACGACCGGTGACGGTGGGCGGCGACAAAGGGTTTGACACGCGGGATTTCGTGCAAGAGTGCCGGAATCTGCGAGTGACGCCGCATGTGGCGCAGAACCTGGCACGGCGCGGCGGCAGCGCGATTGATGGTCGCACCACGCGGCATCCCGGCTATGTCATCAGCCAGAGAAAGAGGAAACGGATCGAAGAATGCTTCGGCTGGCTGAAGACGATCGCGCTCATGCGGAAGGTTCGGCATCGTGGAGTGTGCCAAGTGGACTGGCTTTTCACCTTCGCCTGCGCCGCTTACAACCTGGTACGCATGCGAAACCTGGCCGCCGCATTTCCGGCGGTGTAAATCGGGGCGGACGTGTGCCTGATTGAGCTTCGAGTCATCCGAAATAGAGTCTTTCGGCATAAGCAACGATGAGAAATCCAAAGAGAAATCCGCTGCGAATCAATTTTTCAGCAGCCTGCTAAAGGGAGTGTCTCTCGGAGAGCATGGCGATTTCTATCAACACGGTTACGCGATCATCAAGCTCGACGGGCCTACTGCCTCAGCCGCGTATTTTCAAGATGGGGATGAGCAAAATCCGCTGTACGAAGAGAACTTGTAATCTTCGCCGTATACGTTCCAGTCGCTAGTCGAGAATCTGGCAAGATATTGCCACTGCTGGCTAACCCGTATGCCTCCTTCTACAGCAACATCGAAGTTTGGAGCTCCGATGACAGTTAGCATTGGGACGATTCTGTTGATTTCGCGGTGTTTACGGATTGAGGAATTGCGTTGCTTAGTCAATTGCGCGGCGAACGCAAACTAGCGCGCCACTGAAGATGCAGTGCCGCTTGGCTCGGAGTCAGATTAAGAGACTTGCTCGCACCTCTGTTCCATCGGCAAGCATTATGCGCTCGGTGAGGTTTCCACCTTCAAACTCCAACACCGCATAGCCATGCGGTCCGTACTGCCACTCATGACCAGGTATATACGCATTCGGACCGTCCAACAGCGCGGCACCAGGAATCAGGCTGTTTCCTTCCAGTCGAATCCAGTGGATCTCGTGCGCGGGAGTCTCGACCTTTGCCGCTTTTCGCAGATATGGAACCCCTCCGAAGCCCAGGCATCTACCGAAAAAACCCCAGTTAGGATGACGGTCGTAGATGAGACAAGCGTGTTCGTGTGCCCAGAACCAGGCAAAAATACGTTGTTCTTGCAGCAAACGAGCCAGTTTCGCTACCAACCTGGGCCCCTGGACTTCCGTTAACGATAGCGGCTGATGATGAGTAAACAGAACCACGCGGCGGTCGCCGGCCCTCGCAACCAAGCCTTCCAGCCATTCTGGCTGTTCGCCGTAGAAGTCGTGGTCAGAATAAGCAGTATCCAAGGCCACTAAGATCCAGTGGTCGTTTTGTAAGGCGAAATAGCTGGCTGCTTGCGAGAACGTCGGAAGGGCAATATCGAAATACGCATTCCCGCCCGAGTACATTTCATGGTTGCCAATCAAGGCTCGATTCAGTGCGCCAGGCACTTGAGGCCACACACCCAGTAGTTTCTCCCGCACTTCCTTCTCAGTTCCCGAATAGTATGTGTCCCCCAAGTGCATGACCAAATCGAACCTTGCTGGGTCGCGAGATATGCTGGCAGACGTGATGGGTGCACCATAGACCCCCGTTGCCCAACTTCCGAACACCGCAGCCCGTAGCCGGTTCGGAATTCGCATCGGCGATGGATCCGCAGTCCGCCACGGGGCTTTTCCGGACAGCGAGGACTTGATCATCCGAGCCATAGTCATCGCCCAACGTGGATCTGACGCGCCGTACTTCGGGCCCAGCACCGTCACGCCTTCATCGGTTGAGCGCTGTGCTACAAACGTCTGCATGAGCGACGCCGCGCGGTCCGGCGCCGTGATCATGACATCTGGATTAGATGCCGCTCGCCGAAGTGCCTCCAACCCCCCACTAATTTCGGCGATGGTTGCCGGACCGAGATCCTGACCTTCGAGAGCTCCGGCTCCGGCACCTTTCAAGTAGGGCAAAATCGCTGAGTAGACTTCCTCATAACTGACGATTCCTCCGCTGGTGCTAACAATCATGGGGTGCGGCGCTTCCCCGACGCGCAGGCTCTCTTTAATCCGCCTGGCAATTGAGGTAACTTCTAATTCCAATCCTCCGGCACGAGAAACGTGTTGATCTGTGACGCCAGAATCAACTTGGGCCCGACCGATTAACACCGGCACGATCGGGATCTTACGTTCCTGGAATGCCACCATTTCGGCGTTCAGCCAAGGGCTTTTCTTGTCTGAAAGTATAACTACTGCCGCCGATGCGGCGGGTGCGTTTCGCTCCAGCCAAGCCGAAACGGGCAAATTTGCGGGAGCCGCATCGGTGGGACGCAGTACCTCGATGCCTTCTGTTTCGAGCGCGCTCTGCAGATCGTCAGCGAATGGTGCGTCCGCCGCGCTACTCGAAAGAAACACGTTCGGTCTGGAGACTCCACGAGTCCGCTGCGCTTCCGGTTTCGAACCAAAACTTAACCAATGACGAAGTGCAACCTCCTCGCCGTTTTCGAGCTTCACCGTGGCGAAAACCATGAATTCGCCCCAGCCTGCGGAGTCTAGCCGGAACTTGGTGTTACGATCCGCCACCTTACGTACCGGCCGCGGGAAAGTTGGGTGAAGAGTGTAAAGTACCTCCCGGACCTGCCCCAATTCCTTGGGGCTACCCTCGACCCAGACAGACCACTCCCACCACGATGCTTGAGCCTCATGCGTGCTGGTGCTCTGTTCGAGATGAAGACTCATTTCGGCTCCTCTAGCCGGATCCCGATCCATTGCGACTGAGCCGGAGCAAACCATCGTCGCTGTTCCTTGTTGATCTCGACCTGGATGGCGTGCTGATCGTTCACGCCTCGCAAGTACAGGAAGGTGCCGCCCGTTTCCGGAATTGGTTCGATGTCCTTCCAATCCGAGAATTTGCCGTCGCTGGCCAAACGGTAACGACAGCGGAATTGACCGTTGCTCTGTCCCACCTGCCGCGCCAGGTCTTCCGGCAAGATCTGTATTTTCACGGTCCGGCCGGCCTGCGCCTTCCAAACTCCGATAATCTCCGAAAGCTCTATAAAACAGGGCAAAGGATTGGACTGATCCAGGAATATTCGCTCGTTTCCTGCTTCGGCTCCAAGCTGATCGTCCGTGACTCCGGTTTCGACCAGAGCTACCGTCCGCCGTCCCACGGTGCGGGCCCTCCCAATTTCCTGGAGCACATAGGGGGAAGTTGTGTAATTGCCACTCGCCAGTTGATCCCGACGGGTCAGGAGAGCGATCAATCCGTCAGCCGCCTGAATTCGTTTCTCGATTTCCTGCCAGACGGGTTCACCGCCGAGGTATTTTCCCCGCACCGACCGAATCCCATGGCTTGCCAGAAGGTGATCTAGGTCATCTAACAGATCTCGGATCCGGTTGCGATCTTCGGGTCGGAACGAATAAGAGAGAAAGATGGATTGCATAGCCGAAGAGCAAATCCAAGGAAAGTCGCTTCAGTATACATTGTGCTGAAACAACGATTCGGTGGTTTCTGGCAAGAGCGGTCCATCCCACCGGTGACTCCCGAGTCCAATCCTCGATTGGTGAAACAGTGCATGCTGCAGCCGCCAGCGCAGATTCCGCGTCCCGCCTCGGCACTCGCGCCCGCCATTCAACGTGAAACTCAAGATCCTCCTTCCAATACCGCGCGCAATCGGACTAGGGTAAGACTACGACTAGACACTAAGATGATGAGCCGAAGGCTAGCGTTCCTCGCGGAAGAGGTTTAACTTTCTACGTGACGTTCGTTTTGGACGAATCCAGCGAACGCGCGTACGCGATGTGGGAGCAGTCGGTGTTCTCCGTTCAGATGGCCGGCAAAAGGTCGAAAGAATTCGGCGCGGACGAACTCGAAACTTGGCCGAGCCAGTTCCTCGTGCCCAAGGGATTTGTAGCAGCGAAATTGGCTGAAATTGCGCAGTTTGCCTGCACAGTTCCTACACAGCCAAAAAGTGCCACATTATCTGCATTTAAAACAATCAGATACAAAAGTTTTAACAGATATATCATAACAATATGTAAATAATAGATATAAAGTTTTGATATTATCTGTACGAGTCCTGCACAGATACGCAGAGTCAATGACTTGCCAGAAAGATCTGCACGGAATCTGCACAGGACGAGTCAAACGATGGAGGCGAATATGGCATTCGTCACCGACAAATCGGAACTCAAGCCGGGCCTGATTCTCTTCCGGCGCGGCGACGTGGAGCATCGGATGTGGTATTGCCGCATGAAGATGCCCAAGGCCGACCGTTACAAGACGGTTTCGCTCAAGACAACCGACATCGATGTGGCGCGGGAACGCGCCTTCGATCAAGACGCAGACATCCGATTCCGCTTAAAACATGACGTTCCTGTGTTCAACCATCCCTTCCGCGAGGTGGGGAGAGAGTATCTGCTGACCCAGGAGGCGCGGGCGAAGCGCGGAGAAATCAGCGCCGCGCGGCCCAAGAAGGTCCGCGCCGTCATCGAAGGCGCTTTAGACAGATATGTAGGATCAACGCAGGTCCACCTTATCGGTGACGAGCTTTGGGGCGGCTACCCGGCATGGCGGCGGGAGAACGGCGCGGGTCGTCACAAGCGCAACGGCGTTCGGGAAGTCAGCGACGACATGGCGCAAGCCTTCGCGGATAAGGAAGCCGAGCGCCGCACCAAGGTTCAGCAGACCCTCGGCATCAGGGTTTTGAGACCGATTGAAGTCAAACCTTCCGAAGAACGGGTGGTTCCTTATATCAGTGATTCCACCATCCGCTTTGAGATGTCCATCTTCGGTGCGGTGATGAATTACGCCATCAAGAAACGCTACGTTCCCGCCAGCCAGCGTTTTGACGAGCGTCCGAAGCTCAAGTCCATGCGGCGCGACGAGTTCACGCTGGAGGAATACCGCAAACTCCACACTGTCGGAAGGAAGTGGATTGCTGAGGCGGATAAACCTTCCAGCGTCTGGTATCGCACCATCACCTACAACATGATCCTGATTGCGTGTAATACAGGCATGAGGCCAGCGGAGATGAAGAATCTGCGCTGGCGCGACATCATGCCCGCAAAAGACCGCGAGGGGCGTGAGATCGTTGTGCTGTTCGTGCAAGGCAAGGGCAAGTCGCGCAAGCTGGTGGCTCCCAGGAGCGTTGGAGATTATCTGGAGCGTATCCGCGTTATTTCCAAAGCCACGGAACCGAACGACAGAGTATTTACCAACGTCACGGGCAAGCCTGCAAAAACCCTTTACAGCTCGCTGATTGCCGACCTTCTGAACGAGGCGAATTTGCGCGAAGGCACGCAGGGCGTTCCGCGTTCGACGTATTGCTTCCGGCATACCTATGCCACGCTCCGATTGCAGGAAGGAGTGGACGTGTATTTCCTCGCCGAGCAGATGGGAACTTCCGTCCACATGATTGAGAAGCCACTACGGGCACGTGAATACGATCAAGCACGCCGACCGCGTGTTGCAGGGCATGGCGGGATGGGAACTGCCGCAACCGGAACCGGACGATACCAAGGCCAAGGCGTCAAAAGCGGCAGCGACCCGCGATCAGTCCAAAAGAGGTCAGCGCAACAAGCCGCGCTGACCTGAACCTCCCCAAGCCGTCTTTTGCCGGAGCCGCTGGCGGAGGCTGGCGCAGGGAGGTAATCGTCCCAATGTCCGGCCCGGATTCTCCTCACTGAGATTGTTCTGATTTGCCGCTGCCCCGCTGGGGCGTTTTTAGCGGCAAATCTCCCTTGCACGTGCCGCCGCTGGCGGCTGTACTTCGTGCAGCTCCAATCTCTCAGTATCGGGGAAGGGGTCTGGTAAAGGAAACGCTATGCTGCCGCTCCCTCCAATAGGAACCGGACATGACAGTTCCAAGTCATCCAGTTTCAAGCCGTGTGCGAGCCGCGCGCGAGCAGAACCGGTATGCCGCAATCAATGTGATGCGACCGAAGAAGAGAAAATCAAAAGAAGTCAGCTTTACGGACGTTGCGTAGTGAATGCGGCTTGAAGATCAAGGACTGGACAGGCCGGACGTTCACTAATCTCCATTCGTTCGAAAAACTAGGGAACGTTCTGTCCGGTCCGGTTTCACCCGCGCTCACCACAGACAACGCGATCCCGGAACCAGAGATCAAATCGAGGTCGTTATTGCGGGTTTGTGTACGCACTCCATACAATGGAATTGTCCCCGATGCCAGCCCTTGGAACCAGTCCGGATGCTCTGTCGATCGGCGGGATCGCATCGATTTTCCGACGGCCGTTCCTTGAAAAAGTCGCTGGCGGCATGCACGTGCCAACGATCCTAGAGCTTGCAGACCACTGTCGCGGCTCGTCCCCTCCCTCGTTTCGCGCGTCACTGAGCGAGTGGTTCGAGTTTTTCTACAGATTACTTTTTGAAAGACACCGCTGTGAGTATGTGTACAAGAACGCCATCGCAACCAGAATTTTTCTCTCACGACACTCCCTTCACACGTCATTTATGACCGACGAGATCAGGAGTGCAGGCAGCAGGGGAGACGTTGCGATCTTGAATGGCACATCCACGATCTACGAAATAAAATCGCAGTACGACTCCTTCGAGCGGCTGGATACTCAGCTCTCGGACTACAGGCGAGTGTTCGATCGCATCTACGTTGTTACCACAGCTAGAAAAGGCGAATCCGCCATTCGGGTACTTGACCCAGTGATCGGAATCATCGTGCTGCGGGAGGATGGGGCCCTCAGCGTTCTGCGCGAATCGCCTTCTAATAAGCAATTCACCGATCCCGGGACAATCTTTGACTGTATGCGGCAGTCAGAGTACTGCCACGCCGTAACTCAGGCGTTTGGCTTCGTACCCCAGGTCCCTAACTCACAGTTATACCGTCGCGCACGAGAAATGTTTTGCTCATTGCCACCCGACGTAGCGCATGATCTAATGGTTGACCAAGTAAAAAGACGCGGCAAAAAGCGCCCCTTTGTCGAACTGATTGAATCGGCCCCGGTATCCCTAAAGTACGTCTGTTTGAGCTTTTCAAAATCAGCGACAATGGCGACCAATATTGCGACGCGCCTTCAGGAGCCGCTGATAAATGAGAAGGTACTTTCCCTTCCTTCGGGGCAAGCAGAACGAGCTGATGGCTCTACGCGAACTGGCGCATGAAATCGCGGAGCATGGGTCAATCATCCCCATCATCGAACCGGTAAACGGAAACCAGACTACCCGCATATCACTGGACCGGTACATCGAGGTATCGATGCCGTTCCTTTTTGTCTCCAACCCGTCCTACGGAGACTTCGCAAGTAATCCGGAACCGCTTTTTACCGGCCTAACGAGCGAGGTACTGATGGAGTACGATAACTGGACCCCGGCTCTTCAAGTCAACGTCAACTCGAATGCAGCAGCTATTACTGCGTTCCTGCAAAGGTATGAACATTCTGAAGTGGCAATCATCTACAATGGACTGCCGGCGAATGCAGCGGCAGTAGCGCAACTCACGGATGAGCACATTGTGCACCATGTGTTTATAGAGGGAGCTGTCGGCGCGGCCTACATAAACGGCATAGATTCTGCCCGCAGGGCGATGATTGCCGACAGATTTCATCGACAGCCGAGAAACGCCGACTACCCCGCCTCCGAATTCTTCAGCGACGCCAACACAGTTGCTGGCAATCCGAACCGCTTAGACTTCGGCGATTACTCGATCGTGGGGAACCACTTTGCCGAATCCGGGGGCCCAGCGTACGCCGTCGCCGTACACCACATTCACTTCGAAGGGGAGGTTCCCGGCCCGCTCCACATCAACCACTTTATTTCAGACCACCAGGATGCAGCAGTGAACACCTCCGGAAAGGTCGTAGAGGCAGTCCATAATCTAGTCGCTGAGATCGACAGTTTCCACCCACACGATACGGCAGCATGTGATGAGTACCGTGAGATGGATCACGAACAGACATCCAGGGGTCTCGGGTACCTCAAACGGCTGGCGATTCAACACCACTTGGAGGTCATGTTGAACGGCGGAATCGTACTTTGAGGTTCCCCGATACATACAGGGAGTCAGAACGATGAAGAAAACCCGACAGCCCCTACGAATAACGAAATCCGATCCGTAATGCTCCGCTATTTCTACGATCGCAAACCAAGTTGTTTCCTCGGGAGTGATTCCCGGGGTTTGGCAGTCGAGGGGGGGACTCCGAGGAAACGCCGGCCTCGCCGCTCAGTGCGTTTAGCACAATACGGACAACATCTCCGGTGAAGGACCACAATTCGGACAGGTGATTTGGTAAAAATCTCGGGCTTCACCACCTGAAAGACTTCGGGACTGCTTTCGCGGGAATAACGTGCACGCCGCCTTGCATTTCGTACATACTACGTGGAGGCAGCCGTCGTTTTTCTTGACGATTTCGCACGTGACATCAGGTTTGCACGGAACGGTTTCGTACTTGCGAGTCGACATCTTCACGAGATTTATTGTACGCGGGCTTATGACGCCTGAGCCAGGAACTCCTTTCCCTCAAACGTGAAGCCTTGCGCTTCGCCGGCGTGAACGAACTGTGCGGTTTCGATTCTCGTTTTGAATGCCAGCCGTGCTCCGATCTTGGGATTTGGTCCTGACGCCCTCTGGGTTGCTCGCTCACTAAGAAAAACCACAACAGTTCCATCCGACTCAATTCGATAATCTGACATATATCCTCCGTTCATAAGTGCTTCTCTTTTACCAGTCGCCAGTACTGAAAACCCACAGCGGTCAACTTGCAGGATTTGGAATTCATTGCCGCGAAATACATATGTTCTTCGCCCACCGGCACAACTAATCCCACGCTCACAAATTTTTGGAGGTCTTTCATTATCGCCACCTTCTTCGGATCGGCGGTAGGTTCGGTGAATTCGTAGGATGGGTCAAGCCTATGCTCGTCCTGTGGCGTGGGAAAATACTCAGTCAATTTCCGAAGCGTCGCGTGCGAAACAGGCGGCGTGATGGTTCTGAGCGATGTGAACCGAGTTACGTTCGTTTTGAATATTGGCCTTTGATCCCACGGCCCTAACGCTTGGTCAACGTAGGCGTATATGCTGCCGGGTGTAATGTGGCCACGTAAATCCGCTGCACCGCCTTGCAGGGCACTGACCACCAGGGCAGTAAAAACACCACTACCATTTATCTCAAGCGCGGACTCCGAATCACGGCTCGCCGTTAGAACAGACAGCCCCTCTGACAGTTGAGCGAGATTGCTTCCTGTAATCGTCGGTGACGCGAAAGCACCAGAATGACAGCAGTCCAGAATGACTATTTTGTCCTTCGCTTTAGAGAGGTTGGCGAACTTCAAGATGTCGTCCATCGAAACGCCTTCGTCGTACTTCTTGAAATCTGGCGTTACGATGTAGCCGCCGAGACTATTGATAAAACCGTGTCCAGAGAAATACAAAAGTACGACGTCAGGATCTCCAGAGAACAGACTCTCGATTTCACATCTAAGCGTAGCCCGTGTGATGGTTTCGCTTGGAGATGTTTTCAGCTTTATCGCAAAATTGGGTGAGCCGTCGCCATGCGTTCCGAAAACATTGCCAATCGCGATTGCGTCGTTAACACACCCGCGTAGCGGGGCACTCGGGTAATCATTGATGCCGACGACCAGGGCTTTTCTCATAGTGTTCACAGTTTGCCGACGAAGGTCTCCAGGTTGTCCCAACTCCAAATATTTATGCGCCTGCCACTCAGGGCTGCCGGGAGTCTTGGTCGTTCGTCGTTGATCCACATCAGCATGATTGGTATTCCTTCCTCATCGGCACACTTTATCTCCCAGAGTTCGCCGTCTGCGTGCGCGGTGTTCTTCGAAACCAGTGCGATGACCCCATCGCATCCCTTTACCCTCGCCCGACAGTTGGTTTTCCACTTCTCATCCCATGGTTCCTGGGCAGACATATCGACAAAATCGAATGGCGTTTTGGGATGTTTCGTATGGCCGACAAGAAAGTCCCGATATTTTCTGTCTTCGATCGCGAATGCAATGAATACACGTTTAGCCATGTTGTCCTTTCGTTTTCCTGCTGATCCATCTTCAAGAACCGTTGCCCCAATCGCGACGGTTCCTACCCTTTCGCCATGAACTTCACTCGCACCGGCTCTTTTATTTTCTTTTTGGCCTCGAACGAGACACGCTCCCCGTCGCGAGTCCGAAACTTGACCGGCACTTCTTCGCGGACCGTGCGATGTGCATCAAACTGGACCTTATGTTTCTTGTTTGCCATGCCGTTTTTTCCTTTGTAGTTGCTTGGGGCCTCGGAAGTGAGGTATCCTCCAAAATACAACCCGTCGCCATTATGCGACGGCAGGCGTCACGTCGTCAACACTTTTTTACAACGGGTTGGTAATTTAATGGAAGATAGGCTGATTGATCTCAAGAAGTTGGGTGCCACGATACGCTTTTTACGACAGGGGAAAGACTGGGCATTGGCCGATTTGGCCGACAAATCAGGGGTGTCAAAAGCTTACATTTCTGATCTGGAAAACGGGGTAGCTGGCAAGCCAAATATCCAGTACGTTTACAATATTGCGGTGGCACTTGATGTCACATTGGACGATTTGCTCAAAGATTCCACCGCCAAAGAGCAGCGAGCCAGACGGCGGGCATCGGCGGACTTACCTCCTGGACTGGCAGAACTTCAAGATGAGCTTGCTCTTTCAGGTAACGCGCTTTCGGAGGATGATGTAGAGAACCTGGCACAGGTGAACTTCCGGGGAAATAGGCCAAGAGACAAGGAAGGATGGCGGTTCGTGCTTCAGGCCATAAGAATGGCGGGTGAACGAAGCGGCCAAAAGTAAGGGATGGAAACTCTACGAATCGGTGGTCGGCGATACTCTGACCCCGACATAATTTCGCTTTGCAGGCAGAGTGGGGAACTGATCGATCCACGTTCGACGATCGTGAACATGGCTCGCGCGTTGACCGAAAAGGTGAACGGTTTTCCTGGATTGCCAGCCGATCCCCTGGAGCGATTGAAAATTATTGCCTCGATGAGCCGGATGAAAGTCCAGCCGATGGATATGGATGAGGTGCGCAAGGAAAAGAGAGATGCAGCACTTTATCCAACTGCCAACGGTGGTTGGACGGTTCTTTACAACCCGAATCGCCCCAAGGCGCGAATCATCTTCACGATTGGACACGAGATCGTCCATACCTTCTTCCCCAACAGCACCAGCGGTGCTCGGTTCAGAACCATCACGAATCCCAGATCGCGAGAAGCGAACGAACTTGAGCTACTGTGTCATTTGGGGGCTTCGGAATTGGTGATGCCATTGAGTGAATTTCAACGGCGGGCCAGTGGGAGATTTAGCTTGTCCGGAGTGGAGAAGTTAGCCTCGTACTTCGGTACGTCTTTCGAGGCTACTATCTATCGACTCGCGACGGCTCATCCCGGTCTTGCGGTTGCTGGAATGTTACAGTACCGGTTAACACGGGACGAGGAAAGAAGTATGGCGGCGACCACCAATCAAACGGTTCTGTTCCCGAGCTTGAGCAAGCTTCCATCACAGCCCGCACAGCGGAAGTATCGCCGGCAGTCCGTGCATCTCTCGGCTGCTTGTCGGGAGGATGAGTACACCATCCGCTTTAACAAATCCTTTGATCCGAGTTCAGTTGTCTACAAGGCACGTGAGGGAGGCATTCACAGCAGCGTGGAGAGCCTTCCCAACTCGGCGAATGTGAGTGGGCGGATCGAGGCGATGCTTTGCCCCTACCAAAGTGATAATGCGGACGCGGATTTTGGTGACGTATTCTTCTTCTGGGAGCAGATTGTCGACCGCATTTAAGTGTCGCAATCCACGGACGCGGGTAACTGGGCCAAATTTAAAGACCTACAGCCACTCAATCGGCAGCATCTTGTCGTGCCGGTGGGCGTGCGACACATGTACGACGCGGCGCAGCAGTTCAAAGCCGTGCACGCTTACTCCGTCCGGTAGGTATCATTGGCGACTGGCAAATGATAACCGCATCCGAGAAAACATGTATGAAGAACAGAGTTATTTCTAGGGAGATTTCCCGCAAAAGAGGCTTCGATGGCCTTACTAAATGAAACCCAGCTGCGCTCGCTAGCAAAGGCGCGGTCTTCCCGGTTTAATGAATCGAATGACCGCGCGCTACAAAAGAGAGCAATGGACTCCGCCGCGCTGTCCTCCTTCGATATATTTTTGTCGCACAGCTACCTCGACAAAGAGCTGATAGTTGGAATTACAGACTATTTGGAAAAGATGGGGTATGTCGTTTATGTGGATTGGAAGCAGGATGGGCAGCTAAGTCGGGAGAATGTGACCAAAGAGACAGCTCAGATCGTAAGAGGCAGGATAACGCAAAGCAAGTCTTTATTCTTTGCCACTACTGAAAGTGCGAGAGACTCCAGGTGGATGCCTTGGGAGCTTGGCTTCATGGACGGCCAAAAGGGTAAATCGGCGATTCTGCCAGTTTCCGCAGGCGAAACTTCTAGCGACGGATACAAAGGGCAGGAGTATCTGGGGGTCTATCCCTACGTCACCGGAAACAATGATACGAGTGGCAAACCACGGCTGTGGGTCCACGAGGATGCCGAAACGTATGTCGTCTTTGAGGCGTGGCTCGGCGGCAAGCAGCCCCACAAGCACAATTGAGGCTCTGGTTGTTCTTCATTGCGAGAAAGGTCTAAAACCTCCGATTCGCACACGACGCGGCGCGGAAATATGAGGATTTATGGAGTGCTGGCTGATGAGGAGTAAACTCGGCATGCGGTCGCAAATTGCGATCTAATCTGCTTGATGCGAGCAATTTCAGGCGGTAAGGTCCGCTATCAGTCCACCAGCCGTTGAGCAGAGCATGCCCAAAACGAATGCCGAGGTCTAAAAGTCTCTGCTCGATAGTGGCGCGCAGTGTATTCGAGTGGGAGGCAGATCCATTATCGAAAACTGCAATCTGATACACGCTCACCGGTCTACTTCTTCCCGTATTTGATCGCTACTATGCAGCGCATGGTGGAGAACTGCTTCAAGCAAGTGGTCGCTTTCGTCCTGTGCAATGGTGAGCTGCGCCTCCAGTCGGTCGCATACAGCCATCAGTTCGTTGACCTTGGCAACGATGCGGATCTGCTCTGCGAGAGGTGGGATGGCTACTGGAAGGCGTTTAAGCTTTGCCGCTTTGATTCCCTTTGCAGTGAGGCCCGTGGCGGTCTTGTTCAAAATCGACTGAAAAGGGTCTGATAAGAGCTGGAGCGTGAGGAAATCAGGATTCATCGCGCCGTACGGACGGAAGCATATTACCCTCTGCGCGAGTGCGAAGCGCTCCTCTAAGCGTACGACGGCTGCATTGCCCATCGGGGCTTCCGTTGTGAACAGGATATCCCCCACTTTCGGAAAGCCCCGCGTCATCCACAGGTGGTAGTCACGTTCGCAGAGGAATTCCTCCGGAGAAATGTTTATGAAGCCCTTTTTCACATTCTTCGCGGTGACGAGCCGTACTCCCCGTTCAGTCTTTGTGGGGGTTTTGCCACGATAGTCGATAAACAACACAAGGTCGGCGAGAGCACGCCAATTCCACCCGCGAGGGATATTCCACCTATCATCTGCAGCCAATAATGTTTGGCTATCAGCGTCTGCCCTCCGATCCTCACCACCGATCGCTTGCCGGGCTTGGTCATTTTGCGCGAGCATTGCAACCACCGGCTCATCGTTGGGATCTTGGGCAACAAGCCGCCCACGAATAGCAAGGTTAAGAATGGTAGCTCGGAGTTGTCGGATATAGGCAGGTCGAGCAGTCACGCACTGGAAATGAGTGAGATAGAAGCTTGCGTACCGGCGAAGAGATTCTGGATCCGAACCGTTGTTGAGGTGGTGGTGGGATGCCGCCGCAAGCCGGTCCTGTCGAACCTCCCGCTCATTTCGTGCCGTCTCCAACTGATCGCACAGTGCCATCAATTCATCGACCTTGGCAACGATGCGACGTTGTTCAGCAAGCGGCGGAAGGGATAGCGGGAGGTTTTCTAGTTTGCCTTTGGTTATATGTTGGAGTCCTACCCCGCCATGTGCTTTGGCAATCATCTCGTCTAGGCGTCCATTGATCGCTATTTGAAGAAACCGGTCGTAGTAGGCGCCACCGATCAGATCGCACTTGAAAATGTGCTGATTCAATGCGGCCCTTCCACGCTTCCAAATAAACGCACCGAATGACGTACCGGGGGTTCCAGACCAGCTGATCAAGAAACAGCCTGAATCGATGATATGTCTTGGAAGGACCGTCGATTCGTTGCAGTAGTTGAAAGGAGCATTTTCGGTATTGAGGTTCTGAATTCGGACAATCGGCAATCCAACCGGAAGCCAGTCGGTCGGCTTAAATGCTCTTCCATTGATCATTTCTAGGCATTCGCCGAGACGAATCCATTGCCAATTGTTTGGAAGGGAGTAGGGTTTTTCGACTTCTTGGATTTCTCGTGATACTTGGTCATTCTTGATTATTCTCTTGCACTTCCACTCTGTCTTGAGTCGCCCACGGAGTTCGGACGCCGGCTCATCTCTCGGGTCTTGCTCAACAAGCTTACCTCGCACGGAGAGATCGATAATGAATTGCCGAAAACGCGGGACGGCTTCGGGCGCATCACTGATGCGGTTGAAATGGGCAAGGAGGACCTCGGGATTCATCGCAACAGCGCCTCCGCCAGAATGGCCTTCAGCTGTTCGCGCAGCACGGAGGCACGGCTCTCCGCCTCGTCGAGTTTAGTCAGCAGTTCTCTTGGCTCGGCGTGGTCATCTGCGACGGTGTGGGGGTTCTTGAAGTCGAGGTTATAGCCGCGCACCTTCACTTCGTCTGCGGTAACTTTCCATGTAACATCGCTTTCCACCCTTCCCTTACGTTTCGTACCTCCCCACCATTCAACGCAGGGTTTGAAGTGCTCGATACGGATGGGTCTGGTCATGGAATAGGCTTTTTGGTCCTCAGGTACGCGGTGCTCGTAGAACCAAATGTCTTTCGTCGGCGCACCCTTCTCGAAGAACAGAAGGTTAGTGCCGATGCTGGCGTAAGGCTTGAAGACGCTGTTGGGCAGACGGACGATGGTGTGCAAGTTACATTCTTCCATCAGGTGCTCCTTAAGCCGGGTCTTCACGCCTTCGCCGAACAGAGAACCGTCCGGCAATACGACCGCTGCCTGGCCTTCTGGTTTCAGGATACGGATGATGAGGGCAAGGAAGAGGTCGGCTGTCTCGCGCGTCTGAAAGTGTTTTGGAAAGTTGCTCTCGATGCCGTCTTCCTCGCGCCCGCCGAAGGGCGGGTTGGTGAGGACAATGTCTACACGATCAGACTGCGTATAGCTGATGTAGGGACGCGCCAGCGTATTGTCGTGGCGGACGAAGCTGGGATTCTCAACGCTGTGCAGGAGCATATTTGTTACACATAGCATGTGAGGCAGTTGCTTTTTCTCGACCGCCCGCAGCCCTTCTTGCATATGCCGCTCGTCCTCCACTTTTTTCACATATCGTTTGCGCATGTGGCTAATAGCGCAAGTAAGGAATCCGCCGGTGCCGCAGGCTGGGTCAAATAGAATCTCGCCAGGCTTAGGATCGATGCGGTCTACCATGAAAGCCGTGACGGCTCGCGGCGTGTAATACTCGCCCGCATTGCCTGCGCTCTGCAGGTCATTTAGAACTTGCTCGTAAATGTCACCGAAGTGCTGCCGCTCGGCCAGGTTATTAAAATCAACCTCGTTGATCTTGTTGACGACCTGGCGCATGAGCTGGCCAGATTTCATATAGTTGTAGGCATCCTCGAACACGCTTCGCACAACGCGTCGACGGTCAGCATGCTTTCCCGATAAGGAGAGTTCTTTGAGCTGCGGAAAGAGTTGGATGTTAATGAACGTCAGAAGTTCTTCGCCAGTGATGCCTTCGGGATCAGCGGCCCAACTACGCCAACGGAGCTTTGCCGGGATCGGTGACTGATAGCCGTCCTGCATAAGCTCCAGTTGCTGATCCTGGTCGTCGATGATTTTCAGGAAGAACATCCAGCAGAGTTGCGAGATGCGTTGGGCATCGCCATCGACACCGGAGTCCTGGCGCATGATGTCTTGTATTGATTTGACGGCATTGCGAACTGACATTGCTCAAGCTTCCTTCTGGTAGAGAGCGGACTGGAGTTCCTGCACCGCGAACATGAAATCCGCCCGCGTCCCAAATTCTTTTATGAGCTGGATGGGTGTTCCCATTGTATCGAGCGGCGGGATCTGCAGAATTCGCGGGTCGCCAAGATCGATGACACCCTGATCCTGATATTTTTGCAAGAGCGCTTCAAGCACAGCGCGAGCAGGGGGACCGTATTTGGTGAAGACGTTCTTTTTGCGCACATTCTCCGCACGCTCACGGCGCGTGAGCGCGGGCTGGTCGAAGGCCACATGACAGATAAGGTCGAAGGGATCGAGGTCCTTGCCCACTTCGTCTGCCAGCGGCTCAAGAGAGAGGCCTTCGTTTTCAAGTTCTTCGATGATGGCCTGCTTGCGCTCGGCAGATTTCCAGCGCTTGAGGAAGTCATCGAGGCTGGCGAAGCGCTTCTTCAGGGCCTTCTTCGTGAAGTCACGCAGCGTTTCTGTAACGAGCCTCCCCTGCTCATCGAGGTATTCCACACGCTCAGCGACTATGGTGGCGCCTACCCCATCCACATAAATCTTGCGCGGTGGCTCTTCGTTAACATTGATATTGATGTCGGGCGGTTGATCGACAATCACCTCGTCATCTCCAGGCTGCGGCGGCATTGGCTCGCCGTTTGCATCAAGGGGCACATCGTCGGGCGGGGCGATGGGGTCAGTCTCGCCGGGCTCGTAAATCTGCACCGGCTCGCCGTCAAAGTCCGGGTCGGCGAAGTGGTTGGTCGCGCCCCTGAAATCAATCAACGTGAAATAAAATTTCTTAGTGTCCTCATGAACGCGGGTGCCCCGCCCGACGATTTGCTTAAACTCGGTCATCGAGCCGACAGCGCGGTCAAGGACGATGAGCCGGCAAGTCTGGGCGTCCACGCCAGTGGAGAGCAGCCGCGAGGTCGTGACAAGAACGGGATACTTTGCTTCGGGGTCGATGAAGTTTCCGAGCTGCGCCTGCCCCTCCGTGTCGCTCCCCGTGATGCGCATGACATAGCGGTGGTTCTCGTCGCACAGGTCTTTGTTTTCGTTAATTAACGCCTGCCGCATCCGGGCTGCGTGTTCCTCATCCACGCAAAACACGATGGTCTTCTGGAAACGATCACGGCTTTCTTTCAGGAAGTCGGAGACTTTTTTGGCGACAAGCTTGGTGCGATCATCAATGACGAGGGTGCGGTCAAAATCCTTGGTGTTGTAGATGCGGTCTTCGATTTCGTTGCCGTCGCGATCCAAGTCGCCCCTCTCCGGCCGGTAGCCGTGGACATCGACATCGATATGGACCTTGATCACTTTGTACGGGGCCAGGAAGCCGTCCTCGATGCCTTGCCTCAGTGAGTAGGTGTAAACCGGCGGCCCGAAATAATGAATGTTTGAGACGTACTTGGTTTCCTTTGGTGTTGCGGTTAGGCCGATCTGCGTAGCGGCGGAGAAATATTCGAGGATTTCTTTCCAGGCGGCATCGTCGGCGGCGCTGCCACGGTGGCATTCGTCAATGACAATCAGGTCAAAAAAGCCGGGCGAGAATTCCCGGAAAAGCTTCTGGCGCTCCTCCGGCCCGGTGATGGCCTGATAAAGGCCCAGGTATACCTCGTAGGCAGTGTCGATGCGGCGCTTTTTGTCGAGCGCCGTGGTAAGTTCGACCTCGGCCCCGTCTGCGCGCTCGATGGTCTTGGAGCCGGTGCTGAGCTTGGCCATGGCCGCGCCGAACGGCCTGAAATCATTCACCATCGTCTGATCGATAAGGACATTGCGGTCAGCGAGAAACAGGATGCGTTTCTTGCGCCCGGCCTTCCACAACCTCCAGATAATCTGAAACGCGGTGTACGTCTTGCCGGTGCCGGTAGCCATGACCAGGAGAATTCGGTTCTGGCCTTTCGCAATGGCTTCCACCGCCGCGTTGATCGCGTTCATCTGGTAGTAACGTGGTCCCTTGCCGCTGCCGTCTTCAAAATAATCCTGCAGGACAATCGCTTCCTCGTCGGGCGTGAGTCCTTTCCAGGCGCGGTATTTGGACCAGAGTTCTTTGGGTGACGGGAAGGCGTCGAGCGAAAGCGTAGCTTCCTTCTCCATGCTCGTCCCGGTGCGGTCATGAAAAACAAAGCCATCGCCGTTGGAAGAGAACACGAACGGAATGTTGAGCGTCACCGCATAGTCGAGGGCCTGCTGTATCCCGGAGCCGACGCTGTGGTTATTGTCCTTCGCCTCGATGATGGCGATCGGGATATTGGGCTTGTAATAAAGAATGTAATCGGCACGCTTGGCTTTGCCGCGGGTGACGAGCTTTCCTCGGACGATGATGCGGCCTTTGGTGAAGTTGACCTCCTCGCGGATCTGCATCATCCCGTCCCAGCCCGCGCGTTTCACTGCGGGGCCTATGAACTTGGAGCAGATGTCGCGCTCGCTGAGATCTTTCTTGTTCATGCGGTTATTTGTTTATTTCACGCTCAAGCGTCGTCAGCGTTTCCATGATCCAGTCAAATTTGGGCGCATCCCCGAATATCATGACAGCCATATTCCGGTAGTCCCGTTCCAATGCCGCAACCCGGTTCTCGACCGGCGAAAGCCGGAAGCTTCCAGGACGCGCAAGATCGTAGCGAGCCCAGGCGGAAGGATAGAACGTCTCCTTATGTCTCACAACTTGCGTTAGCAGATCCCGGTCGGCCAGAGCGTCCGCTCGTATCGGCCCTTGCGCCAGCATGGCAACGTCATAGTAATGACGCGAATAGCGGTCGAGGATTGGTTTCTCCGGCGGGCGGTAGTATTCCGCATGAAGAATTGTTGCCTTCTCCCAAAAGGTCCGCTTCGCGAGCAGCGCGACGACTGCAACGTCTCCATCGACAACCACATTCGGAAATTCTTCGGCAGCGAATGAGCGGATCGTAAAGCGATCATGCGGCACAAATTCCGCGTGCGTTCCCAACTCAAGCACGACCTGGGGAGAAACGTAATCAAGATTCTTCGTGATTGCAGATGGATAACGAAACTGAACCACGTTCGGGTCCTGCTCACTGAACGTGAAGACTCCATGCGTCCGTCGCTCCGAGAATTTCTCCGCAACGTGCTTTAAGCACATCCAGAAATTCACCACCGATATACCGCCGGCATTCCGCCATCATCTCGTCGAGGATGCCTGCCCGCTTCGTCTTTGAGATACCCTCCCGTCGCGGGTCACGTTCTCCTTTGAAACCTAACGCCTCGTAGTCCACGGCCAGATCTATATCCTCGGAGAACCGGTTAATTGCGTGGAATATCTTCGACAGCGACGTGCCGCCCTTAAAGAGCAGCCGCCCGGTAAGAGCCTCGATTGAGAAAAGCTGTTTCAGCATCCAGCAGACCCAGAAGTCTTTTTCAATAATGGCTTCCGGCAAGACTTTTCGCTCCGCTGTTTCGGCGAACAAGTCAGCGCGCTCGCGCGCAGGCATCTGTGCGACTTTGTTCACGCGCGTTTTCTCCGCAATCTTTTTCGCCACTTCATAGATCCAATCCACGCCGAACCGCGCGTCTTTCACGAGTCGGCGTTTCTCAGCAGGGGAGAGCGCTGTCCGTAATTGTCTCGATTTCGCGCGGCCCGATCCCCTCCTTGCCCAGGTGACGAAGAGCCTGAACCACGAGCGCAAATTTGCCTTCAAGTCCGGCCATCGCTTTCGGTCGCGCGTGCTTGAAATGAATGCTGCGGCGTCCGATCGCTACCTCATTATTCGGGCCGTCGGTCAGGTAAATGATCTTGGCCGGCACTTGAGTAGAGAACCCAAGCAGATTCGCCGCCCATGCTCCTTCCGGCACGATTTTCCATCGTTGCCTTCGAGCTATGGCCTGTGCCGCCTCGTCAATATCCGGGCTCAATTTCCCACCGAGCGCCGCGTTGATCTTGGGCAGGTCATAGAGACCGCGCCTGATACGCCGGATTTTTCCGCTCTGAGCGAGGCTTGCGAGGGTCACATCGATCATGGTTCGGCTTGCGATGTCCAGAAAATCCTTCGCCGAGAATGCTTTGCCTTCTCCGAGCTGCTCAATCCTCGCAACTATCTGATCATGCATGGTTTGCATGAGTTGCATGTTTGACGGTTAAGAAAAAATATACTAGTTTTTCTTAATGATGGCAAGCCTGTTGCGCCTTATACGTGAACGCGTGAAGAAATGGGCGATCGCGCAACGCTACCGGGAACCATCGTTGTTCTCCAGTTAGTCGCTGTCCCAGCCCTCTCGCCGCGTTGCTTTGTCCTCTCCGCTTCCACCGAGGCTGAACCAACCGCCATTCCCATTCGGTGTTCTTAGCCGAAGTCGTTTTCTTTCCATTTTTTCTCCACTCAACCCGCGCCTTTCAAAACCGGCGTTATTCCAGCGGTGCTCCCTGTCAAGGGTCTCCGATGAACGCGAACAAACCGCGCCCTTGACAGGTCCGCGCCGCTGAACGCCTTCAAAACCGTCGCGGGTTTTCGCGAAGAAAAAATTTGTTTTGAAGGAGAAGAAGACAATGCAAAACACCACCGAAAGAAAAGACGTTTACAGCCGCATCACCGCACAGATCGTGGAGTATCTGGAAAAAGGCGTCCGCCCGTGGACTCGTCCATGGAATGCTGAGCACGCCGCCGGCCGGATTACCCGTCCTCTGCGTTTTAACGGCCAGCCCTACTCCGGAATCAACGTCCTGTCCCTCTGGATGTCTGCTCTCAGTCAGAACTTCGCCGCGCCGATCTGGATGACCTACCGCCAGGCCGGCGAATTGAACGCGCATGTCCGCAAGGGCGAGAAAGGCTCACTCGTGGTCTACGCCAACGCCATCACGCGGACCGAGCATGACGACAAGACCGGCGAGGATGTCGAGCGCGAAATCCCTTACATGAAGGGCTACACGGTTTTCAACGTGGAGCAGATCGAAGGGTTGCCCGAAATCTACTACGCTAAGGCTGTTCCGACGCACGATCCTGTGGCGCGCATAGACCATGCGGAGAAGTTTTTCGGCAGTCTGGGCGCCACGATCAAACACGGCGGGAATCGTGCCTACTACGGCCAGGAACTAGATTACGTACAGATGCCGCCGTTCGAAGCGTTCCGGGACGCCGAGAGCTACTACGCCACTCTCGCCCACGAATTGACCCACTGGACAAAACACGCGCAGCGCCTTAACCGTGACTTCGGCCGCAAGAGCTGGGGCGATGAAGGTTACAGCCGCGAAGAACTCGTTGCCGAGCTGGGATCTGCTTTCCTGTGCGCCGATCTCGAACTTCACGAGGAGCCGCGCGAAGAAAACGCCGCCTATATCGCGACGTGGCTGGAAGTCCTCAAGAAAGACAATCGCGCTATTTTTGCTGCAGCCGCTCACGCGCAACGGGCTGCCGACTACCTCAATCAGAAATCCGCCGCCGCGCAGGTCTTGGAGACCTGCGCGGCTTAATTCATTCTTCAGCCGCTCGTCTACGACAGCGGCGATGAGAGAAACCTACCTTTCGGTTGCAGCCATCCCTCAAGAATACGGCACACGCTCGCTGCTATGTGACAGGAATAAGTTCCTGTGGAAAAGTCTTCCCCGTTTGAGACATCTTTGCGGCAAAAACCCGCAAGCAAAGGCTTTCCCTCTGTCACAAGAATTTAACAAGGGCGAACAGAAGTTTTCTTTATGATGCTGATTACATTGCAGGTTCTCCTCAGTGGTTCGAGAAGTATCCGCAAGACTTTCCCTTCAGCGAGCAAGCGCCATGCGAGAACGAATCCCGATTGAACGGCCATTTCGAGCAAGACGCATTGTTCACGCCGTCAACAGCACATGATGTAAACAGCTTCTAGCAAGAATCGGTAGCACGAGATGGGGACCGACCGAGTACGCATTCCCAAGAAGAGAACGGAACCCGTTCGCGTGGCAGGATACGTCCGTATCTCAGCCGAAAACCATCCGCATTCAACCAAGCAGAAATCCGCCATTCGCCGCTACGCGGAAAGGCGGAAACTCCACGTCGCAAATATTTATCTAGATCGGCACGAGCGCAACCTCAGGTAATCAGCTCTTAACGAGTTTTCGGAAGTAGGGACGAAATGAGGTCCGTCAGAGAGAGCGCTTCTGAAAAGACTGCGGGACCTGCCCGAGCAGCCCAGTACGTCAGGATGTCCACGGAACACCAGCAATATTCCACAGAAAACCAGATGGACGCGATGGGCCGTTATGCGGACGGCCGCAAAATGCAAATAGTGCGCACATACTCGGATGAAGCGAGGAGCGGTCTGAATATTGAG
>CAWIPZ010000044.1:0-9357 GCA_963837915.1 uncultured Acidobacteriaceae bacterium
TCATTAACGGTAGTGACCAACTGACCTGTCCAAACGCCCACCTACACTCGGCCCTTAACGATCTGTTCAATGCGGATGCCGATGTATGACACACGATTCGGCGGCTTGCGTCTTAGAACAACCTGGGGCAACGGATCGGCCCTCAACTCGAAACTATCGTCGAACTCCATCTGTAACTGCAACACGGGTTCTTCCTGAGCACTTTCTTCGGTTGGCGCGGATCGTCCGACCTTGAAACGTGAGAGCCGTTTTCAAGACGGTGCAAAGCTTGAGCAGAGCTTCTGAATCGAGGGCTGGCGTCCGACGTTTGCGAAAACCTGTAAGCGTTTGCTTACCGATTCCCAGTGCGCTCGCTATTGCAGTCCAACTTTGACCAGCAGCGTTGAGATCTTCCAAACTCGAACGCACAGATTCCCAAAAGGCGTCATCCCGTGTGACGATGCGAGTGCGACCCATGGTATTTAAATAAGAACCAATGCTTGCCAGTAGGGCATTTATGTATTGTAATAGATACGACAGCGCGGGGGAGGAACCGATGCCTGCATCTACGGTTGTCGATAAGGTTAACGAACAGGATCAACCGATTGGGACCATCGACCGTGCGGAACTGTTCAAGCGGCCCGCAAATTTCAGGGTGACCCACGTATTTATCTTTAACTCCAGGGGAGAGTTGCTTCTCCAGAGGCTCTCCCCGACACGACTCCGTCACCCCGGGCGCTGGGGGTCTTCCGTGGCGGCGTATGTGGGGGCCGGTGAAGACTACACCCAAGCGGCAACTCGCCGGCTCCGGGAGGAATTAGGCTTAACCGATCTACCGTTAAGAAAGGTTGGAAAAACCAGAATGGTCGACGACGCCTGCGTCAAGTTCATTACCCTCTTCGAAGCTCGAAGCGATGGACCATTCGCGCTCGATCCTACGCACATCGCCGAAGTGGAGTTTTGCCCCGTCGATCGAGTGCAATCGATGGTTGTACAGGATCCCTCCCGATTCACGCCGACGTTCCGATATCTGCTTGACTTCTACCTTCAGGAGCGCGCATCGTAAGAAGCACGCGTGGACTTAACCCTGAACCCCGAGCAACTGATCGAGCTATATAAAGTCGCAATCGAGGAATATCGGTTTCAGGTGAAACTCAACAACGACAGGCTCCTACATCTCACCGTATTCAACATCGCAGTTCTATCGGCCGGGGCAGGTCTATTGAAAGTCGCAGGTGGAAGGCTTTCTAATCTTCTGGTTGCCACTATCTTCGTGGCGGGATTTTGTACCTCGTTTATTGGGGCGCGTTCAGTGGGCACGTTTCACAGATATTATCGGCGCACCGTCCACCGAAAAGCCGTCTACGAGGAACTTTTAGGACTGACAAAAGCCATTGATCTTCCAAACGGCGGCCGTGCTGATCTGTCTATTGGAACGACCGACTCACATGGCGACCGCAACGCGATCCTTACACAAACGGAAGAGTGGGTGCGGCGCCCCTTGGGTATGGGCAGCGTTGTCGGCGGCTTTCGAGCTACTCTGGCCATCCTCGCGGTCTTGCACGTTCTCGGAGCGGCTGCCGCGCTCGCGCTAGCTTTTGGCTTGTCGCCGAATTCCTAGTTGCCTAGCGCCTTGGCAGGTCTTGGGTGAAATGCCTTACGCCTGCCATACAGAGAGTAACGTCTCTAGCAATGGAAACTTCTCGACGTCTGCACCAAGAATCAATTGTGCCCAAATTTGTGCCTATACAGCGCATATAACCCTTACTCGGTGCTACCCAGGCCCATGTCTCGCCGTCCGCGAAGCCTTTGATAACTCGCGACAATGCGCAATGCTGAACAACCACTGTGCCCAGTGCTAAGTCTATGAAAGTACGTTGGTTCTTAGCTACGAACCAGAAGGTCGCATGTTCGAGTCATGCCGGGCGCACCACTAAATCAAGATTTGCGACAGGTCCGCTAAGCCCTACCGGGCGCAGAGAACGCTTCTTCCATTTTTCGGATGCGGCAATTCTGCTATGCGGCACCAAAACTCAAGACAGCGCGCGAGCTTCCTGAAATAGTCCTCCAGTGTGCTGGATTTCTTAATGACACAGTTGGCGCCAAGCTGATAGGCTTGCCGGAGAAGAATGGGGTTTTCCGAACCCGAGATCATCACGATCGGGATCACGTCACAGCCCGGCAACGCCCGGATGTCACCGATCAACTCCAGACCGGAGGTCATGGGCAGAAACATGTCCATCAAGATCACGTCCGGTACACTTGCCTTCGGGTACACTCCTTCACCACAAAGATAATGGATCGCTTCTGATCCGCTGCTCACAATATCCAGGGATGACCACGGAATCTTGTCGTCGTGCACGATCTGCATGAGGTTCGCGTCGGCCGGATCGTCCTCGATGAGAAGGATACGCCGTGTCAGCGATTCTTGTGCGAACATCACTGAGCCTTGAGTCGTGTCCGGTAGCATACTCAATTTGTCTCCTCATACAGAGAGACGAGGAAAAGCCGTGTAGCGGTTAGCAGAAAACTTATCCCGCGGCAGTTTCTTGAAGCGAAACCCGAAGAGGCACTCCACTTTGGCAGACGGCCTCTGCTGTTCGGCAGGGCGCTACGGGTCACGTTGCGCTTGCCCCCTGGAGTGACACAAACGGTTAAGACACAGTTGACCGTTCGATGAAAAGTAGTCGACCGGCAAGACGACATTACAGCATACTGGTGCCCGGCTGGTGAAGCGGAGGCGGGCACTGCTGGAGAGCAACCCGCCGAGGAATAACCAGCTGGAAACTCATCCAGACGATGGGCGGGGGCGTTGGCCGCAGGGCTGGCGCCTCCATCGGATGGAAAGATTTCCTGATGCCTGGGAAAACTCATAAAGAGATGTGCCGCGCAGCGGCATCCTTTTGACTTGCTTCAAACCGGGCCGGCGGCATGTAGCCGAGAGCCGAGTGCAGTCGTTTCTGATTGTAGATCTTTTCCAGAAACTCGCGGATGGATGCGCGAGCGTCGGCCAGATCGCGATATTCGTTGCGTAGCACTTCTTCATACTTCAGCGTTTTCATAAATGATTCGCAGGCCGCGTTATCCCACGGATTGCCCTTGCGCGACATGCTGATTTCGATGCCGTTGGCTCTGAGCAGATCCGTGTAATCGTTGCTGGCATACTGCGAGCCACGGTCGGAGTGATGGACCAAGCCGGGCTCGACGGCGCGGCGCGAGAGCGCCATGCGTAGCGCAGTGAGTGTGAGTTCGTCTTCCATCGTGCGATCCAGTGCCCAGCCGATCACGCGGCGCGAGTACGCGTCCAGAATCACGGCCAGGAAGACGAACTCGTCACGCAGCCGGATGTAGGTGATATCGGCCCGCCACAGTTGATTGATCGCGGTCAGAGCCATTTCTCGCGCCAGGTTCGGATACACCTTGCGTGTGTGGTTGGAATCCGTGGTCACGACGAACTTGCGCTTGCGCACGCACAGCAGGTTGTCCTCGCGCATCAGCCGGTAGACGCGCTTCGGATTCACCGTCCAACCGCGCTCGCGCAGTTCCTTGGTCATGCGCGGCCGCCCGTAGCTGGGCCACTCCACCGCGATCTTCTGAATCGCGTCGCGCAAGTCCATGTCCGGATCTGGACCCGGATCGGCGTCGTCGAAACGATAGAAGCCAGACCGGGAAACCCGACCCAGCTTCACCAGGCGTTCGACCGTGAGTCTGCCGCCGGCCTTCACTTCTTCTTGGACCTTTTGGTAGACGGCGGATTTCCAGTCAACGCCTGCAGCATCCGCTGTTGCTCGATGCGCTGCAAGCACCCCTTCAAAAAATCGATCTCCAGGGCCTGTTGGCCGATCTTGCGTTCCAGCTCCGCGATGCGTCCTTCGGCCCACCGCTGCTTGCCCTGTCCCGGAAACACGTTGCCTGGCCCCTGGCGAATCTCACGCCGCCAGCGGTGCAGCACATTCGGGTTCACTTCCAGCGCCCGCGCCACCTCACCGATGGAACTCCCTCGTTCCAGCCGCTGTACCGCTGCCAGCTTGAACTCCTTGGTGAACATCCTTCTCGACAACCCCATGACCCAATTCTCCTTTGAATGGATTTTGAGTCTTAACTGGTTGTGTCAAAAATGGGGGCAAGTCCAAAGGATGTAACTGCCATGCTTGCCCTTAAATGTGACGGAAGCGGCGAAAAACGGAAGCGGCGTTTTTGTAGTCGCTGGTTACATCGCACAGACTGTGGAGTGGTTTGAACTCGAACGGCTGTGGGTCGCTGAGTTGGATTCTAGTCCCAGGATAGATTACTTTAAGGCCAGCGAATGCGTAAGGCGCGGACCAGATCGCGCGTTTGGCAAACAATTCCGGGGTTGGGCAGATGAGGCCGTGCAGCAGAAACGCGATAAGTTTGCTAGTACATTCAGAAAATGCAACTCCCGGTTTGTCGAGGTGTCCTCGACAATCAAATGGGATGAAATATGTTTCCGTGATGGGGGATGGTGCAGTCAAAGAAGACGTACTGGAATCCCTACTTTGCATGTTTTCACGGCGTCCTATCTCTTGCTGTTGAGGTGGCGAACAAAGAATTTCGAAAGCATGAAGGGAGAATCGCCATAGTGCTTGATCCCGAAAGTAACGGGACGTTGAATCTGGACGTTGAAGTCCAGTACAAACTGATTCGAGAGGATTGCCCAAGGAGATTGAAAGGCGGATGGGATCATTCACGATGGACACCGATCTTGTTTGTCCCGGATTGCAGATTGCTGATCTGGCTGCGTGGAGTATACGATCGGACCTACAAGGCTTTCCGTCTCCAGTCCTGAATGCTATTCGGGATGGAATCGGAGGGGCGTTTGGACGGCCTTGGAATGCATCAGGATTGGCGCAACGTGTCGTGAATGTGGAGGAGCAGCTTAGAAAAAAATGGCCCAGCCTGCAATACGCAAATATTGCCGGCCCCTCGTAGAGTCAACATCAAGATTATCGATGGACAGTTTCGCGACTGGCCTGGCCCAGCCCATCCGAGTACCTCTCGCAAACGCTTCCAGCCCGGGGGCGCTGGCGCGATGGGACTCACCCGACGTCATTGTTGCGGCTTGCCGACGAGACGCTCGCTCACGATCCGGTAGCGGCGCTCTTTGTCGCCGTATTGGATGTAAACCATACCCTTGTCAATTCGGAAATCGACCTCATCCGCGAGGTTGCCGGCGCCTTTGGCGCGCGGCATCCATAGAGGTCTGACCGGCGAGGTGGACTCGATGCGATATTCCACCGATGTGGTGAGGAGGGTCCAGTAGTAAACCTGAACTCTGCGAACGGGTCTGCTTTTCACATCCCCGTTGGCGTCCGTGTACACGCCACCGCCGTACCTTTCGGGGTGACCCTCAATGTCAATGATCTTCCCGTGTTCGGAATAAGTTCTTGGCGGTTTTTCCGGGGCTGCCAGCAGCGGTATGGCGATCGACAAACAGAGGACGAGCACGGGGCGCAATAATTGAGCCTGCCATGGCCTGCCGTCCCGGTCATCGAACATTTCTTTCGTTTTTTGGCCTCCAGATAGCGAACACGGCCTCGTCAAGGGACGCTGGCTTGTAACCCCGCTTAACCGACTCCCAGACGTGTAGCTCCCTATAATTTCAGCTGCAATAGTTACACCCGCTGGACTGAAAAGACCATTCACCACCAGAGTGAGAAGCACCACTCCGGCTGCGATGTCGGTCGGGAGACGGCGTTGATTTGCGCCACTCCCGCCATCAGATCGGGTGCCTGGCCGGATAGAGAACCTGGGCGCCGACATTACCGATTCCCACTATCACGGGCAACGTTGCGCTCGGAAAATTGGCTTGGGAAATATCCCCATCGATGCAAGCCGGAGACATCGCTCCAATACCAGTAGCGTAAAGCGAGATGGATGAGCCGCGTGCAGCAGGGTTGTGGGGGCCATTTAGGGAATAGTCCTGGTTCAAAACTAGGCCTTGCCCCGTCCCGCTCGAATTGGCCGTGAAGATAGCTGGCGCCGCGGAGCTAAGCTGAATGGTCATCGGCGGGGATTGCACGCCGAGGTACTCGACAACCAATTGAGTAGACGCGTGGCCTGCAAGCCCGCATGGAATTGCAGTGTTCACGATGTCTGTTCGTGAATAGAGAACGGGTGCGGCGATTCCGTCGAACGTGACGGTCGTGCCACCTGTCGAGAGCGGCACCGACGAGATTTGAACCAATCTGAGCGCTAACGCCGATCGTAGGGCCGAGCTGCGATCCGTAAACGATGAGACAACTGCCCCGCGGCAAATGGTGAGGTGCCGCTCGCGGCGTTGGCGACGATTGATATCGATGGCGAAGATAATTCCAGGGAGCGGTCGCCTGGTTGAATGTGACAGTTTGCCCCGCGATGGTAATGGTTCCTGTTCTCGCGTCCGCGCCGTTGGCCGCGACTGAGTAGTTGACAGTTCCGTTGCCCTGGCCGGACGCTCCGGACGTGATGAACAGCCAAGGTGCGTTGGTGACTGCAGTCCAGGAACAATCGGGCAGGTTCGCGCTGACGTTCACTGTGCCGCTCAACCCCGCGGCCGGCGCGGAGACCTGTTGGACGTCACGGCCAGCGCGCAGGTAGCACCGGGCTGGGTGACGGTGATCAGTTGGCCCGCAACCGGAATGACCGCGGTACGGGCCGCGGATAGCAGATTCGGTGCCACAGTATAGTCGACTGTTCCGTTCCCCGTACCGCTTGTCCCACTCCGTTAAGATGATCCAATCAACCGTGGAAAACGCTAGCCAGGGGCAAGAATTCTGTGAAGCGATCACATTGGCGGTGTTGGATCCGCCTCCAACAAGAACAGACACCTGTGAAGGAAGCACTGAATACATGCACCCCGCAGTGGAGGCGGACGGGATCAGCTTTCTGACGGTATTCCCGCCGAAATTGTTTTCCGTAAAGTAATCGCCCCATTGGAGTCCGTTGGCGACCGTGCCCGCAGGCGATATCGAACTCAGAAGGCCTGGACCGCCGTTGCCGTTTCCGGGAACGTACCCCCGGGAGTGCTCATTGCTTCTGGCCCAAGGTCCTCCGTCCCGTTGCCGGCTACGGTCGAGATCAAGCCCGATGAGCTGAGCATCCTTATCCGGCTATTCCCACTATCTGCAATGTAGACGTTTCCGCCTGCATCAACTGCGACGCCAGTTGGACCGCTCAATTCCGCAGCCACTCCTAGACCGCCGTCGCCGCTGAAGCCCTGCACTCCCGTACCGGCTACTGTTTGAATGGTCCCCGTCGGTGAGATTGCACGCACGCGATTGTTGCCCGAATCAGCGATGTAAAGGGTGCCTGAAACGTTGTCGATCGCAAGTCCAGCCGCTACGTTAAATTGAGCATTCAGGCTCCAGCCCATCGCCGCTGAACCCGTCCGATCCCGTTCCTGCGATACGAGTAACCGTACCGCTTGGCGAAACTGTAAAGACGCTTTCTGGGCGCGATGCAGACGTGTACGAACCGGAGACATAGATATTATTTGCGTTATCCACCGCCAACGCGATTACGCAGGAGAATTGAGACGCGAAGCTTGTTATGATCCCCGTCGAATCGACTACGCGCAACTGATAGTCGCGGGTGTGCGGTTCCCGTTCGGTCAATTGCCCGATGTAAACTCGACCGAGCAAATCAACAGCAACACCCTGAGGATAAGTTAGCTGCGCGTTCGTCGCTAAGCCGCCAATCCCCCCTGAGCCGAGAACTCCCGTTCCAGCGAAAGTCGAGATTACGCGGCTTGGGGCGACTTTCCTGATCCGGTTGTCGTCTGAGTCAGCAATGAAAACATTTCCAGCCGCTCCACAGCAACAGAATCGGGATCGAACAACTGCGCCTGCAGCGCTAGCCCTCCGTCTCCGAGCGATGCAGCCGTACCAGCGCCATAGCCACCTGCCAAGGCTGTGACCAGGAAACTAGCGATCGGCGCTGAAAATGCCGTCACAGTAATAGAGAACGTGGCAGAAGCCACGGCTCCCAGACTGTCAGTGACGTTTACGGTAAACGAAGTGTACCCACTCCTGTGGGCTTCCCGGACAGGACTCCGCCGGACCCCAGGGTCAGTCCAGGCGGCGGACTTCCTGCGGAAACCGCCCAGGTGTAAGACCCGGGTCCGGCATTGGTTGCAAGAGTAACCAAGTAGGGGCTGCCGACAATACCCTGGGGCAACGTTGACGAGTTGGTGATCTGTAGAGGAAGAACGGTCTGCGCCAATTGAGCGGATGTGACTGCGGCGTAATTCCCGTCACCGGGGTACGACGCGGAAATGGAATGCACGCCAGCCATGAGCTGCGTTATCACGAGTGTGAAGCTACCAATGACAGGAAAATCAGTTCCTGCAATGGTACCCAGAGCTGTATTTCCGTCATAGAAGGTCATGCTGGCAGCGGGCAGGCAAGGCCCCGCACAATCGGGAGAGACGAGGCTTCTGGAAGCATTCGCGGCCCCTGTCCCCATAGCGCCGTCAAAGTGATCGCTTGGCCAACGACAGATGGGTTTAGGGAACTGGTCAGCGTAATGCTGGCCGGCGTGGTGCCCGCGATCGCCAAGCCAGAACACACGACTAGCGCTGAAACAGGCTCCATGGAACTGAACCGTGGCGATGACTCAACACATAGCAACCTCGGCTTACGACTCGTGCCGAGGCTATTGCTGCAGCGATTCCTCGTTTCACCATGTAGATAGCCGCTGTTCAGTATAGTCGTTTTTGGACTATTCGATCTTGGGCTAGTAATCTGAATCCGTTGCGTTCGCGGACGCAATGGAAAAGTCCATCCACTCGGTACGGTACGCCGTATTCTTGAAGGTGTTGAGAAAATCCCGTCAGGATGCAGGTCTCTCGCAAGTCCAACTTGCCAAGATGCTCGGCGAAACGCAGACGTTCGTCAGCAAGTGCGAACGGGGCGAGCGGCGCCTCGACGTAATCGAAACTCCGAACATTCTGCCGGGCTTTCGGCGTCAGCCTCAGAGATTTCGTTGCGCGGCTAGAAAGGGCCATAAGCCGGGCGGTTCATAACCGTTGAACTGTCACGCTCCTCACCAACTGATTTCGGCGGCAGTTCTGGCGCGAGCATGCCGTTGTCAGCCGCCTCGGCGGCCAGCTTGCGAATCGCCGACATCCGAACGATGATCGACGACGAGCCGAGCCGGCGGTCTTCCAGCGATACCCGCCACGCGCTCACGGTGGCCTTGGTGAAGCCGGGCCGCGGCGCCTGCTGGAACCAGGCCAAAAATTCGTCCAGCGCCATGTTGTACACGCGTTTCGTAATCGGCGAGGAGACGCTGTCGAGCACCAGCGTCTTCAGTTTCTCCCATCCGCGCGATCTTTTCAACTGCAATCAAATCGTTCATTTCGGGTCCTTTTAATGGGCA
>CAWIPZ010000045.1:0-6961 GCA_963837915.1 uncultured Acidobacteriaceae bacterium
CGGATTTAGACGAGTCCACACGAAGAATCTTAGTCTCGCCGGTTAGGGACTACGATTTAGGTCCCGTCCGCAACAACCAAGTCCACATGATGATCACGGCCGACGCCGCCACGATCAACTCCGCCCAAATAAACGTAACGTAGTCAACCAGCGCTCCCACGGGCGGAATCCCCGGCTGAATATTGCGCAGTGCCGGCAATCCGAAAATCAATGTAATCGAAACGGAGAGAGGTAATAGGTCCGTCTTCTCTGCTGTCCTTGCTCGTATCGCCATCGCCAGCAGGCTCAAGGACAAGGCTGTCATCATTAACATCACGAAAAACGAGAGAGCGATCACATTCGTCGCTCGCGTCAGATGCAGCACAATCCCCGTGGGTTCTTGGCTGCTGCCCCGCGATACATTCCCTTCGAATCGGATCCCCGGTACCGAAGCCGATAACGAAATCGAAAGCGCCACTGGCTCATTCTGCAGCAGCGCAGTGGGGCTCACCGCCAATTCATCGGTTGGGTGCGTATGTTGGGTAATGCTTGGCGGTATCTTCGGCACTTCCGCCGGCGCATTTCGCGCAGGCGTGATCATTAGCAGCCGCACCGTCGTGTCATATCTGTCCAGCGGGTATTTATTCAAATCGCCGTTAATGGGAAACACCGCCTCGATCCGGTTCATTCGCTTGTCCTTCGCGAAATCGAACTCCTGCTCTCCACGGAAGTTGTTCATCAGCAGGTGCAGATCCACCGCCGGAGTAACCTCATCTCTGGCTATGTTTCCCGAAAGGCGAAAGCTGACCTGCGCGGTTAGTTCGTGAGTTGCCGGGTTGGCGTTAGTGACCACGATGGAAATAGACACGCGGTCCGCTGCGTCCGTCTCATCTCGCAGCAGTAGCGAGCGCCGCGTGCTCTCGGTTAATCCGCGGAACACCACAGCTGAATAGAATGCCAGTACCAGCAGGAATATCAGGATCCAAAACCGTTTGCCCCTGTTCGGCATGGGATGTCACCGCGTCCCTTTTTCCGATAAGCCAACTCGAACCACCGCTAAACCCGCACATATCTCTCTCTCAAGCCGTCATCGTAAGAACTTACGCCTAACCGGTGAAAAATGTATAGGGCGCGGGTGCGCGGCTGGCGCACCCTTCCAAAACACCTCGACGCACGCACTCAAATTTCCGGGTGCCCCATCCTTCGCGCCTTTGTTTCATGCGAAGGGTGGGGATTTAGACGCGGGCCGGTAGGTCGCCGCCGCTTTTCATTCGCATCGCGGCCCCGCTATGCTTTACGTTCATTCATCGAGGCAATCAAACTGTTGGTGAGAACGTGCATCACGCGAACTTCGTTGGCTGTTTGCTTCGATAATTCCAATAATTTCTGAATTGCGGCTTCATGGCCATGCACCATCTCCCGCCAGATGAGCGCGCCATCTGGTAGCACTTCGAACAAGTCGTAGTCCCGCTCCATGCGCCTCCTTTTCGGGTGGGTAAGATACCATGCCACCAAAGTTTCACCGCTGGCTGTCTAACATCGAACAGCAACGGGATCGGCCGGCAGGTAGGTGCGCACTCTTTCGGACCAGCTAAGCGCGCGCCGTTGAATTTCCGGGTGCCTGCCCGCCGTGGCGGGCCGCACTTGAGGGCGCAAGCCACATTCGTTGTAGGTCGGAGCCTTAGTTTATCCTGGGGCCCTGCCTGTGGCAGGGGCCGAAGGGCATACCTTTCGTGAATCGCGCTGCAGCGCGATTCAGCCTGAGAAGTGGCAGTGCCGCTTCGAAGGGCGGTGCATTTCCTGCGTGTTTTCGAGTTGCTGGCGCCCCATCGAGTATGATCCGCCCCCGTGCCGCGCGCCGAGTGGGGCGCACCCTTCCAAAACACCTCGACGTACGCCTTTGAATTTCGGGGTGCCGTATCCCTTCGGTTTTTGAAGGGTGCGGGTTCCGATTCCAACGACGATCGACGCTTGTCTTTTGCAATTGTTGCTTTTCCGCGCTGGTGCCGAAGTACATTCAACTCTAGGATTGGTCGACACGTCCGATCCGTGTTTCGAAGCGCTTAACACGGTTTAGGATCCACTTATAAATGCTTAGCGCGAAACCAAATTGCTCTATTCAAAGAAGTTAGTGGAGTTCGTTTTGCAGAAACACCCCGCTCATCGTGAGTGCACGGGGACCGGAGTTTCCTCGGACTTTTCGCCAAGTATAGGCCCTGACGCCTCCATACTAACTAAACATCTAGTATATAGGTGGGGGTGAATTTGAAATTTGGATCTTCATCCGTTTTACGGCTGCGACTTGCGCCGCTCGCGCGGAGAAACTTTGACGACCGACGCGGAGTGCTTCCGACAGCTTAGGATATCAAATGCTCGGAGAACCTGAAGCGAGCGCAACCGCGCGCGCATTGACCGGCCAAATTCCTAGTGTGTCTTGTTCACGGGATGCGATATCGCAGAACGCCACGCGTCGCTTACACGAAATTTCCGGAAGCCGAACGACGTCGCCGCCAAGGCGAGACTCGACCGATGATCAGTCACGATTCCAAATCTACGCCGATCGAGGGTGAGCGAGATCGTCGAGCTCGCTGCATTCGTTCGAGCCGGCTGATCGACCGATCAATTTCGCGGCTCAGGTGGCTCTCCCAGCGAATGACGCGATCCAGATCACACTGAGAGGGAACGAGAGCCGCAAACGACGTGTACATTACATCCTTTGATTTCTCTTCACTGATAAGCTGGACAAAGCGTATCATTTCCGCGCGAATCGCTTCGATGGCCTCGCCCACGAAATCCGTGGCTTCCGCTGATTTACATTTTGTTCTTTGACGATCGCAACTTTGGAGCAGCAATGTCACGATTTTCTCGCAATGAGTCCACCCCGTACCATCCAGGAAATTTCCATAAATGCCCTCCAGCTTACCTAGGTCTTCGATGAAGTCGAACCCCCGTTTCGAGAGATTCTCCGAGACCTCGTTTAATTCGTTCAGGGTGTATTGCAGAAGCGCAACTTTGGCATTCACTGGCGTCGAGCCATCTTTCAAGCAGACACGTAACATATCTTGGCTTGGTAAATCCGTTCTCCCGGCAGTTCCCACGAAGCCTGGCGACCGCGAGATAAAAGCGGCTTCCGCGGTCGGACTTCGCCTCTGTCGCCAATAGAGGCTGGCCAACCGCTCGACTTCGAGATCCATGCTGCGACCTACCGGCTGCCAATCGTCCCTCAAGTCACGATGCAACTTCTCATATTCGGCAGGATCTTCGCCGTCGAGGAGCAAGTGTTTCGAGAACAAGCCGTGTTTGATCGCGTTCATGCGGCTGCGCCGTTTGCCGGCGGCAGTCCGAGGCCCGGTGGCCCTGCGTTCGGGTGCGGTCGATGCTGCTTCCATATATTTCCTCCTCGGGCACAATCGATCTTCTCGACTCGTGCCAATTTCTAGGAGGATTCGATCAAGAAAAGCTCTGTCAGAAAAGCGCTTTAAGCTGAATTCCGAACTGCCTGTTTACTGTTTGGGAGCATCACGAGCGTCCGATAGGAGAACTGCCGGATTCAGTTTATGCCGTCTTGTTGAGGAATCGCCGTAGGAATCTTGCACCCTGCTTCTTATAAGCCTCTGACCCAGCCTTGAGAAACGCTTCGCAAATTTGCGCCATGCTCCGACCTTCGTGATTAGCGATGTCCTGCAATTCCCTTCTCAGACCAGTCGGGAACCGTAGCGTAAATTGGGCGTCTTTTTTCATCAGCGCAACCGTCCGTCGGGTTTTGAGTGTGCCCTCGAACGGCCCAAGTTGACAAGAAGCAATTTAAATGCAAGACTGTGCCTTGCAACGCAGTGCAATGCACTGCAGTCTCGGAGGAAATATGAAATATCTACGTGGCTTGTTGCGATCCAATGTTCAGCTCTCTCATTCGAGGTGGGGGAAACTGGATCGAGAGGCTTTGCAACAACTCAGATTTATGACTACGAGGTTCCGCCTCTCGGTCGCTAGAGACGAACTTCGTCTCTTGAGCGGTAAATGGTACGTGACTCATTCGGGGCTGATAGCGATAGCTCAACGAAATAAGTGCGCTGGCATTAAGACGAATCTCGTTCGAGCGGTTTGCGACCCAGGCGCTCATCGATGGGTTTTTCGCGCCATGGTTTATAAAACTCCTGAATCGACTGGTTTCGTAGGTTTTGGGGATGCCGATCCCACGAACACGACTCCCCTCGTCCGTGGCGCCGAAATGCGTGTGGCCGAGACGCGAGCAGTTAATCGGGCCCTCCGAAAAGCTTACGGAATCGGGCTCTGCAGCGTGGAAGAGCTCGGATCGCTCTCGGCACCGCAAAAGCCCTTCGTCTCGGTTCCGCACTCGAACGGCAACCCCGGATCGAATGGCTCAAGCAACGGCCAGCCTAGACTGCGGGACAAGCTCTGCCTCCTGATTCGAAAGTATGAACTCGATTCCAACCTGGTGAAGCGCTACGCGGCCGATTTCTGCGGTACGCAAGAACTCCGGGACGCCGGCCGTGATCTCATCGAGGCCTTCGTTTCAACCGTGAGCGAGGAGGCCGCGAAAGATCGCGCGGCGCTCATTTGCAAGTTGAATAGCTATAGCCAGCCTGAGGAGGTACGGTCATGAAACGGCATTTTCCGGGTCTGCATGTCGAGCCGGCGCAAGCGAACGAATTCCTGGAAGGCATCTTCCTGGTGCGAGTGGACCGAGCTTATTATCGGTGGCACCCGCAGAAGCCCTTCTTCATCCTCAGCTTCACAGTCACGGAACCTCAGGAGTTTGCTTCGCGCAAGATTGCCGGGCGCCTCTATTGCACTCAGAAGTCCCTCTGGAAATTGAACTGGTTCCTGCGGGATTTCGGCTATGACTCCGACCTGCTCGGTCGAGACGAAGTGGATGAGAAGAGCCTGCTCGGTCTCACCGGCATTCTGCGAACCACCCGCAAGTCATTCGCCGGACGGACCTTCCTCAACCTCGAAGCATTTGCACCAGCCAGCGAATGGGAATTCATCTCCAAGGATGCTCGCGAAGGTGTCGTGGCAGGAGGCTCAAATGACATACAGCTTCACGCAGATTAGCCAGTACCTCCGCTGCCCGCGGCAGTATCGCTACCGATACCTCGATGGTTGGCGCGAGAGAGAAGACAAGGCCGCAATGATGTTCGGCCGCTGCTTCGAAAACGCTTTGGCTGTTTATTTCGCTGGGGAAGACTCGACTGCTGCGTTCTTCCAGGAATGGCGCAAGTACCAGGATGCGTCCCTAGCCTATGCGAAGAACGACTCCTGGGACCGGCTCTATCACCAGGGTATTCACCTGCTCGAACGGTTTGCCCAGGATGATCGTGTTCGGATCGGGCGTCCAAAAGAAAACCTTCAAGTGAAGTTGACGCGCTCGCTTCCCTCCGGGAGCCAATTCGTTTCTTACATCGATGCGATCGGCGAACTGGACGGAACGAAATGCATCATCGATTGGAAAACGACGACCTGCCGCTATCCGGATCAGCCGCAGGGTCTATTGGCACTCGACCCCCAACTGATCTGCTATTCCTGGATGACGGGGATCCCCGATGTTGCTCTAGTCGTCTTCGTGCGCAAGAACGCACCCGAGATTCAGTATCTGAAGACATCGATTGATGATCAACAGCGCCGGGAATTTGGCCAGCTGGTTGAGACCACCGCCAATCAGATTGAAGCGGGCCAGTTCCTTCCGCACAGCGGGATTCGTTTCCCCCAGAACGGTTGCGTGAGCTGCTCCCATCTGGGGATTTGCTTGGGAGATCAGCAGCTGCTGGATTCGAAACTCATTCGCCGGCCGGGAGCGAGCGACCTTGATTGGATTGACCAATTTGAGGAGTAGCGGGCCGCCACCGATGGCACCCAAGCTGAATCAACGTCGCGCCTTGTTCGTGCTGGAGAAGATCGACGAGATTCTGCACTGGGAACGGACGACGGAGCGGGAGCGGGACACACGCTTCGTGGAGCTCGGAAGGTACCTCTGCGAGGCTCGAGCAGGACAATACTGGCGGGTGGACAATCTAAAGTCGTTTGATGAGTTTCTGGAGAAGAAATTTCCCGAGTCGCGGCGGAAGGCATATTACCTGATGGCGATTCACGAGCAGCTGCCGCGGCAGGCCCATCGCGACCTCAGAGAGATGGGATGGACCAAGGCCGCTGAGTTAGCCAAGGTCGCACGGCGAGACGGGCAGAAGTTCGACTGTGCAACCTGGTTGCACAAAGCGCAGGAGCTGCCAAAGGAGGAGTTTAAGCGAGAGGTGGAACGACACCTCACCGGTAAGGAGACCGAACCTTGGGAGATGCTGTACTTCAAGGTTTACAAGAGCCAACTGGCGGTCATCGAGTCCGCGCTGGAAACCGCTTCGTTGATGCTTGATCAAAAAGCGCGGGGTTACTGTCTGGAGATGATTTGCGCGGATTTTCTCGCTGGCGCAAATCTGGACGCTTCCGGCGACGCCGACTCCCTACTCTTGGCCCTCAGTCGAATTTACCTACTGCTTCCAAACTCCCAGCGCCAGGAATTCTTGTTGCGGATACCGAAGGCGTCGTGACTTCACCGCTCGCAAGACAACCCAGAATCCGCCTGGATCGGGATACCTATCGGCGGCTTTGTCAGCGAGTGCTCCGGCGTGATGGCTGGCAATGCCAGCAATGCGGAAGTTCCAAAGATCTTCAGTTTCATCATACACAGCTGCGCAGCCAGCTGGGAGGCGATGTAGAAGCGAATCTCATTACTGTCTGCAGTGTGTGTCATCGACAAATCCATCTCCGAGTCGAAAGTCTCGGGACATTCGAGCGAGACGAAGAATAACTCTTTCACGGCGACCGAAATGACGAGGGGCTGCGCTTAAAAAAATGTGCTTTCGCAGGGCGCCGTGTTCCTTGGCCCGGCCGGCGTCCAGCGCCGAGGAACTGGCGCCGGAGCCGACGCAAATTCCACCTAAGGGTTGGTAGCGAAGACTCGCCAGCG
>CAWIPZ010000046.1:0-69524 GCA_963837915.1 uncultured Acidobacteriaceae bacterium
ACGACCGCGACCTGCAAGATCAGTTGCGGGCCGCTTCTCTCTACGCTAGGAACCTCCGCAGCAGGAACGCGCACTGCTGGCAAGAGGAGGGATGATGGGCGACTCCAACTTCATCAATGCGTATGTACTCACGTTCCTCTTCTTCGACAGCAAAGGGAGCATCGCGAGCCGGAACGTAGGAGTGACCTTCAGCCTGCACGAAGCCGAGCGGCATAAGGCGCGAGGTGTTGAGAACGAGTTTGAGACCTTCCAGATATGCTCGAACTGGCAGGATCATGCAGACAACAACAGAACTTGTTTTCGCCATGCGCGAGTTCTGCGACATGGTCAAAGAGTTGCAGCAGGACGCGGAACTGCGGTGAAAGAAATCGGAAAAGCTGCCGCCCGTCGCCAGAGCCATCCACTCGACTGGCAGAGTAAATGAACAGCGGAGGCTCACCTATGCGCGAGAAAGGCAGAGCGTTCTACGTTTACGTGTACATCGACCCGCGAAACCGTCAACCTTTCTATTACGGTAAAGGGCAAGGTTCGCGGCAATTTTCACACCTCTTGGATGTCAAAGAAGGTGCAAAAACGGCAAGGATCAAGCAGATACAGAAAGAAGGGCAAACGCCAATCGTGCGAGTCGTTGCCACGGGGTTGACCGAAGAACAGGCGTTGCTCGTTGAAAAGACGCTCATCTGGCACTCTCGGGGCCTGACGAACATCGCGACTGGTCACTTCAGTGACAAATTTCCGACCTGCGAATACTCTTCATAGGAAGCTTCCCGGCTTCGATTATCCAAACCAAGTGCATTACTTCAACGTTGGCGATGGAGAACACCGAAGCTGGGAGGATAACGTGAAATATTGCTATCTGGGGGCGGGTCAAGCGAAGGCGTTTCGGGACGCCATACGCAGACTTCATCCGGGAGACATCGTGGTAGCCCGGTTAAACAAAGCTGGCTATGTAGGGGTCGGGCGAGTCATGTCGGAAGCAACTCCCGCGAGGGATTTTCGAGTCCCAGAGTTTGCTAAGAACGCTTGCGGGAAATTGTTAATTGACATCGTCCAAACTGCCGTCAAAGACAACTTGGACGATGACATCCGTTGCGAGTACATGATTGCAGTGAAGTCGATCAAGAGTGTGACTCGCGATGGAGCTTTCTGGAAGAGAAATGCAGGTCTCTTTGCACAGCGAGGGACAACTCAGGCCAGTTTGGGCAAGCAACCCAAGACGATAGCCTTCGTTGAACGACACTTTGACATCAATATCGAACAGCTTGCGAATGACAGGGATGGGAATTCTAAACGCAGGTCGCAGCTACGGGACGGCGATACAAAAAAGGCATGAAAATCTCCAAATCCAAATTCCTTGCGGGATGCCAGTGCTTCAAGCGCCTCTATTGGCAAGTGCATAAGCCGGAATTCGCGGTAGAGCCGGATGCTGCGACCGAGGCAATCATTCAGCAGGGGCGCGAAGTCGGCATGCTCGCCCGCCAGTTGTTTCCGGGCGGCGTCGAGATTCGGAGCGATCGCGGTCTCGACCAGGCGATTCGTGCCACGCGGGAGCTAGTCGCCAACCCGGCAGATCCCACGATCTTCGAGGGAACGTTCAAGCACCACAACGTAGTGGTGCGCGTCGATATGTTTCATCGACGAGGAGACGGTCGATGGCGGCTCATCGAGGTCAAGTCGAGCACGGCCGTTAAGGACCACCATGTCGACGATTTCGGCATCCAAAGCCGTGTCGTCTCTGGTTCCGGCGTGGATTTGGCGTCGGACTGTCTGGCGCACGTCAATCGCCACTACGTATTCGAGGGCGGCTCTATCGATGCCTGGCGGATCTTCAAGATCAGGAATCTGACCCGCCGAGTCGAGCGGTTGCAGCCGAAGATGACCTTCCAACTCCGGTCAAAATTCACGCCGGTTCTGGCGATGCCGAAGGCTCCCGAGATGCCTCCCGGGCGCCATTGCACCAGACCGGTCACTTGCGAATTCTACGACCGCTGCAATCCGCCACGTCCGAAGGATCATATTGGATACCTGCCGAGCTCCCACGCGAGTGCCGCAAAGGAACTGGAAGCAATCGGACTCGAGTCGATCCTCGATATACCGGAAGACTTCGATTTGACGGAGATTCAGAGTCGAGCGGCTACAAGCGTACAGACGGGCGATCCGTGGTATGACAGCGTAGCCCGAAGGCGGAGCTGGTGACGATGCCATATCCGATCTACTTCGTAGACTTCGAAACCGTAAACCGGGCAATTCCTAGGTTCACAGGGATGCGTCCTTATAGCAGTTACCCTTCCAGTGTTCGCTCCATTTGCAGACGGAACGAGGGTCACAACCCGAACACCATGAGTTTCTCGCCATGGATGCCAGCGATCCCCGGCATGAATTCGTTAGGTCGTTCTAGACGCACTCGGCGAGCACGGAACCATAGTCGTGTATAACGCAGGATTCGAATCCCAGCGGCTCTCAGAACTCGCCGGGTGGCTGCCGGAATTCTCCGGCCGGGTCAGAAGATTCAGGTCGGCTGTGGGATTTGCTGCCCGTAATTCGCGACCGCGTTTACCATCCGGCGTTTGCCGGATCGTACTGATTAAAGTCTGTGTTGCCTGCACTCGTCCCCAGGATGACCTACGCGGCATGACCGTGGCGGACGGGCAGGATGCGGGCTGCTTGGCAGGCGCTCATTCGCGGAACCTTGGACATCACAGAGCAAGACAAGATCAGGAAGGCGCTGCTGGACTATTGCGGACAGGATACGCTGGCGCTGCTCAAACTGCTTGAAGAACTTCGGCGGCTGATCTCCGTCTGATTCTAGCTTGTCAGCTTGGAGGTCAGGTCTCGCTTCAATTGCGCGAGGGAAGTATAGCGCTGACGCTCTATGGTCTCGACCTCGGCCCTTGAGCATTGGATATTGGCAAGGTATGAGCTAAACGATCCGCGATTGCCGACGAGTTCAATATCTCGACTAAAGGCGAACTCTAAGACCGCTCGGGGGATTGACGAGTTCGTGATGAGGACTGGCTTGAACGTAAACCCGCTGACCCTGATACTGCCGTGAAATGCATCGCAAGAACTGATCAATTCCATCAGCATCTCTCTATCCACTGCGTTGGTCCATTGGGTATGTTTACACTGGATGAGCCGAACCTGCGAGCCTTGCTGAGCCACTACGTCGATCCCGCCATCTCCTGACTTTGGCTCCCCCAAACATTTCTACCGTACTTTCCCTCAATGAGCGCAACGAAAAACTCAAACCTGTCCCACGTCATCTTGCTTAAGTCATCGACGGTCAGAAGTTGTTGCCGAGGCACCGCTCGACAGGTGGCACCCAACGAGTCCAGCAGTTCTCCTTGGAGGTCTTCGTCACTTGGCATCGGTGCAAGGAAGTCCGCAGCTAGCTGTTTTCGGCGCGTGAGAAGCGCATCCAACTTCTCGTCGAATGAGGGAAAGGTACGCTCCGGGTGCTTCGCAATTGGATAGTACACATGGACGGGTTTAGTTTGCCCAATCCGATACACGCGGTCCGTGGCCTGAGATTCTTTTGCCGGGTTCCACCATCGCCCATAGTGAATAACGTGATTGGCTTCAACGATGGTCAAGCCGATGCCTGCGACATCGGGCGACAGAATTAAAACGTTGAAGCCAGAAGATTTTCGAAATGCTTCCACTATATGGAACGCCGTGAGCTACCGATTCCCCTCCGTCCGTCTTTACTAGAAGCACCGTTAACGATATGGACTGGGAACCGGAAGACGTGTTCAAGTGTCAGAGCGAGCAACTGCTGCATGTCGATGCTGCGCGTAAAAATGAGCGCCTTCTCTGAGGCGCTCCATATTTTTTTCAGGCAATCGATCACGCTTTCAAGCTTGGGGCAGCTTCAATCGCATCCTCAGCCGTCGTCGGTTCAAAACGTGGGACTAGTGCCGGGTGCTGCGAAACTCTAATTAGATTGTGGAGGATGGAGAACGGATGACTCTCTGGCGTACTGCCTGAGCGCCTATTCAGCAGATCGATATGCCAGTTCAGTTGCGCTTGTGAAAGATCGCTTTCCAAGTAGTGCTCGTGCTTCGGCGGGAGGTCTAAGACATCCTCCTTGTTGCGCCGTAACAGGTGGGCATCGGACATGCCGAGCTTCAGTCGCTCTCTTAGCCTTGGCAAGTTATTGGTTTGTTCTGAAGACTCGTAATTGCTTCTAAATTCGGAGGCGCTTCCCAGCAGTATTCCCGGCTGTAGGAAATCGAATAGGTTCCAGATGTCGAAGAGTTGGGTCTCGACAGGAGTTCCCGTGCAGGCGATCCGAAATCTTGCGGTCAGTGCCTTCAACGCATGCGAAACTTTTGTGCTTGGTGTCTTGTATTCCTGAGCCTCATCCGTAACTACAGCAGACCATCTCATTCGTGCAAATGAATGCTGATAGTTCACCACAGTTTCGTAGTTGGTTAGTACGACCTTGTATTTCCGCAGGGCGTCCAGCCTCAAGGCCGCGTGGCCGAGCGCTGTTTCCCTGCCTTGAACATCAGGGTTTCTAAATTGCTTAATCGTCGGCCCGTGCAACACAAGGAGAGGTTCGAAGACAGCGCCCTCGGCACGAAAAAATGAGCGCATATCAGATTCCCATGTCGCGTTTTCAATGAGAATCACTGGAGCGACAACCAAAATTGGGTTCCAAGGAGGTAGGTACCCGTTGCCGTCCTGCTTGTCTGAAAGGTCGCCCGATTCTATTAGCGACGCTAGAAAAAGAAGAACCTGAAGAGTTTTTCCAAGACCCATGTCGTCGGCCAACAAGCAGCCGCTTCTGTTTCGATCATAGTTTTTCCGAAGCCACTGAAACCCAATAGTCTGGTGAGGCTTCGCCTCGGGCGTCGAATGCAGTCGGGACATTTAGAATGTCGCTAGTTTCGTTGCCGCCATCCGCCTCCTGATAGTCCACTTGCGTTTCATTCGTCAGAATCAGTACGTATTGCCCGGAGCGTTTCGGCTCCTCTGGCTGCATCGGCCTGCTCCCGTCGTCTGTTAGCAATCCGTCGAGTGAACTCTCAAGCGCGGAATCTACCGAAATTGTCCGACCATTCATTTCGACAGTACCAACACCACGGCTTCGAGCGTCCGCCACCTGGTTTCTAAACTGTAAGAGTTCTTGCCGCGAAGAAAAACGCACCCGCTCACAGGTGCCATCCGTATATCGGCACTCAAGCCCATACTCAGGTGTGCGAGGTGCTACTGGAGGAAGACCATCAAAGATGCCAGTGCGTGCATCAACATACGGCCTGACGGCAAATGGGAAGTCACCTACTCCGGTTACGCGTGGCCCAAAGGCAAACTCCATCGCACCCGACAACCCATCAAATACCGCTGAGGGATCGCGCATCACTTTTGCTTTCGACTGTCCACCCAGATGCCTGACTCGTTGGATACGGCGAAGAACCTCTTGTTGCGTGTCGTCGAAAATCACGCGGATACGACCGCCAGCAGGATCGTCAACCGCATAAACGCTCTCGATGTCATCGGCAGCAAAGAACGCACTGGTGAGCCTGTCCTGAGGTACGCCCTCAACCTTTGGGACAAACGAGATTCGCCCACCTGCCTCGGCAACAATATCGACTCCCAGCTTTGAGGGCAGCAAGACACGTTCTGAACTCAAGTCTTGTCGAGTTTCGCGCCTACAGAGCTTGCCAGACCCTTGATTCGACTGAACTGAAGCAGGGCGCTACTAGTCCGGTCGGCCGACTGAGTGGCATTAAATGAATCAATCGCTTCGAGCAAGTTGAATGAGGCAGCATCAAGCCTGAAACAATCGTTGTGAGCACAAACGAAGCAGCCGCGTCGCTCAAATGGTACTGGCGAGCGTCCTTGGAAGAACCGATACTGATACCGGAAATCGGGCGCTCCCAACCAACGTGTTGACTCCAATTCCAGCGTAAATGGTGACCATTTGCATAGATTCTCGAATGCGTCGATTTCCTGTGATTCAAGCTCCGCGAACTCCGGGTAGGGTATGCACCAAGTTGTTTCCGACTGCCTGGACCCGATCTCCATATCCTCCAATTGAAGAAGGAGAGCCGGAAGTATTCTCTCGAATCTGGATACCGTAGATGAGCGTGAGCCTTGGCCATGGGTGATGATGACACCCTCAGTCTCGGCAGTCACTATGACGGAGCCGCTATTCAGTAAAGTCCAACCCAATTAGCCTCTCCTATGGATGGATGCCGAACTGTGCCAGCAACGTTCTCATCTTGCTCTGCCAGAGAACATTGTGGCTGATTCCTTTTCTGTCTACACAGTTTTCTGGTTGCTTCAGTTCTTTGATGGCGAATCGGTGATCTGACCAGAAATCCTCCATCAAGTCCGGTACATCCCTGTTTGCGTAGAGAAACACTGCGTTCCCGTATTTGCTGAATTCAACCACTATCACCGAACCGAAATCCAACAAGAATGCGCTTGTATTGCAGTTGTATCCATCCTCCCGAAGTTCCGCTTCCCCTTGGTGGCCGATTTGCTTGCCAACGGCTCTCGTCCAGAGAGTCGAGAAGTGGTCGCGATCTCTTCACCTTATTCTTGTACTTCAACCAGAAGGGCTTCCTGCCGTGAGGGTCGTCTCGCGTGGGCAACACATGGTCAAAGAAAAGCTGGATGTCCTCAGCAGAAAGCCACTGGATGACTAGGTCACGTGCGGAATTGCTGATCCCGATCCAATTGGTGCCGTTTGCCGGAAGCCGGGGGTCTAACAGCCGAGAGTCGGTCAAGATGAAGGTCTTGAGGCGTTCGGAATGCTGCTGAGAGGACCGGGTGCAGGCAATAACCAATTGTTGAATGGCAGTCTTGAAAGAACTCGGTCTCCAGTGCCGACTCGGAAGAACCTCTCTAATCACGATGTCTTGAAGCCTCTCGGCATCACCACCGGAGCGACTGAGCGATTGAGCTACACACTTTTCCAGCACTTGATTCCCAAATTCGGTATCCGGTTCCAACGCCCACGCGTTTGCACACGTTTCCCACGGGAACCCATCTCGGAGAATATCCCTCGCGAAGTATTCCGGACCCTCCTGATTCAGGACGTGTTGCAACCCGTATTTCCATTTCCCAAGCAGGGCATTTCTTGTTTGGTATGTTGTCAGAGCCACAACAAGGTTCCCAACAGAGGGTGAGTTGGCGACGCTGTCCCAGCGCCTATGGACGCTGCGAACTAATCCTTGAATGGAACGGGCACTAATTCTTTCCGGGCTCAGTGCTACTGACTGGAATGCAGGCAGAATTGCTACCTCAGTTTCCCAACTCAAGTATCGGAGGGCTCTGGGAGTGAGTTCGGCAGAACCGCCAGAGCCAACTCTATTCCAGAGCGCAATGTAGTCCGGCGGACACTTTGCGGGTCGGGCCTTCTTGGGTTCCGATAGCTTGGCGACCGTGGCAAGCAATTTGCCAATTGTTCGAGCAGATGGATTCGCCGGAGGAACGGCGTTGTGCATAGCGCCGTATAAGCGCTCTAATCCAGCAAGAACTTCCAAGAGAGAACGTGTCTCGGCCATATGACAGACGCTGCTACACCTGATGGCGTTCTTCGAACGAACGAACACGAATCTTAAACTGAACGCGGCGACTCCGCTCTTTGTCCTCTTTGCCGTTGCCATCGAGTACTGGGTCTCGACTCCCTCGTCCGTTCGCAGACAAGAAATCGAGAAAACAATTCTTCAATTCAGCATCCTCCTTGCCAAGTGCCTTTAACTCGGCATCCGCATTGCCGAGAATACCTAAGGTCTGTTGAACGACTGCCAAGGAGCGACTCTGACTCAGTCCTAGATTGTATTCATCAGTTCCATTTGAATTCGTGTAACCCTCTACCACAATCGAACCGATTTCATCGTGAAATCGCTCATTGCAGGTGATCTTTGCGAACCGGGGCACAAACTCACTCAAGAACTCCTCGCCCTCTATGGAAATCTTGGATTCATTTTCATCGAATTTGAGGGCTTTCTCGGGAACCAGCACAAGAAGTCCTAAAGGGTCTCTAGGGTCTTGCTTCACGCTTACGCCCTGTTTTTCAAAATCTTTTAGCTCTTGTGTGAGTTTGTCCAGCATCAAACTGCGCGTGTTTGCGCCTTCCTCCGAAGCATTGTTGAGTGTTGCCACCAGCAAAAGAACGAAGATCACCATCAGCGATGTCATCAGGTCGGTTAGGGAATTCGACAGACTTCCGCCGCCGCCCCTGCCTTCAGTTGCCATGTGGAGCCTTCCCCGCCGACCTCGTGGCTAAAACCTCGCTCAAGTCCTGAAGATATTCCTGTAGCTCGTCCACCGTCGCTCCCAGCCTCTGAGTTGCGGAAGAAAAGTGTTCATCCGATACCTTTATGAGGGAGTCGTACCCCTTTTGGCATAGCTCCAAATGCTGGCCGAGATTGCGCTCCAATGTCTGGAGCAGCGACGAAGCCGAGGTTTCGACTTTCGCAAAGGTGTACTCGTACTGCTGCATGGCTTGGGAAATCCTGCCAATGAGGTTCTGTTGTTCACGGCCTGCCAAAGCGAGGTTCTCCACTTGGGTCGAGGTCAACCCGGCGATCCGCTGGAGGCTGTCCTGAGAGTCCTTAACGGCCTTTGCCGCGCCGCTCATTGCGGTTGTACAAACGCTTGTGTCCGATACTATTTTTTGCAGTGTTACGAGGATCGAATTGAAATGAGAGGCAGATGTGTTGAAACGGCTCGCGGATTCCTCAAGTGCTCCTCGAAGTCGGTCGACGGTGTTCAGTTGGCTGGTGTGCTTCTCAATGAGGGTTGCAAGCTGCTCCTTGCTAGCAACACTCCAGTCGCTGGCATCTTTCAGGACTGCCTTTGCTACGTCGGCGCTTGCTTGCGAACTCTGAGCCATTGTCGTCCGGCTATGTTCCGTCAGTTCGGTCACACGTGTCGAAAGGTCGGACATCAAAGCCGTCAGCGCAGCCCCCATGTCTTTCACGGAAGACCCGGTGGTCTGCTCAATCTGGGTCAGCACGGAACGAAGGACGTTCGTGAGGTCTTCAATCTGACTTCGACCAAGCGCCATTTGCTCCGTGGTAGAGTTCTTGGCGAATGTGACAAGCTCGGTGAGCGCCGATTGGGTAGCCTGATTCTGCGTATTCATCTGTTCGAGGACAGATGCTGTCCCGGCGACAGAGTCCGACAGACGAGCAAATTGTGTCATCGTGCTACCTGACAGCGACGAAGTGAACTGCTCTCCCATCTTTCCGAGAGAGTCGGCCAGCGAGGTCTCCAACCGCGAGATCATTCCTCCCAAACTTTCGGAAATGGTGTCACTCTTCGCGGCCTCGGCCGCCCGAAGTAGGTGGTTCAAATCTTCTACTGCGATAACCATTCTTTCGAGCGTGGGCCCCATGCTCTCACTGAAAGATTGCTTCAGGCGACCTGCCAAGTCTGCGTTGAATGCCCTGAAGGCAACGGACTGCTCGCCCATATCTTTCTGAAGTTCAACGAGCACGTGCATCGTTGTTAGTGCCGGAATCACGGCGTCTATCGCATCGGTAAGGTCAGTGACCGACCTATCAAGCTTGTGCAGTTGGGTTTTTTCGAAGATAACGAAGAGCGTCGCCGCGAGCAACGCGGCTATCGAGGAGACAAATTTTCCCGAGAGTCCCTCGATAAGCAAGTCGATTCCTTCGACACGATTGTTCTTGAGGTGTACATGAAGCAATGCCACGAGAATTGCGACGAAGGTGACGAGGAGTCCTGTCCCGGCCAAGATTCCGGGAATCGCGTCATACCACTCACGATTGATGTACGCATCGGTAACGGACGAACGCTCAAGGATTTCAGAAGCAGGGACGGAGAGCCAGTACTCGTCACCCGACGGTCCGGTTCGGCGAATCACCTTCTGTTGCAGTTGTGTCCAGCAACGTGAGAACAGTGGTAGCTTCGTGAATTGAAGTCTAATCTGCTCAAGTCCCGTTAGCGTTAGAGCAGTTCCCAGAGTTGTCTTGGGAAGTTTTGCCAAGGCGGATTGTAGTTTCTTCTCTGATGCTCGAAAGTTATAGACCTTAACGAATAGTGTCGCGGAAGCCCAAAGCGCAGACAGCAGCAGGATCAAAGCTGCCATCCATGCAAACAGAGGCGCATTTATGCCGATGAATTGCTTTGAGGCAATCAGAAGATTCATTAGGTTCATTTCAGACGAAACCTTCCACGCAGTGCGCCAGCGACTCAAATGGGGGATTTAGCTCGCGGCGAACAATCCCAGAAAATGCAACGATACACTGTAGTCTTACCGCCCTAGATGTTGCAATGGGTTTGCTGCAATGGTCTCTGAGTAACTATGTCCTACGAAGGAGCTATTGCCTAAGCTCTGTGCTTGTGAGCAAATCGTACTTTGCGTCAAGCGGGTAGTCGAGCAGCTTGCGCGGGGCGAAGTACAGGAAGCAATACAGAATCTTGACCGGCAGGGCCGAGTCCATGAGATTCAAGGCCACGACGAGCGCATCACCGCGATTGCGAAGGACTACGCAAAATCGCCGGAGAACACGCTGGTGATTTCGCCTGATAATCGCTCTCGCATCGAGATCAACGAGCGCATCCATGCGGAATTGCAGCGGAGGGGCCTCGTTAGTAACGAGGACCACCGCATCCGGACGCTTCTGTCGCGCCAAGACCTCACCGGCGCAGACCGCACATGGGCCGAGCGCTATCAGGTCGGGGACGTGCTGCGCTACTCGCGCGCCTCGAAGGAGACTGGCATCGGCAAAGGCGAGTACGCACAGGTGAAGAGCATCGACGCGCCCAGAAACCGGCTGACAGTAGAGCTGCAGGACGGTACGCAGCGCACCTACGATCCACGCCGACAGCAGGGAGTCTCGGTCTTCCGCGCGGAGATGCGGAGTTTTTCAGTGGGCGACCGCATCCAATTCACCGCGCCGGCCAACGACCTCAGAGTTGCAAACCGCGAGTTGGGAACCATCGAAACCGTCGACGGAGATAGCCGGCTGCGCCTGAAGATGGACGATGGCCGCGCGGTCGAGCTTGATACACACAAGCGTCCGCACCTCGACTACGGCTACGCCATGACCAGCCACTCCAGCCAAGGGCAGACTGCCGACCGTGTCCTCATTCACGTGGACACCGAGTTGGGCGCGAAGGACCTGCTCAACAGCCGCATGGCCTACGTTTCCGTCTCGCGTGGACGCTATGACGTGCAGATTTATACGAATAATGCACAGACGCTCGGGCAAGAACTCAGTCGCGACGTGTCGCATTCTCCTGCGATTCAGCAAGAACCGGTAGCCCACAAGATAGAACCACAACCTACACGCACGAATCAGATTGGTCAGGGTTTCGGTCTGGGTCTGTAGTGTTACATTCCGAAATGACATCCCTCGGATAGCCAGAGCGTAGCCGAGGCGCCGTCTGTGTCAAGACTCTGCGACCGCGCTAGCGCGGCGGCCTTCGCCCGGTCTTGACACAGACCTCAGCGGCCTCGGCTTATCATTCCTCTATTCCGGGAATGTCAGATTTTCGTCAAACGCTCTCATGGCAAATTCGTCTCAGTTCAGTAACAGATAGTGCCCGAAATTCATTCAAAAGGAACTAAGGTGCTACAGTGGTTGGTTCATGCGGTGGAAATCTCGATCCCCACTCTGCTTTTCTCAGATTTGACGGAAACATGGTCTCGGGCCTGTTGGGCACTTGGTCGAAAACATAAAAAAACATCGGTCGCTTCGTTATTCAACCGCTCTACATCGATTCGAAGTCCCAAGAATTGCCCCGAGCCTTAAAGGTTCGAATGCTAGAAGTCGAAGGTCGAGTCCCATGACTCGCGTCGCGATCATTGGTGGGGGAATCTCCGGACTGGCCGCGGCCTTCACACTCGAAGAGCATCGAAGCGCCGGAGATATGGAATATGTAGTTTACGAATCGTCACCGCGATCGGGAGGCGTGCTGTGCACCGAGCAGATCCAAGGCTTCCTGATTGAAGCTGGGCCCGATTCTTTTCTCAGCGAAAAACCTTGGGCTGTAGACTTGTGCCGCGAGCTCGGGATTGGCGATCAGCTTATCGGCTCCAACGACGTCGACCGGAAGACCTATATTCTTGTTCGCCGACGTCTAGTCTCGATGCCCGATGGACTCATGTTCATGGTCCCGACGAAAATCTTGTCCACGGGATTTTCTCCGCTCTTTTCCTGGAGCACGAAGCTGCGCATGGCACTGGAATTATTCCATCCGCCAAGGGTGGTCGATGAAGACGAAAGTGTTGCATCGTTTGTCGACCGTCATTACGGAGCCGAAATGGTAACCCGTGTTGCTGACCCGCTTCTCTCTGGTGTCTACGGTGGTGAAGGTGGCAACCTCAGTGTGCGTGCCGTTCTCCCACGCTTCGCTGAGATGGAACGAACTCACGGCAGTCTCGGCCGTGCAATGCTTGCTGCTAGAAGAAAAATGTCGCACGCGGCAAACAAAACTCTTCCTCCGCTTTTTACTTCTCTCAAGAACGGTATGCAACAGCTCGTTGAAGTGCTCGTGTCTAAGCTCAATCGCGCTTCCTTACTCACCAGCACTCCCGTGCAATCTATTGAACGCGAAGAGGGAGAGTGGAGAGTTAATGCAGGACTCAAATCGAATAGCTTCGACTCTGTCATTGTCGCTCTCCCTGCGCCTGCGGCTGCGCAGATTTTGTCGCTCTGTAGTTCAGAGCTATCCGCAGAACTTGCATCTATCGGCTATAGCTCTTCCGTTACCGTCGGACTCGGTTACGACCGCGAAGTCCGCAAATCCCTACCCCCTGGCTTCGGATTTCTCGTGCCACGTGCCGAAGGCAAGCGCCTGCTGGCCACGACTTTCGTTCATAACAAATTCCCCTATCGAGTGCCTGAAGGTCGAGCTCTGCTGCGCTGTTTCGTCGCTGGACCGAACGCCGAAAACATCTGGCAGGTTTCCGACGATGGAATCGTCGCCCTCGTCCGCGACGAATTGCATCAGATCCTTGGCGTACAGGCGACGCCTCTTTTTGCTCGCGTCAATAAATGGAAGTCAGCTATGGCGCAGTATGGCGTTGGACACCTTGAACGTCTCGATCGCATCGCGGGCCTGCTCAGGCAAATGCCCGGTCTGGGGCTCGCCGGTAACGCGTACCACGGCATCGGAGTCCCTGATTGTATCCGCTCCGGTCGTGAAGCTGCCCGGCAGGCAATGCAGCGGCATGAATCACCTTAGCTCACGACGACGGTGATTAACAATTGTCTTTGAGCGCAGGCCCGCCATAGCTCTGCTTCTTCCAACGTCACCGTTTCTAGGGGCTTCTTAGGGTCGTGATGGAGCGCCAAAGCCACGCTCGTAAACAGCTTCCAGGATTTTATCGCCACCTCGGTTCAATAGGATTTTTCCGACGGTGTTGCCAAGTTTCTCGGGATCGCTCACATTGCCTTCGCGTGATTCGCGAAGAATCGTTGAGCCGTCGGGATCGGCGACGATGGCTTCGAGATGGAGCTCGGCACTGCGAATTGTCGCAATCGCTCCGATTGGAACCTGGCAGCCTCCGCCGAGACTGTTGAGCAAGGCGCGCTCGCATGTCGTAGCGGCGCGGGTGGCGGCATCGTTCAGAAATTCCAGATGCTGGCGAACAGTGCTGTTACCTTCGCGGATTTCTATGCCCAGCGCCCCCTGCCCAGCCGCAGGGCACATGATTTTAGCGGGAATGATCTGCTTGATCAATTCCGTTTTGGCAAGACGCTTCAATCCGGCGAACGCCAGAATGATGGCGTCGTATTCCCCCTGTTCGAGTTTACGCAAACGCGTATCGATGTTGCCTCGTAGGGGATGAATGTCGAGATCGGGACGAACGGCCTTGAGTTGCGCTTGCCGGCGTAGGCTGGATGTACCCACGCTCGCGCCCTGAGGCAAGTCTTGAATGTTCGAGTAACGCCGCGAGCAGAAGGCGTCGCGTGGGTCTTGCCGTTCAGTAATTGCAGCGATTTCGAATCCTGCAGGAAGTTCTGTGGGCAGGTCCTTCAACGAATGGACAGCAAGATCGACGGCTCCGTCGGCGAGGGCTTCCTCGATCTCTTTCGTGAACATGCCCTTGGTGCCGACCATCGCGAGCGCCACGTCGGTGATCTTGTCACCAGTGGTATGGATGATTTCGATTTCAACTGGATGACCGCGTTCGCGCAGAAGCGCGGAAATGTGGTTGGCCTGCCAGAGAGCGAGTTGCGAACCCCTGGAGCCGATCCGCAGTCTAGGCATTAGTGGCATGACTCCACTTCATTGTTATGCAATACGTTACCCGGCACACGTTCGATCGGGTGGATCAAGAATGTCAAATTGTTGTCAAATGTTTCTGATTTCTCAATGTAGGCTGCGGCACCTTCTTCCCGTAGCTTCGCAACTCTGTTTTGAGGAAGTCCACTCACGATGACAGGAATTTGCTTCGTGATTTGGTTTTGCTTTAGCTTGCGAAGCACACGGAGGCCGGTCAATTCCAGTAACATCACATCCATCTGTATGAGGTCCGTATTGGTTTCGGTCACGAGACGCAAGCTTCCTTTCCGTCAGCAGCGCCGATCATGTTGTAGCGACACGCGCTGAGTGCGCTCGGATTAACGGCGCACCATCACGTGGATTATTCAGAGGTCCAGGAAAGCTCGAACTGACATTGGATCTTCGTTTGCGTGAACCCGAAAACCAAGACGCTTCGTGATGATCTGCATCGCTATATTGTCAGGCAACATTTCCGCGGATATTTGGCTTACCCGTTCATCCCGAGCGATCTGGATCACGCGACGAAGCAGTTCATTCCCTAAGCCAAGTTTCTGATACTGATCCGAAACCAGCACGGCGACTTCCGCTTCGTTTCTTGCGTGAAGTTTGTTCATACGCCCGACGCCAATGATCCGGCGCTCTTCGGTGGCGAGATCGATCCGCTCGGTGACCAGCACCATTTCGCGGTCGTAGCCACCGAAACAAATCCGCAACAGTCGCTCATGCTCCACTCGACGGCTCAGGCTAAGGGAACAGAAGTAACGCAAATAAACGCTCTGGTCGGAGAGCGTTTCGTGAAACTTGACCATCAGCGGTTCATCTTCAGGGCGGATCGGGCGGATGGTCACCTGATTTCCATTTTTCATCGTCCAGGTCGAAACATACTGCAAGGGATATGGACGAATAGCGGGCTTGGGCAACTGATCGAGGGTGACGCCGGGACCGTGCAGCACGATTCTGGCATCGAGGACCAGCAGGCGCTCCGGTGAAGCCAGCAGCGGATTGATGTCAATTTCCGCAATCCATCGCTGTTCGAGAACGAGCTGACTGAACCGGACCAGCAGTCGCTCCAGAGCCGCCAGGTCGACCGACTTGCGTCCACGGACTCCTTTAAGTGCGGTGAACACTCGTGTTTGCTCCATCATTCGCTGGGCCAGCGTCGTGTTCAGCGGAGGAAGCGCGAGGGCGCGGTCGCGATACACTTCGACAAGCTGGCCACCAGAGCCGAACAAGATGACTGGCCCAAACTGGGGGTCCACGCTGCTTCCCAGAATCAATTCGTAGCCATCCAGCTTTACCATCGGCTGCACCGTGACGCCTGAGAACTGGTTGGGGCCAGCTTTCTCCGTTACGGAGGACTGAATGGCGCGATAAGCAGCGCGGACCGACGCCTCGTCTTGCAAGTTGAGTTTGACTCCGCCAACATCCGTCTTATGCGTGATGGTTTCAGAAAAGATCTTCAGCACGACCGGAAAGCCAATTTCCAAAGCTAGCCTGGCCGCTTCATCTGAGCTGGCCGCGACGCGGGTCTCAACCGTGGGGATGCCGTAAAGTGACAGCAACTGCTTCGATTCCACCTCAGTGAGCAGAGTGCGACCTTTGCTTCGTGCGTTCTGGATGATTTGCTCGACCTGATTGCGGGACACGCTCGTCATCTCAGAGTCTTCAGTGAGCGTGGGAGTTTGGTAGAGTCCGCGGAGATTGTATGTGTACCGCCACATGTAGGTGAAGGCGCGGGCTGCGGTATCAGGGAAAGAAAAGGTTGGAATGCCTGCCGAATTCAGGGCAGCTTCGCCGGCGGCAATGCTGTTCCCTCCCATCCAACTGGCAAGCACGGGCTTGCCATATTCCTTGGCGTAAGGCTTCAGACGCTCTGCAATTTGCAGAGGATCGGTCATTCCTTGCGGGGCTAGGATCACCAGGAGGCCATCACTGTTCGGGTCTTGGGACGCAATTTCGAGGGCCCGAGCATAGCGCCCAGAATCAGCATCGCCGAGAACGTCAATGGGATTGTTATGACTCCAGTGGGCGGGCAGGAATTCATCTAGGCGACGCAAACTCTCTGAGGAAAGTTCAGCCAACTCTCCGCCATTCGCGACCAGCGAGTCAGTGGCGAGGACGGCCGGGCCTCCGGCGTTGGTAAGGATCGTGAGGCGCGGACCTTTGGGGCGGGGTTGCCGGCCGAGTACTTCCGCCATATAAAAAAGGTCCGCGATATCGTGTACCCGCAGAACTCCTGAGCGGCGGAAGGCTGCGTCCAAGACTTCGTCGCTGCCGGTGAGCGCTCCCGTATGTGAGGCGGCCGCGCGTGAGGCCGCTTGCGAACGCCCGGCTTTAATTACGATGATCGGCTTGGTAAGTGCAACTTCGCGGGCCGCGGACAGGAACGACCGCGCATCGCCCACGGATTCCATGTAGAGCAGGATGCTTTTGGTGCGTGGATCGTCGCCGAAGTGGTAGATCAAGTCGCCCCACCCAACATCCAGCATCGAGCCGGTCGAAACAATGGCGCTGAAGCTTACTTGCTCCCGCTGGCTCCAATCGAGAATTGCCGTCAGCAGCGCTCCGCTTTGACTCAGGAACGCGACGTTGCCGGCCTTTGGCGCGTCTTTGGCGAAGGTTGCATTCAATCCGACCGTTGGGTTCATGATGCCCAGGCAGTTTGGTCCAATCAAGCGCAGGGGCGATGAGCTGCGGCGCAACTGCTCACGGATCTGCTGTTCGAGGGCGATGCCTTCCGCACCACGTTCCTTGAATCCGGCCGAAATCACGACCGCGGATTTGGCGCTGGCATCGACGCACTCCCCGATGAGTTGTGGGACGGTTGCCGCCGGGGTAGCAACTACCGCAAGGTCCACAGGGTGGGGTATGTTGCGAATGCTCTTGTAGGTTTTGAGTCCCAGCACTTCTTCATGCTTCGTGTTGACGGCATACACGGCGCCTTGAAAGCCGTGCAGCAGGTTCTCCAGAACGGTTCGACCTACCGTGCCGGGACGATCAGTCGCGCCGATGACTGCCACCGAACTGGGAGCAAACATTGCGTCCAGGCCGTATTTTTCTGGTGTTGTCGGTTTCTTTTCATTCGGTGCCTCTTCCACGAGATCAGCCTCAGTTGAACTCACAAAAGCTCCTCACCCCTCAGCCTTGTGGCGGCAAAAACCGTTAGTCAAGGATAGACGATTCGCGTATGTTTGGGATTCGCTTCCGGCCTGCAGAGCTTCAGGTACTGTGCTTCAGCTCAACCCCGAATAGTAAGCACGGGACAGGCAGCGTGCGCCACGATCTGTTGGGCCGTGGTATGGGCCAGGTGGGTAACCACCGCTCCATGCGTCGGGCGCACACCAAGAACAATCAAGTCTGCCCCGCGCTCGCTGGCGATTTCCAGAACCCGCTCCGCCGGTGGAGCGAACTGGTGGCTGAACCCGACCAGGCATTCCACACGACACCACGACTGGGCTTCAGGTGGGGCTAGTTCCTTAAGACGGCGCACCAGCGACGCCGTGACTTCCTCCAGGTCCAGGATGCCCGCGGAGGCTTCCTCGACGACGTGCAGCAATGCCAGTTGTGACTGATCTTCTTCAGCTATAGAAACGGCATAGGATAGAGCAGCCAAAGATTCCTTACTAAGATCTGTTGCGAACAAAATTCGCTGAAATGGTCCTGCGCCGTTCTTCATGCCAGGCACGTTCGGCCCAACAATCAAAACAGGGCAGGTAGCCTGCCGGAATATCTTCTCGGCGACCGAGCCCATCAACAACTTGCGGGCGGCCGTGCGGCCATGAGTGCCAACCACAATCAGATCAATGTCATGCTCGCCAATAAGCCGGGAGAGTACCTTCCACACATCGCCTACACCGAAGAGCACCTCGTGCGGCACTCCCGGAAGCTGCTCCTCAAGGCGCGCTGCCACTTCTTGCTGCAATTGTTCCTCCCGTTGAATGAGAGCCGGCCAGCATTCCGGCGCAGTAAAGAGGTAACCTTCCGAAGGCACTACATGGGCACCGAATAACTTCGCACCGTACTGGCGGGCAATCGCTACAGCATAAGGTAACGCGGCGTCGGAATATTCGGAAAAGTCTGTCGCAAACAACACGTTCTTAAGTCCGATCCGCTTGCCGGCTGCCAGGATTTTCATAAAGCACCTCCACAATTTGATTTGAAATATCCGAGCATTCAACGTCACAACCTTCATCGGGGCACTCAACCAGAAAGTTGGAAACTCACGGTGATCGTGGTTTCCACCTCCACGGGTTCCCCGTTGAGTAAGAATGGACGATAGCGCCACTGTTTGACGGCATTTATCGCAGCCGGCACCAGCATGGGATGTCCGCTTACCAGCATGAGGTTCTGGATCTCGCCTGTCTTGGAAATGATAGCGGTGAGGACTACCTCACCCTGAATGCGTCCCGCTCGCGCAATGATCGGATACGCAGGTTCAATCTTCTGAATTAAACGACCTTCCGTCACTCCCTGAGAAATCCGAACCCGTTTTGGGGCCACCGGAACTGCTAGTTTCGGCACCGACGAGAGAGTCGAGGTCGAACTAATGATCCCACCGATCACGCCTCCCAACTGTCCGCCGGGAATTCCACCCGGAACTCCGCCGATGACTCCGCCCGAAGACAAAGCTGGCGGCGCCTCCTCTTCTCGAATCATCTGCACCTTCTGCGGAATCCTGCTGGGAGTGCGTAGCCGGCCATCCATGAGATCACTCTCTATGCGCTGCACGGTTTTGGCGGCAGCCGCGGATGCGGCAGGAGGTGGGGGCGGAGGTGGGGGCGGAGGCGCGGTTAGAAACGAGAGCAATTGCTGCCTGGGTAGAGTTTCCGTGTACATCAACGGCACGAGCAGTAAGCCACCTACAAGCAAGCATTGAAAGAAAATTGACAATACGGTTGCCAGGGTTCGGCGGCGACGCTGCAGACCACTTGCTTCTAGCAGAACATCTGCAAATAGCGGACCTTCCGGCGTTAGTACTGCGGAAAGCAGCACTCGAGGCGGGCGCCTTACCTTGGCTAATTTGTGAGCCTCTGGTTCTCTGACTTCGGTTGCGGTGCTCATGGAAACCTCCATCCGCACAGCTTCCATAACTCCTGTACAGAATTGATTGTGCTCTCAGAAGGGCCTCGATACCGTGCTTCAAGTCACGGTTCTTGGTGATATCGGTCACGTGTGCTGAAATTTGCAGACTGCGCGGAAAAACTCTGCCCGATCGTGATCCCCATCACATGTCGCAGTGAGCGAGAGCATCGCGTCGTCCTTGCAAGGAGAGCAAACTGTTCAGAGGAGTTTCCGTACCGGCTTGGGAAGACAGCTTCAGATCAGCCGGTGTGGAATCGGGAGGCAGAAATGGCAACCATGGCATCACAATTATTGGAGCGCGAATCGAGATCCACGGGTATGATGCGGGCGCTCGTATTTCACGGACCGAACCAAATTGCGATCGAAAGTGTGCCCGTTCCAAGAGCAGGTGTCGGAGAAGCCGTAATTCGGGTGACGCTAACAACGATTTGCGGAACCGACATTCACATTGTGAAGGGCGAATACAAAATACGGCCGGGCCTTGTCATTGGACACGAGCCGGTCGGCGTGATCCACGAACTGGGCGAAGGTGTTTTTGGCTACAAAGTCGGCGACCGCGTGTTGGTTGGAGCCATTACGCCATGTGGCCAGTGCGGCAGCTGCCTGAGCGGTCAGTGGTCACAGTGCGGCGGCCCGATTGGCGGCTGGAAATTCGGCAACACCATTCACGGCGCACAGGCCGAATATCTACTCGTGCCAAACGCGCAAGCGAACCTGGCAAAGATTCCGAATGCGCTGAAAGATGAACAGGTAGTCCTTTTGGCTGACATTGCCTCGACGGGTATTTCCGCAGCTGAAAGCGCCGAGTTGAAGATCGGCGATACTGCTGCAGTCTTTGCTCAGGGACCGATCGGGCTCTGTGCGACGGCGGGAGCGCGGCTTAAAGGAGCGAGCTTCATTATCGGAGTCGAGTCCGACCCCGCAAGAGCAGCGATGGCGAAGCGAATGGGTGCCGACGTTGTGCTCAATTTCAAAGAGTGCGATGCGGTGTCGGAAATTCTTCGTCTCACCGGCGGCCGGGGCGTCGATGTGGCGATTGAGGCCTTGGGCACGCAGGGCACGTTTGAAAGTGCGCTCCGGGTTCTTCGACCCGGAGGCACCCTCAGCAGCCTTGGCGTGTATTCGGGAAAGTTGTCCCTACCTCTTGAGCCGTTTGCCGCAGGTCTTGGCGATCACAAAATCATCACGACACTTTGCCCGGGGGGAAAAGAGCGTATGCGACGCCTGATGGAGATGGTGCTTCACCGGCGGCTGGATCTGACGCCGCTGCTGACGCACCGTTTTAGACTCGATCAGATAATCGATGCCTACCGGCTCTTTGCCGAGCATCGCGACGGCGTTTTGAAGGTTGCCATCGAACCGTAGGTAGATTTGGAGCTCATAAAATGTCCGCGCGGCGATCAGATTTCATCGCCGCGCGGTTGCTATTGCCGCCTCTCAGGCACGTTCCGTTAACACAGTCCTCCTTAGTCGCGGACTGTCAAGACGGGACATTTGGCATGGCATATAACTTCATGTGTGATAGCCCACGGTATGTGCGCAGCCATTCGTGGGGAGGGCGTTCGGTTCGCTCCCATAACGATCAAGTCGATTCTGTGTGTAGCTGCTGCATTCAAGATCCCTTCCGGCAGGAAATCCGTTACGGCCAGATATTCTGGGTCCGCCACCAGACTCGTGTTGTTTGGAACCAGTTCCTTCAGTTTTCTCACACTGTCGCCTCGCGTGGTTCGTTGCCACTCTGTAAATAGTTCAGCAGCGTAACCAGACGGGCCATAGGCGGCGGGGCCAAGATCAGCTACTGGCATTGGCGGCACCATGTGCAGTAGTACGAGCTTTGCCTGGTAGTCCTCCGCCAGCGATAGAGCATACGGAAAAGCCTTGGCGGAAGCTGCTCCGAAATCGGTTGCAAATAGGATCCGCCTCAACTTGGTCGTGCCCGAGTCGACGGCAGGGACATGCGGACCAATCGTAAGCACCAGGCAGGGAGCCAGGCGCAGGACTTCTTCCGCCACCGATCCCAGTGCGAGTTTCTTGAGGCCGCTTCGTCCGCGAGTCCCAAGCACCATCAGATCGACATTCTCACGTTCAATCACCGATGCAAAAACATCCCATATTGGACCTTGTTCGAGCAGCAGATGGTGGTTGAGATCCTTCATTTGCACCATCTCGTCGAGGTGTTTCATTTGCTCTTCCGCTTCAAGTCGGCGACGATTTAGCTCTCGCGGCAACGGTTCTAGCGGGATTTGGTCGCGCGCTGCCGGCGGAAGTGCGTGTAGGACGGAAAGCCTGGAACCGTATCGCCGCGCAATCGCAACGGCGTACATGAGCGCTTGCCGTGACGCATCCGAGAAGTCTGTCGCAATTAAAACCTGCTTGAATCCGACACTCTGCTTTGGACCGTGTATCTGTGCAAGCGCTGACATAAGCTTCCTCCTTTCCGTCTTCGACTCCTGCCCAAACGTACTAGCCGATCCGCTCCAAACTGCTACCAGTTCGGCGTGCCGTCCTTATCGCGGAAGCGGAAAGTTGACTTCTTCCACTGTTCCTTCGAACGTGACTTGGCCGTTGGACATGCTTCGAAACCGCAACCGCCGGTTCGGGCTTCTGCCCTGCCGCCGGGGCGATTGTTAAGATCAGCGCAACAGCCGTCAAAATTAGAATGTCGCTTAAGAAGAAACGACCCCCACAAGCTATCAAGAACTCAACTAGAGTTCTCTTGGGTACCCTATTTCTCTGGGGAGTGATGATGCGCGAGGTTTTCATGATCTACCTCCTCCTAAGCACCGAAAGCTCAAACTTTTCTGACTCAATTGTGGCCCTCTTGGCCCCATGATGCTGTGACGCAAATCACCGGATGCTGTGACGAGCGCCGGCGGCGAAGGTATGGTATCCGGAGCTGTGTCGGAGCTCTGCTGGGATCGAGATCAAAGTCTGGCAGTCACTTGAAAATGGGGGCCACGGTGCTCGGCGCTCAGGACGTTACCTCTTTCACCAAGTCACGGTTTAGGGTGATTTGGATCACTGAAGCTGTCCCTTTCAACGTGAGACTCTCAACTAAAGCTCTTTTGCCTAACTCCCGAGGGCTTGTATGAGCGGCTATTTTTTCAGTGCCGGCTCGACGGCGATAAGCACCGATGCGTTCGTCGGGTTAACAGAAAGAGGAGAGGAATCCAAGTCATGAAGACGACAAAACTGGTGATGTTGGTAATGGTAATCGCGGTAGGGCTGTTCATCCTGGTCCCTAATCTGTCGTGGGCTGCCGATGACGGAGCCGCCATCTACAAAGCAAAATGTGCGGTCTGTCACGGAGTGGATGCCATGGGTAAGCCCGCAGCCAAGATTCCGAGCCTGGTTTCGGACGAGGCAAAGAAGGCGTCGGATGACGACATGGCCAAGTCCGTAACGGAGAAACCGAAACACCCGGGAACCGTGAAGAGCCTAGCTCCTGACCAGGTAAAGATGGTTGTGTCGTACATTCGCACGCTACAGAAGTAGGCATCGCTATTTGGCTGTTCCTGTATGCGCAGCGCCACTGCCATGAATTGGCTGGGCAGCGGCTGGAGAAGGCGTGGGGCGAGTACGAAGGTGTCCTGGCTCAGTTTCGGCATAGGGACAGAAGTCCCGCCGATTCGTGGTTTAGCCGACAGCCTCCTCCCCCGTCGCCTTCCCAAATGGAACAGTCCCGACCGAGCCCGGATGCTCACCACTCCGGGCCCGGTTCTTCTTTTTCTTCAGTGCGTCGAGCATGTTCCGTGCATTTTCGCACGGCCGTTCAAGTCCCGTGCGGGGTTACGTCGTACTTTATGCCATGGAAGGGAAGTCCCGCTTGCGAATAAGAGGAATGACCCTTGAGTCTGGGGCTCCCATGCAAGTCTTCCGGACAGCAGAATTCGAAGAAATGCCCCGGTGAAGGAACTTTCCTAAGCTGACGGACCGTCACCTCTAATTGTGTCACTCCGGCGAATACTGCACCTGCGGTTCGGCGTCCGCCGCGCTGGCCGGGATGGTTAATGCAACCGACCCGTATTGCAATCCTTTTTCAAAGGCCTCCAGATTCAGTTTAAGGAAGCTTCGAGGAACAGAATCAGCGACCGCCTTGCGCACTGCGTCGGCATCAAGCAGGCGCGTTACTGCAGTGAAGAATCCCACCATCACCGAATTCAGCACCATGCGCTTTCCCAGTTCTTCGGCGATCCGGGTTGCCGGGATGCTATAGACCTGGATTTCCTTATTGAGACCCGTAGGGGTGGGATCGGAAAGGCGCACCATATCCTGCTCGACGATCAAGATGCCGCCATCTTTCAGCTCGGGAACAAAGCGAACATAGGCCTCTTGCGACATTACGATGAGAATGTCCGGGTGGGTGACGTAGGGGTATAACACCGGAGAATCGGAAAGGACGAGCTGTGCACTGCAGGCGCCGCCACGGGCTTCCGGGCCGAAGTTCTGCGTCATGGTGGCGAAGGCTCCTTGATAAATCGAAGCTGCCTTGCCCAGGAGGATGGCCGAGAGGATTACTCCTTGGCCGCCGAAACCCGCGATACGAATTTCTGTTAACTGCATAACATCTCCGGTTGATCTTGTTCTATGTATTGGTCGCCCAGCGATTCGGTGTATTGCGCACGCATCATGGTTGCGTAGTCAGGGCGATCGCGGTCAACGAACTTGCCCACGATGATTTCCCCTGTCATGGTGAGACCCACCTCACAGGTCGGCGCTCCGTGCCGGACTTTGCTCTTCTCTTTGTAGTACTTCATGGTGTCGAGACTATCGCCCAGTTTGTTGCGGCGTTGATAAAGCGTTGGACAGGGTGAGATCACTTCAATAAAGGAGAAGCCTTTCTTCTTGAACGCCTCGCTGATAGAACGTGACAGTTGGCGCACGTGGAATGTGGTCCAGCGCGCGACATACACTGCGCCGGCAGCTTCCAGGAGATGGGGCAAATTGAACGATGGCTCGAACACGCCGTAGGGATTGGTGGAAGTGGTCGAGTGCTCCGGAGTGGTGGGCGCAGTCTGGCCGCCGGTCATGGCATAGATCAGATTGTTGACGCAGATGACCTTCAGATCAATGTTGCGGCGCGCAGCGTGGATGAGGTGATTGCCCCCGATCGCCGAAAGATCGCCGTCCCCGGAATAGACGACGACGTTTAGCTTTGGGTTTGCCAGCTTGAGGCCGGTAGCGAACGGGATGGCGCGGCCGTGAGTGGTGTGGAAAGAATCAAGTTTCACATAGCCTGCCACGCGCCCGGTACAGCCGATGCCCGAGACCAAGGCCAGCGATCGTAAGTCGATTCTTGAGTCGATGAGCGCGCGCGCGAAAGAGTTCACGGTGGTGCCGATGCCACATCCCGGGCACCAGATGTGAGGCATGCGATCGGTGCGTAGAAAAGGCTCGACTGGATTGGTGATGCCGATCAAACTGTCTGACATCTGCTCGCCTCCACGATTACCCTGAGGATGTCTTCTGGTTTGTGAACTCCGCCACCGGCGTGCGACACGGCGAATGTCTTTGCCTGACCGGCGGCAGCTCGCTCCACTTCCCGCACCATCTGTCCCAGGTTAAGTTCGGGGACGACGAATGCTTTCACCTTCGCCGCGAGTTCGCGGATCTTATTCTCGGGGAAGGGCCAAGCTGTGATAAGGCGCAGCTTGCCGACGCGCAGACCTTTCTTACGGGCGGACTCGATGGCCCGTTGTGCTACACGGGAGGTGATGCCGTATGAGACGACCACGACATCGGCGCTCTCGAGTTGTTCTTCCTCGAACAAGGCAATGCAGTCGGCGGAGTTGCGAATCTTATCTTGCAAGCGCCGAACCAGCTTGTCCTGGACCAGCGGAGTCATATTGGGATAGCCGTGTTCGTCGTGGGTCAACCCCGTGACGTGAAAGTGGTAACCTTCGCCCGCGTGCGCCATTTCCGGCACTAAGTCCCCATTGGTAGCGTAGGGTAAGTAGTCTACAACTGTCTTGCGGGTGTGGCGTCGGGGCGTGATCTCGATCTGGTCGGCGGGCGGAATTACTACTTTCTCGGTCATGTGGCCGACGACCTCATCCATCATGAACATGACGGGCACGCGGAATTTTTCGGCGAGGTTAAAGGCTTTGATGGTGAGGTCAAAACACTCCTGCGGCGAATTAGGGCAGAGGGCAATGATCTGGTAGTCGCCATGCGAGCCCCAACGCGCCTGCATCATGTCGCCTTGCGCGGGCAGTGTGGGCAGCCCGGTGGACGGGCCTCCGCGCTGCACATCCACGAACACACAAGGCGTTTCGGTCATGGCCGCGTAGCCGATGTGTTCCATCATCAAAGAGAAGCCGGGACCGGAGGTAACAGTGAACGCCTTGGCGCCGCCCCAGACCGCCCCCTGCAACGTGATCGACGCCGCAAGTTCGTCTTCCATCTGGATAAACGTTCCACCTACTTTAGGTACCCGAGAGGCAAAGCGTTCCACTACTTCGGTGGAGGGAGTAATGGGATATCCAGCAGCGAAGCGGGCACCAGCTGCTAGCGCACCCTCGCAGCAGGCGTGGTCACCATCGATGAAATGCGTGCCAGAGAGCACTCCACGAGGGTCAGCCTTCATTTGTCACCTTTTCCGCCGGAAGTCACTTTGGTGGCGTAAATGGCGAAGTCATGGCAGTACATGCCGCATAAGTCGCAACCACTGCACTTTTCCGGATGCACGACATGCGGTGGATGGTAGCCCTTGGAATTAAAAGCGGACGAGAGCGCGAGCACGTGCGAAGGACAAAACTCCACACACAGGCCGCAAGCCTTGCAGTGCTCGACAACGATGGAAACGCGACCTTTCGCCATGAGATCTCCCCGCTGAATGGCGGTAGAACACCCACGAAATCAGAGGTCATTATGCTTTGGAACGAGGCTGTTGGATGTGACATCCATCACCGGTGTTCGTGAAGTACAGCACACTCCTCCGGAGCGGTCGGGAAAGCGAGAAGGCGGCAACAAACGTTGAGCTGGGTCTCGGGGAAATTCCTCCAGGCGTTACGTCACTGTGGCACAAGACACAATGGATGGTGCCATTCATCACCGCAATCAGGAAAGCTGTGGACTAAGAATCAGTAGAAGGAGAAAATCCGATGTCTCTAAGGAAATTGATTCTAGCGTTTTCTGTCCTGATCGTCTTCACCTGCGGGGCCGCCGCGCAGGAGCAAACGCAGGACCAAACAAAGACTACGATCCAGCATGTCACCATCAAGCCCACATCGGCTGCATCCGGCAAGGAAATGTACACATCGTACTGCGCCGTTTGTCATGGAACGGACGGCAAAGGCGGGGGTCCTGCGGCTAGCGCGCTGAAGACTCCGCCCGCCGACCTTACGATGCTGAGCAAGAACAACGGAGGCAAGTATCCCGCTCTGAAAGTCACTTCCACCATCCGCGGCGGCGCGTCTAATCTTCCCGCGCACGGATCCAAGGAGATGCCAGTTTGGGGACCGTTGTTTTGGGGAATGAGCAATGGACACGATGTAGAGGTGCAACTACGGGTAACGAACCTTACGCACTATATCGAAACTCTGCAAGCGAAGTAGGCCGTCGAACGAGCATCTGCAAAACCGGCACAGAGCCAGTCGGGCATGAGCACGGGCTCGTGTCCGCTGCTCGTCTGTCGCGGAACTGATCGCCTCAGTCTGGCCAGTCAGCGTGACCCATCGGCTTTTAATCTCGACAATTATGTTCTAGCCCCCACTAAGGATTCTCCAGGCCTCGCGGGCGGTGACTTTTACATGCTGCACGCTCTTGACCGCCTTCATGTATTGCGCCCGCTCGAAAGCTGAAGGATCGGGACAGCGAATCTGACTCATGCTGCCCTTCATTTGCTGAACCGATTCGTATTCGTGTTCTTCCATCCATGCCCGGACGCCATCCTCAATCTTCTCAAGGTGACCGATGCCGTTGCGTAGCAGCGTCGAGCAGAGCATAGTGACGTCGGCGCCGACCATCAGCAGCTTTACGACGTCTTCGGGGCCATGCACGCCGCTCGTCGCAGCCAGGCTGGCTCGAATGCGATGATAAAGGATACCGATCCAGGTCAGGGGGAGCCTTAGCGCTTGTGGCGAGCTGAGCAACACGTTTGGTTGGATTTCCAGCTCATCGAGGTTGATGTCTGGCTGATAGAAGCGATTGAACAGCACCAGCCCATTTGCTCCAGCATCGTCGAATCGCTTTGCCATATTGGCCATATTGCTGAAAAAAGGACTGACCTTTACCGCGACGGGAATGTGCACCGAAATCTTTACTTCTCGAAGAATGTCAATATAGGTCTTCTCGACGTCGTAACCTGCGGTATCTGGGTTTGTCGGAATGAAGTAGATATTGCACTCGATGGCGTCGGCTCCGGCTTGCTCGATCTCCTTCGCATACTTGGCCCATCCGCCAAGGGTCGGACCGTTGAGGCTGGCGATAATCGGAATTGTCACCGCGTTCTTGGCTTTGCGGATGTGATTCAGATATCCCTCAGGTCCCAGGCGGAACTCATCGGGCTGAGGGAAGAAACTTGCGGCCTCCGCAAAGCTGTTCGTTCCTTCCCGCAGATGATGTTCAAGTTCGAAGCTTTCCTGCCGCAGTTGCTCCTCGAACAGCGAGTACAAGACCACGGCGGATGCACCCGCATCTTCGAGGCGGCGAATGCCATCGATCTCTTGCGATAACGGCGATGCTGAAGCTACCAAAGGCGTACTAAGCTGCAAGCCCAGGTAAGTCGTGCTGAGGTCAGTCATAATTTCACCTTCGTCTCCCTGTGTCTTACTCGGTCTTAGGTGGTTCTCCGTTAAACTTCCGCTGCGCCAGATATTCGTAAAGATGAAAGCGCGTCACGGCATCACGCTGCGCCTGGTTCCAGAGCTGCTTGGCGTCTTCGGGTCTACTCTTGGTGAGCATCTTGAAGCGCGTTTCCATCAGCATGTAATCCTGAACTCTGCGCGTCGGCGTCCGTGAATCGAGCGTCAGAGGGTTCTCGCCGCGGGCAGCTCGTTCCGGGTGGTAGCGATAAAGCAACCACTGACCCGAATCGACTGCCGCTTTCTGATTCGACATCGCCGTCGTCATGTTGATGCCGTGAGCGATGCAGTGCGAATAGGCAATGATGAGACTTGGTCCGTTGTAAGCCTCAGCTTCGAGAAATGCCTTCAGCGTGTGCTCATCTTTTGCGCCCATGGCCACGCTCGCGACATAAATATTCCCGAAGCTCATGGCGATGAGGCCCAGGTCTTTCTTGGGACCGGGTTTGCCGCCGGCGGCAAACTTTGCCACTGCGGCGCGCGGAGTTGCTTTGGACGCCTGGCCTCCGGTGTTGGAGTAGACCTCGGTATCCAGCACAAGCACGTTGACGTTGCGACCACTGGCCAACACGTGATCCAACCCACCGTAGCCGATGTCGTAGGCCCAACCATCCCCGCCAATAATCCAAATGCTTTTCTTGACGAGCAAGTCGGCGACGGAAAGGAGTTGCCTAGCCTCGGCGGTATCGACGCCGTGCAATTTTTCTTTTAGCAGGTGCACGCGCTGACGCTGATCATAGATATCGGCTTCGTCTTTCTGCGGAGAAGTGAGAAGCACAGTCGCGAGTTCTTCACCAATCGTTCCCGCCACGCGCCGGACTAACTCTTGAGCGAACTCGGTCTGCTTATCGATAGAGAGACGGAAGCCCAGTCCGAACTCGGCGTTGTCTTCGAAAAGAGAGTTGGACCAGGCGGGGCCGCGGCCGGCTGCATTCTTGGTCCAAGGCGTCGTGGGCAGGTTGCCGCCGTAGATCGACGAGCACCCCGTGGCGTTGGCAATGATGGCGCGGTCGCCGAACAACTGCGACATCAGCTTGAGATATGGGGTTTCGCCGCAACCAGCGCAGGCCCCAGAGAACTCGAACAGCGGCTCCTGGATTTGTTGCTGGCGGATGTTGGTGACTTTAATGTTGCGGCGGTCGAGTTCAGGAATCTTGAGGAAGAAATCCCAGTTTTCGCGCTCGGGGACGCGCAGCGGAGGTTGCGGTACCATGTTGATTGCTTTGAGCCGGGTTTCGGCCTTGTTCTTGACCGGACAAACTTCGACGCAGATGCCGCATCCCGTGCAGTCTTCCGGCGCTACTTGAATCGTGTAGTTGAGACCTTGCCACTCCCGGTCGCGGGTCTCAGTAGATTTGAAAGTTCCCGGCGCGCCGTCCAGTTCTTTCGAGTCGTAAACCTTGATGCGTATGACCGAATGTGGGCAAACCATGGCGCACTTGCCACACTGGATGCAAATTTTCGAATCCCAGGCGGGGATTTCGAGCGCCAGGTTGCGCTTCTCCCATTTCGCGGTCCCAGTCGGAAAGGTGCCGTCCACTGGAAATGCGCTCACTGGCAATTGGTCGCCGCGTCCTGCGTACATCATGCCCAGGACATCGCGCTCGAACTCGGGCGCTGAAGGTGAAAATGGGGGAGGCATCTCAATCGTGCTGGTGAGTTCAGCTGGGACGTTCACTTCGAACAGGTGAGCCAAGGTCTCGTCCACGGCCCTCATGTTCTGTTGGACGATCTCTTCGCCCTTTTTGCCGTAGGTATCGCGAATCGATTTGCGAATCGCCTCAATCGACTCGTCGGGCGGCAAGACTTTGGAGATGGCGAAGAAGCACACTTGCAAAATCGTATTCATGCGGCTGCCCATGCCGGTGTCACGTGCTACCTGATAGGCGTCAATTACGTAAAACTTTGCTCGCTTCGAAATAATCTGCTCCTGGACTAGACGTGGGAGATGGTCCCAAGTTTCATCTGCGCCGAACGGACTGTTGAGCAGGAATGTGCCGCCAGGAACCAGGGTGCTGAGCATGTCGTAGCGCTCAAGAAAAATCCACTGGTGACATGCGACGAAGCTGGCACTGGAAACCAGATAGCCGGAACGAATCGGCTGTGGCCCGAAGCGGAGGTGCGAAACAGTCACCGCGCCTGACTTCTTCGAATCGTAAACAAAGTAGCCCTGGGCATAGTTGTCAGTGTTCTCGCCAATGATCTTGATCGAATTCTTGTTGGCTCCCACCGTGCCGTCGGCCCCTAACCCGTAAAACATGGCCCGAACAACGTTGTCAGACTCGGTCGAGAAACCGGCGTCATAAGCCAAACTGGTGTGGCTAACATCATCCTGGATGCCGATGGTGAAGTGATCTTTGGGCTGATCTGCTTTCAGATTGTCGTAGACCGCTTTGACCATGGCCGGAGTGAATTCCTTCGAGGAGAGCCCATAGCGTCCGCCCACGACCGCGGGTGGAGTTGGCCGAGGGTTGTAACCGGCTTTCACTCCCTCATGGAGCGCGTTCACAACATCGAGATAGAGCGGCTCGCCAATCGCTCCGGATTCTTTCGTGCGATCAAGGACGGCGATCTTTTGCACGCTGGCAGGCAGGGCTTCGAGGAAAGCCTGCACTGGAAATGGACGATACAAACGGACCTTCAACAAGCCGAGCTTCTCGCCTTGCGCGTCGAGATGATCGATAGTTTCGTGTGCGACCTCGGCCCCTGACCCCATCATCACGACCACGCGATCGGCATCCGGCGCGCCGGCATAGTCAACTAAATGATACGAACGTCCTACAACGTTCGCGAATCTGTTCATCACGCTCTGGACCGTTTGTGGACACTCGCCGTAGTAAGAGTTTGCGCGTTCGCGCATCTGGAAGAACACATCAGGATTCTGCGCTGTACCACGTAAAACCGGATGATCGGGCGACAAGGAGCGCTGGCGATGCTCGAAGATGCGATCTATGTTGATGAGTGCGCGCATATCGTCTTCCGTGAGCATTTCGATCTTATTCACCTCATGCGAGGTGCGGAAGCCGTCGAAGAAGTGCAAAAAAGGGATGCGCGAGTCAAGCGCAGCGGCGTGTGCGATTAGCGCGAAATCCATTGCCTCCTGCACTGAATTCGAGCACAGCATGGCGAAGCCTGTCATGCGGCACGACATAACATCCGAGTGGTCACCGAAGATCGAGAGCGCGTGAGTGGCTAGGGTGCGCGCCGATACATGGAACGCTGTGGGCGTCAGCTCTCCCGCAATCTTGTTCATGTTCGGGATCATGAGCAGGAGACCCTGGGAAGCCGTGAATGTGGTAGCAAGGGACCCGGTCTGCAAGGCACCATGAACCGCCCCGGCAGCGCCGCCTTCGCTCTGCATCTCGACCACATGGGGTGCTGTACCCCAGATGTTCCTGATTCCCTGAGACGCCCACTCATCGGCCCATTCGCCCATGGCGGAAGAAGGAGTGATCGGATAGATAGCAATCACCTCGTTAACCCGGTAGGCGATGTATGCGACCGCCTCGTTTGCATCCATGGTCTTAAACTTGCGTGTCATGATCATCCGCCTATCGTTATATGCAGAAAGGTGTCTGCAGCCCCACTTGGCTGCATAAGCATGGATGAAGTTGAACATCACCGCAGCAAGACAAGTCACAGACTTATGTGATCCACGTCACACAAGGCCGTTGTGAGCCAGATCACGATGGGGTGTGCCCTGCAGCACAGCCAAGGGATTCATCCCGATGGACACTGACTTCAGACATAGGAGGCTGGTACATGCTCTCGCCATACGGAATGGAGATTGTGGAACGCTGCGTTACCTGCAAGCTGCGTGCGGATCGGGTCTTTTGCAACCTGCCGGCTACCGCGCTGCAAACCTTTGAAGACATCAAGTTCGCCACCGCATATCCCCCAGGAGCGGTGCTGTTTGTAGAAGGGCAGCTGCCACGCGGAATTTTTGTGCTCTGCAAAGGCAGCGTAAAGCTCTCCATTAACTCTCCTGGCGGTAGAACGATGATTGTAAAGCTGGCCGAACCCGGGGAAGTGTTGGGGTTGAGCGCCACCATCTCTGGCAAACCTTACGAAGTGACTGCGGAGACGATCGATCCCTGCCAGATCAATTTCGTCAAGCGCGAGGACTTTCTCAAGTTTCTGAAGGAAGACGTGGAGGTCTGCTTCAAAGTAGCGGAGCAGTTAAGTGAAAAGTACCACAATGCTTGCAAGGAAGTGCGGTCGCTGGGACTGTCCCATTCCGCCGCCGAGAAGCTGGCGGCGTTGCTCCTGGAATGGAGTGCCAAGAACGGGGAAGCCGGCAAACCCGAGCCCCGGTTAAAGATTAGACTCACCCACGAGGAAATCGCGCAGATGATCGGAACTTCGCGAGAGACGGTTACACGGCTGTTCGCGGAGTTGAAAAAGCATCAGATCGTGCAGACCAAAGGCTCGACGTTGGTGATTCACGACACGCCAGCGTTGCGCGAAATTGCAAACCATAACTAGACGCCTCCCTCGCCTCATAGCTGGCGAGCGCTGTCGGAAGATCGCGCCTGCGACCACTCTGGCGAAAAACGCGAACGCTTCGAAATATCACAAATCCAGAAGACGTATGTGACGTGACCGCGATCACAATTCCGGGTGATGAGAGTCACCGCAGGGAGATTCGTCCTCCTTTATCGTTGCCCCGTGGGTAAGCGACGGCGCCCGTTTCAAGATGGAAGGAAAAGCACATGACTACTGCAAACGGCAATGGACAGCCTTCAAATCATGGAAACCAGAACAAGCCAAGACTGGTTTTCTGGGAACTGACCAAAGGGTGCAATCTCCGCTGCATCCACTGCCGGGCCAGCGCCACGGAACTGAGCTCTCCCTCCGATCTCTCTACTCAGGCTGCACGCGACATTATCGACCAAATTGCCGCGGTTTCGTCTCCCATTTTGGTGCTCAGCGGTGGCGAACCGCTATTCCGTTCGGATATTTTCCAGTTGGCGCGCTACGGGACTGACAAGGGCCTGCGCGTAGCGCTGGCCACAAATGGCACTCTGGTTACGAAGGAGGTCGCGAAGAAGATCGTCGATAGCGGGGTGAAGCGCGTGGCCATTAGTCTGGACGGCTCCGATGCGCCGACTCACGATACGTTCCGCGGCATTCCCGGCGCATTCGACGCCGCGATTACCGGTTTCCGCAATCTCAAAGATTTGGGAATGTCCGTGCAGATCAACACGACGATCGCACGCCACAATGCCCATCAGCTTCCGCAGGTGCTTGAACTGGCGAAGTCGATCGGAGCGGATGCGCTGCACACATTCTTGCTCGTGCCAGTGGGTTGCGGTGTGGATATCGCTGCCGAGCAGATGGTGCCCCCCGAAGAGTACGAGCGGATGCTGAACTGGTTCTACGATCGCTCTCTCGAAGGTGGGATCGAGCTGAAAGCGACCTGCGCGCCCCACTACTTCCGCGTAGTTCGCCAACGGCGCGCGGCGGAGGGCCGGTCCGCAGCCGCGGCGGTTCAGGCTGCGCGGCCGGCGATTGAAACTCCGCCGGATTCGCCAAGTATCGGGCCCACAGATATGACCATGCCTGGGTCAACGGGCATCGAACTCAAACCTCATGGCATCGGCAAGGCCGTGGGACACCCTGGAGCTCATCCTTCCGACATGAACGCCATGACCAAGGGATGCCTGGCGGGAACGGCCGTCTGCTTCATCTCAAACCAGGGCGAGGTTTATCCCTGCGGATATCTGCCGGCTTTGGCGGGCGATCTGAAGAAGCAGCCGTTCGCCGATATCTGGGAAAACTCGGTGGTGTTCAATCAACTGCGCGACGTTAATAACCTTAAAGGGAAGTGCGGTTGCTGCGAGTTTCGCAATGTTTGCATGGGCTGCCGCGCACGGGCTTATGCCGCCACCGGCGACTATCTTGATCAGGAACCGTTCTGCGTCTACCAACCCGGCGCGAAGAATTTAAAGGACATTACTCCGGCGCACGTCTCGCGTTAGGCACCGACCTCCCTTACCCGAGACGGGCCAAAAGCCTCCCGGCAAAGCGCGATATCCCACAGCCTGCTCTCCTGGGTCCGATCCTCCGCCGACACGAAGCCCGTAAGTCATTGAAACTAAATGCGATTTATCTTGTTCCACGGGGCAGCGTTTTGGCAAGGCAGATGCCCTTAGCAGGGAGTGGACAGGAGATGAGGACATTGGAACCCACTTTGATGGTCGTTGGCTTGAACTACCGCACCGCCCCTGTGGGGGTGCGGGAGCGCTTCTGGATCAGCGAGGATCGGCGTTACCAAGCGCTGGTCGAGCTGCAAAGAGCAGAGGGCATCGAGGAAGTCATCGTGCTGGCCACCTGCAACCGCACTGAGTTCCTGCTGTGGGTGAACGACGTCACGCTGGCCGCGAACTCCGTGATGCGGATGCTCAGTTCCGAGTATGGGCTGAAGCTGTGCGAGTGGAAGCACTTCTACCGCCTGCTGGATGAAGCCGCTTTGCTACACATTTTCCGGGTCGCTTCCAGCCTTGATTCCATGGTGGTCGGTGAGCCCCAGGTAATCTCGCAGGTGAAGCAGGCCTGGCAACAGGCGCAAAAAGTTGGGGTGACCGGGCGGTTTCTTGATGCTGTGATGCAGAAGGCGCTCACCGTCTCGAAGCGCGTGCGCAGTGAAACGGCGATTGGCAACGCGGCGGTTTCGATTCCGTATGCCGCCGTGGAACTCACGCGCCAGATTTTCGGAACGCTCGAAAACAAGAAGGTGCTTCTGTTAGGCGCGGGCAAGATGAGCGAGCTCTCAGCGCGTGGCCTACTCAATCACGGCGCCAGCTCGATCCGCGTAATCAACCGGACACTAGAAAACGCCGCTGAGCTGGCTGCCAAACTGGGTGGACTGGCGATTCCTTTTGAAGAGCGCTGGCTACATATGGCAGAAGCCGACATTATCATCAGCTCGACTTCCTGTCCGCACACGATTCTGAGCCGCGAGGAAGCCGAGATTCTGGTTCGCGGTCGCAACGATCAACCGCTCGTGATCGTGGATATCGCGTTGCCTCGCGACATCGATTCTGCGGTGCGTGAAGTGAAGGGTGTTTTCCTCTATAACCTTGACGACCTGGAAAACGTAGTCGACCACAATGAGGGCGAGCGTGAGGCTGCCGCCGCGGACGCACAAAAGATTCTAGAGGCCGAGGCGCAAGGTTTCCGCCGCAAGCTGATGGCGGAGCGCGTGGTGCCGACCATCGTCGCACTGCGCCAGCGGCTAGATGAGATTTGCCGGCAAGAACTGGATTCCTTCCGACAAGAGAACGGGCCTTTTTCCAAGGACCAGGACGAAATGTTAAACGCAGTAATGTCCAGAATGACGAAGAGGATTGCAGGGTCCTTAGCCCGTGAACTCAAGGAACTTCCGGAAAAGGTGGAGCAGGAACAGATGACCACTGCGGTGCAGCGGCTGTTCCACCTGCAAACGCCTGAACCGGCGCTTGCCGGCACCAGATCCCAGTAAGGAGCAGCCAAAACCATGGCCAATCTAGAACACGACGCATCTCATTCCAAAGCCGGCTGGACCGATGTTCAGGCGTATCTGCTCGCTGTCTTCTGCCTCGTGCTGGGAGTCGCGCTCGGCTACCTGTTTCGTGGTTCGGCCTCGCCCTCGCCGCTCGCAGAAAACGCCCAAGCGTCCACTACTGGCGACGGCAGTATGCCTCAAGGACAGTCAACCCAACCCCGGTTGAGTCCCGAACAGCAGAAGACGATGGTGGATCAAGCCGTCACACCCTTACTCGCGACTCTGAAGACCAGTCCTGATGATTTCAACACGGTTGTGCAAGTGGCAAATCTCTACTACGACGGACGGCAATATCCAGAGGCTGTCAAGTACTACCAACTTGCCGTGAAGAGCCAACCCACGAACGCAGATGTGTTAACCGACCTTGGAACTTCGCTGTGGTACACGGGGGACGCCGACGGAGCCATCACTGAATTTCAGAAAGCTTTGAAGTATCGGCCTGGTCATCCGGCAACGTTGTTCAATCTGGGCGTGGTTCGGTGGCAAGGCAAGTTGGATCCCAAAGGCGCGGTCGAGGCCTGGGAACAACTTTTGCGGCAGAACCCGGATTATCCGCAGAGACAGGAAGTCCAGGAATATATCGACCGAGCCAAGCAGCACGCCAAGGGGTAAGAGCCGGCGCACTCAGACCTGTGCGCCAAGTCACATACAGCGGGTGCCATTTCATTACAAAGTAATTCGGAGTCCGCAGGACTGCAAGCAATCCATTAAACCGTGGTTTCGAAGGAGACATAATATGGCAAAAACAATGAAGGCGGCTTTTGTCGAGAAATTCGGCGAACCGTTAAAGATTCGGGAAGTTCCAATTCCAGATCCAGGGCCGGGAGAGGCGCTGGTCGAGGTGGTAGCGAGCGGGGTCTGTCACACCGACCTGCACGCGGCAGACGGCGATTGGCCGATCAAACCAACTCTGCCCTTTATCCCTGGGCACGAAGGCGCGGGGTTCGTGGCCAAGTTGGGACCGGGCGTGACCCATTTGAAGGAAGGCGATCGCGTCGGAATCGCATGGCTGCACAGCGCTTGTGGGCACTGTGAATTCTGTCTTACCGGCTGGGAAACGCTTTGTCCAGAGCAGCAGATGTCTGGTTATACGGTAAACGGCTCGTTCGCTGAGTTCGCTTTGGGTCAGGCAGACTACCTAGGACGGATTCCTGACAAACTGTCCTTTATTGATGCCGCGCCGATTCTCTGCGCCGGCGTCACTACCTACAAAGGTTTGAAACAAACCCAAGCACGCCCCGGTGAGTGGGTCGTGATTTCGGGGGTGGGCGGCCTAGGCCATGTCGCGATTCAATATGCAAGGGCAATGGGTCTGCACGTCGCCGCCGTTGACATCGGACCCGAGAAACTGCAGTTGGCCCGCAAACTTGGCGCCGAAGTAACCGTCGATGCGAAGGAAGAAGATGTGGTGCAGGCGATCCAGAAGCAAACCGGAGGAGTTCACGGTGCATTGGTGACAGCTGTGTCTCTCCCGGCATTCAAACAGGCGCTCGGCACCCTACGCCGCGGCGGGACCTGCGTTCTGAACGGCCTTCCTCCCGGCGAATTTCCGGTCTCCATCTTCGATCTGGTGCTGAACGGCCAGACCGTGCGGGGTTCGATTGTGGGCACACGCAAAGACCTCGAGGAAGCTCTGCAATTTGCCGCCGAAGGCAAGGTGAAGGCGACCATCGAGGAGCAGCAACTGGGATCGATTAACGATATCTTTGATCGTCTCAAGAAGGGGAAGGTCAATGGCCGGATCGTTCTCGATATAGCTGGCGCGTCCCGTTCGAAGAAATCCACCCGGACTAAGACCTCTGAGTACGCTGTCGCGTAAACGCTTAGGTCTCTTTGTTGTGCCGGAGAAACTGAACCAGGCGGATTGCGGTGCTCCTCGCACGATGCGAGCAACGCTGTCCGCCTTTCTTGTTTGTCAGGTAGATTGCCAGGTCACTGAGGGACGTGACGGCACTCACAGACTTACGTCATGCCGAGAGATATCTTCGCAGCGTTCGAGGAATCTTCATATTTCAAGTTCTGGAGAAGAGGAGGAGTCATCATGGCAGTTTCAGATCTCGTGAAACAAACTTCCGTTCAGGAAGCACTTGTGACGCTTCGCAAGGGCGGCGTCAAAACTAGATATGAGAATTTCATCGGTGGCAGGTGGGTAGCGCCGTTGAAAGGCAAGTACTTTACAGATTACAGCCCGATCAACGGTGAGCCGATCGGTGAGATCGCCCGTTCATCGGCCGAAGACGTCGAAAAGGCACTCGACGCGGCACATGCAGTCAAGGATCTCTGGGGCCGTACCTCACCCGCGGATCGCGCCAACATCCTGCTCAAGATTGCCGACAAGATGGAAGAGAATCTGGAGCTTCTGGCCCTGGCTGAAACTCTCGACAATGGCAAACCGATTCGCGAAACTCGCGCCGCTGATGTTCCCTTGGCGATCGACCATTTCCGTTATTTCGCCAGCTGCGTCCGCGCTGAAGAAGGCACGGTAAGTGAGATCGACAACGACACGATTGCTTATCACTTCAAAGAGCCGCTCGGAGTGGTGGGACAGATCATTCCGTGGAACTTCCCGCTGCTGATGGCGGCGTGGAAGCTGGGTCCGGCCCTGGGCGCGGGGAACTGCGTGATCCTCAAGCCGGCTTCCAACACTCCGCTCAGCGCTTTGGTGCTGATGCAACTGATCGCGGATCTGGTGCCCGCAGGCGTGGTCAACGTGGTTACCGGACCGGGCGGCGAGATCGGCAAAGCCCTGGCGGCGAATCCGCGTATTGCGAAGATCGGCTTTACGGGGGAAACCACGACCGGCCGCCTCATCATGCAGTACGCGTCCGAGCCCATCATTCCGCAGACGCTGGAGTTGGGCGGAAAGTCGCCGAACATCTTCTTCGCCGACGTAATGGATGAGGATGATGAGTTTTTCGATAAAGCCTTGGAAGGCTTTGCCCTGTTTGCTTTTAACAAGGGCGAGGTCTGCACTTGTCCTTCTCGTGCTCTGATACAGGAATCGATCTTCGACAAGTTCCTGGAGCGCGCGGTCGATCGTGTGGCCAAGATCAAGGTCGGCAACCCTCTCGATCCGAATACCCAGATGGGAGCGCAGGCCTCGCGCGACCAGCTGGAAAAGATTCTGGGATACATTCAGGTCGGGAAACAAGAAGGCGCGAAGTGCGTCACAGGCGGAGTCCGGGCTCATCTGGGCGGAGACCTGGAGAATGGCTACTACGTCAAGCCGACTGTATTCGTCGGCCACAACAAGATGCGCATCTTCCAGGAAGAAATCTTCGGCCCGGTGCTCTCGGTGACGAAGTTCAAGAACGTGGAAGAAGCAATCGCCATCGGCAACGACACGGTGTACGGACTGGGCGCTGGCGTGTGGTCGCGCAACGGTACGAATGCCTATCGTGTCGGCCGAGAGATCAAGGCGGGACGGGTATGGACCAACTGCTATCACCTGTATCCAGCGGGTGCGGCGTTTGGCGGTTACAAACAGTCCGGTTTTGGCCGCGAAACCCACAAACTCGCGCTCGGACACTATCAGCAGACCAAGAACCTGTTGGTGAGCTATAGCCCGAAGCCGCTGGGATTCTTCTAAACTAGTTGGGCGCAAATATTACAGGGCGAGTGCTTGAGCACTCGCCCTGTTTTCTTGTATACCCGCGCTCACTGATCTTCGCCCACGCCCGCCTGCGCCCCTTCTTCATCGCCGCGAATCAAGCCAAACTTCTTCAGCTTGTAACGCAGAGCGTCACGGCTAATATCCAGCAGCTTGGCGGCGTGGGTTTGGTTGCCGTTCGCCTGGCGCATCGCCAGTTCGACCATGGCATGCTCTACCTCTTCCAAGGATGTCCCGCCCTCCGGGATATAAAGCCGCGGCAGAGTTCGGCCGTTGGGCAACGTCTGTCCGCCATCGGCCGGTGAGGTTCGCTCGAAGACAGTGCGGCCGCCCGATTCGCCCACAGAAAAGGGAAGATACAACGGACGCAGGAGCGGTTCGTCTTCCAGGATCATGCCCCGCTCGATGGTGTTTTTCAGTTCGCGAACATTACCTGGCCAGTTATGACTGAGAATAAGGCGGCGGGTTTCGTCGGTAATGCCACGAATCGACTTCTTGAATCTGCGATTGTAGCGATCGATGAAGAAGTCCACCAAAGGCATGATGTCTTCTTTTCTGTCCCGTAGCGGCGGGATAAAGATTGCAATGATGGCCAAGCGGTAATAGAGATCCTGCCGAAACTCACCTTCGCGCACCGCTTTTTCGAGATCGCGGTTGGAGGCGGCGATTACGCGCACGTCCACCTGCATATCCTTGATGCCTCCCACGCGGCGAATGACCTGGTCTTCTAGCACGCGCAGCAGTTTGGCTTGCAGCAGGGGAGAGAGCTCGCCGATTTCGTCGAGAAATAACGTACCGCCATCAGCAGCCTCGAACAAACCCTTCTTCATCTGTTTGGCATCGGTGAACGCGCCTTTTTCGTGGCCGAAGAGCTCCGCCTCCATCAACGTTTCTGGGATCGCCGAACAATTGATGGCAACGAAGGGTTTCTCCTGACGCGAGCTTTCATAGTGAATGGCTTTTGCGATGAGATCCTTGCCAGTGCCACTTTCGCCTTGAATCAGGATCGTGGTGGCTTCGCTGGAAGCAACCTTGCGCACGAAGTTCATGAGCTCGGTCATCTTGGATGAGGCGCTCACTACGCTCTCATAACCGGCTCCGCGACGCACCTCACCTCGCAGGGCTTGGACCTCGGTACGCAGGCTGGTGGCTTCGAGCGCGTTCTTGATAGTCACGTGGAGCTCATCGAAATCAACCGGCTTACCCACGAAGTCGTAAGCCCCAAGCTTGAGCGCGGCTTTGACATCGTCAAGTTGCGGATCGGCGGTGATCATGATGACGGCGCGCGCGTCACCGTTTTTCTTCAGTTGGTCGAGCACTTCGATGCCAGTGAGGTCGGGCATGCGCACGTCGAGCAGGACAAGATCGGGAGATTCCTTTTCGGCGAGCTTAAGGCCGGGCACGCCGGCATCGGCCTCGATGACGTGGTAGCCCCACTCTTCGCACTTCTGGCGCAGCGACCAGCGCACCAGACGCTCGTCGTCCACGATCATGATTTTCTCAGCAGCCATTGGTGCTTAATTTACTACGAATGGGCTGCGGAATGCTTTGGCGGCGGGTCCGGGATCAATCAACAACTCTAGGAAGCGGCGATATGCGCGGTCGGCGTGTGAAGGGGCAGCAATACCGTAAATTTGCTGCCGCTTCCTACGACACTGCTTACTTCGATCCGGCCGTGATGATCTTCCACGATACGGTGAGCCAGCGAAAGGCCGAGACCTGTACCGTCACCCTTGGTCGTGTAGAAAGGCCGGAAAATGTTGGGGAGGTTCTGAGGAGAGATGCCTCGGCCGCTGTCGCTTACAACCACACTGGCATAGCCATCTTGCGTATCGATCTCGACACACACTTTTCCTGCACCGTCCATGGCCTGGACCGCGTTCAAAAGCAGGTTCAGAAGCACCTGGTGGATTTGATCGCTGTCATGCTCCACCTCAGGCAGATGGGGCGCCTTTTGCAGTTCGATCTTGATTGGTCTGGAGACTACCTGCTGGCGAGCCAGCATCACGGCATGTTCCACCGTCGTGTTCAGGTTACTGCGGCGAATCTCGGGACGGCGGGGCCGCGCCGTTTCCAGAAGGTCGGTTAAGGTGCGACTGATGCGGGTGATCTCCAGCCGAACATCTTTCACGACTGCGCGGGCGGGACTGGTTGCGGGCAGATCGCGGCCGACGATTTCGATGACTCCTGCTATGCCGGCCAGCGGGTTGCGAATCTCGTGGGCCAAGCCTGTGGCCAACTCACCGAGTGTTGCCAGGTGTTCAGCCCGCGACATTTGTGTGCGATGCAGGCGTTCAATCTCCTCACGGCTTTCGCGCAGTTGCTGCATCATGTGGTTAAAATTGCGGCCGAGGTCTCCGATTTCGTCGTTGCGCTGGGAGAAGCTGACAGCAACATCCAAGTTACCGTCGCTGACCTGCTCCATTTTTTCCTGCAATTCAACCATGGGCCGTTGAATCAGATACGCAAGCACAAACATTGAAACTGCGCAGATAGCAACTGCGCCTGCTCCCGCGACGATCAGTACAGCGTGGCGGTCGGGGTCGCGCAACGAGACGGTGGCCAAAGTGAAGAGTAGCAGCCCCGCCAACAGGACCAACCCTACCGGCAAAATTGCTTTGAGCTGCCAATTGACGCGTACAGAACTCAATCGGAGGTCCTCCTCCTGACTCGTGGGGGCTGACGCCGCCAGTGGCCCAATTGCTTTCGCCGCAAACTGATTGCGGCTAGGCATAAGCGTGCATCCCAGGCAGCAAGTAAGTCACGCCGAAGAAAGTGAACATCACTACGGCAAACCCAAGGATGGCGAAGTAAGCAGCGCGCCGGCCTCGCCATCCACGAGTGATACGCATGTGCAGATAGCCCGCGTACACCAACCAGGTAATTGCAGCCCAAGTCTCTTTCGGATCCCAGCTCCAATAGGAGCCCCAGGTGCGATTGGCCCAGTAGGCGCCCGCCGCGATCATCAGGGTGAGTAAAGGAAATGCGATCGCGATGGTCTTGTAGGTAATGCGGTCCAGTTCGTCCGCACTCGGCAACATGCGCTCTAAGTCTTCACGCCTCCAGAGCAGTAACAGGTACAACAGCGATACAAAGATTGCGCCCACAAGGCCGGAGAGAATAAACGGGCTGGCGGCCAGAGTGGTGGGGAATAAACCGTCGGCATCGAGAGAAGCGTAACGGCCATCGCGGGCTCGGAGCACAAAGAACACTACCGCCAGTATCTGCAACAGGATGCTCAGGAACACGGCTCGATTGGCCATGTCGAGCAGCTCCTCATTGTGAGTCTTGTGCCAGATGAGATAAAGAACAAGCGGTGCCGCTACTGCCGCCATCACCAGAAGGAGCAACCAGCCGAGATCAGGAATCACAACGAAGAGGCGTACGCCACGGGACAGGAAGGCTTCCGACTTTTCTTCGGGGTTCCACGCAACGACGCTCAGCCCTCCCCATTTTTCAAAGCGGGTCAGGACGCCCACATACGTTGCGACCGTAAACAAGCTGGTCGCCGCCAGAAAGGTTTCAGTTTTCATCTTGTCCTGGATCAAGAACATCATGGCCAGGGCGAAACTGAGTGCGCATGCCGCATAGGCGAGCATGGCTAGTGTGACGTGGACGTGCAGCCAGGTCGATTGCAGCGCCGGCACCAGAGGACGAACCTCAGTCCGCAACAACTGCATCAGCACAACACCTACGATCGCGACCGGCATGGTCACTGTCCCGATTACCTTCACTCCATATTTCTTCTCGGCAACCAGCGTGAGCACGGCCAGAGTCCATACGAACATGAGCAGCATTTCGTAAATGCTTGCGAAAGGCGGATGCCCAGCCTCGTACCAGCGGCGCGCTACCGCGCCAGTGTTGGCTAGCAACCCCGCCCATGTGGCCAGCGAGGCGAAGCGAATATAAGAAGGAGTGCCAGTGATGCCGAATCCAAGATAGAGCGTTCCCGCGCCTGCATAGAAAATAAGCGCGGCGTAGAGGAGGTTGGAATCGTTGAGCAAGTTGCCGCTCTTGACCACGTTCAGAAACGCCATGAACAGCAGGAAGGCAACCCCCAATCCCACCATTACAACCAGCGTGTTGCTTGAAGCTCTCGGTTGCCGTTCGATTGTTGCGACGCGTGTCATCGATGCTTCCTCCGTGGTTTAGTTTCCGGCGAGCGCTGGAACAGGCGCCTTGGGGCCCGTCTTTGCCGAAACTTTGAGTTCCGATTCGATTTGTTCAACCAGTTCGCGAAAACGCTGCTCAAACGCATCTTTATTTTTGTTGGCTGTTCCGCCGATCCAAAGCATCAAACGGCCCCTGACATCGCGCACCGGCACGGCCCACACCCGCATGTGGACGAAATAGAAGACGAAGGCCAGACCAAAGCCCATGACGATCACGCCCGCCCAAACCCCCCACTGGCCAGGTTCGTGCGAAACCTCCAGTCCGGTGAAGTAGGCCATCTCCACGTCCTTGCCTTCGAATGCATATGGCGACGACGCGTTCTGCTCGTGGCCTGGGATCGGAGGCAGCCAGACATTCACGGCCTGACTCGACTTCCTGGATTCCACTATCAGATGGGCCGCCGGATTTTCCAACTGGTGAGAGCGAGCGTAAACCTGGCCATCACTTACTACATAGTCGGGTATGAACTCGGCGAGGCGAACAGTTGTGTCGGCATCCAGTGGAAGAGTTTCATCTAAACCAATCGTGATGTCCTTGGGATCTCGGCCGTCGCGTGGAGTGGCGGTTAGCACCAGTTTGTCGAGCTTTCCCGTGTTCCCGTAGCTCGCCTGATAGAAGCGTATGCCGCCATAAACCAAAGGATCGTTGACCACGATCTGCTTCCGCAGGATTACGTGCCCATCCTTCAGCACCGCCAGATCGGACCACCACCGTTTGGGAGTGCCATCGGCATAGTTTTCCCGGCCAGCGCCGTCACAGCGGACGGCAAACGGCAGGTTGCGCGTAACGCCCTTCTGCGGTTCCACCTGGCTCGACTGTTGTCCGCGGGTGAGTGTGACGAAGGCGCGCCAGCCGTACAGCGCATCGACGATGCCTCCGAGAAAAATGAGAAGCAGGCTTGCATGCACGATATAAACTGCCATTTCAGAAAGGCGGTTACGCTCGCCGAAAAGAGAGAAGCTGTTCTCGCGCACAATCCGATCCGGTCTGAATCCTGCCTTTTGAAACACTCGCTCCGCGATGCTCAAGGTCGCTTCTTCATCTTCAATCGGAATCAGCACATGGCCGGGCAGTGCTTTTCGGAATGCCTCGTCAGGGCTTTTATAGGGACGGGAGAAATACCTCCACGCGTTGGGAAAGCGCTGGACCGAGGCGGCAATGATGCTGAGACTCACCAGGCTCAGCAGCAAAACGAACCACCAGGCATGGAAAACGTCGGTTAGTCCCAATCCATCGAGCAGGCGCAGCACCTGTGGCGAATAGGCCCGCTGCATCTCATCGACATCCGTCGCGGGACGCTGCAGAATCACTGTCCCAGCTGCCGAGAGGATTACGACTAGAATGAGCAGCATGACTCCGGTCTTAATCGCAGCCAGAGTTTGCCAGATTTTGCGAGGTATGGAATCGACGGTCGCAGCCATAACTTTCCTCTTCCCGCACTGAAGAAAGCACGTTTCGCGCCATTATTGGAGGTTCGGCGAAGTTGTTGAAATTCCACGTCGTAAGGAGAATCGGCTTGATCCGCAAAAGCGCGTTGTGAGCCATATCACACAGCGGATTGGAATTCCGCGGGGATTTGGCGCAGACTAATGCCGCTAGCGCGGCTTCGGTTCGTTCGTCCGAGGAGCCTAGTTCCATGGGTCATTTTGACCATTTCACTGCGGGAGAATCCGCAAAGTAGTGAAAGTCTCAACGATTGCGAGCTCTCATAGAGTCGAACCCGGCTCCCAACTGATTTTGTTGCAATGTATTAGAGAAGATGTTCGGAAATCCACCGAGTCGGAGAGCTAAGGCGAGATGCGTGCACAAGCAACCGAGCAGGGAGTGGTGGGCGTGACGCTGAAATCATTCCAATTGAATCCCAGAGCGACTCACAGGCTAAGCGTACTGGTGTGCTTCCTGGTTGTCGTCGTATTTGCTGCTCCCGCCTTCGCTGCGAAGCATCCGGTTCCACTGGATCCGAAAGCCGATCCCGCCACCTGCCTCACCTGCCATGAAAATAAAACCAAAGGCAAGGCGGTCCATTCCGCGATTGCCATGGGCTGCCTGAGCTGCCATGAAATCCGGGTCAATAGAGATAACACTTACGTAAAGCTGATTACCGCGACGCCTTACAAGCTCTGCCTCACCTGCCACGCTGATAAAGACTCCACGCAGATCAAGGGTAAAGTGCACCCGCCGGCAGTTCGCGATTGCCTGACCTGCCACGATCCGCACACTTCCGACAATAAGAATCAATTGTTGAAGCTGACTTCGGGCGACAAGAAGGATAATCTCTGCCTCACCTGCCACACGCAGGGGACGAATGTGCCGGATGGTGGCAGCCGCCACGCTGCACTGGACATGGGCTGCGACACCTGCCACACCGTGCACAAGACGGGGGACCGGGGCAAGCGCGAATTTGATTTTCACCTGACCAGGGATGCTCCCGCGCTGTGCGTCGACTGTCACGATGTGAAGGAAAGCAGTCTGGTGAAGGCGCACCAGGGACAGCCCTTCGCCACAGCTGACTGCCTGACCTGCCACGATCCGCACCAGTCGAAAGCACCCAAGCTGATGCAGGCGTTCTTGCATCCTCCGTTTGAGTCGAAGTCGTGCGATACCTGCCACCAGCCTGCCAAGGATGGCAAAGTTGTGCTGACCATGGCCAGCCCGAAGGAGATATGTGTTACCTGCCACGCCGACAAGGCTGAGCAGATCGAGAAGGCGAAGGTGCCGCATCCGGGTGCGGCGGGCGATTGTACCGATTGCCACAACCCGCACGCCGGACGCTCGCCGGCCTTCCCCAAGCCGGACGCGGTTTCGGTTTGCCTCGGTTGTCATAGTGATCAAGCGGAGGAGGGCAAGAAACAGCACGTGCACCAGCCCGCCTTCGAGCAGGGCTGCGCCACCTGCCATGATCCGCATGGCAACGATAACCAACATTTGCTGCGGGCGAACGCGCCCAATCCACTGTGCCTTGAGTGCCACGCTCCCGATGCCAAGCCGCAGAAGCTGGAAGGCGAACACCTGGTAACCATCTTCGACGGCAAGGTGAAATTGCCGGAAAACTACTTTGCCAAGGTGCCGGTTCTGCCGCTGGAGTATGGCCTAGGCCATCCCGTAGAACGTCACCCGGTTTCGGATCTGGTGGATCCCAAGGATCGGACCCACGTTCTGATCCCCTTGAATTGCCTGACCTGCCATCAGCCGCACGCTTCGGCGAAGCCCGATCTACTGGTGAAAGATCAGGCCAACAATATGGAGTTTTGCCACAGCTGCCACAAGGGTCTGATTGGTCCCAAACAACAGCTTGGTCCGGCGCAAGGAAACGCTGCGCCAGGAATTCCTCCAAAAGGAGCGCAATAGATATGGCTGAGACGATGCAAAAGTGTGCGCGCAGCGGATTATTTGCGACTGCGGTGCTGACCCTGCTGGCCGCCATTTGGGTTTCCGCGGCTTTCGCCGATCAAAAGAAAGAGACTACGCCCGCAAAGCCGCCGGAGCCGCCGAAGATCGATATTTCCAACATCGTCTGGCCGCAACCGCCCGCCATCGCGCGGCTCAGGTATCTGGACTATTTTTCCGCTCAGAAGAAGGATCCAGAGACTGCAAAGCCGGAGGTCAAGAAGAAGTCGTGGATGGACCGCATGGCCGGCGTCAGTCCCGATGATGCCGCCAAGAAAGCCGGCACCAAGCCCCGTTACCAACTCGGCACACCCTACGGGCTCGCGGTCGACTCCAAGGGATTGTTGTACGTGGCCGATACCAAGGTGGGAGCAGTTTTTATCTTCAACCCCGAGAGCAAAGACACCGGATTTATCAAGCATGGTGTGGACGCCAAGTTCGGCCGCATTTTCGGCCTGGTCATCGATGATGGCGACCGGCTTTTCGTCTCCGACGGCCAGTACAATCACGTGCTGGTGTTCAATCCCGAACATAAACTCGAAGGCCAGTTCGGCGAAGGCGTGATGAACGATCCGGCGGGGCTGGCCATCGACGAAGAGAACCGTTTTCTTTATGTGGCGAATACGGGAACCGACCAGGTGCTGGTCTACGATGCCGACACATTCAAGCTGCTGCACAAGATTGGGACCGCGGGCAAGAACCGCACTCTGACCGATCCCGGTGATTTTGCCGCGCCGACCAACGTGGCCGTGGATAAAGACGGCAATCTTTACGTTACCGACACGCTGAACGACCGGGTTGAAGTGTTTGACGCTGAGGGTGCATTCATCCGCACGTTCGGCAAGAACGGCGATGGGCCGGGAGAGTTCACGCGTCCCAAGGGCATTGCCATCGATTGCGACGGCCATGTGTGGGTCGCGGACGCCAACTTGAACCGGCTGCAGGTATTCACGCCGGAGGGTGATTTGCGTCTGATCGTGGGTGGATTCGGCTGGCTACCCGGGCAATTCCAGGCGCTGGCGGGGTTGACCATCGATAAGCAGAACCGGGTGTTCACCAGCGAGCAATATCTCGGCCGAGTGCAGATGTTTCGCTACGTCACCAACGCTGAAGCCCAGGTCGAATACGATCGCCGCCTAGCCGAGGTGGCGAAGAGGGCGGCGCAGAAGCCGGCACCGGCGCCGGTAGGCGAGAAGAAGCCTGTGGACAATGCGCCGCAGCGTTGAACCCAACGCCCGAGACGCCAAAGCCGACGCCACCAGTAGCACCAGCAATGCCGACAACCGTCAAGAGGCCCTAAGCAACGAGTACCGAGACAAAGACGCTCGGTATCCCGCCTAATCTCGCCCAAACGCCCCTAGAATAAGTGCGCCAGATCGCCCCTCTAACCCAGCCGGATGTTGCGTTATTTCACCTGTCCGGGTGTGGGAGAAGGCTCATCCCAGCCCTACGCTGCCGCCATTGAAATTTGCAAAACGTTTCGCATGATGCGGAACTCATTATGTGGCAATAGTTTACGGTCCATGGAAAGGACTAACGCGCTCCAATGATTAGGTGATGGCCGTGCACATACAGGGGTGAGTAAGAAGTACAACTCGAACAAAGGTCTTTATTCTGAGGAGGTTTTAGACCATGAAACGCGTAATGCTAGTAGTCCTCTTCGCCCTGCTGGCAGTAGCCATGGCATCGGCGCAGACATTCGTACCCACCACAGACGTGTTGGGTGCACACAATAACGGAGGACGCGGCTGCGCGGGCTGCCACGCTCCCCACAGCGGCGGACGCGGCAACGGTGGCGATCTGGTCGCCGGCAGCGGTGTCACCAGCCTGGGCGGCGCAGAAGGCGATTATCACCTCTGGGGCCAGGACGTATCGTTGATCACCCAGGAAACCCTGCAATTCGGCGGCGGCTATGACAACGGCGGCGCCGGCTACACGGTCAACTTTGTGGCCGGACAGTGGACAGCCTCGTCCCTGCCCGCGATCTCGGGCATTGCTTCCTGCCTGAGCTGCCACGACGGGAACGTCTCGAAGGGCGCCATGATGATGAATCAGTCCTACGAGCAAGCGGCTGGCCTGCTGCCGAACGGCAACGGCAAATATGCCACCACAGGTCCGCTGTATGGCAGCACGCCCATTCCGACCCTGCTTGGCAACGACGGTGGCACGCCTGGCGATTACCTGAACGATCACCCGGTGGGACCGAATGCGAACTACAACGGCCTGAGCTATCCTCAGCCGCTGTCCTACTACGGTCTGACGTACGTCGATTCGACCGGCTTCCTCGGGCCCGCCCCCGTCTGGACGGCGACCGGAACGTATGCGACGTTCCTGCAGAACTACGGCGCGCCCGCCATCAACGGGATGGTGATCGACGCCACCAACCAGGTGCCTTATGTGGTTTGCACCACTTGCCACAACCAGCACCAGATGAACGTCTACAACGCTCCCGCCACTGGGTTGGGCGCGATTAATGGCGCGGCAGGAACCTATGCCACGTACTTCTTCGTCAACGCTCCTTACAACCCGGGCGCGAAGTGGACACCGACGGCTGCGCCTTCCACCACGCAGTTCTGCCGGCAGTGCCACTTCGGCGTCGCCAATGAAGCTTTTGGCGTCACCGGCGTGACCACTGCGTATTAGTTGGTTGTTTTGCCTGAGGGGAGAAAGGATCTCTCCCCTCAGATTTTAAGACTTGGTCATTTGGTTAGGGCAGTTTCAGTGAAACCAGAAACCAGGAACTAGCGACCGGAAACTGGAAACTGCAGTCACCAAATCACCAAGTGAATGGATTGGGGAGAGGAGCCGCTGAAGTTCTGCCCCGAAAGTGAGAACTAAATGAAAAGCAAGAACTACAAACTGCAGATTCTGACCTTGGCCCTGGCAGCACTGGCGATCTCTCCGGCGCTGGCGCAGGTCGCTTCCCACGAACCGACAGCACTGAAGCCGATGGTAGCGTCGAGCGCCGCGCCCGCAGGCGCGCCGACAGCAAGCGCGACCCTGAGCCCGGTTCAACCGGTCACCAACAGGCCAGTGGTGCGCATTAATGGCACCGAACTGACCGACCGCGACTTATTGCGCGAGATGCTGATCATCTTTCCTTATGCGCGCCAGCACAACGGCTTTCCGAAGGCTGAGGAACCGAAGATCCGGATGGGCGCACTGAAGATGATTGAGTTCGAGGAGTTGGTGTACCAGGAAGCGGAGCGCAAAGGGCTGACGGTGCCCCCTGCGACGCTGCAGAAGGCGCAAGCCGAGTTCCGTGCCCAGTTTCCCAACCAGGAAGCGTTCGATGGATTTTTGAAGACGGAAATGCAGGGTTCAAAGCTGGTGTTGCGCAAACAAATCAGGCGCTCGCTGCTGGTCGACCAATTCCTGAAGGCGGAAGTGACGGACAAAGCAAAAGTAACGCTGGCGGAAACGCGGGCTTATTACGACAAGAATCCGGACGTCTTTCGCTATAGCGAGAACTTCAGCATCCAGACCATTTCGATTCTGCCCTCGGATAAAGCCAGCGATGAAGTGAAGAAGCAAGCCCGCCAAGCGGCGGAAGAAGCGTGCCAGAAGGCCAAGGCGACCAAGAGCTACCAAGAGTTTGGCTTGCTGGCAGAAAGAGTTTCGGAAGATGACTTCCACGTGAACATGGGCGACCACAAAACGGTCGACCGCGACAAGTTGCCGCCGGAGATCGTGAAGGCGGCGCTGGCCATGCAGCCGGGACAAACGAGTGATCTGCTGCAACTGGGCAACTTCTACACCTGCTTCCGGCTGAACGCGCATATGCCCGCCGGCAAGCGGACGTTTGCGCAGGTGAAAGATGCTCTGCGCCAAAGCTTGGAGAGAGAAAAATACGAGCGCTTGCGCGGGGGGCTAGACCAGAAGCTGCGGCAGACCGCGAAGGTGGAAGAACTCTAAGGGGTTGACGCTGTGCCGTGGAGAATGAGAGATCGACGGTTGGTCGGGCTGGCGCTGATGGTGACGCTGGTGTTGGGGACGCTGGCGCTCTCACCGGTGGCGGCGGCGCAGGTAGCGTTGGGCGACCTGCATGCTACCGCGAGCGGGCAACTGACGTCGTTGTATAACGACAGTTTCGGCAATCTGGGCACTACGGATGCTCACTCCTTGGGCTTCGCGGGCCGGGGCGTAATCAGCGGCGATTACTATAACCCCAATTTCCTCTCTTTCACACTGCTCCCTTATTACGGCCGGTCGCAGGACAACTCTGATATGCAGTCGATTAGTGACGCCAGCGGTTACACGGGGACACTCAATATTTTCAAGGGCAGCCACTTTCCCGGGGTTGTAACCTTCGACCAGACTTGGAACAGCACGGGAACATTCGGGGTTCCGGATGTGAGCGGACTGGCCACGAAGATTAACAGCCACGGATTGAACGTGGTGTGGAGCGCACTGTTGCCCAACCTGCCAACGCTTTCGGTTGGCTACGGACAGACCGCGGGCACGAGTTCCTTGTTGGGCAGCGACGAGTCGACGGCATCTTCAACCAAGAATTTCAACGTCGGAAGCACATACAGCATCGGCAGTTTCTACTTGACTGGCGGCTTCATTCATTTGGACACGGATGTAGATATCAGCGGGCTCGAAGACGGGGAGGGGGACACGGCGCGCAGCTCGTCGAACCAATACCGCCTCACCGGCCAGGGCCGGATCCCCTACCGAACCAGCAGCGCGTCGTTGAGCCTCAGCCGGATCAGTTACAGCAACGATGACACCCTCGGGGGCACGAATTATGGCACCACCGACACCGTCAACGGGAATGTAAACCTGGCATTCCCCAGGGCGCCGGTACAGGTGACCGCGACCTATACTGATAACCTTCTGGGCAGCATCGAGCAGCAAATGGTGAGCAACGGACAGGCGCCACTGGCGGGCTTAAACAGTCCCGAATCGCGCTCCGTCTCGGTGGAGGCCAGCACCTTTGTGAATATATTGCCCCGGACGCTGGTGGGTGCTTACGTGTCGCGCACGCAGCAATACTTCGATGGTCAAAATATTGGGGTGACGCAGCTGGGCGTGAATGTGAGCTACAACTTCCTGCACACGCTGAAGGGGTTGATGTTTTACGGGGGGCTGGTGGAAAGCGCGACCCAGCAAGGCAATACTCGGCTGGGATTTATCGGCAACGTCACTTACAACAAGTACCTAGGCAAGTGGGAAATCAACAGCTTCGTGCGCTACGACCAGGACGTTGAAACACTGCTGGTGATGTACACGACTTCTACCTTGAATTATGGAGGCACACTAAAGCGCCAGCTTCCTCATGACGTGCGCTGGGTGGCCGTAGCCAACCTGGTCCGCAGCGTTTTTGAACAACAGGCCGGGAATGCCAGCCACGGCGAGAGCTTCACCACCATGCTGATCTGGAGCCGGGCTTCGGTCTCGGGCATTTATACGAAATCAAACGGGACTTCGATTCTGACCGCGACTGGGCTGGCGCCGTCGCCGGTGCCGGGATCGGTGCTGGGTGCGGGCAATTCGATTCTCTACAACGGCAGCAGTTACGGGGCTAACGCGAGCGTTTTTCCGGTGAAGCACATGTCCATCAGCACGGCGTGGTCGAAGTCGCTGAGCAATACCACGAGCCCATCGCTGCTTTCCAATAGCGGAAACACCAACTACTACGGTCTGGCCACGTATGAGTACAGAAAGCTGCTGTTCCAGGCGGGAGTAACAAAGTTCAACCAGAGCATCAGCACTTCCGGCACCCCGCCCACTATGTTAACTTCCTACTCATTCGGGATTTCCAGATGGTTCAAAGGATTCTAGCCCGGAACTGGAAAGCAAACCTGAGCCGATGGGTGATTGCCTGCTGCTTCCTGCTGCTCAGCACTCCTTTTCTGGTCACCCCTGCGTGGGCCGCCAAGAAAGCCAATCCTGCGGGCGTACCGGGCCCCCCCGACTTGCTGCTGGAAGGCGGGCGCAAACTGACCTTCGAAGGCAGCTTCGGCTCCGAAAAAGAAGTGCTGGGAAAGCAGAAATTCTGGACCAGGGTTTTCAATGCAGTAGCCGGAGAACCGGAATACCGGATAGTGGTGCGTCCGTATAGCATCGCAGTCGATTCCCATGGACGAGCCATCGTAACCGACCCCGGCGCGGCCGGGGTGCACATCTTCGACTTCGCGCACCACAAATACAAGTTCATCGAGCGCAGGGAAAAGGAAAAAGATGCGATGCTGGCGCCACAATGCGTGGCCCTGGATGCGCAAGATAACATTTATGTCACTGACTCCCGGTCGGGTAAGATCTTCGTCTTTGACCCGAGCGGCAAATACCAGCGCGCTATCGGCAGTTTGAAAGGCGGCGAAGGTTACTTCAAACGGCCCACGGGGATCGCCGTGGATTCCGCGGCGCAGCGCATTTATGTGACCGATACCCTGCGCGACAAGATCTACGTGCTGGATATGCAGGGACAGGTACTGCAAACCATCGGCAAGCACGGCAGCGGCAGCGGCGAATTCTACTACCCAACCGAACTGCACCTCGACAACAACAACCTGCTGGTGGTGGACGCGATGAACTTCCGCGTGCAGTGGTTTGACCGCAATGGCAATGCGGAGGGATCGATGGGCCAGATTGGCGACTCTCCTGGCCAGATGTTCCGCCCGAAGGGCGTAGCGGTGGATTCAGAAGATCACTTGTACATTGTGGACGGGCTTTCGGGTATGGTGCAGGTTTTCGATCGCGAAGGCCGCCTGTTGTACTTTTTTGGAAAAAGAGGAGTAGGACTCGGCGAGTTCCAGTTGCCCACGGGTTTGTTCATCGACCACGACGACCGCGTGTTTGTTGTGGATTCTTTCAATCGGCGCGTGCAGGTATTTCACTATCACGGACTCGCGAAGCCGGCGCGGGGAGCGACCCGGTGAAGAGCCTCGCGATTGTCGGCGCGTTGCTTTTCGCCATGGCACCTGTTCTTCTGGGGCAGACGCCGCAGGAGGACGTGCTAGGCATTCACAATCTGGGACCGGGCAGCCAGTCGCCGGTGACCGGGGCACTGCCCGCCTGCCAGTTCTGCCATGCTCCGCACTCCGGCCTCAACAGCACCAGCCTTCCTAACCTGCCGTTGTGGAGCCAGACGCTCTCTACTGAATCGAATTACACGCTCTACACTAGCCCGACCTTGGTGAATACAGAACAGGAGCCTACGCTGGGCTCGGCCAGCAACCTCTGCCTTAGCTGTCATGATGGCACCGTCGCCCCCGGAACGAACGTACCTTATATCGGCCTCAAGATGAGCGGCTCGATGAACAGCCAGGATTTATTCATCGGCACGCTGCAGGGTATCCACCCGTTTAATTTCAAGCTCCCGCTGAATTGTTCGAACGACAACCTGCTGTCGAGTCTTTGCAGCGGCGGCACGGGGAACCCGGCTGTGCCCTTGGTGAACGGCAACGTGCAGTGCAACAGCTGTCATAATCCGCACGCGCAGTTTATCGATCCAGTGCAAGGGGATTTTCTGGTGATGAACAACGCGAACTCGGCACTGTGCCTGTCCTGCCACGTGAGCCAGCCCTCCGACATTAGCGCGATCCGCGTGCGAACGGCGAATACAGCTACAGCGCCTGCCGATGCTGGCACAGGTACAGGGATCAGCCGCTCTACGGGCAGCCAATACAATCCCTTCACTGCCTGGCGCGAGAGCATTCATGCGACGGCCGCCCACAAACTATCCAAGAACGCCAAGGTGGGACCGTACAGCACGGTGAATCAGAACGCCTGCCTCTCGTGCCACACCTCCCACAATGCTCCGGGCGGGGCGCAGTTGCTAGGTGGACCGATTCCAGCAATTCCAAACATGGACGCGGCTACGCAGAACTGCATTACGTGCCACAACGGCGGCACTAACCTTTCCCCGGTAATCCCCAATGTTTACGCCGAGTTTGCTAAGGTAGGCCATCCTTTTCCAGCAGGAAGCAACCGGCACAGCCAGCAGGAAAGCCTGGTGCTCAATAACGACCGGCACGCCACCTGCGTCGATTGCCACAACCCGCACGCCTCGCGACAGACTGGTTCCTTTGCGTCGACTGCAATTCGTCCCTCACAGAATGGCACAATTGGGGTCAGCGCGACGGATGGCACCGCTGAGGTGAATCCTGCGGCCGATCAATATGAGACTTGTCTGCGTTGTCACGGAACGAGCACGGGCAAGCGGGTTCTGGCCGTTTACGGCTATGCGCCGGTACGTGCGACGACCGGCGGCGACCCGTTAAACCTTCTGCCGCAGTTCGGGATTGCGGCGAGGTCGAGTCACCCGGTGATGCATGAGAGTAAGAGTGGGCTACCACAGCCCAGCCTACTCAAGTACATGTGGAATCTGGATGGCCGCACCCAGGGGCGGCCGATCAGCGCGCGCATTCTTTGCACGGACTGCCACAATAGCGACGATAATCGGGAATTTGGCGGCACCGGACCCAACGGACCACACGGTTCGCAGTTCTCGCACATTCTGGAACGGCGTTACGAGTTCAGCCAGGTAGCGCCGGGCCTTCCGCCAGCTGCTGGTCCGGGAAGCACTATTCTGAATCTTCTTCCCCCGATTCTCGATCCCGGTGCCGGTGGACCTTACTCCTTGTGCGCCAAGTGTCACGACCTGAATGATATTGTTTCCAACGCCAGCTTCACCAAGCACGCACTCCACATCAACGCGGGATTCTCTTGCTCGGTGTGTCACACGGCTCATGGTATGGCCGCAAATGCATCGAATCTCTCAGGCGAACGCATTGTCAACTTCGATTTAAAGGTTGTGGCTGAGAACGGCACTTCGAGTTATTTACGCTCTCCTATTTTCTACAATCGCGGCACTAATACCTGTACCCTCACCTGCCACAACATGAGCCACAACGCTGACGGTACGGTGACGCCGGGTGGTAGCGCCAAAGCGCCCGTGGCAGGTAAACGTTGAAGTGAATGGGGTTCCTCGGCGGAGTGGAGCTACCACCGAGGTACTCGCCGTCCAACCAGGACGGAAGACAAATCACCGCAGGGGCAAAACGCGCCCGCAGTGAGGAGAAAAACCCATTCCGCCCGCTCCCATTTGAGACCAGTTCACAGCGCATTTCATAAGTTACTGAAATCAGAGGCGTAATCCTCCAAGGCATCTGCATTTAGGATTTGGACGCTCTGGTGCATTGGCAGTTGGACGAGCCTTTCGCACCGAACAATTCGGTGCGAAGACGGCGGACGAGGAGGGAGCATATGGAAGGGCAACGGCAGCAGAGAGTATTGATCGTTGACAACGATGAGCGCGTCTTGCGCGTCGTCGATGGATTCCTGGCGAATGCCGGTTTTGAAACGAGCACTGCCTCGGATGGAAACTTAGCACTCGATGTTCTAAAGTCGGAAGAATGTGATCTCGTGCTTGTGGCAGATCACCTTTCTGATTTTTTCCTCGACGGCTTCCTTAAGGCCTTACAGCAGTTTTCCATGCGGCCGGCGGTGATTGTGATGCAGTCCGAACCACCCAGATCGTGGGATGTGGGACCGTTCAGATCCCTCGGTGCAAGCGGACCGGTAAACAAATTCCGCCCATGCGAGGTTCTGGGGGCGGCTAATGAGGTGCTGGCAGCTAGCCGAGCCGCGAGAATTGAATCCGTCAGCTAAAGTGACCTTTACTTTCGGATCATTCTAGGCAAAGCTTACAACAATCGTTTTCTCCACCTACCAAAAACGGTGCAGGTGCGGAGCAAACAGGAGTTCAAGAAATGGTCGAAGAATCGAGGACACCGGCGGCCTCCAGGCTGGGCTGGCAGCCGAGACAGTTGGCCGTGATGTGCGTCGTGTGCCTCGCGACAGGGGGCGTGGCGGGCTACTTATTGCGAGGTTCGGCTCCCGCTCCGGTCCAGGCACCTGAGGCCAGGGCAGTGGCACCTGCAACTCCAACGCAGACTACAGGTGAATCTGCCAGTCAAATACAAGCGCAGCAGATGCCACACAAAATGCCTACTTTGGACGACATGAAACGGATGGCGGACACGAAGGCTGCGCCGCTGCTGGCAAAATTGAACTCCGACCCAGAGAACCCCCAACTGCAGAACCAGATCGGTCTAATCTACAAGGGCGCTCATCAATTCAAGGAGGCCGCCGGATACTTTGAAAGATCGCTGCAGTATGATCCCAAGAACATCGGCGTGCGGGCTGACTACGCCTCTTGTTTGTATTACACCGGGGATGTGGACGGAGCGCTCGCGCAACTCGACAAATCGTTAGCTTACAATCCGAAACATGCTGGCACGCTGATGAACATAGGCATCATCAAGTGGCGAGGTAAGAATGACGTCGATGGTGCAGTGGCGGCATGGGAGAAGCTGCTGCAATACCATCCCGACTTTCCGCAAAAAGCCGTGGTCCAGCACATGATCACCCAGGCTAAACAAACGAAGACCGCAAAGACTATCGGCGAGGGACAAAAGGGGTAGCCCACCATTTACATTGCTAGCGGTCGCCCTCGGCTCTGCGGCGCCGGACAACAGTTCTCTGCGCATGTATCGGGTCGCGGCCCAAGCGATCCCACCGCTCGCCGCTCCCACCCCGGATTCATCCGCTCCAGAATCAGTTCGCGAATCATGTCAATGAATTTCGGATGCAAACCCGCGGTTCCCGCCCGCGTCATGGGCAGGCCCAGCGAATGGCATACCTGTCGAGCTTCCACGTCCAGGTCGTACAACACTTCCATGTGATCGGAAATAAAGCTGATCGGCGCCAGCACTACCGCCGACGCCAGATCCCTTGCCTTCACCTCACGCAGGTAATCGAGAATATCTGGCCCCAACCATGGCTGTCCCGGAGCGCCGCTGCGGCTTTGATATACCAATGCATCGTTCTTCTTCGCAAGCGCCAGTGAAGCAAGCATTCGCACTTCCTCCAGTTGCTTCACATAATCACTCGTGTTGGCCATGGCAAGCGGAATACTATGAGCCGTATAAATTACCTGCACATTTCTCTGCGCGTCCGCTGGAATGGCCCGCAGGGCATCTCGTACCCGTTCCACAGTGGCCTCGACGAATGCCGGATGGTTGAAGAATGCACGCAACTTGTCCACTTCAGGAGCGCCCGGCCCAACTTCGCGTTGTGCCCGCGCAATGTCCTCGCGATACTGCCGGCATCCTGAGTATGAGCTGTAAGCCGAAGTCACGAAGCCCAACGCCCGCCGAATGCCATCCTGTTTCATTCTTCGCAAAGTCTCAGGCAGCAGGGGATGCCAGTTGCGGTTTCCCCAATAGATTGGCAGGTTGGGGCCATTTCGCTTCAACTCAGCTTCCAGGGCGGAGATCAGTTCTCGCGTTTGCTGGTTAATCGGGCTCTTGCCCTCGAAATGGTAGTAGTGCTCGGCTACTGCGAGCATGCGTTCGCGCGGAATATTCCGTCCGCGCAGCACATTCTCAAGAAACGGAATCACCTCTTCACGAGATTCCGGTCCGCCGAAAGAAACAATCAGAACGGCATCGTAATTCATATCCTGATTATCGATCCCTCATCAATATACGACCTGGCGGAGAACGCTGAAGCGGCTAAGCAGTAGCCCGGCGCAGGAAATGGAACCCCGGAGCATCTGCCCCGGGGTTTCGAGTCGGCTTGCGTTGCCTCAGGCAGCTAACGCATCGACGAAGTGCTCACAAACTGAGGTCTCGAGTTTGTAGTAGTTCACCTTGACTGGTGTGGTCAGGAATGGCTTCAGGATGTCCAGAGCCTTGGGATAGAACTCTCTCTCATAGCGATCGGCATCCGATCTGGTCGCCCACAGGCTGATGGTGATTACCTTCTCCTCTCTCGTCTTCTCAGGGAAAAAGGGCAGAATCTCCAGGAAGCCGGTCTGCTTCTTGAGGATGGGCACGATTTCGTTCTTTACGACCTTCACGAACTCTTCTTTCTTTTCCAGTTTCACTTCAAAATCAAGAATACGTGCAAACATGATGGTTCTCCTTTTCGATTTGAAATAAGGGTTGCTGGCGGAGGCCCTCGGTTTAAGGAGGGTTCAGTGTTTTCCGAATGCCGGGAGGCTCGGGCCGAATCAAAAGTTAGCACAATTGGTTTTGCCGATGCAGTGACGGATGACTGTCAGCGCGGTGCACTATGTCACAGAGTTCGATGAGCGGACCGCCAGGAGGGCCCCAGGAACATCTTCCCTTGTAACGGTGGAGCGAAGAATGGTTCGCACGGATTTAGAGAGCCACTGAACCGGTGACTACGACTTATCTTCGAAGTTGCCCGCCTGCAAGGATAGGTAGCGCTCATAGCCTACTTCTTTGATCTGGTGAAGTTGCGCCTCCAGCCAGTCCACATGGTCTTCTTCATCCTTAAGCAGCTTCACAAGGAGGTCGCGGCTGCCGTTGTCTTTCTCCTCTGTCGCGATCTGCACTGCAGTGTTGTACTGTTTGACCGCCCCGAGCTCAAGCTCCAGGTCGCTCTCAATCATGTGGCGAACGGTTCCGCCAACGTTCAGCTTTAGAGGTTCCATGGAAGGTGTTCCATCGAGGAAGAGCACCCTCTCGATCAGAACTTCGGCATGCTTCATCTCATCGATGGATTGTTTCTTGATGTAGTCGGCGAGTTTCTTGTAGCCCCAGTTCTCGCACATTTCGGCGTGCACAAAATACTGGTTGATCGCCGTGAGTTCTTCCCGCAGAGCGTCGTTCAGCTCTTTGATTACTTTCGGATTACCCTTCATTTAGAATTCCCTTCTTTTTCGAACTAGAAAACGGCAGCAATTGTACACCCCATGCGCTTGTCCATGACGTGGTGAAACAATCACAACTCGGAACCAAACTCGATGCGAATGCCTACTAACCGGGGAGACCGGCGCGCGCGGCCATGGTCTCGACATTCTTGCAGAAGCAGGGTGGGGTTACGGTGACGGGCGGCACGATTGCCTGTGATCAGCATCACCTACCGGCGGTCCTTTACAGGCAAGCCGGTTCCGACATAGATTTAAGGACCGACAGTTCGACAACGGAGTGTATGTCCCCACGTCCCTCTGAGCACAAGCGAACCAAAACCTCAGCCCCGGCCATAACCATGGCTGAGGTCCTGCTTTCGACCGACCTCTTGGAGACCCTCCCGGATGCTGTCGTCGCCGTCGATCACGACGGAGTCATCGTCCAAGTAAATTCGCAGGCACAAGGGTTGTTTGGCTATGAGCGCGACGAATTGATCGGCCAGAAAGTCGAAATGCTTGTCCCAGAGAGTTATCGTGGCAAGCACCACCATCACCGTGAGAACTTCGCAAAGACACCGAAGACGCGGCGCATGGGAGCAGAGCTGGATCTCTATGGAAGACGGCGGGATGGCGCGGAATTCCCGGTAGAAATCAGTCTCAGTCCCGTCTCCACCGAGAAAGGCGCGTTCGTGCTGAGCGCGATCCGCGACATCAGCGATCGCAAGAGAATCGCGGAAGAACTGCGCCGAGCGAACGAAGAACTGCACAGAAGAACTACCGAACAGCTGGGAGAATATCGATCGCGACTGGCCCTGATCATAGATTCCTCCGAGGACGCCATCCTTAGCAAGGACTTGAATGGCACGATTACCAGTTGGAACAAGGGAGCCGAGCGCATCTATGGTTACACGCCAGAAGAGGCCGTTGGAAAACACATATCGCTTTTAATTCCCGCTGACCGTCCCGATGAAGTCCCTCAGATTCTCCGGAAAATCGCCCGAGGGGAAGGAATTGACCATCACGAATCTGTGCGGGTAACCAGGGATGGCCGCCGCCTGGACGTGTCCGTTTCCGTCTCTCCCTTGCGCAATGCAGCCGGCGACGTCTTGGGAGCGTCAGTAATCGCGCGCGACGTCACGACCCAAAAACGGACTGAGAACCAACTCCGACAATCCCAGAAGATGGAAGCAATCGGCCGATTGGCTGGAGGAGTGGCGCACGATTTCAATAATGTCCTTGGCATTATCAACGCATGTGCTGAATTTCTGCGCGACCGCATCGATCCCGCCGCCGAACCGTCGATCTATGTCGAGAACATCAGGAAAGCAATCGGGCGCGGCACCTCACTGACGAAACAATTGCTCGCCTTCAGCCGGACGTCTGCCGTTCAACCCCGCGTCCTCGATCTCAACGAACGACTGAGGGACATCAGCAAGCTGCTGCGTCCGCTGCTAGGAGAAGATGTTGAGATTCTCGTTGTGCCCAGAACGACCTCGGCGGTGGTCGAGGCCGACCCTGGCCAGCTTGACCAGATCGTGGTCAACCTAGCAGTGAATGCCCGCGATGCCATGCCGCGTGGTGGCAAGTTCATCCTCGAAACCGGCGCGATCACATTGGACGAGGGGTTCGCCGAGCAAGATCAAGCCATGGTGCCGGGAAAGTACGTCATGCTCGCGGTTAGCGATACGGGCACAGGCATGAATGAGGGCACCGTGTCGCGGATTTTCGAGCCTTTCTTTACCACCAAAAAGGCGGGCAAAGGAACTGGCTTGGGCCTAGCCACGGTATATGGCATCGTCAAGCAGAGCGCAGGACACATAATGGTCTACAGTGAACCCGGTCAGGGAACAACGTTTAAGATATACCTCCCGAGCGCGGAACATAAGATGGGAGTCGGTTCCAAGGTTGAAACGGAGACCATCAGCCCGAAACGGCAAGGCACTACGATTTTGCTCGTAGAGGACGACGAGATCATGCGCGGCTTGACTCGAAAACTTCTCGAAGAACACGGGTATAGCGTAATCGAGGCGGATGACGGCAAGTCCGCGCTCGAATGGGTCAATTCGCATCCGGATCCGATTGATCTGTTGTTGACAGATGTAGTGATGCGCCGGATGAGTGGTCCTGAACTAGCCGAGCACCTGAGCACCTCTCACCCGACGCTGAAAGTCGTATACATGTCAGGCTACACTGGCGAGCTGATGGCCAATCGTGAAGTGTTAAAGCCCGGTGTAACTCTCCTTGAAAAGCCCTTTAGCCGAACTGCGCTGCTGAACACGATCCATTCAACGTTGGGGTGAAGGACTCGGTTCCTAGAGTCACAGCTAGCCAGGCGCCGGTGCCCAACAACCAATCGACTGGTGATGGGGATCACACATCAGTGTGGGAAAACACCCATTAAACATTACTCATAGCCGCCCGCGAGGAGCGGTCCTGTTCTTCCAAGGCGAAGTAACCCGTTTAGTTTGTTTTGCTTGGCGCTTCGCGGGCGAAACGTAACATGTTGGAAGCGATTGGTCCGGGACTTGCCAAAGTAAGCCTGTAAACGGAGGCACTCATGGCGACTCATATCGTAAACAGCGCTCAGAAAGTTGCACCAGCAGACAAGACCTTTTGCGATTTTCCCGCTACCGTGGCTGATGCCTTGGAGCAAGAAGCAGTCACAACCACTTACCCGACGGGAGCAGTTTTGTTCGCGGAAGGGCAAGCCCCACGGGGAATCTTCATCGTGCGGCGAGGCCGCGTGAAGCTCTCCATTTGCGGAAGTGATGGCAGGACGCTGATTCTGCGAATGGTCGAGACTGGTTCCCCATTGGGCGTTGCTTCTGTAGTTTCCGGACGCCAATATGAAGCGACTGCTGAAACTCAGGAACCCAGCGAGATCAGCTTCCTCCGACAATGCGATTTGCTGCGCCTCATGCGGATTCACGGCGAGCTTGCCCTGTGGGTGACCCAGCATATCAGCCAGGATTACGCCGCTACCTGCCGTGAAATCCGTGACCTGATCCTTTCTGACTCTGCCAGCGAAAAACTTGCCAGACTGCTCGTGGGATGGCTCGACCAAAACACCGAAGCAAGAAACCCCCGCCAGATGAAGGTAGCTCTCACTCACGAAGAGATCGGGCAAATGATTGGCACTTCGCGAGAGACCGTCAGCCGGCTCTTCGCGGGTTTCAAGAAGCAGCATCTTATCGAGCAGAGCGGCTCTACGCTGGTAATCCCCAACCGCGTTGCCTTGGAATCCCTTATTACCGCATAGAGGTATCACGGCGTAGAGGAAGCTGCTCGATGAGGGCCGATCCCCCACCCGGTTTGATCCCTTCTAGGGATTAGTGGGTGGGTTATCGCTTGGATCGGTAGTACCCTGCTCCTCCTCACTATTGGCAGGCTCCGTGGCCAACTCGACGAGGTGGGCTCGTTCCAGGGCGCGATAATATTCCGGGCGGGAATGCCGGTAATGATCGGCCGGAACTTTGCCGTTGAGCCAGGCGGTATCCATCGGGTAAACCAGCGGGTCGAAGATCACCATGTAGAAGTGCCAAATCAGAATGGAGAAGGTCGCGAGCAGTGCCTCATAATAATGCACAGCTGTGGCGGCGTCTGACACCCACTTCGGTAAGTGGCGCAGCGTAAAATTGTTGAACCACAGCAGGAGACCGGAGATCGTCATCACCGCCGTGCCCCACAGGAACGCCCAGTATTCCATCTTCTCCGCGTAGCTGAATTTCGCGAAGCGTGGTTCGCTTTTCGTGAGTCCCAGATTGTATGAGAGCACTTGCAGCATATCGGTGGCATCTTTGAATTGGGGCAGCATGGCTTTCAGGAACAAGCGGTCACGCCGGACTGCCGCGAGGTGAATCACGTGGTAGACCGTGGAAGCGATGAGTATAACTGCCGCGGCACGATGCACCGCGCCGCGAAACGCTAAGTGGCCCTCCCAGAGCAATAGCGGACGTGCCCACCATGCTTCGGGATACTTCAGCGCGAACCCTGTGAACACCAGTGTCGGAAAGCTGAGAATGACTCCCCAGTGGGCGATGCGAAAGTTTAGATTCATCCGGGCTACTTGTGCTCCGGCTTCGTGTCGCGGTCGCCGGCGGATCAGCTTCGCCAAAAAGTCGAGCACGTTGTGCACGATCATGAAGCCAAGCGTCAGCGGAATCAGAACCAGGTAAGTCCAACGGATCCACTTCACCACGGGATGCGCGGGCCCAGTCGAAATCTGCACGTGCACCGGCCCAATAATGAAATGATCACCCGCGCCAACGTGACAGGCTCCGCACGTTTTTGCAAGGTTTGCTGCATTCACCGTGGAACGCGAGTCTGTCGACCGAAAGATATTGTGCACCCCATGACAGGAGGCACAGTTGGCTACACTCTGGGATCCGCCCCGCATGGCAAGGCCGTGGTAGCTGTCGGCGTAGGAGGGAACACGATCAGCGGGCAGATTGTAGCGCAAGGCCAGGCGTTCATCGCTGTGGCACCGCCCACAGGTGGCGATCGAAACCCGTGCCGCGTTCACCAGTGATCCTTGATCTTTCGGCCCAAGAATCAAGTGCTCGCCGTGGCAATCGCTGCATACGGGGGCACCCTGTTCGCCGGCTCTCATAGCCTTCCCATGCACACTTTGGAGATACGTCTTGGCAATGTCCGCATGACACTCTCCACAGGTTGCCGGGATGTTGAAATGGTTGACCTTGGAACGAGTATCATGCGCGGGAAGGATTCCGTGGCTACCATGACAGTCGGAGCAAGTCGCGGCGGCACCGTCTCCGTCGACCACGGCTCGTCCATGCACGCTTTGGCGATAGAGTTCCACGGGATGGGCGAATGGAATCTTGTGGCGTGAGAGAAACTGCTGATCACTGTGACAGGAGGCACAAGTGTCAGGCAGGCTCGTCTTGGCAACGGTTGAGGCCGGATCGCTCGAAGTATGAATCTGATGGACGGGCCCATGGCAGGACATGCAGGTCGGCGCATCCGGGTCGCCGGCCGTGGCCGCTTGTCCGTGGATACTTTGACGGAATTCCTTCACTTCATCGGCGTGACACTGCGCGCACTTTGCGGGCGCGGTCTGGGCCGCCGCGGCCACTTCGTGGTGATCGCCGTGGCAGGATTGGCAGGCTCTGTCGCCGAGCGCGCTATGCACACTGTTGGGCACATGGGAAGCTTCGTCACCGTGGCAAGTCGCGCATTTTACCTTCGATACTTTGGCGGGGTGCGGATAGTCCTTGATGCTTGTGTGACATTCTCTGCAGCTCAAAATGCCGTGGACGCTGGCTGCGTGTTTGGCGGAATCAATCGAAATGCTTTTCCCGCTGTCCGACTTCATGCCTGCCTGACCGTGGCAGGCCAGGCAACTTTCGTCCTGCCTCAGCGGTTGCGGTAAATTTGTCTGTGCCCGGGCGCGTGCGTGTGCAGGGGAGCCGAGTGAAAGAAGACCGGCCAAGAGAGTCAGCGCCAGAAAGACCAGACCGAATTGCCCTACCTTATTAGCCGTATCTCTAATCCTTTTCCGCAAGCCCAGGCTCCCACTTAATCTCTGCTTTATCCTCTTCAATCTTGAAGGCTTTGCGGAGGAAGTTCCGTGATTGGGGTCACTTGTGCTTGTTAGCTACGGGCAGGGAAGATAAAAGGCAGCACAATGGGTATCAGCGTCCCTAACTGAGCATCGCGGTTGAAGTTAGGAATCTCAGCGGGTTCTTAGACTCAGTCGTGTCCAATGCTCACTTCATTCCCAGGTCGGTCAGTATCTTTGGGTTTTCTTCTCCAGCGGCTAGAACCTGATGGCATGCTGAACAATCGTTGGTGATGGTCTGGCCATCGGCACTCGTATGGCCGCCGTCATGGCAGCGGAAGCAACCCGGAGAATCGTTGTGCCCAAGATTGTTCGGATGAACGCCCCAGGTCACCCGCATGTCGGGAAAGATGTTGCGCAGGTAGATCGCTGCCACTTCGTCGCCTGCTTGCTGCACCAGCGTGCGCCGTGTCTGATAGATCTGCGGATAATTCGCGCGATAGAAGTTATTGAGTTCGGCGATGATGTTCTGCCGCGCAACATCGCGGGTGGGATAATTCACTTTAAGAACCTCGACCGCCTTCTTTCGGACATAGGGCAGCTCTGGGCTTATGTGCCCGAGAGACATTTGCTTGTCCACTGCGTTTTCGGGCAAGTCGAACTCATGCGTGGGCCGGTTATGGCAATCCACGCAATCCATCGTGCGGTGGTCTCCCTTGTCCAACTGTTCTTGGGTTGGCTTCGTATCCGTGGAAATGAATTCGGTTGTCTTGCCCTGATCGTCGGTGTAATACACGACGGGGATTGTCTGGCGCTCCTGATCAGTTGAAATGTAGCGGATGCGCGCGTTATCGGCGAGGTGGTGCCCGTGGATTCCGACCGAACCTTGCCACGTGCGCCCACCTACTTTCAGTAGCAAGACGTCTGTCTGCGCCGTGTTTCTCTCATCTTCCTTGTAACTGGTGTTTACCAGGAACTTGTCGCCAGTAAAGCGCTGCGGCCAGTGACACTGCTCGCAGGTTTCACGGGCCGGGCGAAGGTACTTTACTGGGGAAGGAATTGGGCGAGAATAGGTATGAAAGGTTACCGCAGCCACTTGCCGCAGACCGGAGAGCTTCGATCGCACAAACCACCCCGCTCCTGGCCCGATATGGCACTCAACGCACTCCACGCGCGAGTGCGGCGAATTCTGATAGGCCGAATACTCCGGGGCCATGACGGTGTGACACGTCGTCCCACAGAAACTCACCGAATCCATATACTGCACACCGCGGTAGGAGGCTGTACCAAGAATGAGAAGGTTGAGCAGGGTCGCGAAAGCGACCCATTCAAAAGTGTGCCGGACCACAGGCAGGCGCAGATCGATGGCGGGGTAGACTTCCGGCAGCTTCCCGCTCTCCCGCAGACTGCGCCGCCTGAGCCAGATGCCAAGAGGAATCAGCAGCAGACCCAGGACAAAAATTCCTGGAAGAATCAGGAAGACCAGAAGGCCGATATAGGGGTGCGGGGGCCCCGGCATGAAGACGTCATAGAACCAGAAGGCAATCGTCGTGAGCGCGGTGCTCGTCGTGATTACCGCACCCGTAAGCGTGATGGAATTCTGACCCAGGAAATAGATGGGCTGCGACCAGTCTCGGATCCGTCCTCGCAGATTCATTTAAAGCCGTTGCCTCCTTCCTTCTATTCTCTCCGCGCCGCTGCTTCAGGCACACTCCAAACCTTGCCGCGGACTATCCGCCGCCATCAACAAATGTCCCCAAATCACGAAAGCAGTAAATGCTGGAACTACTTCTTCAGCGTGCGGATGTAAGCCACCAGTCCCTTAATCTCTTCCGGCTTTAGAGACCCATACTTCGGCATCTTGTTCTTTCCGTTAGTGATGATATCTGTGAGCTGCGCGTCCGACATTCCCTGCACGTCGGCAGTTGTGAAATCGTGGGCGCCCATCTTCTTTCCCATCGCCGACCCCGTACCGTCAGCCGCATGGCAGCCAGCACATTTTGATTTGAAGAGAGCTGATGCGTCTTGTGCGCCCGCCGGTAACGAAAGGCTTAGAACAACACCCAATGCTGTTGCAAGAGTAAATACTTTGAAGTCAATTTTCATAACCTTCAAGCTCCAGTCGAAATTTGGTTGCAACATCGCAACGAGAATACATCCAAACATCCTGCAATATTGAACTTTTTAAGAGACGAGGTTCTGTGACCCACGTCACTGCTCTCTGTTATGAGAATCCGCTTAGAAACTGGTCGCTAGAATCGATTCGCGCGACAGCGTGACGCTCCTCACGGTAACTTGTGACGTTGGCCCCGTCGCTCACACGTGGGACCAGACTGGCGGCGAGGGTGAGTCTGAGCCGAGCAATAATCAGAACCTGCTGGACGTATTGAAGATCGAGTCAGAACGCATAACGCAGAGACTCGGTCAGCGAGTTGGCATGAAAATAGCGCTGCGCCGTCGGCCCGACAAACGAACCCTCCCCGTACTGGTAATAATTCCAACCTGTATTGAAAGCCCACTTATGGCCAAGATCGAGGCTCAGGTTGGCAACAGGCTGCTGATACTTGTACTGCACTGTGCCGAATGGCTGCAGAATGTTGAACTGCGGCGCGCTGCCATCAACACTGGTAATGCTGTAGCCGACGTTGGCCAGCACTCGCTTCGCGGCCTTGAATCTGACGGTAGTCATTCCGAAATTAGTGTGGTTCGTGTAGTACGAATTGGCCATCAGGTTATTGGCCGTATCGTTTCCCGCGCAATTGTTGTTATCGGCATTGGCCACGAAGGGTAGGATCACTCCGGTCGGCGGTGTGTCATTGAAGCAGATGATGGCATTCTGGATTACGCTGTTGAAGTTGTATGCGAGATCCAGACCGAAGCGTTCGCACGGCGCCAGCGACGCGGTTAGCCCGTAGTTCTGGTTGTGCCCAACGTATTGGGTCTGTGCAAGTCGAATTTTACGGCTCGCAGGTCTTGAATCTAATCCTCTGGTACACGGGCCCGCGGCACAAGCCAAATATCCGGAGAAAGGCAAAACTCCGTACCACCAATTCCCGTATTGGACCTTGTCATCCGCCTTCACAATGTCGTTTATCGCGAAGCGTCCGCGGCCTCGAAAACGGCCCGAATCCCGTCCGGGTTTTGCCCTAAAGGCGACCTGCCTCAGATGTCTCTGACAAAACTACTGCATAGAAGAAGAGACTATAGCGATTCGCGATGTCACCGCTGTTCAATTGTGAACACTCTCCTGAGAGTTTCCGATCCTCCGGCCGGGGCAGCAGGAGCTGTGTGATGGCCCGCACGGCAGACTGTGATGCAGGTCACGGCGGCACCTTGCACGTAGGGCCACACTTAATGGTGAGGATGAGTCTATGCCGACCGATAATCGCAATCTGGTGGATGTGCTGAAGTTCGAACTAGAGTTTCTTGAGCAAGGCGGTTACGGACGATTGCCCCGCGAATCGTGGCGTGCCCGTTTCATTTTCGAGGATTCCCCGACCTGCATGAACTTTAACTCCAAGGACCGTGAACCCTGCAGCGAATGCCTCCTGATGCAGTTCGTGCCAGAGAACGCGCGGACCGAACAAACCCCCTGCGTTCATATCCCGTTGTCGCCCGGCGGAGAGACCCTCGACTCCTTGTACCGAACCGGGACGCAGCAGGAGATAGAGGGAGCGTTGGGTACCTGGCTTCGAGCGACCATCCACCGGCTCGAGGTGGAAAAGGAAAGACAGCCCGAGGCATTGTGAAAACCGAGCAGATCGTGACATCATTGGCAACGAGTTCGAACTGCTGCACGGAGGTTTTCCAATGATCCGGCCTATTCGGTATCTTCTCGTATTTGGCGCGGCGCTGCTTTCCATACTCAACTTCGCCGGAGCCCAGGAAAGTCAAATCAAGAGCCCCCAAGTCAAGCGTACCGGCCCTGTTTCTGGCGCGCAGTTGTATCAGGAGTATTGCGCCGTATGTCATGGGCCCGGCGGTAAGGGTGATGGTCCGGTGGCGAGTGCGCTCAAGGCGCCCACGCCCGACCTTACCACATTGGCTCAGCGTCACGGCGGGAAATTTCCGGATGATTATGTGTCGAATGTGTTGAAAAATGGTGTCGAGAAGAGCGGTCACGGCTCCGGAGAGATGCCCGTCTGGGGGCCTATCTTTGAAACGATGAACCGCTGGAACACTCTCTGCCCCGGCATGAAGGAAACTTCGGTCGCCCTGCGGATCACCAATCTCACGAATTACCTCAAATCAATTCAGAAGAATACGCATTCCGATCCCCAACCAGGTGTGCCATAAGTGTGCCGTACCGTTCAACCATGTGCGCAACTCGCTTTTTTTTCAGTGCCAGACCAGATTGCTTCCGTGCGTGCGTGATTATCGGCAATTCATTGACTTTTCGACTCTTCGACTCTTCAAGGTGCTGAAACGTTCACGACCTTATCAGACTCGCCTACTCTCAAGTCCTTGATCGCGGTACACAACAATTAGGCGACCAACCATAGCTTTACACGCTT
>CAWIPZ010000047.1:0-12180 GCA_963837915.1 uncultured Acidobacteriaceae bacterium
TGAGTCCAAAAACACTAGCGTTTTCAACAACTTACAAGACGCGGGTGGCCCTCGAAAAGCCTTGTAAGTAGGGTTAAGGAATCCTTATTGGACAGTTAAAGGACAGTCGCATCCTCTCGATCATGACCTGTCAATATAGTTCTATTATGGAACTATATTGACAAAGGCGGTATTGCTGCTGATACTAGGCACATGCGATCTCGCATTGATGAACTGCTGCCGTTTGCCGAAGAAAACGAGGGTTTCGTAACAGCGGCGCAGGCCCGCAGCCTTGGCATCAAGGATTCAGTCCTGGCGCGTCTGACCCAACGGGGAAAACTTCAACGGGTGGCGCGCGGAGTGTATCGAATTCCTTACTTCCCGTCGGATCGCTTGGGGCAATATCGCGAAGCGATCCTGTGGGCGCGTGCTGACAGTGGGCCGAAAAAAATAGCCTTATCCCACGAGACCGCGTTGGCGGTTTATGGCATTTCTGATGCGAATCCGTCACGCGTACAGATCACAGTGCCGAAAAGTGCCCGCCTCCGCCGCCGCCGTCCCAAGTGGGTGGAAATTCATCGTGCTGATTTGCGAGCATCGGATATCGTCAATCGCGAAGGACTTCCCGTGACCACGATCGAAAAATCCATTTCCCAACTTTTGGAAGAAACTGGCCGTGTCGGATTGGCGCGAGGCGCTCTGAAAGATGCGCGCAAGCAAGGCTACATTAGCGCCGAGAAAGCCTCAGCGCTCACTCGCCGTCTCAATCGATACGTACACGCGAAAGGGACACAAGAGGCGAACGTGGGGAAAGTTTAGCTCATGACCCCGAAGCAGGTTGAGCGGTTGGAGAAGACTCTTGGACGTGTGGCTCGCGAGCAGGGTCTCGATCAGGAAAGGCTTCGCCGTTGGGTCTCGTTTCTCGCACTTTGCGGCGTTCTGGAGAGCGCCGTCGAGAAAGGTGTCATCGATATCTACTACCTGAAAGGCGGAGTCGCTATGGAACTGCGCTTCGCGCGGGCGGCGCGCACCACCAAAGATTTCGATCTTGGTCTTAGAGGCAACCGCGCGGAACGTATTCGGCGGCTTTCGGGAGTATTGCAACTCAGTTTTGACGAGTTCACCTTCCGCCTGAAGCCCGAACAGCACGAGATGGAACTGGCAGACACTGTCCGGGTCGAAGTTGCCGTGGAATACAAAACACCGGCATGGCAGACCATTGAAGTGGATCTCGGTCCGGGCGAAGCACGCGAGGTAGACCTAGTGACGCCAGCCATTGAAGGTGTGGCCGAAATGGGCCTGCCCATCACCAACCAAGTACGTTGTCTTGGGATCAATGAGCAAGTGGCGCAGAAGCTTCATGCGCGTACCGGTCCTCAAAGGCAGGATCGCGCACGCGACATACTCGATATCCTCGTTGTCGATATGCTCGACCAACTGGACCGCGTGCGCGCACGCGCGGCGACGGAGCGAATTTTCGGGGAGCGAAATACCCATTCGTTTCCACCGGAGACGATCATTCCTCCGGAGTGGACTGTAGAACTTGAAACTCTGGCCGCTGAGTTGGGATACCGTACGACGAAAGCGGCAGAAATTCAAAAGGAATTTACGAATTTAGTCGCGACAATCGCCAGCGCATGAGCCACGTCGTTCTCGATGATTTCCGACTTCAGACGCCCTCAAGTGCCACCTCGCTATCTGGTACCCCGGCAGCGCCAGTTGAGAAAGGCCTCTGCCGTGTGAAGGCCGTGTGTGATTTGTGAGCGGTTGCGTTGATTCTGCAACAAGGCTCGACTTATCAGTGAGTTGCTGGCGGTTTGATTTCGATGCAAGCAAACGACATTACTATTCATGGTCCAACGATGGTTCACTTATGGTCCAGGTTTGAGCCAAAACAAGCCGACCTCTGCCGCGAGGGCAGAGGTCACCCGAGGCTGACCGTTGTCAGCAGCACTCGCACGGCCTTCCCTTAAGAGCTCGCCAGCCCTCCCACGCAACCAGCGGTATCAGGCACAGTGCAGCAACAGGATCGGCCCAAGTTATTCCCCAGAAGGCATTCGCAACCAGACCGGCGAGGGCGATGATCGACAAGTAGCCGCAGAGCGCGGACTGCGCTGCATCAGCTCTTAGCGCCGCACTGGCGGTCAACGCTGATAGTTGGCGCTTCTGCCGTGCGAGCATGGGCATCGCAATCGCCGCCACAAGTAATACGACGATCCCGAGATAGCTTGGCCTCACTTCACGATGTCCAATCAGCGCTAACACGGCGACAACCGCTACGTACGCTGCCAACGCGAACAGAAGGGTTCCTGTGATTCTGGCTGCTAACTTTTCTGCCCACTCGTCACTACGTTTTGACCGAAACCGCCAATAGACGACTACCGCGGAGAGGAGCTCTATGGCACTGTCCCCACCAAAGGCCAGCAGGGCGGGGCTGTGAGCCATCCATGCTACTGCGAGGGATACAACAGCCTCGACATTCGTCCAGGCAATCGTGATTGCTTGAATGCGACGGATGCGGTAGACCGTGGTGTCTGCGGGGACAGGCAGTACAGATTCCATTGAGGAGCATTATGACACCGATGCATCTTGACTCTGGAATGCATTCCAGGCTTCATAATTCCTATGGTGCAAAGCTGCGATTCCAAAACTCTCTATTCTGGTGATCTGGCCAAAATGGCGGCGGTGAGTCCAGACACAATTCGACACTATGAAAGGATCGGCGTTCTGCCGCGAGCCTCGCGAACGCAGTCTGGTTATCGAGTCTATCCTGCGAGCGCGTTGGAGAGAGTTCGCGTCGTGCAAAGGGCGCTTAGGATCGGATTCACTCTGGCAGAGTTGGCTGAAGTTCTGAAAGCTCGCGATGCCGGCGGGGCTCCCTGCCGTCGCGTGTACCAACTTGCCCAAGACAAGCTCAAGGGTATCGAGGCCGACATCGAAGCACTGAAGCGCACCAAGCGATACGTGAAGAAAGTTTTGTGCGACTGGGAACAGCGCATTGAGAATGCAGGTTCGGGAGAGAAATCGCACTTGCTCTATTCGCTCACTGACGCGGTAAGGAACGCTGGCACGCCAGCGAACAAGTTCCGAAGGAAGAAGAGACCATGAAAACAGTAATCGCATTTCTGATATTCGGCGGTTTGCAGTTGGCAGCACAGGACGTGCAGTCTTGCCCCATGCACAAAGAGCACTTGAAAGGGGCTGCGCAGCACCAGGCTGACGTGGAAAAGCACGGTGATGAGGCGATGGGATTTCCGCATGACAAGACCACCCATCATTTTCGTCTGTACTCAGACGGTGGCGCCATCGAAGTGACCGTGAACGACGACAAGGATTCCCAGAATCTACACGCAATCAGGGCCCACCTGACGCATATCGTGACAATGTTCACGAACGGTGACTTTTCCACTCCCATGTTCGTCCATGACCAGGTTCCGCCTGGCGTGCCGGTGATGAAAGAGAAACACGCTGAGATTGCATACAGCTTCGAGGAGTTGTCGTCGGGCGGCAGGGTGCGGATTAAGACAACGAACCCGAAAGCGCTGAAGGCGGTTCACGACTTTCTTCGTTTTCAGATCGCGGACCACAACACCGGAGACACAATCGGCATCGGCTCTTGGTGATCGGCGCTGGCGTATTCGATTCGACCGGCGTGCCTGCTAGTGCACCGGCAATAGTAGTTTGACTGCTAAGCCGAGCACCGCAGCTATGAAGATCCGCCGCAGCCAGACTGTGCTGAGGAACAAGGCAATGCGGGATCCCAGTAACGCACCCAGAAACATGAAGGCTCCAAGGACGATACCAAGCTTCAAATCCACGACACCCCGCCAAACAAACACCAGTGTCGCAACTCCCGAAGAAAATACGTTGATCACCTTCGTGGTGGCCACAGCTTGCAGAAAAGTCATGCCGAAGAGCAGCACAAAGGCCGCAGTGAGCATCGTGACGTAACCACCGCTGAAAAAGCCGCCGTAGATTGCCAGAAGGAATGTGGCTGCATACCCGGTAATTACCCCGACGTGTGACGCTGGAGCATCATGACTAGCTCGTCCCAAGTTCTTATTCAGTAGAGAGAAAACGGCAACGCCAATCATTGCCACGGCAATGGTGATTTGCAACGCCTTGAGCGGGATACTGAGCAACAGTAATGCGCCCAAGCCAGAACCGATGATCGTGAGAGCGACCGAGGGCAGCAACCGACTGCGACTGAGAACGCCCCTACCGATGAACGGCAACGAGCCCCCCACGCTCATAAAGGTCAAAGCCAGCATGTTCGTTGCGACTGCAACGTGGACTTCGATGCCCAGGGCGATCATGACCGGAACCGTAATCAAAGATGTGCTGCCAGTCACGACGCTGATCACGCTCGTGAAGAAGAACACCGCGACTAAAGCAGTGAGTTTGGCCCCGGACACGCGACCATAATAGCAAGGCCAATCAGGTACAGTGTGGGGCAAGCTGAGGGGTAGCCAAACCGGCCAGAATCGCTGGGGCGCCGCTCAGAACTCCAGGCGTGCCTGAAATGCGATCATGCGCGGACTGCTATCGCCACCCAAGCCGACGCCCAGCAGGCCGGTTGGGGGAGAAGTTGTGTACGTAAGCGCGCCAAATCCCGTCTGCGTGGGAGGCTTTCCTGGAATCCCCGCTAGCGTCATGCTGGGAAGCCCAAAGTTCGGATGGTTGAAGACATTGAAGAACTGGGCCTCTACTCTGAGCTTTACTCGCTCGCTCACCGGAAACCATTTCGTGAGATAGAAGTCATTCCAGACAAAATCGGGGCCGCGCAGGGCGTTGCGGCCGAGGTTTCCGAATTGGCAATGCTGTGGGTCGTCGCCACCGGCGCACTGCCCAGTACTCGGATCAACCGCGGAAACAAATGCGGCCGGATTGAGCCATTGGAGGGTGCCCGGTTGCGTTACGCCAGGGACGGGATGACGCTGATAGAGCGGGACGCCGGGAACGACGCTTGCGAACTGCGGTCCGCTGCCCTGCACGATCCCCCTCGGGGTGCAGGGCGCGTTGGGCGTCTCCTGCACGCAAGCGGAATAGGGCGTGCTCAGGACCGAGAACGGCACGCCACTGTGCCAGAACATTGTCCCGGAAATCTGCCAGCCGTTGAGCGCCTGCGCTAACTGGTGACTCCGAATGTGAATGGGCAACTGATACACATATTGCGCGTTGAGGTTGTGCCGGATGTCGTAGTCGCAAGGACCATAATCGCGGGCCAGCTCTCCCGGCAGCGGAGAAAGAATCCCTCCGGCAGAGAACTGAAGGAATCCTCCGTTCGACACCGTATCCATGCAGCGGCTCCACGTGTAGTTGAATTGCCCTTGCAGACCGTGCCCCAGGCGCTTCATCGCGGTGAGTTGAAGGCCGTTGTAATGACTGTTCTCGCCTGTGGCGAGCTGGGTCACCGCGCTGAACCGTGGATCGGTTGGCTGCATGTAGGGGAACGGCGCAAAGCACCCCTGGCACACCGTCTGGTATCCGTTTACTTGGGTTAGATAGGGCTGGTTCACCGCGCGTGTTCCCACATATCGCGCGAGCAAGCTTGCCGTCGTTCCGAATTGATGCTCAATTCCCAGGCTCCACTCCATGAAGTACGGAGCATGCAGAGTACCGGTTGGCACCGCTGTGATTGCGACGGGTGGGAGACACGTTGCGGGATCTGCCTGTGGGGATGCGCACGAGAGTTGGCCATTCGGAAATCCTGAGCTAAATCTCTGATTGGCAGTGATGGTTGCGTCCACTGCACTGTTAGGCACTCCGGGCGCAATGGCCGTGCCGCCCACGCTCCCAAGCAGCCCTCCCTGAAATGTTTTGACGTAGGGAGGATTCGTACCAATCAGGTCGGCCACACTGCCCGGTAAAATATCGCTGAAGATTCCGAAACCGGCACGCAGCACTGATTTTGGCTCGAACTGCCATGCGATCGCGGTTCGCGGCTGCAGAATGGCCAGCGGGGTGGACGAAAACAAATTGCCGAGATGAGTCTGGATGGCCGCGTTCAGCGGCTGATTCACATCATGCGAGATCGAACTGAAAGAGCCGCCAAGCCGAGCGATTTGATGGTGAGGATTGAGCGGGTTTGAGTTGAAGGTGTCGCGCACGCCGAATGTCCAGGTAAGGTTCCGCGTCACCTTCCAGGTATCCTGGGCATATAAATCGAGATTGAGGAAGCGGAATGGTTCGTTTGCCGACAGGGGAAAAGTCTGGGTTGCAGTAGATGCCACTCCATAGATGAATTGCGGCAAAGTCGTGTAGACAACCGTCGGAACGGTACCTTGCCCGAAGTCATAGTCATTCAAGCGAAAGATTCGAGTGTTCGTGCCAAACCGAAGTTCGTGAGCGCCACGGCCCCAGGCTAGGTTGTCATTGAGGAAGAAGCGAGAAGCTCTCCTGCCTTGCACCCAGGTGTTGTCGAGCCCTCCAATTGTGGTGAAGGGCGCATTGGCACCGCTGCCCTGCAAAACAAGCGGAAATGCCGCGAGCGTCTTCTGCAAGTCGGCAGGCCCAAACAAGCTTTCGTACCACGAAAACGCCGGATTGAAATAGTTCACCAGGTTTTGTGAAAAGACATGGGTGTAACCCGCCGCAAAGGAGTAGAGGGGCTGAGGCGAGACCGCATCAAACAAAGGGTTGATTGGATCTGTGTAGGCGGCCTGTACGCCGGTGTCGGCCTGGAAACGAAACCATGTCGTGTCTTTCTGGTTGATGTTGTGGTCGATCCGGACCGTCTGCACCTGTTCGTGATCATCGCTGGAGTGTGAAACGCTTTGCCGGTTCGCACAACCGTCTCCGTTCGGTGGATTGCCCGATACAGTGGTGCCGTCCGAGTTCAAAGGACACCCGAGCACCGCGAGAGGCGTGCCGTTGGCGTTTCCGTACAAGGCAAACATCTTTTGGTAGAACGAGACTGATTGCGGCGACGGCGCATAGGTTGATCCGGTTACCGAGTCCGTTCCCCCCAGCGGAAGCTGTTGCAGCACATATTGCTGAAACGCTGCGCTGGGCACCGTCGTGGGCGTGACAATAGGCAGCGCGATCCGAACCCATTCGCTGTCAAAGAAAAAGAACAGCTTGTCGTGCGCAATCGGCCCGCCTAGACTGCCTCCAAAGTGATTCACGGTCGCTCCGGGCTTGCGATTGCCCGGCGTTGCGTTGGTGAAGTAGTCGGCGGCATTCAGCCGCGCTCCATTCCACAGTTCGTAGAGATTACCGTGAAACTGATTCGAGCCCGACTTGGTGACGTAGTTGACCTGGGATGCTCCATACCGTCCTTGATCCACCGCATAGGAAAGAGTATTGACCGTTACCTCTGAGATCGAATTCAGTCCCAGCACGAGATTGGTGGAGAGGCCGCTATTGAGGTTGGTGAGCGGGTCATTGGTTTCCAGTCCGTCAACGATATAGCCGTTTGAGAGGGCCGGCAGGCCGTTGAATTCCACGTTGCCGTACCCGTTGGTGCCGCCAACGAAATCATTGCCGCTGCCTGCCGTGTTGATGAGTGCGCCGGCGGCAAACTGCAGTGGGTAGGTGAGATCACCGCCTGGATTGGGTAGATCCTCCAAGGTCGAGGCATTTAAGGTGGTCGATGTGTTGGCATTCTCCGGGTTGAGGATAGGAGCCTCGCTGCTGACCTCCACCATCTCACGGGATCGCGCCACACCAAGGACGAAATCCACGGTTTGCTTTTGGCCCAGGCCGGAAACGACATTATTGTTTTGCCGTGGCTCGAAACCTGGCGCTTCCACCTTGACCGAGTAAGCACCAGGCTTTAGTTGGGGGAAGTTGAATCGGCCTGAGTCGTCGGTCTTGGCGCTCCGTCTGAGTCCGGTCTCTGGGTTCGTGATCGTCACGGTGGCACCCGGCACGACGGCGTTAGTCGTATCTCGAACTTGGCCGACGATGGCGCTGGTGGTCTCGCCCTGCGCCAGCGCTTTCACGGGAACAAGACACGCCACCGTCGACAAGCAAAAAAAAGCAAAGTGCACTGCCCGCGCCATGAATACCCCACTCATTTGCCTTTTAAGGCGGCAATGTATCCCCCAACAGGATCCATTAACCAGAGATTATTCTATAAAGTTAACCATAGTTAATACGAAGAATCAAGGACCTAACGGTGAGATTGACGCTAACAGATGGGATGAGAAGGCCGGTCTCCGGACGGGATGCGGTGTACGCTCCCAAGTTATCGACGTGCTCAGAGGCACAGATAAAAAGGAGACCGGCAATGAAGAAGGTTAGCAGCGTAGCGGCAAGGGCGAGCAAGAAAATCTCTCAGCCGAAGTTAACCGTGGGATTGGATCTAGGAGACCGCAACAGCTGGTACTGCGTGCTGGACGAATCCGGCCAGATACAACTGGAGCAGCGCATCCGCACGAATGCGAAAGCGTTGTGCGAAGTCTTTGGGGAGATGCCGCGCAGCCGGATCGCGCTGGAGATCGGGACGCATTCGCCCTGGATCAGTCGTTTGCTCAGCGAGTGGGGGCATGAAGTGATCGTGGCGAATGCGCGCAAGGTGCGACTGATCGGCGAGAGCCGCAAGAAGGACGATCGACTGGATGCGCAGACGCTGGCGCGGTTGGCCCGGATCGATTCGGAGTTGCTATATCCGGTGAAGCATCGCAGCGCGCAGGCCCAAGCCGATCTCATGATGATTCGGGCACGGGCAGGGCTGGTGCGCGCCCGGACTGCGCTGGTGAACACGGCCCGCGGACTGGCCAAGAGCTACGGCGAGCGGCTGCGGGGATGCAACGTGCGCAATATGAATCCGGAGAAAGCCGACGGCCTGAGCCCGGAACTGCAAAGCGCGCTGGAGCCGCTGCTGGCCGGCATTGAAGTGCTCAGTGAGCAGATACGCGAATATAACGAGCCGATCGAGAAGCTTGCGCAAGAGAGTTACCCGCAAGTGGCGTTGTTGAAGCAGATCAATGGAGTGGGCACGCTGATCGCGCTGACGTTCCTGCTGACGCTGGAAGATCCGCACCGCTTCCGCAAGAGCCGCGACGTGGGCTGCTATCTGGGGCTGCAGCCGGGACGAAGAAACTCGGGGCAGAGCGAACCGCAGATGCACATCAGCAAAGAAGGCGATCCCTATCTGCGCACGCTGCTGGTGCAAGGAGCGCAACATATCTTGGGACCGTTCGGTGTCGATTGTGATCTGCGACGCTGGGGCCTGAAACTAGCCGAACGTGGAGGGAGGAACGGCAAGAAGCGAGCCATCGTGGCCACCGCGAGAAAGCCGGCGGTGTTGTTGCATCACCTGTGGGTAAGCGGAGAAGTCTACGAGGCATTGCACAACAGCAGCCCAACGACAGTTGCGGCAGCTGCGTAAAAACAAAATCGTTCCAGGAAGAGGAAAGACAAAAGCCAAAGCCGAGTTTCGGTGACTGCGTTAATCGCCTGGCCCAGGTTCCATTCGCAAGAGCAGAACCACAGGGCGCCAAACAGATAGCAGCACCGGCTGAACCGAGAACGCCCAATATGCACCGAGCGAACGAATTGCTCCTCGAGAGTGCGAATGGAAGCATGGCGACAGTGGCCACTCGGCCGGAAGAAAACTTTGTTCAACGCAGCCAATGAAGAATCGACTTGACTCCGACCGGCCTTCTCATGGAAGGCGATTTCACTCAAAACCCCAACCGCGAAGGACGGTGAGTGTACTGGGGATGCTACCGCCAATTGTCATCCCAAGGTGCTACATTCGTCGACAAGGTTTATTTTTTCAGTGTGCCTCTCACAGGAGTCAGCATTTCGTTGGCCTGTTACGTCGCCAGCATTACGCTGTCGCGTGCCTAACTCAGAACCGGATCAATGAGTGCTTTGGCAATTTAACGTTAAGTGCTAGCCCAGGCTACAATTTTCCGCGTGACTAAAGAACGTTGGGCTCAGATAGGAATCACGACCGAATTTCTTATCGTCGTCAGGACTCTAGGTGAGTTCTTCCGGCTCAGGTACGTCAATGGCACGAACTTCTCGACCGCAGTGGCTGCGCTCTATGTCGGCGGCGCTTTGATCGCGGCTTGCTCCTGCTGGGCGGGCGTGACCTTCTACTTCTTCCGACGCTATATGGTGTCTGTCTGGATCACGCTGGCGACCATCGTCGTTCTGCTTGTGTACAAAATTGCCGTGATCGGCTGGTAGTGGCAGCACGAAGGGGATGTATCTTGAACATCAACTGTTTTGCGACGAACCACGGTTGAGGCGCCAAACACGGTAGCCCTACCAGGTTGCATATGTGAGATAGGCAGGGTAGAGGGCATACCAACAAGGAGAGAAGCTCTACCTCGCTCCGTCCGACCGAGTACACATTTGGTGAGCCAATGCAGGCTCGGGGTGGTCCACGTGTATTATGTATTATTGTTCCGCGTTCCAATGGGATTGGAAAGGAAGTGCTACTGAAGCGATGGGCCGACTAGCTTGCATCCGCCACTGATTCACGGAGGACAAAACATGCGCTACTTCACCTGCCTGTTGGTCGCGCTCTGCACCTCTACTAGCACTCTTTACGCCGCCGTCCACCCGGACGGCCGACAACTCAGCACTTCAGAAAAGCAGCAGGTCAGCAAACCAGGCACGCAAAATCCAGAAGCCTATGCGTTGTATCTGAAGGGACGTGACTATTGGAGTAAGCGAACCCTCTCGGACCTTGAGACTGCAGTCTCTTATTTCAATCAAGCTATCGCCAAAGACCTCGGCTACGCGCTGGCATATGCAGCGTTGGCCGATGCCTACGCCGTAATGCCTGACTACGGTGGCAGTCCCAGCGAAGTGTTAGCGGGGTGATCGTCACGCCCGGGTTTGCGATGCCCCCAGCCGCGACAATAGCGCTGCCGGACAGCGAAGGTAACTGGAAGCTAGATCTTTCCAATCCCCGCTTAACTCCCCGACCGAAAAGGCGGTGCGGCTCAGATATCTCTTGCGGAACCTGCTCCTATCGTTGCGAACTGCTGATCAACCTCCGAGCGAAGGTTCTTCGTTTGAGCTGGCGTGAAGTCGAGGACCACGCGTGACGGCACATCGCCGTGTTCAAGGCGGTCGAAGATCTGGTTGATCGCAGATAGGGGTTGCAGCTCGATATCGGCTTTGACTTTGCCTCCGACAGCGAAGGCCAGGGCCTCGGCCATATCCTGGCGCGTGCCGACGAACGAACCGCGGATGGTTATGCAGTTGGCCACGACATCGAAGAGTGGAACCGGGAATTCGCCAGGCGGCAGTCCGACCAGGACACAAGTGCCGCGCTTCCGGGTCATGCCAACGCCTTGCTTGAATGCGATGAGCGACGGCGCCGTAATCAGAACGCCATGGGCTCCCTCGCCAGTCGCCTTCTTTACAGCGGCTGCGGGATCTCCCGTCTTGGCATTGATAACGAAATCGGCGCCCAGGCGGGTGGCATGGGCCAGTTTGCCATCGTCGATGTCGATTGCGCAGACGAGTAGTCCCATGGCCTTGGCATATTGAATGGCCAAGTGACCGAGGCCGCCAGCGCCCGAGATAGCGATCCATTCGCCGGGCCGTGCCTCGGTCTGCTTAATCCCTTTGTAGGTCGTAACTCCAGCGCAGATCAATGGCGCGGCATCCGCAACGCTCAGACCCGCGGGCACATGGGCGACATAATTTGGGTCGGCGATAACGTAATCTGCAAAACCGCCGTTCTTGGTGTAGCCGCCGAACTGCGCCTGAGCGCATACCGTTTCCCAGCCAGTTAAGCAGTACTCGCAGTGACCACACGCCGAGTAGAGCCAGGGCACCCCGACTCGATCGCCCTCCTTCACAATTGTCACTCCCGATCCAACGGCGGCGACCAGACCGATTGCCTCATGGCCAGGAATGAACGGAAGTGTGGGCTTCACCGGCCAGTCTCCATGGGCCGCATGGAGATCGGTGTGGCATACGCCGCAGGCCTCGGTTTTCACTAGGATTTGGCCTGCTCCGGGAGAGGGAACGTCCCATTCCAAGAGCGCCAATGGTTCTCCGAATTGCTCGACAACGGCGGCGTGCATCTTGCGTGCCATGGGTAACTCCTCTTTTCAAACCTGGGACGGGCAGATAGCGAGAAGTGTTACAGCGATCACAATGCCGTGACTGTTCAATAGTGATCACTTTGGCATGGGTCTCGAATTCAACTTGACCCTTCTCCATATTTCTGCAATTATAGAAATATGCCAGTCGCTTCAACTAGGAAGAGTACCGAGCAAG
>CAWIPZ010000048.1:0-12270 GCA_963837915.1 uncultured Acidobacteriaceae bacterium
GCTCCCAGGGTGAATGCGGCAATTGCAGCGACCACAAAGCCGTAAAACACGCGCAGCGCAGTTCTGCGACGTTTGCCGAGAGACCGAACGTCCGATTGATCTGTCATGGCGTGACTCCTTCTTGGCTGTAACAGTATTCTATTACGGTCTATATGTCAACTATAGATTACTTATAGACCGCTTACGAGGTCTATACTGGGCTGTCGGTAGTCGGTCCGCATAGCCGGTTCTCTTGACAAGCATCCAATTGCAGCCTAATATTTAGATGATAATTGGAGGAGACATGCCAAGGCAGGGACTAAAATTAAAGCAGGCCAGTGCGGTCCTACAAATAGAGCCGAAAGAATTGCAGAACCTCGTCCAATTCGGCGTCGTAAAGCCTCGACGATTAGAGGGAACGTATTTCTTCGACGCGAACGCCCTCATGGTAGCCAAGGTCGCCTCCTACCTAAAGGAGTCCTTGGGCACGCGGACGAGTGTACTCTCGAAACTCATGGAAGCATTTTCGGCGTCTGAGGAAGAATTCAAATCAGAGAATCCCAAGTACATCATCTTCAACTGCCGGCTCGCAGCGGAAGAGGAACCAATCAAGCTAGGAGTGCCGTTTCGAGCCTTGGGGGAACAGATTCAGGAAGGAATGAGCAGAGCTGATCTCTATAGGGACCTGCCGCGTGGAAAAAAGCGCCGGGGCTGGAAAAAGGAATTTCTGGAATCGATAACCGAGGCGGCAAAAGACATCGGAGAGGTCTCCGAAGAAGAAATCTCGCGCACGGTTCGCAGCTATCGTAAAGAGAGACGTGCGCCAGAGATCACCGTTGCCGCAGAAAGATAGAAAAGGCAAGCCGCGGGCTGTTGTTGACACGAGCGTGCTCGTGGCTGGCATATCGGGCTTCCGAGAGCCGTTCGTTTCCGGCAGGAATACGAGCGCCGATGTACTACACGAGTGGGCTGAGCGAAACCATTTTGTCTGGCTCATAACTGAGGACATTTTGGACGAATACAAGGAAGTTCTGAAGCGTCTCCGCGTTCGTCCATATCTCATCGGAAAAGTCATCAACCTGATTCGCGAGCGGGCCGAAGAGATCAGGACGCGCTCCACCGTTGAAATTTCGCCCGACCCCGAGGACGATCCATTCTGTCTTTGCTCTGAACAAGGCAAGGCCGATTTCATCGTCACTTTGAATCCGAAAGACTTCCCCGAAGATTGGCTCAAGGCAAAGATAGTTCCTCCTGATCGCTTCCTGACGTGATAAGACGCCCTGGAAACTACTCGCCAGACGTGATGTGACCTGATTGAGAATGGAGTGCGTATGGAAATTAGATCAGGACGTCAGCGCGAAGCCGCTGAGATCGTTCGCTACAAGAAGGCAGCAGCAGTTGGTCGTCTTCTGCTGGGGGAGCTTGATGGGCCGATGGAAGCGATAGCGATCGAACACTACATTGAGAAGGCTCGCAAAGAACTGTTGTTTGAAAGAGATGCCGCACGGGATTCTTTGCGCGGTGAGATTGCGAAATTCTGTCGGAGCAACTTCGAAAATGTGGAGCCTGAAGACCTTGTCAAATTATACGACCTGCTTTTTGAACACCACAGCGATTGGTTTCTTCCCCTTACGGACTTCGAGCGAGACTTCGGCAGATTTAGAGGTGGAGTGCTGAAAGGTGCCCCTTTGCACTCCACGATTCACATCTCACCGTGGGGCCTGCGTACGGAGTTCCCAGAGCAGCATCTCGTCAAAGATTTGGCGCTCTCTCTCAACGAAGCAATCGAGATAGAAGAACATCGCCTTACTCCTTACAGGACCAAATCGTGGCGCGAGCGTAAGCAACAAGAAACGCGCTCTGAAATCGCAGAATTAATTAGGCGTCGCGACGCCAACCTGAGAACATGCGTCCTCTCTTGTTTCAACCTGATCGAGGCTTTTATTAACGGGATTGCGTGGGATTACGTCCAAACCCACGATCTCTCCCGCTTGTCAAAGGACAATCGGAACGTCCTTACTGAGGCGGATAGGCCAGTTAACATCATCGCACGGCTAATCAAGATACCAACGCTGACTACGGGACGAGACTCGGGGCCACTCCACCAAACGCGCGACCCCTTGAAGGCATTCATCGAGATCGTCAAACCATATCGGGACGCAATCGTCCATGCTTCACCTTTTGCTGCACCTGAGAAATTCGGAGGGTACGACAAGCTTACCAAGCTATACGAACTAAATCTGCCGATGGTGAGGAATGCAGTTGACATGACCATTGCCCTAGTAAAGGAAATCCATCAGTTCGTCAATGGCAGTAGTGAGCTGCCGCTATGGTTTCCCAGACGCACCCCGGATGGCAGATTTATTCTCATCGCGGAACCGTGATCGTCATGGCGTCGCCGTGGATTCTAGGTTCGTTCAGTACCCTGTGGGATAATCACAGTTCGCGCCGCCTGGGGTAGTTTTGATGACAGAACCGATCTCGGTCACAATCTCCGTATTGGCTTTATGCGTGTCAGCCGTGACTGCGTGGTTGACGCTCTTCCGTCGCGGCACAGTCAGGATGACCCAGCCGACGGTTATCTACTTCGGGCCGGACACTCCACGTTCACGCGACGAAGTGCCCCTACCCAAAGTCTATTTGCGAACACTACTTTTCGCCACATCGAAACGGGGTCGCGTCGTGGAAAGCATGCACATTGCGCTTTCAAGGAACGAGACGCATCAGAATTTCAATATTTGGGTCTACGGCGATGAGCGGTTGGTTCGTGGCAGTGGGTTGTTTGTTGGCGAAGCTGGGATATCGGCTAATCATCATTTCCTAGCTCCCAGAGATGGAAGCTCTTTCCGCTTCGCTGAGGGACGCTACCGAATGGAAGTGTTCGCCAAGTTGCTCGGAGACCGAGAGCGAACATTGCTATTCTCACAGACACTTGAAATCTCGCGCGAGGTCGCGTCCCAGCTTGCGGAGCCAGATTGTGGCTTGTATTTCGACTGGGGCCCAGACTCATCCCGCTATCTGCCGCATGTTGATAAGCGGCCACCTCTTCCAAATGAAGATTTTCTTGAACTCCTCAACCTGACGCGGCGTTCAAAGTCGCGCTCGGGTACTTGAGAGAAGTGGGGACATTTGGTCGGCATGGTCCCCGATCAAAGGAGCGGAGAGATGAGGGGCAGATGCAGTCGGTGTAAGAAACGACTGACATCGGAAAATGCTTCAGCCTCTGTAGTTAGCGGTGGCTATGGTCGCTGCCGAGTGTGTGAAAACGAACACGCGAAAAAACGAAGTCGAACATTAGGCGGAAAATACAATTTAGGAAGTGCCCAAGCCAAATTTAACGGGCACAACTGGGATTTGAGTTTTCAACAGTATGCCGCGATAGTGGCTTTTGACGAATGTTTTTATTGTGGCAGTCCACTACCACGAGCGGCAGGCGGATTAGATCGTGAGGAAAATGGAGATTACACCTGGGATGCTGTATTACCGTGTTGCGGAAAGCAGCCGAGGGCTGCGGGTCCGCGAGGTTGCAACGAAATCAAAAGCGGTGAAATTGCACCAATCGTGCTATTCGCGCGCAGATGGTATGAAAAATACGGGAAGCTGCCGACAGAACAGGATTTCATTGACAAATTGCAACAGTTCAAAACTGAACGAGACAGCGCATACAAGATTATTTGTGGTTTGGATTCAGAGGGACTCAAGAAATTGAGAAAAGAAACATCAGTTCGAAGGTTTCTGGCGTTATTGAGTCCTAAGTAATGAAACCGTTGTCAGCGGCTCGCTTTCGGCAGTTCGGTACCTCGGTTGAGAATTTCTAGGTAGCGGTGATACGTGAAGAGGCGATGGCGCTGTTTGCCGGTAGTCTCGCGTACCATGCCGAGCTTGACCATGTGCTGCAAAGCCTTCGCCACAGTAGGAGCAGAGAGCGAGAGTTGATCGGCTGTCGCGGGAATCGTGATGATGGGTCTGCGTTGAAGGTGCTGGTGAACGCGCAAAATGGATGCAGCGGGACGGCCAAGCTTTTCGATCTCGTGGCGATCCTTTTCAATGAGCGCCAGTATCTCCCGCGAGGTATCCGCCCCCTGTTGTGCGGTTTCCTTAACACCTGTGAGAAAGAATTCAAGCCAAGTTTCCCAATCTCCATGTGTGCGGACTCGGTCAAGCAGTTCGTAATATTTTTGCCGGTTCATCTTGAAATACAGGCTGAGGTACAGAATCGGCTCACGAATCGCCCCAGCAACGCATAGCAAGAATGTAATCAGCAAGCGGCCAAGTCTTCCGTTTCCGTCCAGGAACGGGTGAATCGTTTCGAACTGTACGTGAACGAGGGCTGTCTTTACCAAGATCGGCAAGTCTTCGTGTTCGCGATGTATGAACTTTTCCAGCGCATCCAAGCATTCCATGATTTTCTCGGGTGGCGGCGGAACAAACGCCGCATTCCCCGGTCGCGTGCCCCCTATCCAATTTTGACTCTCGCGGAATTCGCCCGGACGTTTCTGGCTGCCGCGCCCTTTAGACAAGAGAATTCTGTGAATCTCCCGCATTAGCCGCAAAGACAGCGGAAAATCCTCCCGGAGTCGGCGAAGTCCGTGATTCATCGCTGCCACGTAATTTGAAACTTCCTGAACGTCCTCCAGCGGGACGCCAGGAGCCTCGGCGCTTTCGAACAGCATCAGGTCTGAAAACGACGATTGCGTGCCCTCAATCTGCGAGGAGAGTACAGCTTCCTTTCGGACGTAAAGGTAAATGAAAAGCGAGGGATCGGGCAGAATGGACGCGAGTCCGTCCAAGCGCCCGAGCGCTTGGTTCGCCTGCTCCAGCAGCGGCAAGAGCCGCTGGAGCCCTAGCGGTGGGTCCGGCGGCAACGGCGGAGGCACATATGCTCGGAAAGACTCGTCCTTGAAGGACTTAACAACGTAAGTCCCGAGACGGCTGTTCGGTTTCGTTGGCGTCGCCATTGCGAAAGGATCGTTTCGTTAGGAATCTCGTAACGAAAGGATAGCGCATATTTCTTTCGTTATCTAGTAGAAGGTTTTTCGACGCGGGGAAGGCCGGGCTGAGTTATGAAATCCCTTTTCAATCCGTAAAGCCATTGGCAACGACGTATCCAAGCGCTGAGTAACCAGCTAGCCTCTTCTTGTATATCTGTCGACCAGAACACTGCGTGTGTTTCTGAGTTCTCCTTGCGGCTTCACGGACAAACAACGAGGGGCCGTGGCCCGGTGGGCAGAAGGGTTGGCTGACCAGCGGGTCGGCAAACAATCTCGCGCTTCAGTGTCGGTGTTCTACATGTTATAGTACGGGCGTGATTCCTTTGCGAGTGCGCTTTCGGCCGGGCATTTCCCTCCATGAACAAGTCGTGTACGCAGCTAAGAAGGCCATCATCTCAGGCCGCATGCGGACGGGCGACCCCTTTCCTTCCGTACGGAATCTCAGCAAGGAACTGAAAATCAATCCCAACACAGCTCACAAAGTAGTTGCACGTTTGGTGTCGGACGGCTTATTGGAGGCGCAGCCGGGCATTGGCACAGTGGTAGCCGCGTTGCCCGAGGCAACCGCTGCGGACCGAGCGCAATTGCTCGGTTACGACATTGAGGAACTCGTGGTCGAGGCAAAAAAGCTGGGCCTCAGTCTCGAGAGCATCGTGGTGGCCGTTTCCGAACATTGGAAGCGGCTGGAAAGCGACAGTGCGCAGGCCGCCGCACGGGGCAGCGGGGGGCGAAGCAAGCGATGAACAGCGCAATTCGCACCGAGCATCTTGGGAAGAAATTTCGTCTGGTCGAGGCACTCAGCGACATGAACCTCGATGTCCCGGAAGGCGCAATCTATGCGCTTGTGGGACCGAACGGCGCGGGGAAGACGACGGCTATCAAGATCATGATGAATATTTTCCCTGCTTCCACGGGCCGGGCGGACGTGCTGGGGATCGATTCCCGGCGGATTGCAGGAAATGCCTTCACAACAATTGGCTATGTATCTGAAAACCAAAAGCTGCCTGACTGGATGCGAGTCGATGCGTTCTTCGATTACCTCCGACCTTCTTATCCAGGATGGGATAAGACCCTCGAAGACAGCCTGCTGAAGCAATTCCAACTACCGCTGGACAGGAAGCTGGGCAAGCTATCACGCGGGATGAGAATGAAGGCGGCCCTTGTGAGTTCGCTGGCATTCCATCCCAAGTTGATCGTTTTGGACGAGCCATTCGGCGGGCTCGATCCGCTAGTGCGCGACGAGCTTATCGAAGGACTGCTTGAGCGCGCGCCGGAGGCAACGATATTTATTTCCTCACACGATCTGGCAGAGATCGAAAACTTGGCAAGCCATGTCGGTTATCTCGATAGCGGTCACATGATGTTTTCCGAAGAGATGTCAGTCCTCGCCGAGCGATTTCGTGAGGTGGAAGTTACGCTCGAAGCTCCAGCGCAACTCGCTAACAACTTGCCGAAAAGCTGGATGCAGGTGAGCGCCGCCGCAGTGATAGTGCGATTCGTCGAGAGCCAGTTCGATCCGGAGCGAACTAACGCCGAGATACATCGCCGGTTCGGTAGTGTGCGGGACATTGCATTCACTCCAATGACGCTGCGATCGATATTCCTCGCCATGGCGAAGGCCGGGCGGGGGACGGCGTAGAGGAGGGTGATGGTGAGAAGCCAAGTCATCCACGTCTTACGGAAAGACGTTCGTCATCATTGGCCGGAGATCACTATAGCGATAGCGTTGCTAGCTATATTCGTGTGGGTTGAGCCCAGAACGTGGACGGGATTTGAACTAAGTCCAGGAACTCAGATTCTAGCTGCTGAGATCGGCCAGCTTGTGACAATAGCGTGGGCGTTTCTTATCGTTCGACTTGTGCAAGGGGAGAGTTTGGTGGGCGACCGGCAATTTTGGTTAACGCGGCCATACGAGTGGAAGAAATTGCTGGTGGAAAAGTTGATCTTCGCGGTGGTGTTCGTTAACGGCCCCTTGTTAATTGCCGACGCAGTGCTGCTAAAGGAAGCTGGCTTCAGGCCGACGTCGTTCGTATATCAGGGGCTATGGCTGCAATTGCTTTGGGTGCTTTTCTTGATTTTGCCAGCGGTAACTCTTGGCACGATTACGTCAGGCATCGGCCAGGCCGTTCTGGTGGTGCTGGACGGAATCGCATGTTTGGTTGCTTTTGCGGCCTTGACGAGCGGCTCCGGTGTCGAATTAGGGCAGGAGCATTCGATTGGAAACGTGATCGGGGTTTGGGTGGCGTTCGGCGCAATTGTATCGGTCATCGTCTGGCAGTACGCGAGGCGCAGGACTATGTGGGCCCGCGCCCTGCTGGCCGGGGCACTTGTGGCCGCTCTACTCATCGCCTTCCTAGTGACGCCGGGCGAAAAGGCAATCGCACGGGTGTACCCGTCTGCCAGTGCTGCGCGAGCACCCGTGCAATTTGCGTTCGATGCGCAGAAGCAAGATTGGCAGGACACCGGCTACGCTGAAAAGGGCAAGGTTGACATTGGCATACCCCTGAACGTATCTGGCATCAACCAGGACACGGTGATTATCGTGAACGGAACTTCCCTAATGATCGAGGGTCCTGGTGGAAAGCAATGGAACTCAGGTTGGCAAAGCGGCTTGACGTTGTTTGCCAACTATCGCCACACGCAGACGGACTTCGGAATAGATAAAGCCGTCTACGACGGTCTTAAATCGATTCCAGTGAAGGCTCGAATTTCGTTTGCCTTAACGGAGCTGCGCGAAAAAGACTCGGTCCGGATTGCGGCGCAAGCAGGCGAGTTCGGCGTCCCATGGAATGGTCACTGTTCACTTGCACCGAACGCCGAGATGGTGTGCCTCTTTCCACTAGCGACGCCGGCATTGCTGCTACACGTGCAGCAACAAGATCTTACCTGCACGCCGCCGCCTAAGGTACCCCCACTGCCGGAAGGAAGCACCGGCTACGCAGTGACGGCGTATTCGAATACCGGTCGAGCCGAATTTGGGATTAGCCCGGTTCAGGTTTCACAGCTCGGGACATGGGATTGGGGCGGCGGTTGGTCGGACCAAACCAGCTTTGCCCATCGCGGCGTGTGCCCAGGAACTCAGATGGAAATCGGGAGGTTGAGCGAGGTGCGGAGTATGCGGACAGAGATCGTAATTGACCCAATCCGCCTCGCAGATTATGAGTTGAAGCGCGGCTGGGCAGGAGCGGGTGGGTGGGGATTCTCCATAAGCCTGCGTTGAGCGCATACCGCACGCCCCTCCAAGTCTCGCCGTATCGACCGGCTGCGGGAGGAGGTCGCAGCCTGACAACTTTATGTTCATGTCTACGTGTGTTGACCATGTATCGCAATAATGCGATAATCGAAAATGAGTGAACCGTGAATTCACGATTGAGTACGTGGAGTTGCCGAACGGGCGGATGCCCGCACGAGAATTCGTGGATTCGCTGGATGAGAAAGCCGCTGCCCGGATAGACGCGTTTATCGAGCACCTGCGCGTCTATGGGAATCGGATGCAAGGCAAGTTCGTAAAGAAGCTCACGGGCGACATATTCGAGCTGAGGGTCAAACAATTCGATCGGATTTTCCGAGTTCTCTTTTTCTACCAGCCGGGAATGTTGATCGTGATTACATCCGGGTTTCGGAAGAAAACCCAAGAAACCCCGCCGAGCGAGATCGCCAGGGCAGAGCAGCTAAGGGAGCTCTGGATGAAGTACCGAAACCGTTACACGGGATCGCAAAAGGAACGAGAAGCTATCCTGAAGGAGTTGGGCCTATGAGACAGACTACCAAGCGTGACAGACACAGCGAGATTGTCGAGCGGCGTGCACAAAAGAACGCAACGTATCGCAAGACCTTTGAGCGCACCCTGCATCAGATTGACCTGGCCCTCCTGGTCCGCGAAATGCGAGAGGATGCGGGGATGACTCAGGCCGAACTCGCGCGGAAGGTTGGCACCACACAGTCCGTGATTGCCCGTCTTGAGGATGCCGAATACGCGGGGCACTCGCTCACGATGCTGGAGCGGATCGCCACGGCCTGCGGCGTGGCTCTAAAGCTTCACGCCGAAAAGAAGCCAAACTTCGACCGCGAAGTAGCATTGGTGTAGTGACAGAGGTCTCTTGGAACTGAGGGAATGCCGATGAAACCAAGAAAAAAGCGAAAGAGAGCGGACCACAGTGGGTCAACCTTCGATAGTTTCCTCGAAGCAGAAGGGATTCGCAAAGAGGTCGATGCCGTCGCCATCGAACGGGTACTCGGGTGGCAACGGAGACAGACTACTTTCGCCGAATGTAACGGACCTGCTTCCGATAAATGACAAAGATGGTACCCAGCGCGGCCAGTAGGACAAACTGGATTGCGACCGAATGGTCCGCGTACCAGTGAGCAAATCCGGGCGCGCGCTGGGCAAGAATGTACTTTCCGGCAGATTCGGGCAACAGCATCAGAACCGTATTTGCAAAGAACAGTGACACAACTACCCACAAGGCCAGTGGTTCCTTGCCCACAAATTCGAATCTGTGCTGTCCGCCTGGCATGGTTCCCCAATAACTAGCGCTTACACTCCATTGCCGCGTTGCGTCAAATGCCCATCGGCCTTAGTACACCAAGCTGCCCTTCGACAAATCATGCGGATCGTTACCCGCCGACTTTAGTTCGGCGAGGTCCCTGACAGGTTTTGATAGTGCCTTACCCCATATGAACGTCGCCCCGGATGATGCTCTCGAAAAAACGACGACGTAAAAAGAGTGCCCATAGCCGCCCATTTCGTAATGGATGAAGCAGTCTCTATCAGAAATCCCCGCGAAGATTAGTCTTCGCCGAGGGAGTCCTTCGTGCGTAATAACGTCGGTGAGTTGGAAGTCGCGACTAGGGTCGGCCATTTCGAACTTGGACTGATGTGCCAGTGCCGCGAATGCCGTTTTGACTGATGCCGGCAACTGCTCAACGCTGGTGAGAATCTTGAAGTCGCCGTCAAGATCGTGCCGATTGTCCGTGCCGGTAGCTTGCGAACTGGGCGTCGGAGCCAAGAGCGCGAGGAAACTGTTGACCTCATCCGAAGTCGCATCTTGTGAGTAGAAGCCGCCGTCTCTTTGAATCTCCAAAAAATTCTTACCAACACCGAAGCTGCCCTTGAATTCTGTGCCGTTGTAGAACTCAATGGAAACACCTGGCACCGGGATGCCGTACCACGGCGTATACCAACCTTCTCGGTGAGAGTCGACAAAAGCTATGATCCGAGAAATCCTCGCGGAATCTGTGATCTTCGGGGAAGGATTAGAGGCGTCGCTCTCCCTCACGGCGATCGCCGTGACCTGACCCATGGCAGGAAAATTACGAGTGCGATGGGAACCGAAGCCGCATCCCGCCAGTCCGATCAACAAAAGCAAATAAGAGAGCCGAATCTTCACTCCGCTATGCTATATGGGGCAATGGCTAGCTTTCAAACAGATCTACGTGATCGTTGCGCACCGGTTAAGGGCAGTATCTAGCCTCCCCCGCGCCTGCTTGCGGACCGAATGGCAGGAATTGCGTCGGCCCAATTGGCGAAGCCGTTCAAGCTGAAAGCGAGCGGACCACCGTGGGGCAAGCTTTGACAGTTTCCTTGGACAAGAAGGAATTCGGGGTGAGTTCGAGGCGGTCGCAATTAAGCCCGTACTCGCTTGGCAACTGGAAGAGACCATCCTAAAACCGCAGAAAGACAAAGCAGCTCTGACACCAGAGCTTCGCCGCAACTAGGGCTTAAGAGCGCCTTCAGAGTTCCACGTGCCATAGTGCTCAGTCTTGTAGTCGGAAGGGAGCGGGCTGATTTTGTTCGATCTCAGTTCAAACAGAGACATCTGTTTTCCGTCAAAACAAAAAACCTGGTCATACGACGGGTTAACCGGCGGGCGGGAGGCCGAAACAAGGAGATTACCGTCAGGCGAAAAGCCGTCGATCAAGAGATCGAATTCACAGTACTTTTTTGACTCGCTCGCATAATGATTTTCAAAGAACTTGTAAACATCTGGTCTGGTGAACGTGCCAGTTTGGGCATCGTAGACGATCGGAACGCGCATCACCGGGGAATCGCTCTCGTATTCCCAAAGAACCAGATTTGCGAGGAGAAAATCGCCGTCCTTGGACCAATCAACGAGCTGGATGCCTTTAACGGCACACCGACTTGTACCTTCGACCATAATGCAATTATTCTGCTGTTCGTCTGAGTCAAAGATAACCTCAAACTTCGACGCGACGCTTTTTGCGATGAATAATTTGACGTGATTCTCGCAAAGCGGACCGGTATAGGTCTCTTGATATTTGGGCCTGAAGGCTGTCGCCTCTACTTCTGAGTACGCACGAAAACCACTGCTAGATGAAAGTGTTGGGCTTCGACCCATTCGCGAGATGAGATGCTCTTCATCTTTCCAACAGCTAACCTCTGCCGTATCGCTCAACCGTTCAGTGACCGGTAAGCGGACTGCCGACTGCGCGAGCGCCCGAGGGATTATCCTCCCTGTCAGGTGGGCAGGTCGGTATTCGTCGATTTGCGTCGAACTGAATCCGTGCTTTCTGCGCAGCTCTTTCTGTAAGCGCTCAAGCTCGTTCGAGGTAACCAAAACTCCATCGTCGCCGTAAGAAACATCCTGGGATACCTGCCAAACACGCACATCTGCCGTATGCTTGTTTACCGCATAGTCTCCGACGCTGATCGAATCGATGTTGCTCGCTTTCTGTGCCGTCACGTTGTAAATCCAGAAAAAATAATAATCTTTGTTGTTCATGGTCGGGACGTCTTGCACGTCCCACTTCAACTCCATCCCTTTGGCGCGGAGTTCCTTTACGACTGGGAGAAAATTGAGCAAGTCCTCCGCTTCCACGAGCGTTATCGTCGGCGAAGAATTCCGATCGCGAGCAGTACTTTGCTGCCTCTCCGGTCCGTAAACGGGGCGAACGGAGGCGCGGACCGGAGAAAATAAAAGTAACCCAATGATCAGTCCGCAGCACAGCGCGGCGCGACTAAGTTGAACCGAGAGACAAGCCTTCCAGGGCATTCGCGTGGACTCCAAGCTATCTTTTCGATTATAGCCTCCATGACTGCTATGCTTTTGAGCACGTAGGTATAGTGGTGCCCAAGAGACAAATCGTCTCCCGCCAGGGAGCTCGGCTCGGATGGGCTATCAGCTCACATGCGCCTGGTGGCTGCGCCTGCCTACCGTCTGCTTAGTTGCGAAAAAAATTGGGTCCAACTTGGGTCCAAATGCTGCCAAATTAGGTCCAAAACCGTGTACCATGACGCAGAACAAAGCCAGACGGACCAACAAGATAGATTTTTTGCAAC
>CAWIPZ010000049.1:0-6219 GCA_963837915.1 uncultured Acidobacteriaceae bacterium
GGCCTCCGGTTCAAATCCGGACGCCCCGACCAAACTTTTCAAATACTTAGCCGAGCGATCCATTAGTTGATCCGCGCCTCTGTGCCCATTTTTGTGCCCACTGCTTGTTCGCTGGCGGCCTCCATTAAACCGTTGATGCGGAATGTCTCCAGCTTCGCGGCGGCCAACCGTTCCTGCTCTGCTTGTTCGCAAGCTGCCAGCCGTTCCCGTTCCGCTGCTTCTTCACTAACGGCCAGCATTAGACCGTTGACGCGGAAGGTCTCCAACTTCGCAGCGGCCAATCGCTTCTGTTCTGCTGCCGGATGAACATACCGCATGGTCATCGTTATTGAGGTGTGTCCCAGCATTGCGCTCAGCGTCGGGAGATCGACCCCTGCCGCAACCGCTCGCGTTGCAAATGTGTGGCGCAGGTCGTACAAGACGAAATGCTGCTTGATGGCAGCGCGGCGGATTGCCGCATTGTGTCCCTTCCGCACGGAGGCGATGGGGCGATCCGTGTGTTTCTCAGATGGGAAGACATAACTTCCCTTCGCAGTCTTAGCTCGTCGTTTCAGCGCTGTCCATACTGCTTCAGTCATGGTGACGGTTCGGCGCGCGGCTTTGGTCTTGCCAAACGGGTTGAAGATGGTGCGCGCGGCAAAGTCGATGTTCTCAACGCGAATCCGAAACACTTCCTCTGGTCGCAGCCCGGTGTCTAGAATGGTCTGCGCGATGTCTCGCAACGGCTGGCTGGCCTTTGAAAGATAGGTCAGCTCCTCCTGGAAGCTAACGACCCGAATGCGGCCCGCGGACTCTGGCAAATAGGCAACGCCACGGACCGGGTTGGAGACGCCAAAACCGCACTTCTCGGCTCGTCCAAACATCAATTTCAGTGTCGTGAGTGAACGATTGACCGTTGCTCCGGTGACCTTGCTGCCATCGTCGGCATTGCGACGATCTTCTTTTATGCGGTCAGATTTGTAGTTCTCGACCGCGGCTTGGTCGATCTCATCCAGCCAATGACCTTTGAAAAAACGCTTCAACGTGTCGCAGTTTGTAGTGTGCAGCGCAGTCGTCTTTGGCCTGTGGTGCTGCTTGGACCAAGCCAAGAACACCTTCACGTATTCTTCAAACTTTGGTGCGATCTTTTTCTGTGACAGGCCAGCGCGTCGGTCGAGTAGATCCGCCTTGTGCCTCGCCTCAGCTCGCAGCGCAGCGGTTCTATTGGTAAACTTTGTAGGTTTTCGAATCGAGCGTCCCTGAAACTGGAATTTGTACCACCAGAGATTCCCGCGTTTATATACCGCCATTAGCTCTACCTCCGTTCTGTTGTTGCGCCAACATTAACCGACACTATGCGCTCTTCAAGCCAGTGGTCAAGATCAGATTGACGATATCGCACGCAGTTACGGCTCACTTTGACGAAAGAAATGCCCCGGCGCTGACTTCGCCACTGCGCCAATGTTTCGATGGAGAGACCCGTAATCTGGGCAACCTCACTTGGAGTGAGCAGTGGAACGCCGCTGGATATCGACTCGGCTGTTTTTGGATGAGGCGTCATGATAGGCGTTAGGAATCAATGTTTTAAATCTATTTGCTCTGTAATTTCGTGTTGTACGCCGTGATCGTTTTTGTCGAGTTGCTCTTTAGCTTTCGCGACAGTATGGCGCGCATAGTAAATCGGATCGTCTTTGTCTTCCACGCGATAGTCGGCAATGCGCTGAATCACGACTTCGGGATCGTCGCCGCGAGCGAGGGCGCGCTTCGCGTAGGCCCAATCGTGCTCGGATTGGCTTTTGTGGTCACTGGGGACCGTCCGTGGGCCTTGGTCGTCGCTTAAATGCCGGGGCGTTTCGGGGGAATCTTCATGAATCGTGAAATCGCGGAGCGTGTAGACCGCATCGTTTTCCTGTCGCGCTTGGACGATGAATTCCTCTGGAAGCTTCCGATTGGCGAATCCCGGCAAGCGAAGCACGCGCGTCGAGTCCGTTGCCGCGAGATCGCCGCCAAATTGATTGGCGAGGCTGTGCAGCAAAGATTCCGCTTCGTCCTGACTGAATCCGTTCACTTTCCATACGACCTGGTGCTTACCGGGCGAGGTATCAAGGACAAAGTTTGGCGCTGGCACTGAAGGTGAATTTCGAATCGCTTCGAGAGCCTCGTCACCCTTTCTGTCGAGGTCGAGATAGACGTGGCGAATATTCTTTATGTTTGCCTTCGTACGGCTGTGAGCGCCGTCCTTGATGGGATTCATTCCCATGAACACGTCGGAACCGCTGGCATTCCGACTCTCGAGCCAAGTTTGAAAGTGGGGACCCGCTATTGTCTCGGCCCTGGCGATTCGCTGCACCGTGTGACCCGTAGAGCGATTCCGTACGAGGATCGCCGCGTTGTCTGCGGGCTCGAAAAGCTCCCGTACATACTCTGAGGCGGTGAGAGATCGCGGTGTGAATCCAGTGTCGTTGCTCATGGGTGATCCTGTTTGGCCAGGAACACTGAGCCGTAGTCAAATAAGTCCGTGTCCGGGTCATACCCGTTGATGAAGAGAACTTCCGAGATGTATCTCCGACCGGGCCGCCGCTCGACTTGGACGACGACATTCAACGAATCAGCGATGTTCGTCTTAACGGCGCGGTAGGGTAAGTCGATGCCGCTCTGCAGAACACAACTCGTGAAACGTGCCAGGCCCTGTTGCGCCGAGTTCGCATGAATGGTCGATAGCGTGCCAGAGTGCCCCGTATTCAGAAGTTGCAGCAAGTCAAATGCTTCCCCGCCGCGAATCTCGCCGAGAACGATGCGATCCGGGCGGTGGCGGAGGGCTGCCTTCAACAGATCTCGGATAGCGACAGCGGGAAAGCCGTTCTGTTCTCGGCGAGCCTCGAATCGAACGAGGTTTTCCTGCGCGAGGTGAATCTCGGCAGTGTCCTCGATCACAAGCACCCGCTCGTCCTGCGGAATGAATTTTCCGAGGATCGATAAAAGTGTGGTTTTACCAGTCCCGGTTCCACCGCTGATGAGGATGTTCTTGCGTGCGAGGACGTAGTCTTCGAGGTGGTGCGCGAGGGCACGGTCGAGAGTGCCAGCCCGAATCAGATCCTCCATCTCGAAGTGGCGGGTGTTGAACTTGCGGATCGTGAGCGTGACGCCGCCGAGACTGCACGGCGGGATGATTGCAGCGACGCGGCTGCCATCGGGCAAGCGCGAGTCGAGAATGGGCTTCGATTCGGAGATGTCGTCACCAAGACGCCGGGCGATATTCTTTACGGCGACCATGAGGGATTTTTCGCCGATGGATACGCCCGGCACCTGTTGCAGGAAGCCCGCCTTCTCGATGAAAACGCGGTCGGGACCGTTGACCATCACTTCGCTGATGGAGTCGTCCAGAATGAGGTGCTCGATGGGCTTCAAGAACGGCAGGATCATTTCAAATCCGTTCATTAGAGTGTTCCTTTGGCGAGTTGCACAAAGTACGAATCGTTCGGGTCGTTGTAGTAGGGCTTCAGGTAGCAAAACATCGGCGGGGCGGGGTTGATTCCGTCGTAGGCAATGATGACGGACTGCGCGTTATGCAACTCCATGAACGTCTTCATGTCGAAGCGGTAGTCGCTCTGCGTGTTGTAGCTCTTGGAGGCGACGATGTTGGCTTTGTGGGAGAGGGCCTTGCCGGTAAGCCAACTGACTTTGGTATCGTGCCCGCTTTCCGACAGGCTATAGCTGACTTTGAGCTGGTCTTCGCGCCCGCAGAGATCGCTCGCCGTCCTCGCGGAGAAATCATCCGACAACGAGAGGAAAATCTTGGTGCGGAAGGTTTGGAGAAGTGTGCGCCAGCTTTCGCCGGGCAGCGCGGATCGCAGCGAGCTGATGCTCTGGGTGGCGACGATTGGGATGCACTTCGGCTGGCGCGAGAGGCTGAAGAATTTCTCGTCGCCGGTCGGGTCGCTTTCACCCACGGTTGCGAAGTGCTGGTACTCATCGCAAAGGAAGAGAACCTGCCTGAAATACTGCTCGGGGTGCGCCTCGATTTTCGGAACGCGATTGAGCACGGCGCGCTCAAAATCGAGCTTCATCATCACGCCCAGAGCCTTCGCTAGTCCGGCGTTCATGCCGATGGGGAAATTCAGGGCACAGACGGCTCCATGCTCGATAAGCCAGCCAAACGAAGGCAGGGGCTTACCAAACTGATTGTCGGCGTTCTTCTGGGGGTCGTAGCACTCCCTCTTCGGGCAGAATACTTTTTTCACTTTCGGGCTGTCATCGAAGAGCGATAGGAAGACCGAAACACCCTCGACAATAGACGTGCGCAGCTTCGGCTCGATCCTTCGCCAGTCATCATTAAACCAACGCTTCACGGCCTCCAATTGCGCTAGTTTTTCTGCATTTGCCTGGGACGGGTCCAGGACCGTGCGGGCCTCGGATTGAATGCCTCGCATCCTTAATATGTCCCGCAGCTCGGGCGTGGCGGGTGCGAGAAAGCGGTCTTCCTTCTCGTCGTGCACGAAGCCAAGGCCCGCGAGGTCGGCGGTACGTTCTCCATAGACCTTCGGCGTGACGGCTACGTAGTGGCGTCCGAGAATGATCTCCTCGGCCTCCGCGATCCGTTCTTCGAGGAGCGGCGGAGAGATGGCGCACTGGTAGACATCGAAGAAGGTGACGTAATCGTAGGCGACCTTATGAAGGAGGATGATGAACTTGACGAGGTTGGTGTACGCCTGCTGCCAGAAGGGTTCCTTGCCACGGCCAAAAAGGTTGTTCAAAAGTGATGCGATGTTGTACGCAAGGGCATAGGCGTCCAGGTCGTTGTGAAGAGGGTTGTAGCAGTATTCGGAATCGAGGCTGATTTCGATGTAATCCTCGGCCCGCTGGTGACGGTCGAGGATGTCTCTTGCCTTCTGGCAAAAATCGCCTTTCACCTCAAGGATCAGCCCGCCGATGCGCTTATCTTTGTCGGCGGCTTTGTAGGCCAGAATCTGCTCCGCGAACGGCAGCATGCAGCAGGAAGTTTTGCCACTCCCAATCGCGCCCAAGATGGCGATTCCCGTGAACAAACCACGCTCGGGAATGCTGAGCCAAGAGGGAGCCTTGGCGGGTACGGGCTTGCGCGGGTTGTGCACTTCGCCGACGACAAGAAAGAGGTCGTCTCTCTTACGGGGATCGGGATACTTGGGAAGGCGACCTGGCGAGATGGTGCGGCGCGCTTTCAAAGTGAAGATGTAGAGGCCGGAAAGCACAGTTGAGCAGACCAGATAGGGGGTGGTGAACAGGAGCGTGTAATAGAGGTATTTGAAGCTCAAGAAAGCGTGCGGAGCGCGCGAGGCAATGACACGAAGGAAGATTTGCTCATCGGGGAAAGGGTGCGTGTAAAACAGGAACGCTCCTGCGGCCATGGCGAGGATGGCAGAGATGAAGGCGCGCGATTCCAGTGTTCTTTGCATCAGGTCCTCCCTCGCGCTTCGGTGGGTTGGGTTTTGTCGGTGCCGGACTGGGCCGTGCGGTGCGCTTCGCGCCACTTCCGGTAGTCCTGGTCCCGCCAGAGCACTTTCGTCAGGACGGCGTTGATGACGTGGTCGGCGTTGCTCTCGATGAACCGGGCATAGTCTTCGAGCAGTTCGTTGACCGGCTCTTGGAGTCTTACTTCCCGAGTCATGGTCCCTGGTGCTTTCTTAATGATCGACATTCTGTTCCTCCTCTGGTGATGTGTGTGTCTTCCGAACTCCCTGTCACCGTGGAGAAAACGGCGGGCACGATTTACCGTGCCCCAGGGCGGGAGCGACCCCACGAACTTTTTGGGCGGCTGAAAGCCGAAAAAGTGGGGTCGCTCCCGCCCGATTTGACGTTTTTTCCACGGTGACTTTCGCTTTCCCCGGTTTCGTATTTCGCCGGTTTCCAAGGACTTCGAAACTGTTGCGGGTGAAGAAGTGGCAATTTCAAAAAGTGCAGAGCGTAATTCTTACCTTCTTCACTCCGTATCCGCTGAATCCACGACAGGCCCAATCCGTTGCAGCAGAAACGTATCGAAGCCAACGCTGTGCTTACTGTCATTCGTTCCAACCTCCTGCCGGATGCCGATTTCGCTGACGCGACCGTTTTTCCATCCGCGATACAGCCCTTCGAATCTTTCCCCGGTAAACCGGGCGCGCGCATGGTTCCGAAAAATGAGGTCGGCATCCGACACCGCTCCGTACTGTTTTTCGTCCCAAGCTTTGCGCACGCGGAAGTAGTGAAGCAGATCGCCGGCGATGT
>CAWIPZ010000050.1:0-40853 GCA_963837915.1 uncultured Acidobacteriaceae bacterium
CCTAGCCGAGTTCGCTTACAACGGCGACCGCTCCCGTATGGAAAATGATGTCGAAAGCCTAGCTCGTCAGGGTCTCGTGAAAGCGACGAGCATTTCCGACGCAGATCATAACCCGATGCAAGTAGTGACGCTGACGAGGGAAGGCCACAAGTTTCTGTCTCGCGGGAAGATTGTTCGCCCGGACCAAGCGACGTACTACGGACTCAAAAAGCCCAAAGAAGCCATTCACGACACGGAACTCTATCGGCTCTATCACAAGGTTGCCGATGAGATCGAAGGACGCGGCGGCAGGATGCTTCGCGTCAAGCTCGATTATGAAATAAAGCGCGAACTCTACTCCCGCCTCGCCCGTCTTTCCGATGATAAGGGTCATGCCCCGGAGGAAGTGAAGGAGGAAGTCGCCGCACGGTATCACCTCAAGGTTGTGTCCGGTGAGATTCCAATCCCCGATCTGCGGGTCGAGTATCTGCGCGAGAACGACAGCGAAATCCAGCGGCGCGACCTGGAACTCGCCACGGACCACTACCGTCCGCGCGGGCTGGCGCAGAAGGCCCGCGCCGGCTTCCAAATCTACGCCCGACGCGGTGAGACGGACCGATTGCGTCGTATTCGAGACGACCGGGAGTTGAGTGCAGCGATCTTCAGTCTATAACCATGAGCATTCACGAATCCCAACTCGCCAACCTCCGCGCTTTCGGCTATACGCAAGCCGAAGCGCGGTTTCTCTACCTTGTGGCAGCGCATTCCGGCTATTTCACGGTGCGGCAGTTCCTGGATTTTAGCCATGCCCGGAGCGGCAAACGGAACGCCCGTTTCGTCGAAAAGCTGTTTCGGCTTGGGTCATGTCTCGGCCCAGAGATATATGCGGAGAAGCCTCGTCTATCACGTTCGTTCTCGCCAGCTTTATGAGGCGATCGGCAAAGCCCATCTCCGCAATCGCAGGGTGCACGAACTCGATTACATCAAGACGCGGCTCCTGGCCCTCGATTTCATCCTTGCCAACCCGGAAGACCCCTATTTCGAGACGGCGGAAGAGAAGCGGCGGTATCTCATCGAACGGTTCAAACTCAGCGAGAGTTTGTTTTCTCCTTCCAACAAGCATGGCAACGGCATCATGTTTTCCGAGGGATTTCCTCTTTGCGTGGCCTATCCCTCTCCCGATTACATGCCTGTGGTGACTTTTACCTACGTTGATCCCGAGCATCGAAACCTCGACCGATACATCGCGCACTTGCGTACTTACCGGCCTCTGTTCCGGCAGCTTCCGAGCTTCCAATTCATCTACGTTTCAACGGCGGCGGGCCTCCAGAATGAAGCGGCGGAGCTTTTTTCGTTCCTTGTGGAAGCCAAGGGCCTCTCGGATTTGGCTCGCTACTTCGATGTCCAAACCAAGTGGGACAACCGGAAATACGGGCTACTCACAGAGGACGACCTGATCTTTCGGCACGAGACGGGGAAGCGTTTCAACGGGGAGATATTCGGCACCCTCTTCCGTCTGTGGAGGCGAAACCAGTTGCCGAATGACTTGCGGGCTGAATCAGCAACGACTAGAACGAACGCACAAAAAGTCTTGTTCCGGGCTGTTACCGTGCCGGGCCAGGAAGCGGTATTCGGCGACAGCAGGAAAAGATGGGGTGACGGCTCACAGATACGCGGTACTTCAGGTGCGGCCCGAGTCCCAGAGTCACCCACAAGCCAACCGCAGACTCTTCAAAGAACGGCGGATGCGTAAATGAAGCAGGTGACATCTGCACGCGGACAAAACACTCAGATGGGCGGGAGCGACCCCACTTTGTGCGGCTTTCAGCCGCCCAAAAGGTCGTGGGGTCGCTCCCGCCCGCCCCGAGCCGCTCGGGGCCGTGTTTTGTCCGCGTGCAGAGATCGGAGCAGACAGTTTGTAATGCAAGTCGTATTACATCGCAAAAGAGAAAAGGAGGAAAACTGTTGCCACTATTGAAAGCACCATCCAAACAACCAAAGACTACAACCCTTCAGGTTCGCTTGGAGGAAGAAGTCAGACACAACCTGGACAGATACGCCGAGTTCATCGGCGCAAATGCGTCCTACGTCGTCAGTGAAGCACTCAAGTTCCTGTTCAAGCGGGATGACGAGTTCAAGCGCTGGCTGGGCGAACACCCGAACAACATCAACCAGCAGCACACTCAGAGGAGACGTTCTTACGAAGACCGCATAACAGACCATGAAACCTCGTCCAACCAAATTCGACATGCGCGAGAATACAGCGTCCTCAAGACAGCATGCCCCGCGCTTTGCAATGCGTTCGTCTCCGGCTCAATCCGCTCGAAGCCGTCAGCCAGCCTCGCAAGAGGAGTCACTGCCCATATCGGCATCATCCCCGCAAGAATCGTCACCTTAGATCGCCGAACAATGCCGCGCATATACGGCGGCCACAGAGGGAGGAAGAGACGAAAGCCACCTTCTGACTGTCCACGAAGTAGCTGAGCTGTTGCAGGTTCCTGTGTCTTGGGTCTATGGACGACACGCGAAAGCGATCCTTGGAGCGAATACCAAGTTACCGGCTTGGAAAGTACTGGCGTTTCCGTCAGGACGAAGTGCTGGCGTGGGTCGAATCCCAACGGCGCGACTCGCATGTTGCTTGACATGCGGACTACACTCAAAGCGACACAGAACAAGCTGGACGGGCCATCCATGGAGGAACGATGGCTCGAAGAGGTTTCCAGCAAGGATCGCTTTTCCAGCGCGGCACTCGGAGAAAGCTTTGGGTGGCACGCTGGTGGGAGGATGTAATTCAAGCAGACGGCACGCTCGGCAGACTGAGGCGATCCGAAGTGATCGGGACCGTCGCAGAATTTCCGACGCGCCGCCTTGGCGATGCAGGTACTGTCTCAGAGGTTAGGGACGATCAACACCGGTAAGGCACGACCGCAGTCCGTCCGTACATTTGGCAGATTTTGTCAAAGACGATTGGACGCCTGTGGTTTTGCCAACACTCAAATACGCAACCCAGAAGCACTATCGGTACATGCTCGACGTGCATCTCATTCCGGCTTTCGGCCAGAGACAGCTTCGGGAACTTACGCGGGAAGAGTTGCAAAGCTTCCTCAGCCGAAAACTCAAGCGGTGGTTTGTCGTGGGAAACCGTTCACCACTTCAAGTGTGGTCTGAGCAAGATTCTCGGTGCAGCCGAGGAATGGGGTTATATCGCCGAGAACGTGGCTCAGAAAACGAAACTCCCACGACGGCAGCATGGAACGGAGCGAACTGTCCTCACTCCGGTCCAGGTGCGAGACCTTGCTGCGGCCTTGAATGAGCCGGCACGCTCGGTCACGTTGCTGCTTGGTGCTAACTGGATTACGCGTTGGAGAGTTGCTTGCGCTTCGCTGGGGAAGTGTCGATTTGAATGCTCGCATGCTCCGTGTTTGCGAAACGGTGTATGACGGGCATTTCGATCAACCCAAGACGAAACGCAGTGCGCGAACCATTCCGATTGGAACGGAGACGGCAGAAATCTTTGCCGCCATCCGTCCCGCCGCTGTTGATGCAAGAGCCCTGGTATTTGCCACACGCGAGGGATTGCCGCTGGAACGATGGAATCTCTTGCGCAAGCACCTGAAGCCTGCCGCAAAGAAATTAGGGCTTCCTGGTGTCACGTGGCATCTTCTGAGGCATAGCCACGCAACGATGCTCGATTCCGTGGGCACGCCAATAGGGACGATGCAATCGCTCCTGGGCCATTCCACGCCGGAAATCACGCGCGAGATTTATTTGCACGCGATCCCGGAAGAGCAGCGTCGCGCAGTAGAGAGCGTCGAGAGGCTTGTATTTGGACCCAAATGGACCCAAGTTCAGGCTCCGGCGCAACCGGCATCAGCAAGAGTGAATTGAAAAATCAGGAGTAAGTGGTCGGGGCGTGGAGATTTGAACTCCAGACCTCCTGCGCCCAAGGCAGGCGGACTACCAAAAACAACCGGTCTGTTTTCAACGTTTCTGATGAAACAAAACAACTTAGTGGTGATCCTAGCATGTGGCTGGCTGTGCGCAAATGTGCCCGTCTGTCTGTTGAGTGGGCACAAAACTTGGCACAATCGAGATGGCGTGCCCGCTGCCGCCAGTTCTGGTGGGATCGTTTGTTTCACCCTTGGAAATCACTTGTATTATTTGCTCGAACAGTTTGAAGGACATTTTAGTCTGAGGGTGAGTCTATCGATTTGGCCAATTACCTTGTGGATTGTCCGACCTCAAGCGCCGACCAATGTCGCCTGCTCACTCATCCCGGATTCTCCGAGTTTATGTCGCGACTAATGCTCCTCAGAGAGTTCGCGCCCGCCCAGGGGCGCGCCACTAGCCTTCGCTGCGAGAAACAGGAATTCCGGCCTCGGCACAGTAGGCTGCCATGATCGGATACCACTGAGCGTCTATCGCCGCTCGGTCTTCGAACTTCGTTGATTTCGCGAACACCTTGACGACGAGTGATTGTTCGTCGGCTAACACCACTGGATAGAATCGCTTTTGCAGTGCGGCGTCGTAGAAAATGCTGAAACTCTTACTTTCCCGGGCACTGTAATTTTCGGTCACCTCGACGAGGTACGTCAGAGCTCCAAATAGAGTCACCAATGCCCATCCTTTTTTTCGGCCGGCGCTGAGATAGCACATGACGCTATGTTGCTGCACCGTCCTCGCGTAAGCACCCATGAAGTCCGCATTACAGAAAAATCCCACCGGTGGGAGTTCCTGAACGGTGCTCGCCGTCCGCGCGTTTCGCAGTCGGTCGAAGTCGGGAGACAGCGCAACGGAAATGCCGAGCTCGTAAGCGATGGCCGCAAGAGCGATTTTTGCGACGACCTTGCGCGTCTCGAATCCGAGGCAAAACGGCAAACTGAAGTTGAACGTAGCATCAAGGGTTGGTGACCCTGGCGCCGGTATTTCTGTAACCTGCTCGCCCCTCGCCTTTGACTTCGCGATAAACTTCTCCGCACTCGAATTTTTGGTGAATATTCCTCTTCTCCTCGGTTTGCCGTCGGCGTCGACCATGTCCACGACTTTTTCCGACACTTTGATTTCGCCGCCGCCGCCGATCCTCAGTCCCGAAAGCCCGTCCACGTCAATGCCGCGAATCCCGATGGCGACCCTTGCGTTTGGGATCACCCCGTCGCGATTCTTAATCCCGAACATGTTTAGCAAGAGGGTGGTGTTAGCTTCGAGCGCCGCTTCGCACTTCCCAAAGCCTCCATTGCATTGTTTGCAGCTCCCGTCAGGCACTTCGAGCTTCCCGCCCATGAACGCGGGGAAGACGTGCTCGCGGGTGAGATTTTCTTCTGCTCCGCAAAACATGCAGGCCAAGTCTGCACCCCCTTTACACAGCCTCCGCATCTGGCCGCTACTGCTGACGTTGCGCTGACTGTCGGAACCAAATAGGTGCGTGGTAGAAAATCTTTGAGTCCGGGCTCGAAACGATCCATTCCGTCTTGATCGCGCCATCGACCACAGGCCAGTTCGCCACTCGTAAAAACGGAACATCGTGAAACAGTTCACTTTTCAACTTCTCGACCGGATCGGGGTGAAGCAGGCCAACGAGCGCAGACTGGGTGTCGGACAACGCTACGAGCAGTACCCCTGATACACTGCGACGACGCGAAACGATTTGAGTTCCCGATTCTCCCGGTCCGAAAAATACCGAGCGTCGTAAGTTCGTCGTGATCGTGACCGGGCCCCCAGAACCCGCGACGGGATAGCGGATTGTCGGCTCGGATGTGAGAAGAAATTCGGCTCCGGTTGGGCCCAAGAGATGCCCCGATGCATGATGCGTGCTGGTAATGGCAAGCACCCTGGGGCATGGATAGTCCGCCAATTGGTCTGCCTTTTCTTTGACCGTTGAAAATAACTGATTGGTTGTCATTCGAAACGCACCCCGCTCGCTGTCATCGATCGAGACCGGGATATCCGACTGCGCCGCGACCGCCTCCGGCTTGAGCGATGTCACTTCGACGACGAACTCATCGCGCGTGCCTTTCCTACAGACGAAGTCCACACCTCCCCTGCCCGGCTCATCCGCGGGCTGGGGTCCAGCTCGAAAGTAGGTTCTCAGCAAGGAAAACACAGTGGCTTCGCCCATTGCTGCCTCGAGATCAGCCTTCACCAAAAGCACGAACTTGTCGTAGAAGGCCGGATGCTCTGCATGCAAGTACTCAGCGTGAGCTTGGACCACGTCGGCGAGCGAGTTGTTCACACTCCAGCAGTCGGCCGCGGTGCGGCACTTTTTCCGCCGATGCCAAATCGCCAGGCCAGCCAGACCGCCAATAATGGAGGCCAACAGCCACTTTCTTTTCATGGTTATTCCTGCTCCAATTGTATTTACCTTTGGTTGTTACCGGTAGTTTTCTGTAGGGGCGGCGAGCAGTGACCCGCACGACTTCAAGGGATAACGGGTAGCCGAAACGCAATGCGCGTATACATCGACGAGGCGGGGGAGCTTCGTTGTTCCTGCTCTTACTGTACCGTTGTGCGGAACTCCCGATAATGTTTCTGCATCCATTTGGTCGGTGATTTATCCCGACAGCGGATGTCCAGCAGTTCACGCAACTGGTCGTCGCACAGAGTGAGAATGACCTTTCGGTTCGGTGCGGAGTCATTCCACACCGACAATATCTTTCGTAGTACTGTTTTCGATGGAGTTCGACGAGTTACGATCACGCCGAGCCTTCCGACGCGATCACCCAAATACGTTGCCGTTTGATTGATCGCAGCTAAGTCGAGATCGTCAGTGTTTTTGACTTCGAACATGACGATGATTCCACTATGTTCCGTTCGCACATAATCCCAGAATGATTCGTCTGACTCGTTTGTGAAGAGGATGTCCCGTCGCTCCGTCCCATCCAGAGTCCGAACTTCTGGTTTACCGTCCGTAAGCTCGGGTGTGAATAGGTAATTAAGAATTTCGAGGACAAGTTGCTGAAATTCTGCGGAATTTTCCCGGCCAGGTGCAATGCCACTAAGCTTATCTTTGAGCAGTTCCGCCTCTTTACACGCGTCCTCATCGATGTAGTCAATTGCTGGCCTTGCGTCAACGGACTGCTGTTCGCGGGACCGAACGTATCGCTCTACCAGGCCGATATCACCGCGCGTTACAGTTACCACGTCTTGTTTTGCCTGAGACCTTGCGTCTGTCTGGATTCCAACTCCGCTACTGCTGTCCCTGCGAAACGGTTTTACTATTTGTCGTTTAGCGGCCAGGTAAGCTTTGAATTCGGTGTGAATGAAGTCGTCGTAATTGATCCAAGGCAGGACGCGGACCAGACGACGCGGAACAAGCAAGATCGCCGAACCGTCCACGGGGCTAACTGGCAAGTCCTCGTATGAATCCTCCCAGCGCTGTGAAGAGGAGTCGTATATATGATTGATCGGAACGCCACTCTTGACCGGCAACTTCCAAATCGCGCATTGGCGCTGCGTGTATTGAATTAGAAAGCGCTTTAAAACATTCGCTGCAATGTCGCTTATGCGGTCGGGGCCAATTCCAGCTGAAACAAGTTGCATTTCCTCGACGTGGCGAATTCCGCGCTCCTGCAAGCTTGGAGACCCAACAAGGGTTTCGATGACAAGGCCAGATAGATAGGTACCGACTCCCGATCCACGTTTGCTCCCCCGCGTGTAGCCCAAACCGATAGCAGACACCTCAGGGAAATCGAATAAACGACCTGCTTCCGAACGCTTCCCTTGCCGAATCGCGTTTATTCCCGCATTGAATGCGCTGATTAAAGTAGCGTGGAGGTTTCGATACTCGGGGTCCCGACTCTTGTAGAGAAGGAATGGGTCAATGCCGACGCGGACATCCACGCCAATCCGTGGAATCACAAAATCCACATCGTACTGAGAAATGTTTCTGATGAGGGGAGCGTTCGGGTCGGCAGCGCTCATTCTTCCCCTTCCGATTTTTCTCCCAGATCCTGAAGGGCTTTGTCGATGCTTAGCTCGCCATCTTCGTCTTCGTTTTCGGCGTCATAGTTTTCTTCCTCAATCGATAGGAACTCCTCCACAGTTTGAGCGTCCAATTCTTCAAAGTCGAAGCATTCGACGCTACCTTGTGCATCCGAAAGGAAGCACGAATCATCGACATCGCCCTCAACAAACGTTTCGACAGCCTCTTTTATTGCGTATTCGGCGTTTTTCTCGTCGCTCAAAAAACACTCAAGTGCTCCAACGACAGTTCTGGCTCGACACAGCGTTCCGATGAGCCGTTTCTCGTCCGCCCGTAAGTCAGTCTTGCACCTACCCAAACTCTGCCGCACAGCGCGCACCGTGACGAGTACGTCTGGATAGACCGGGTTGTTGCCCGCGGGGACGAATTCTTTAATTCGATCTAAGTAGACGTCGCTCTTAACAATGTCTTTTGCATCGCGGATGATGTCATTTGTCTGATCTACGAAGAGGGGTGTTGCTTCGACGAGCGTCTTACCTTTTGACAGTTTGTTGGTTTCCTCGTAGAAGCCTTCAGAGTGATTCGCCAGGGTTTCGCAACGCTTCGCTGTCTTCCGCGTAGCCCTCAGTTCTCCTTCAAGTTTTTCGACAGCTGCTTGCCAGTGCTCTAGCTGCAAGGTCCGGCGAATCCGAAGTTCCTTCGCTACACGCTCCTCCTCGGCTTCTTCCGCGGCCTTCTTGGCCGCGCGCGCCGCGGCTGCATCAGTTTTTGATTGTTCCGATTTCGCTTCCGTCATGACTCTCTCCGAACATCGTCCGTGGTCCACAGATCTACGAGTTGTGGCGAACACCAAGCGAATCTATAATCCAACCAGATACGCCACAATTCCATTGACTATAGTCTGATTGTCAGACATAATCAAGCGGAAGTAAATTCATCGAAAGGACGACAATGCCAATCGATCTGACGGAATTGGGATCGAGACTTCGAAGGATTCGGGAGAGCCGAAGTTATACCCAGGAAGAGATCGCCGAACTGTTGGGTATTCCTAGGTCCAGCGTCGTTCAAATCGAATCAGGAAACCGGTCAGTAGACAGCCTCGAATTGATGAAATTGTCGGAAGAACTTGGCTTTGAACCCAAAGACTTGTTTGCCGAGGAATTCTCTGAGCAAAAGGACTCTGTAACGGCCTTGTTCCGCGCGGAGCCGAAGGTGGCGACTGACAAGAAGCTGAGTCAGGCCATTTCCAAGTGGTCCGGGCTTTGCCGCCAGTTTACCCATCTCGAGAAACTTGTCGGTGCCGACCGCGGCCTTGTACCCCCTGTCCGCTACGATCTGCCTCAACCTCGAAACAAATGGGAGGCCATTCACCAGGGAACCGCTGTTGCCGACCAAGAGAGAAACAGGCTCAAGCTCGGAACGGGCCCAGTCCCGGAACTACCTGAAATCGTTGAGAGCCAAGGTGTGAGAGTCGGGCTGCTTCCTCTTGATGATTCAATTTCCGGATTGTTCTTAACGGACGAGAACGTAGGATTGACCATCCTCGTCAATTCGCGTCACTCAGAACAAAGGCAATTGTTTTCCTATGCTCATGAATATTGTCATCTTCTTTTTGACAGGCAAAAGAAGGGCATCGTTAGTCGCCTAGAGAATCGCGAAGACCAGACTGAAGTAAGAGCGAATTCCTTTGCGGCAGCATTTTTGATGCCCGAAAGCGGAGTGCGCGAGTTTCTATCCGGTGTCGGAAAGTCGCAAGATGTCCCAACGCTTCAAGAAGTGTATGACGAGGAAGGCGATGCAGTCCGTGCACAGCGTCGCGGCTCCTCTCAACCACTTGGACTTCAGTTCTATGACATTGCGCACTTGGCTTTCTACTTTGGTGTGAGCTACGAAGCGGCCCTCTGGCGACTCAAGAGTTTCCAAATCATTTCGGAAGAAGAAAGAGAATCACTCGCCCAAAAGCAGACGGCAGCGAGTGCATTTCGCAAGGTTCTGGGTGACCGATTCTCGCGGCATAGGGACCGCTTCACGAAACACGAATCGACCTTTCAACACAAGCTGTTGAGCATGGCGCTGGAAGCATTTCGTCTCGGTGAGATCAGCAAGGCCAAGCTCAAAGAAATTGCGTCCGGTGCAGATGTTTCCAATGGGGAGTTAAATGCGCTCCTGGGAGGCATCGAGATTGAATCGCCATCGGCTGGGGAGGAGGTTCGTATCCCCAATTAGTTCCTATGGCCGATCAACCGAAGCCCTTGGACGTTTGTACTGACGCCTGTGTGCTAATTAATTTAGCGCACGTCTCGCGGCTTGATTTGCTTGGGCTGATCCACGACATGGTTTTTCACGTTCCACCAGAAGCGCTGAACGAGGTAAGCGAGCCTGGCCAGATGAAAAAAGTCGAAGCCGCCATCGAGAATGGTCAACTCCATACACTCAAGATTGTGGCTGTCGAAGAACTACAATCCGTGGCTGAATACGTCGAGCTATTCGGTAAAGGCGAGAGCGCTTGCCTTGCCGTTGCAATCCATCGGAATTGGGCAATCGCCACAGACGAGACAAAAGACAGGAGACTCAGCCGTGAGATAGCCTCAAAGGGAATCAAGGTAATTAACACGCCGGGCATCTTGCTGAAGGCCATCCGTGAGGGAAGTCTATCCGTTCACGCTGCAGATCAGCTAAAGGCGGACCTTGAGGCCCACAGATTCAAGATGAGCTTCAAGTCTTTTCAGGAGCTTGTCTGAAATGCTCAAAGGGAAGGTTCGGACATGAAACAGTGGACCGAGCGCGATACTACCGCACGTTCCGGGATCGTGAAATTGGACCGGGTCGTGACGGACATGGGATACATCTGGAGGCCGACATCGAATAGTGATGTCGGGATAGACGGTGAAATCGAACTCGTCGAGGATCGCGCCGCCACAGCGAAGATCATAAAAGTCCAGGTCAAATCTGGTCCTAGCTACTTTCGCAAAGAAGATCAGCGCTCGTTCGAGCTGCATACTTCGATTGACGATGTGAAGTACTGGCTTGCGGCCAACAATCCGGTTCTTGTTGCGGTCTATCACCCAGAACGAGACTCGCTATATGCCATTCACGTTCAGGGGTATGCTCAAAACCACGCCGAAATTGTGCAGACCGGAGTATTTAAGTTCGATAAAACCGAGACGATTTTCCTCGGCGAACATGGACACAAGTTGAAGGCGATGGTCTTTGGCGATAATGCACCCCCTCGTCTAGCTATTTCTGCGAAGAGGCGCGAAAAGCTCCGTTCGAACTTACTTCCCGTAATCGAAAATATCGAGTTCCTTTATTCGTTGCCCACTCTTTGTAGAGATAAGCAGGAAGTTCGTCTCGCTCTAGCATCTCTTCCTAAGCCGCCATTCATTGTCAAAGAGAACCGCATTTGGACGTGTTCCTACCTTCCCGCTCAGGACTGTGCGCTCAGAGCCGCTTGTAGCGATTCAGAAGAAGTCAGAGTCACGCCTGCTATCGAATGGCTTGAGGATTCTGCAAAGCAACTTTGGCTGGTCGAATTGTTGAATTCTTGTCTTCAGAAATATTGTGCGCGCTTAGGATTGATTTACGATTTCAAGCACAAGCGGTTCTACTGCCCACCGAAGGACGGCAAGGAATGGTGGTTTTCCTACCAGTCTGTCCAACAAGCGGCACGGCGTCGTCCGGCGTATCCGTCAATCGGTCGTGCCACCGGGAGAATTCGTTTTTGGGTTCACCAGAGTGCCCGGTTCAGATTCGAACGGCTCGGGCCGACGTGGTTTCTGAAGATCATTCCAGGATATGTGTTTACGGAAGACGGTCACAAATTCTTGACTGCCAGTGAAGTTGGCCGCGTGACTACTGGAAAGAAGGCTCGCGAACGAAATCTTGTTGTTCTTCGCACCCTCATGTTTTGGCGTGATTTTCTTTCTGGCGGGGATGGAGTGATCACAATTTTCCCTGGGTCGCAAAAATTGGTTCTTTCCAAGGACTACCTTGATTGTCTTACGGATTTTGGTATTGAGGGTGACGGCCTCGATCTCAGTGCCGCCGTCGCGGAGGAAGACGATTTGGAGATCGATCAGCTTTTGCAGAATGGACAAACCGAATGATAGAAGCGAATAGCAATCTTCGGAGCATGGTGTCTTCAAGAAATGCATCGGCGTTGACACCACAGGTCGACACCCAACTGCTGCCGGAGCCAGACCTCCTTTTTGGTCATGGCGGGCTTAATCCAAACCCGAAGTTTGGTCTGACAGAGTACGGCCCTTACGACCTTACTGGACACGACGGCGGTGTGCGGGAGCTCGGCGTTGGATTGATCGGCACGGGTCAAACGGTCGAGGATTGCAAAGCCTGGCTGCAGCGATGTGAATTGCCAATCGAAAGTGCAGAAGGCAAAGCACGGCAATATCCTCGCTTCCCTGGCTTCAGCGACATGGCCCCCTTCCGCTGTCGTCTGAAGTCGTACATGAACCCAGAACAACAACTGACGGCGCACGAAGTAAGCCAAATAACGAGCGAGCCAAATGACGAGATACGATTCGAAAAGGCACTGGATTTGATTGATGGAAAAATCTCTCTTCTGCTTGAGGTAGCCAATCCTCAGGTGATTGTGTGCGCAATTCCAGATGAGATTGCCGAGAGTTGTTGGTCTTTGGGGGGAGAACGGCTACGGAAGAGGCGAAAAGGACTCAGCAGATCGGAGCGCGTCTTGCTGAGGATCATTGAAAGAGACCGTGAACTCGGGCAGGGGCATCTCTTCCCGGAGGCTTTTGAGTTGGAGGAAGACGCGAAGCCCATCTTCAGAGACTTTCGCCGCGCTCTCAAGGCACGGGTGATGAAATGGCGATGCCCAATTCAAATTGGGCTCTCTGGAACATGGCGCGATTCTAAAAGGGTGCAGGACCCTGCAACGCGAGCATGGAATTTCTTGGTTGCCTTGTATTATAAAGCGGGTGGGACGCCCTGGGGCCTAGCGGAGTTGGACGACGGCACCTGTTTTGTCGGTGTCAGTTTCTATCAGGTTGCCACAGAGAAGCTAAACTACGTCTATTCCAGCGTGGCGCAAGTATTCGACAAGCAAGGGCGTGGCATTGTCGTTCGCGGGAAGAAATTTGAATGGGACCCTTCCGACTGGGGACGTTCGCCTCATCTCCCGAAACTCGCGGCTGAGAGTCTTCTTCGGGATGCGCTGAACAAATATCGAGAATTCTCCCTGACCGATCCAAAGCGCATTGTTGTACACAAATCTTCTCGTTATTGGCCGGATGAGATCGAAGGATTCAAGCAGGCGGCCAGCGGCCTCAGTCAATACGATTTTGTTGCGCTATATCAGAGAGGAACGCGCTTTTTCCGAGAGGGAGCCTACCCGCCTCTCAGGGGAACGCTCTGTCAGATTGGGAAGTGGGCTTCGTATTTGTACACCTCGGGATACACCCCCAATTTGGGAACGTATCCAGGTCCCTATGTCCCAGAGCCTATTGAAATCGTCGAACACTTCGGCGACAGCTCGGTGCAGAAGATTTCCAGGGAAATCTTGGCGCTCACGAAATTGAATTGGAACTCTGCAACATTCTCTTGCGGCTTTCCTATGACACTGTTTTTCGCCCGCGAGGTCGGGAAGATTCTAAGCGAATTCCCTGATGGGGAAGATCAAGTCATCCAACCGTCTTACAGATTTTATATCTAGCATTAGAATCGGTAGTTCGCTCGCACCTCCGTGGAAGACATTCGCTCTAACTCCTTGCCGTGTCATTCCGGGTACGGTTCGACTCGTCGCCGGGTGCCACGACCTGAAGGAATAAGACATCGCGACCCGACAATTTAATATCGTTGGGACAGTCGCTCGGTTCCCCAGCTTTATATTGCCTAAGTAAGTGTAGAATCAGTTGCTTTCCGAGAACGCTAACTAGATGTCAATAGATCCCAATTTGACGCCAGAGAACAAGTTTCCGTTGGGCCAGAGAATAGCCCTGCCCGGTCATTTCCTGGAGCCGGTTACGCTGGAGGCAATTCGATTCATCGGCTCAGGATACGAGTGTCGCGTCCGTCTGAGCGATGGAACGCCGGATGAGGCTATCCTCTCATTGGAAGAGGCTGCTACGCTCGCTGGCCAGGTGGTCACTACCCAGGCGGTAGTCCACCCTGCCGATGCAGAAAAACTGCGCCTCCTTGTGGAATCCGCGCGCATCCGACTGGCCTACGCGCATGACCGTCAGTTTGCCGTTAGCCTTTCTGGTATCCGCACGCTACCGCACCAAATCGAAGCGGTTTACATGAAAATGCTGCCGCAACCGCGACTCCGCTTTCTGCTGGCCGACGATCCGGGCGCTGGCAAAACGATCATGGCGGGTCTCCTGCTCAAGGAGATGAAGCTGCGCGAAGCCATTGAGCGCATCCTCATACTCTGCCCCGCTCCTCTAACGATTCAATGGCAAGATGAATTACTAAGGTGGTTTGGCGAACCGTTCGAGATCATTTTCTCTGCTGTTGACCAGCAGCAACTCGTAAACCCGTGGCAGCGTGCGACGCAGGTAATTGCTTCGCTAGATTATGCGAAGCAGGACGATGTTCGCGAACGGGTTTGGCAACAACGCTGGGATCTGGTCATCATAGACGAAGCCCACAAATGCAGCGCTTACACGAAGAGGTCTTCTGGTCGCGGTGATGAGGTTGAGAAGACACGTCGCTACCAATTGGCAGAGCGCTTGGCCGCCGACGCCGACCACCTACTGCTTCTGACAGCTACGCCGCACCACGGCGATGACGACCGCTTCAGCCATTTCGTCCGGCTGATCGATCCCGACTTATTTCCAGAGCCTACTCGGGTAGGTGAGCGCGCAGGCGAAATCCGGCGCGACATTCTGAGTCTTGGAGAAAACTGCCCGTGGGCACTTCGTCGGCTGAAGGAAGACCTTCGCGACATCGACGGTCAACGGCTTTTCCCCGACCGTCACGCGCACACTGTCACGTTCCGGTTGAATCATGACGAGTTCGACCTGTACAAGGCCGTCACGGCCTACATAAACGAATTCTTGCCGCAGGCCAGCGGACGCAAGAAGCAGAGCGTAGCGCTGACTCGTACTGTTCTGCAGCGACGCCTTGCTAGTTCAACGCAGGCAATTGCCGAGTCGATCCGCCGCCGGTTGGAGAAGCAGGAGGGACTCCTGGAGGAGTTGGAGTCTTTATCACCAGCGCAGCGAGCGAAGCGGCTTGCACAAATTCAGGGCCGTCTCACTGACGTCGAGCAAGATGAGGACGATCTTGACGATGCCCAGCGCGATCTCCTGACCGACGAATTCACGACGGCGGTTGAACTCGACCAACTCCGGGCCGAAATTGCCGTGCTTCGTGATTTACTGGCGCAGGCGCGCCGCGTGCGCGACAACGCCACCGATTCCAAACTCACCGCGCTTCGCGATTGCCTGGCGAAAGCCGAGTTCAATGAACTAAAAGACGGCAGAGGCAGACTGCTCATTTTTACTGAGCACCGCGACACCTTGAATCATCTACTCGACCACCTGAACCGTTGGGGATACTCGACCTGCCAAATTCACGGTGGAATGAATCCTCACGAACGGAAGCGCATGCAGGAGGACTTCCGTACGTCGCGCCAGGTCTGCGTCGCAACTGAAGCTGCTGGTGAAGGTATCAACCTCCAGTTCTGTCGGTTGATGATTAACTATGACCTCCCCTGGAACCCAACGCGCCTTGAACAGCGCCTTGGTCGTATTCACCGCATCGGCCAGGACCGCGACGTACACGCCTTCAACTTCGTTGCGAGCGAATCCGAAGAGGGCCAGCCAATCATCGAAGGGCGTATTCTTGAGCGCCTGCTACAGAAAATGGAGCAGATGCGGAACGCTCTGGCGGACCGCGTTTTTGATGTTATCGGTGAAGTTCTGTCTCTGAACGATATCAATTTGCCCGAGATTCTGCGTGAGGCGGCCAACGATCCCCGCCGTCTGGACGAATATCTTGACCAGATTGAGCGCGTTGACCCGAAGCGCCTGCTTCAATACGAGGAAGCAACAGGTATCGCGTTGGCACGCGCAAACGTAGATTTTTCTGGGTTTCAAGCAGCAAACGCCGAAGCGGAAGAACGGCGGTTGATGCCGCGCTACGTCGAGCAACATTTCGTGAACGCTGCTCGCGAAATCGGTCTGAAAGTTGAGGCTCGCGCGGACGGCTTATACCGCGTCGAGCATGTGCTGGCTGATCTGCGCTCTGATCGCCTTGCCGCTATTCGGCGACTTGGAAAGCCCGAGTCCTCCTACCGCAAAGTTACATTCCACAAGGAACATCTGGAGATGGACCAGCACATAGACGCCGTGCTGATCGGTCCCGGTCATCCGCTGTACGCCGCCGTTGATGAGCGCCTGAACGAAATGCTCGCCACAATTACAGCGGGTATTGGTGTATTCGTAGATGCGACCAGCGATGCACCGTACAAATTACACTTCTTCGAAATGGCAGTTCGCGGCCAGAACACGAAGGGCGAAGTGCAAACACTTCTTGGCGAACTGGTTGCGATAAGAGAAGAACTTTCGAGCGCCGAAACGCGTTTCTCGGTAATTCCAGCCGACATTTTGCTGGATCTGCCAGCTCACCCTGCTGCTCCAGAAAATCTCGTACCCGAGGAGACCTCACCGGCTGCTGATTTTCTAAAGAGCACTTATCAGACTGAACGCCGCACGCAGTGCCAGCAGGAGCGTCAGCACTTTGTTCAGGTTTGCCGCGACTACCTGCAGCGGTCGTTTGACGCGCGAGTCAGGGCCGCGCAGGACCGCGTCATGAACTTGAAGGCGCGCGAGATGCGCGAACCGGATGTGGCCATCGCGCGTCAACGTGCGGAAAACGATTTGGCTGATCTTACCCGCACACGAATCGAACGACTTGCTGGGCTGGAGCGGCTTACTCTAGCCAAGCATGGTCCTGTACGCCACGTCGCCACTGCCTTAGTATTGCTAAGCACGCGCTCGGTTGAAGAACAGATCGGTGCTGCACTAGATGACCTCGACCCAGAAATACGCCGCATGTCTGAAATTGCCGCCGAGGATGTGGTCATTGCGTACGAATCGGGCCGGGGGTTCGAGTGCGAGCGTGTGGGACATCTGAAAATTGGGTTTGACGTGCGCAGCCTTGGCCCGGCTGATCCGCAGACTGGCTACCGTGATCCAATCGCCGGTATCCGTCGCATCGAGGTCAAAGGCCGACGCCGAGGTCAGCCCATCCGTCTTACGACAAACGAGTGGTACAAGGCAACGCAACTAGCAGACAGCTATTGGCTCTACGTAGTTTGGAACCCGCTTGATAAACCTGACGCAGAGCCCATGAGGATTCAAAACCCCGCAAAGCATCTCGACCATGCCAAGCGTGAAGTCGTCGCCGCACGATACTATGACATTCCTGCGGACGCGATTCATCTTGCCGCCGCGACACAGAAAGGAGCCACAAAATGAGGGTGATACAGATCATTCCCAGGAAACGGTGCCGACTCTACGGGCTAATGGTGCAAAAGGAAATCGAACTCGCCAAGCGCAACGTAGGCACGTTCCGTCGCAGCGCGTCCAAGCAAAAGGGCGTGGCGAAGTGGGCTCATAGCACCTATCCGGGATGGGTTTGGCTTGAACGCGGTTTGGGCGAAGTAGTGCTGGCGGAGTTGGACAGCAGGTCATCGAACCAGGACGAGTGGCAACTCCTTCACGCGTTTCTCGGTTTCGTTGACCGGCATTTTGGGGACAAAATTGCGGCGATCAACATTCAATACGTGGCTGAAAAATGAGTGACGACAAGCGATTGATCGAGGATTACCTCCCGATTGAAAAAATCAGTGTGGAGGCGTCGCGGGAAAAGTCTGTCCGGAAGGGACACATCTCGACTCTTCACCTGTGGTGGGCGCGGCGTCCTTTGGTCGCGTGCCGAGCTGCGGTATATGGGGCGCTAGTACCGGTTTCACGGTTCGTGCCGAACGGGGCGAGCGATGAGAAGAAGAAGTCTCTAGGCCGCGCTAACGCCGCGAAATTCGTCGAGCGGCTTTGCCAGTATCCGGGCAACCCGAGTGTCATCGCCGAGGCTCAACAACATATTATCGAGGCCCACGCGGAGCGGCTGACCCAAGAGCTGGGTAAGAAGGTCACCGTCGAGGACATCGCGGAAGGGCGAGCACCGCGACCGAAGGTGCTGGATATGTTTGCGGGGGGCGGAGCGATCCCGCTGGAGGCATTGCGCCTCGGCTGCGAGGCATACGCCGTCGAGCTTAATCCCGTCGCCCACCTAATCGAACTCTGCACGCTGGTCTATCCGCAGAAATATGGCAAACCCAACCCTACAGCTCGCGGCATAACCGGGCCGAAGAACGCCAAGGGCGAAACCACTTGGGGCGGACTGGCCGAAGAAATCCGGTACTGGGGCAACTGGGTACTTAAACAGGTCAAAGCCGACATAGGGGATCTCTACCCGCTCATCCCCGACCCAGAGTTCAAAGGCAAGAAGCCGGCAGTCCAGGAGAACTGGCTGAAGGGAGATGCCACGAACCCAGCGCCGGCAGGCTACCTGATGCCGGTTGCCTACCTGTGGACCCGCACGGTGACCTGCAAAAACCCGCACTGCCGCGCCACCGTACCGCTAGCGAAACAGACCTGGCTCTGCAAGAAAAAAGGCCGTTTTGTCGCCCTCAAAATCGTCGCCCCAAAAGGTAAGAAACAAGTGCGCTTCGAGGTCGTCGAAGCTCGCACTGAAGGGGCACTGGGATTCGACCCTGCCGCTGGCTCAAGCGGCGGAAATGCGACATGCCCATTCTGCGGCACAGTAGCCGACGACCAGTATGTGCAACAAGCAGGTTGCGCAAGGAAAACTGGAACACAACTTATGGCAGTGGCGGGCATAAGACCAAACGTTAAGGGGAAAGTTTACTTAGCAGGAGAACAGATTGATCACCTCGCTCCAGATATTGAAGAAACAGAAGTACGTACGAAGGAACTTCTGCAACGTTCCCAGATCGCCCCGCTTACAGAAGCACTCAATCCTGTGCGCCCATCACCGAATGCCCGTGGATTGTCTGCCGTCACGAGACATGGATTCGCCACCTTCGGAGACCTTTTCACACCACGACAGATGCTTTGTTTACTCCAGTTTGCTTCTGCCATCCGCAACGCTGAGGGCCAAATGCGCACGGACGGATACGACAGCGAACAAGGAAAAGCCGTCACTACTTTCTTGGCAGCCATCCTCGACAGACTTGCGGATTTCAACTCTTCCCTCTGCATGTTCAACTACACCGGTGGGCGTGGGGTCGTTCACACATTCGGCCGTCACGCCCTGCCGATGGTCTGGGACTTCGCAGAAACGAATCCGTTCAATCCTGAAGGAGCTAGTTGGATTTCCGGAATTGAAGACCTGCCTGCAGGACTGCGCGACGCCGACATGGATAAACCGGCGGATGTCAGGCGAGGCTCCGCCACGGCTCTTCCTTGGCCAGACGAATCGCTCGACGCAGTGATTACGGACCCGCCTTACTATGACAACGTCCCCTACGCAGATGTATCCGACTTTTTCTACGTTTGGTTGAAACGCGTGGTCGGCCATCTCTACGCGGATCACTTTGCCTCACAGCTCACACCCAAGAAAACCGAGGCAACAGCACTATCCTCACGCCATGGTGGGGATATGCCAAAGGCAAACGCCGAGTACGAGAGGATAATGGCCGCGTCATTTCTGGAGGCCAACCGGGTTTTGAAACCCGGAGGGCATCTATCTGTCGTTTACGCGCACAAGACCACGTTGGGTTGGGCGACACTCGTGGATGCACTTAGAAAGGCAGGCTTCTTGGTTAGCGAAGCGTGGCCCCTTGACACTGAAAAGACTGGTCGGCTTCTAGCGCAGGACACTTCAGCTCTTGCCTCCAGCATTTTTCTCGTTGCCCGAAAGCGGGATTCCGCAGATGTCGGCAACTACGAGGCACAGGTGCGACCCGAACTGGAGCAGATTGTGCGAGAGCGGGTCGCGACGTTATGGGAGCTGGGAATTTCGGGAGCGGATCTAGTAATTGCGTCCGTCGGGGCAGGGTTGCGTGCATTCACCCGTTTTGCGCGGGTCGATTACGCCAACGGAGAGGAAGTTCCTGCCGCGAGGTTTTTAACAGAGGTGGAAACGGTAGTCCTGGAGACCATCCTGGCCAGGTTGTCGAAAGAAGTGGGTGGTAACGGCGGCAAATACAGCTTGGCAGGGTTGGACTCCCCCACGCGCTTCTATGTATTGTGGCGCTATACGTATAAAGCAGCCGATCTTGACTCCGGCGAGGCGATCATCTTCGCCAACGGAACGCATGTCGAACTCGACGGTGCGCACGGGTTGTCCAGCGGGTCGCTTGCGTTGGCAGCGAAAAACAAGAGCAAGTACCGTCTGCTTGATTACACAGTCCGCGGCAACGATGCTGACCTCGGAATGCCAGCCGAGGATGGACAGTCGGCACCGCTGATTGACGTGTTACACCGCGTGTTGTGGCTGATGGAGCACCATCCCTCCGGTCTTGGTGAATTTTTGCGAGAGGCACGACCAAATAAAGAACAGTTGCGGCTGGTTGCCCAGGCTTTGGCTGGCCCGGCGCTGAGGGGCGGCGAGCTTGCCGAAGTTGCGTCCGGCAGCGAGCTAGCGGCCTTGACGAAATTGACTGCGAATTGGCGCAGCGTCGTTGACGATGTCGATCTCACTCATGTTGAGCTTCAGGCCCGCCGCGCAGGCCAGAGCCAGATACAGTTTGATAAGAGGAGCCGCCGATGAGCAATGTCCAGGCTGCGGACTGGTCAAGACGCGTCCGAGAGGTTGAGCAACTAGCGGCAGGTAACCACCACAAGCAAGCGTTGCAGGAAGCTGCCTCTCTGTTGGAGAGCTTGCTCAAGGATCTCTATCAGAGAACGATTAATCACGTCAGCCCAACGGAGCAAAAACAAATTACAGATAAGTTGGAGAAACTTGGAAAGGGTAGACCGGTCGGTGATTTGACCTTGGGACAAATCGCAGGTCTTTTTCGGGAGGCGAACCTTTTCGATCATGCGGAACGAGCACTTGGAAAAAAGCTCCCTCACATTTCCACGGCGAACTTCAACACATTTATCGATATCCGTAACCGAGCTGTCCACAAAGGTGAGCAGGTCAGTTCCAAGGAAGCGCAGTTCTTCGCCGCTCAGTTGTCTCTTTTTGTTGAAGAACTGGGCCTCGGCGAAGAGGCACGCTCTAGTCGGACCCAAGTGTCAGCGCACGGTCAAACAGTGCCTCGGCCCTGGGTTGAACTTGTTTCCGTTCACCCGGATGTCCTCTCCGAAAACTTCTCCGAAGATATTTTTGCGCTCGATTTGGGTCCCCTTGCTGACGGAAGCAAGAGTGTCCCGGCTGTGTACCGCGATCCCGAACACTTCTTCCGCGTCTCATATCTAACGAAGGGGCTTCGATCACTGTTGGAGGATGTGCTTTCGCGTTTGACCGGCGGCACCGGCAACCGAGTTTTGAAACTGCTTACCCCATTTGGTGGAGGTAAGTCGCATACATTGGCATCGCTGTTTCATGCTGCACGCAACCGGAAGGCATTAGATGTTCTGCTTGAGGCGCAAGGGCTATCAAGACCCGAGAACGTGAGAACCGCCGTCTTTGACGGTCAATTCTTTGACGCAACCAAGGGCAAGGAGATTCCCACCGACAAGTTCCGTGCTCAAACAATGTGGGGCTGGATCGCGTGGTCTCTGGGAGGTAAGAAGGGTTACGAGATCATGCGGAAGCAGGATGAGGCGCGTGTCGCACCGGGTGCAGACGAAATCATTACCCTGCTCGCAGAAGGCCCCAATCTGATCCTTCTCGACGAAGTCTTGCAATACCTTATCAGCGCTGGGGGGGTGAAGATTCATCAGACCACTTTGCGAGATGAAACTTTGACTTTCCTGCAACGACTTACGGTCGCTGTGTCCAATACGGCTAACACAGCCCTGGTGTTCTCACTTCAGTCCAGCAAGCGCGAGTCTCTTGAGTACGTGAATTTACTTCAGACCGTAGATCACCTCGCTGCTCGCAAAGACCAACTTCGCGAGCCTGTCGAGGGCAAAGAAGTTCTTTCGGTGATTCAAAGGCGTCTGCTAGCCCGCATTCCCACAGCCGAGGACGCCTCCCCCGCTGCAAACGCGTACCAGGGAATCGTTACGCAGATGAAGCGCGGCTACGCGAAGGGCGCCGCTGAGGAACGACAAGCGGAAGAAGAAGGCCTTGCCCTGCGAGAGCGCATCCGCGACGCATATCCGTTTCACCCTGCATTGATCGACGTGATGAGAGAGCAGTGGGCCGCAATTCCTGACTTCCAGCGCACGCGGGGAGCACTCCGCTTTCTGGCAGCATGCTTGCGTGCAACGAAACGAGAGGAAAAAAGCCGTGCCGTGCTCGGGCCGGGCGATGTTCCGATCTACGACGCCGAGGTTCGGCTTGCGTTTTTCAAGGAAGTCGGGCAGCAAGCGGATTTTCAGGCGGTCTTGGAGCATGATCTGATCGGCGCGAATGCTCGTGCACGCCGCATTGATGAAAGGCGGACAAAGGAAAGCCCGTCCGAGACTGGAAAGCGGGCAGCCTTCCGTCTCGCCACCGCGATCCTGATGTATTCCTTCGGCGGTCTGCAGCGCGATGGGGCAAACGGTACGCAATTTCTTCCGCCCGGAATCACCGAAGCCGACCTCCTCTCCGTTTCTGTCGGGCCTGACCTCGACAGCACGACGGCCCTCGCCTGTCTTAAAGAACTCAAGGAGCAATGTCTCTACCTGCACTTCGACGGCGCACGGTACTGCTTCAAGAAAGACCCCAATGTCACTCTGCTAGTCGAGCAGGAATCCAACGCTGTCGCGCGAGACGAACGTCAAGTCGAAGAGCGCATTAAGGAAATGCTGGAGGCCCGGATCACTGGCCGGAATGCCGTCGTGTGGAAAGCGAAGTCGGCTGAAATCCCCGACAAGGAGCCTTACTTCCTCATTGCGTACATGCCTCTGGATTTCGGTACGCAGGCGCATAGTGGCCGTGAGGCAGCAGCGAAGGAAATCTTTGAAAACTCCGGCAGTGGCCCGCGCAAGTACCGCAATGGACTTGGATTGGCCGTTCCTGCAGCCGAACAGATTGAAATTCTTCGCCGCTCCGTTCGTTACCTGATTGCGATTGAACGTATTCGCGAGAAATCCAAGCAGCTTAATCTGACCGATGAACAAAAATCGCAGCTTCGCGAACAAGAGGCTACCCGCACAGCAGAATCGGAATCTTCGCTCCTAAAACTCTACGCGGAAGTCTGGCTGCCCAAGGTCACTTCGGATGGCATCGTGATTGACGTGGTCGCCATCGGCGGTCGCCCGCTTCAGACCACGCTCAACGAAAAGAAGCAAGCACGGGTACACGACCGCGTGGTGGAATTACTGGTAGACGTGCAGCGCCGGGTTTTCTCGACGGTCAACCCGAGCAAGATTATTGAACTTTTCAAACTTGGCGAAGGGAATCCCCCAACGCTGGGAGTCAAGACCTCCGACGTGGTTGATGGCTTCTATTCGTTCCTCGGCTTTCCGAGGTTGGTCGAAAGTGCGGCCATAAAAAAGGGGATTGCGCGCGGCATCCAGGATGGCCTTTTCGGTTATTACTCCGGCGCGACACCCGTGTTCGGAAACGACGGAAAGTATCAAGTGCCTCTGTCCCGCGTCCGCTTCAACGCCGTGGTCGGCGAAGATGAAATCGACACGGATTCGGGCTTCCTTATGTTGCCGCAAGCCGTACCCTCCCCGGCACAACCACCGGCCACGGCGGGCGCAGTGCCCACGAGTGAACCAGGTGCGTCGGGTACCGATCCCACGTTGGTTCTCACTCCGCCCGCTGACGTGTCGAGTGGGGCGTCGCCCTCCGATGCATCGGCTGCCCAGAACTCTGTCGAGATCAATTTCTCAGCCGACCGAAACCAGTTATTCTCGGCATGGAACGCCATCGCGAACCTCGCCGACCTGGCAGGCAAGGTAAACGTTACAGTTCGCGCTGATTCTGCAGCGGGGTTCGACAAAGCCAAACTCCAGAACGGCGTCCTGGAGCCGCTGCGCGAGTCCGACTTAATCAAGTAGCTGACAGAGGAATTCGATGCCACTTCAAAGACTGAGGCGAGTCTTGGAGGCAAATTATCGGGTACGGATTGAAAGCAGCAACGATCTCCTTGCTAAGGTTAACCGCAAAGTGGCAAAGCGGAGTCAAGAACTGCAAGCGAAGGGAGGACCCGCACCGGTTTTCAAGAACCCTACTGTCCTCGTCGCTCTGCAGGGGCGGCGTGATTGGAATATTCGCGCCATCGACCTTCTGCACAAGATCGGATTTCTGACCACTCCTAGTTGGACGAATATGGCTCGCCTAAGTGCGAGTTGGGCCACGCGCCGGTATTTCTGGGCAATCGCTGAGCCTTTGCCTCAAGGCCCGAACCTCCGCCTTAGCGACGACGCCCGGAGGATGGATTTCCATCAAAAGACTCTCCTTTCAGATGAGTTCGGCATCGGGATGGCCGGTCTTCTGATAGAGACATTCTTCGAGGCCGGATCATTCGTCGATATATCGATTGCGCTAGATGCCCCGGCTGCGTACCAGGACATAGAACGTGAGGGGGAGGCGCAGCCCGACTATCTGATGTGGGGCGACCAAGACAACTCTCCGTATTATGTTGTTGAGTGCAAAGGTAGCCAATGCAACAAGAACACCAGTTATGACCAATTGAGGAGAGGTCTCGAACAGGTTCCTTCGGTAGTGTTCGGAGCCGGGCCACGACAGGTTGTGACCCTCGTGGTCGCCACATGTTTGCTAGATGACGGCACTGATGTATTCGTCCTCGATCCGCCGCCTGATGGACCTGATGACGATCATCCTGACAAGGAGTCGTCGGAAAGGGTTTCAGAGCGAACGGGAAAGCGGACCTGGCGAATTCGCAATCCTGACGCATTCCGCGAGCGGACGGTGATCGCGGAAGAATCAAACTTGCTGAAATGGGCTGGGCAGTATCAGACCGCTGCTCTTCGAGATCGCCGACTGGAAAGAGTCCAGCCTGAGATACTGGCAATGCCCAACGCACCGCTAGAAACAAAGAGAACGAATTTTGGAGATTTCCTTGGAATGGAGCAGCCGCTCTTTCCTGATCTAGGTGCCCGGAATCTCAGAATATTTACTGGCGTGGATCAGGAGTTACTCGAGTCGCTAATTCAGGAGCGTCCGCGTGGAGAACCTGGTGCAAGGCCCGTTGACCAGGGGGGACGACTGGAACGGCAGCCGCCAGGCCACTTGCCCGCAAACATGAGCGTGAGCCGTAGCGGTAGTTGCATGATTGTCGAAGGTTTTTAGTCATTGCCTGCGTTTTCATTTATTGTGGCACCGTAGAGTCCCGGTGACTCTCATGGGCTTCCTCGACGGCCTGCGCTAGCACACGGCTGCGCCAGTCGCAAACTTCTCTCCCGTCACACCCGTTGCCATCCGCTCCAGCCTCCTAAGGCGCAACTTGGCCTTTCCGTCCTCCTGTGGGCGCGGCGCTTTGGTTCCTCTTCCTGGTTGAAGGAACCAAATCACCTAACAGGAGAACAGAAAATGAAATCAGAACAAATCAATTCTCAAATCAACAAGGGATTCTCAAACATTCTTCTTCACGGCAATTGCGTGGAATTACTCACTGGCATGTCATCGGGTAGCGCCGGATTCGTACTTACAGACCCGCCGTACATGGTCAACTATTCATCCAGCGATGGGCGCACTGTTCCCAACGACGACAACGACGATTGGCTCAAACCCGCTTTCCGGGAAATCTTTCGCGTGCTCCGTTGGAACCGCTTCTGCGTGAGCTTTTATAGCTGGAACAAGGCCGATACATTCCTCTCTGCCTGGCGCGATGCGGGCTTCCGCATAGTCGGGCACTTGACCTTCATCAAGAAGTACGCCTCGACCGAACGCTTCCTTCGTTACCAACACGAGAACGCCTACTTGCTAGCGAAGGGCAATCCAACGAAACCGAGTTGCACGATACCGGACGTTTTGGAATGGAAATACTCAGGCAACAATCTTCACCCGACTCAAAAGCCGGTATGCATCCTGACGCCGTTGATTGAGTGCTTCTCCGTGCCGGGCGATGTAGTTCTCGACCCCTTCTGTGGTTCCGGTTCAACGCTCGTTGCCGCGCAGCAGCTAGATCGGCGGTATATCGGTATTGAGTTATCCAAGCGATATTTCGACCTAGCGGAGCAGCGGCTCCGCTAGGTCGGCCCGTTCACCCACAAATCACTTTACAGAGAATGATTACGCAGGAACATGAGGGAACGGCCCGGAATTAAGAAACGAAGTTATTGGGGATTTCGTGCTGACTGAAACCCTTCCCTTATCGGATTATGGAAGGGTAGCCCGTAATCCTCCCAAAATTGGCGGCAGGCGCATGATCACTTCCCACAAGCCGACTTGCCGGGACTTAATGCTCAGGACGCTTATTTTGTGATAGGCTCAGCAGCCTACCGACGGAATTCGTCCTTCCAGGGACGTAAAGCAATAATCGCCAGGTCCACAGACGGAAAAATCCAAACTATTCAAAAGGAGGACACCATGACGCAAACCACTGGTACACAACGAAGCAACGAGCAGGCAGATGCTATTCGTCCGTTTCAGAAAGTGAATTTTCCAGAAGCGGAACTCACCGAATTGCGTAGGCGCATCAACGCGACAAAGTGGCCTGAGCGGGAAACTGTGACCGATGCAACCCAAGGAGTACAGCTCGCGACGACTCAGGCGCTGGCACGCTATTGGGCGACAGATTATGACTGGCGCAAAGTCGAAGCGAGACTGAACGCGCTGCCCAATTTCATCAGCGAGATCGATGGGCTGGACATTCATTTCATCCACGTCCGCTCGAAACACGAAAACGCGCTGCCCCTCATCGTCACGCACGGCTGGCCCGGCTCCATCACCGAACAGTTGAAGATCATCGATCCGCTTACCAACCCCACCGCGCATGGCGGTAGCGCATCCGACGCCTTCGATGTCGTGATTCCGTCCATGCCGGGCTACGGTTTTTCCGGCAAGCCGGCCACGACCGGGTGGGACCCCGCGCACATTGCGCGTGCCTGGACCGTGCTGATGAAGCGCCTCGGCTACAACAAATTCGTAGCGCAAGGCGGCGATTGGGGTGCAGCCATCACCGAGTTGATGGGTGTGCAAGCGCCTCCGGAGTTGCTCGGCATTCACACCAACATGCCCGGCGTCTTCCCGCCCGAGGTCGACAAGGCTGCTTTTTCAGGAGCGCCGGCGCCATCGGGTCTCTCCGCCGACGAAAAGGTCGCTTACGACCGTGTACAGTTCGTCTATCAAAAGGGAATCGCCTACGGGTACCAGATGGGGCTGCGCCCTCAGACGCTTTACGGAATCGCTGATTCCCCTGTCGGCCTGGCGGCTTATTTCCTTGATCACGACGCGCGCAGCTACGAGATGATCGCGCGTGTCTTTGCCGGAGGCAGCGAAGGCCTCACACGGGACGACGTCCTCGACAACATCACGCTCACTTGGTTGACGAATACGGCGCTCTCGGGGGCTCGGCTCTATTGGGAAAACAAGGGTTATTCGTTCTTCGGCGTCAGGGGCGTCGTTGTCCCGACCGCCGTGAGCGTCTTTCCAGACGAACTCTATCCCGCCCCGCGAAGCTGGGCGGAGCGGGCGTTTCCTAAACTGATCCATTACAACAAGCTCGACAAAGGCGGGCACTTTGCGGCATGGGAACAGCCAAAACTCTTCTCGGAAGAGGTGCGCGCGGGGTTCAGATCGCTCCGATAGAGCTTCCTTGGAGAGGAAGCTGATGGCGTTGCCCGCTCCCAGTTCACCGGGGCGGGCCACCCGCCATTTTGCGGCCTGGGAACAGCCCCACTGTTCGCAGAAGAAGTTCGCGCGGGCTTCAGATCACTTCGGTAGTGTTCTTAAAAAAGGAGGCGTTATGAAACTCACAGGGAAAAAGGCTCTTATCACCGGCGGCAACAGTGGCATCGGTCTTGCCACAGCCCGCCTTTTCGTTGCGGAGGGCGCGCACGTGGCCATTACTGGTCGGGACAAGAAGACTCTCGATGAAGCGATTGCAGAACTTGGACCGAGCGCGCGTGGCTACCGCGTGGACGTCACCATTGCGGAAGATCGCAAGCATCTCTTCGCAGGCCTGGCCAAAGATTTCGGGAGGCTCGACATTGTTTTCGCCAATGCCGGCATCTCCGGCCAGACTCCTACCGGCTCGACCGACGAGGCCATTTTTGAGAACGTGATCCGCACCAACCTTAATGCCGCTTTCTTTACGGTGAATTCAGCGGCGCCTGTGCTGAACGACAACGGCAGCATCATCTTTAGTGGGTCGGTACAGAACTATCTCGGCCAGCCTGGCGTCGCCGCATATGCAGCCACTAAAGGTGGTCTCGTCTCGATGGCGCGTTGCATCGCCGCCGACCTCGCACCGCGCAACATTCGCGTGAACGTCGTCGCACCAGGCGCGATCAAAACTCCCATTTGGAAGCGCGGGCCCCGCGCCGCTGCTTCCGCAGAGGATTCCGCTAAGTTGGCGAAGTTCTTTTCTTCTGCGGTTCCGCAGGGCCGCTGGGGCGAGCCGGAAGAAATTGCCAAAGCCGTGCTCTTCCTCGCGTCCGACGATTCCTCTTACGTCAACGCGGTCGAGCTGATAGTGGATGGCGGATTCACGGGTGCCCCGTTTGGAGCTCCCATTTTTCAGGACGTATTTAGGCCGCTCGGTGGCGAGGCGAAGTTGGCAAAAGCTCAGGCGGATTGAACTTCGGCAGGCACCTGCCTGCGCTCGGGAGCGCGGACGACGACGCCACGGGAAAGGAGAGGTAAACATGAAACCTTGGAAAGCAGTTTCACTGATTCTGTTTGCGCTGGTGGCTGCAGCCGCGGTTTACGGAATCATTCTCGTGCGACGAGGCTTCAGCGCACTTGGGACACCATCAGCGCTTGAGGTGTTCGCGGCCACCACGGCACGCAAAATAGCCGTGCCATCTTCGTATCGTCAACTTCGCAATCCCATCGTGGCTTCCACGGAGAACATTCGGGGAGGCATGGAACATTTCTCCTATCATTGCTCCGAGTGCCATGGGAATGACGGAGCGGGCCAGACAGTATTCGGCAAGGGCCTCTATCCGAAACCGCCCGACTTGCGCGCCGCCGAGACCCAGAACAAGAGCGATGGTGAGCTCTACTACACCATTGAAAATGGCGTTCGTTTGAGCGGCATGCCCGCCTTTCACGGAACGCACACTGTGCCGCAAACCTGGCGCCTGGTTTTGTTCATCCGGCACTTGCCTCAGATCACGCCCGACGAACTAAATGACATGAAGGGGTGGGACCCCAAGAATCAGGCCGATCCAGCGCATTTCTGAAGGGCTGATACTCCAAAGGAGCACCCGATGAGAGAACCAGACGGCAGATCGCGCCGTTGCTTTCTCAAGGCGAGCTCGATGTTGGGCCTGGCAGCCGCGTTCATGCCGCCAACAATCGGCGAGGCGTTCGCAGATTCCAGAATTGCTGGAAAGGACGACACCATGACCCGAACCAATGCTACTCAGGCAACCGACAAGACGACTATTCGTCCGTTTCAGGTGAATGTTCCGGAAGCGGAATTTGCCGAATTGCGCAGGCGCATCAACGCGACAAGGTGGCCTGATCGGGAAACGGTCACGGATGAATCGCAAGGGCTGCCGCTTGCGACAATTCAGGAACTCGCGCGCTATTGGACGACAGGCTACGATTGGCGCAAGATCGAGGCGAAACTGAACGCCCTGCCGCAGTTCATCACCGAGATCGATGGGCTGGACATTCATTTCATTCACCTTCGTTCGAAACATGAAAACGCGTTGCCGCTGATCGTCACGCACGGATGGCCCGGCTCAGTCATCGAGCAACTGAAGATTATCGATCCACTGTCTAATCCAACGGCGCATGGCGGGAGCGCATCGGACGCCTTCCATCTGGTCATTCCGTCGCTACCGGGGTTCGGTTTTTCAGCAAGGCCCGCCACTTCCGGCTGGGGTCCGGAGCGCACCGCAAGTGCTTGGCTGGTGCTGATGAAGCGCCTCGGCTACAACAAATTCGTGGCGCAAGGCGGCGATTTGGGCGCGGGCGTTTGCACCATGATGGCCAAACACGCACCTCCAGAATTACTGGGAATTCACACCAACTTCCCTGGGACTATTCCATCCGACATTGCGAGGGCCCTCCAGTGCGGCGATCCCCCGCCATCTGGCCTATCCCCCGACGAAAGACAGGCTTACGAGCAGCTGACCAATCTATTTGCGAAGAAACGTGCCTACGCGCAAATGATGGCCACTCGCCCGCAAACGCTGTACGGATTGGCGGATTCGCCGGTCTGCCTGGCAGCTTGGCTCTTTGACCACGGTGACGGTTGGGGCCAGCCCGCGGCACCGATCACTTCGGCAGTACTCGGGCGCACGATTAATGGACACTCCGCAGGTGACATTACACGAGACGACGTGCTCGACGACTTCACACTCTACTGGTTGACGAACACGGCGATTTCTGCGGCTCGCTTCTATTGGGAACAACACCTCAATCTTTATAACGCGGCCGATGTCGACTTCCCGACTGCTGTGAGCGTCTTTCCCGGCGAGAACTATCAAGCCCCGCGAAGTTGGACGGAGCGGGCGTATACCAAACTCATTTATTTCAACAAGGTTGACACGGGCGGCCACTACGCCGCCTGGGAACAGCCAAAACTCTTTTCAGAAGAGCTTCGCGCCGGCTTCAAATCACTGCGCTAGTTACAGCGCAGTGGCGGCGCGCACGACGTGCGCCCCGCCTTCCCGTAGAGCACACGGCAACGACTGAAAATTCAAAGAAAGTACGCCGAAGTGAAAGTCGGAATTATTGCCTAGGTCCTGGTAAACGCGCTTGTGGTGATTAAAGAGAACAACTCCCGACTGGTCGGCAAACAGGAAGTAATTTTGGTTCGGACGGTTGAAGGCACAATATCTAATTTCTTCGCTCGGAGCTTTGGACCCGTGAAAGCCCGCGGGGATAGCATGGCAACGCTCTGGCACCTCCAAACATCTAGTGATACCAAGGGGGTGACCCATGAAAAAGAGTCTCCCTTGGTTGACACTTTTCAGCCTCTCGTTGCTAGTAGGCTGTGCAAGCAAGAACGACGCGAACGAAAGGAACTTCTCAGAAGCAGTCAATTCTTACCTGGCCACGGAGGGCCAGCTTTGCCTCGGCATTCCCTCCGCGTGGCCGGTCGATCTGAATGAAGCCGAGCGCCGAAGTGGGATGGGCACGGCAGCAGAAATGGCCGCTCTCGAAAGGGTCGGCTTGGTGCGTTCTCACGAGGCGGAAACCGAATACATGCCGCCGCTCAGCAGTCGCCCCGTTAAGACAAAAGTCCTCCGATACGAACTGACTGACAACGGCAAGACATTCTATCGGGAGAAAGACCGCCTCGGCTTGGCCGGAAACAAACAGGTTCAGGGTGACCTCTGTTACGGACAACAAGCGCTGGACAAAATCGTCAATTGGCAGGGGCCGACTGCCGCTGGGGACTCCAAAGAAGCCACAGTCTTCTATACGTACAGGATCGAGAATCTTTCCGACTGGGCGAAGAATCCGGACATTCAAAGAGTTTTTCCCGGAATTGTTTCAACCATTGACGGGGCCGGAAAGACACAAATGAATCAGGCCCTAACGCTAACGAGCCAAGGATGGCAGGCCAAAGGGACCGGCAGTCCGCTTTAGAATCGGTCCCTTCTCCCTAGTGTCGCATCTGCTTGCTGAGATTCCGCTCGCTCTCTTCCTTTCCCCGCTACGAAATTGCCGCGTCCCGGCGCGCAAAGCACGCGCCTCCGGTCTCCACTAGCACGCTTCGCGCCACCGAACGCCTGTGTCACTCCAGCATGCGACCCGTTCCGACCTGGACGCACCAATCTCTTCGCTCCCGTTCTCTGTTTCGGGACCTTGCCCCCTCGCTGTTTGGTGAAGGGGGCAAGAAGCTCCCGAAACAGGAGAACAATCATGAAAGTCGAGCAAGCCAAACAGATCGTCAGTAAAGCAATCGAAGAACTCAGTCAATCTCTCGAAAGGGGCCACAGTGAGACGCTGAGAACGTACCTCGCTGCGATTGGCCAATTCCATCGGTACAGTCTGCGGAACGTAATGCTTATCGCATCGCAGAAGCCAACAGCTTCACATGTCGCGGGCTTTCACACGTGGCACAAACTCGGTCGCTTCGTGAAGAAGGGCGAGAAAGGTATTTTGATTCTCGCTCCAATCGTTCGACCGAAGAGCCAAAGCGTGGAACACCCTGAAACCGATGAATCGTCCACTGCCGTCGGCTTCCGGGCCGCGTACGTATTCGACATCAGCCAGACTGACGGTCAAGAACTTCCTGAAATTGGCAATGTCAATGGCGATCCTCGCGAATACCGCGAGCGGCTCGCGCAATTCGTTGCCAAGCAGGGCATTGCTCTCGAATACTCAGATGACATCGCGCCGGCCCGTGGTACTTCGTCGGGCGGTAGGATCAAATTGCTGCCAGGCCAGTCTCCAGCTGAGGAATTTGCGACTCTGGCGCATGAGGTCGCGCACGAGATGATGCATCGAGACGAGCGCCGGAGCAGCACGTCCAAGCGCATCCGGGAAACCGAAGCCGAGGCGGTCGCGTTTGTCGTTTGCAGCGCAATTGGTCTCGACACAGGATCAGCCGCCCAAGACTACATCGGCTTGTATGGCGGGGACGCCACGCTCCTCAACGAGAGCCTCGAATACGTCCAACGGACCGCAACTCAAATCCTGAATGCTATCGGCGCGGATGGACTATCCGCGCCGCCCGCTTAAGGCGGGCGATTGTTCGGTCAACCCGCACTCGGCTTACCGACGTGCTCGAATGGAAGTATTCCGGCAACAACTTGCATCCGACTCAGAAACCGCTCTGCATTCTCACGCCGTTGATTCGGCGCTTCTCGCACCCCGGCGATCTCGTCCTCGATCCGTTCTGTGGTTCCGGCTCGACGCTGCTTGCCGCGAAGTTGCAAGGCCGTCGTTTCCTGGGCATCGAACTCGGCAGACAATATTGCGAAACCACGTTAGACCGGGTTCGTCAGCGTGCTCTTTGAGTTCTTTGGGCGGGCGATTAGTAATGAACTGTTGAACTCGGTTCGCGGGGGCGGTAACCTAACCCGATACTAAGGAGTTACGGGATGTCGTTCCAAGCTCCGATCAGCATCTCTGATGTTATATCGCGCATCCGTGAACGGCGGCTGTTGCTGCCAGCAATTCAACGAGAGTTCGTTTGGGGACCCAAGAAAGTAGAGTGGCTCTTCGACTCGCTCCTTCAAGGATATCCGATTGGCAGTTTTCTCTTCTGGGAGGTCCGCGATGATACCAGCAAGAAAGAGCCGTATTACGAGTTCCTCCGCGAATTCCGAGAGCGATATCGCCAACACAATCCTGAGTTCAACGCGAAAGGACATGTTGACTTTGATGCGGTCCTCGATGGTCAGCAGCGCTTAACTGCACTCTACATAGGACTCACCGGCACCTACGCCTACAAAAAGCCGCGCGTCTGGTGGGAAGACAGCGAACGCGCGCTACCCACACGGCGGCTGTACCTAAACACCCAAGAGCCAGCGCCAGAAGACGACGAAGAAGCCGGTAGAATCTACGAGTTCAAATTTCTTACGGAGACGGAGTATTCGGAGGAGCAGCCAAAGTGGTTTCGGATTGACCGTATCTTGAATTTGGTCGAGGCGTTCGACTTGAACGAAATGCTTGCCGAGGGCTATCAACAGAACAAATTTGCAGCAAGAGCACTTTCGCGCTTGCATTCCGTAATACACATAGATCGCGTGATCAACTATTACTCGGTGAAGCGAGCCGATATGGAAGGTGCTCTAAACGTATTTGTGCGTGTCAACAGCGGCGGTGAGCCTCTGTCCCTGTCAGACATGTTGATGTCAACAGCGATTGCAAACTGGAAAACAAGGGATGCCCGTAAGGAAATCTATGGGCTAGTGGAGCACATTCAATCGAAGGGATTTTTTATAGACAAGGACCTGATCCTGAAAGCTTGCCTATATCTGTATAGCTCCGATATTCGATATAAGGTTTCCAACTTTAAGGCCGCAAGCGTCAAACCTTTCGAAGATAACTGGGATGCCATCCATGCGAGCATACTTGCCGCATTTGAGCTGGCCATGGACTTTGGCTACAATCAAACTTCCCTAACCTCCAAGAACGCTCTCTTGCCGATTATTTACTGGATTCATCACAAGGGATTGTCCGAGGGTATTGCCTCACAAGTGGCGTTGCGTAGCGAAAGGGAAATAATCCTCCGCTGGTTACATACAGTCCTGCTGAAAGGCGTTTTTGGCTCTGCTGCCGATACGATACTCGCCGCAATTCGCAGAGCGTTTGTAGGCGATGAGTTCGGAAGTCCCTTCATAAGGCCTGAGATAGACCACTTTCCAAGTGAAGCGATCGCGACAATCGTCCGCGCTCAGGGAAAGGACCCCCAGATAACGGAAGAATTTATCGACGCATTGCTGTCCACACAATATGATGAGAAGCAGGCTTTCACGATCCTGGCGCTGCTGTCTCCCAACTTGGACTACAGAAACGGCAATTTTCATAAGGACCATCTACACCCGGCCTCCGCCTTCAAGAAAAAACAGCTGCATGCTGCTGGCATTGTAGACGGCAATCTCGCCATCTATCAGAATCCGACCAACTGGAACAGTATCTTGAATCTGAGCCACTTGGATGCCAATGAAAACAAGGCAAAGCAAGACAAGTCACTTCTCGACTGGGCCTCAGCTGAGGCCGACCAGCAGAAGGTTTCAATGACAAAGTTCTGTGGCGATCACCTGCTCCCGAGCGATCCAACAATGTTGGAGTTCGCTCGCTTTCCCGACTTTATTACCGAGCGGCATAAAATTCTCGGTCAGCGACTTCGGAAACTACTTTCGGTGTGAAGTCCAACTAACCGACCCGTCAGAGATTTTGCCAGAAGCTGCACGGCTGTCCTCGATATTCTTCACGCCGTCCAATACAACGTTGACTCCTTCGGCGGGCGAAAGGGCGAAAGTCGCGCTAGTACGAAGGTGGTACGAAAGTACTACAGGTATTAGAACAATCACGTGGAGTCTCAACAAACCCTCAGCCACCTTGCCACATCCAATTCAGCAGGTTCGCAGCGGCTAAAAGTTAGGTCCCATGCGCCCGAGGCCAGAAACGAAGCCCGGTCCTCCGTTCTTGTTGAACTCGGTTGACCGCTTCGGAAGGCAAATCGCTCCTGCGGTGATGTCTGTCTCGATGGAGATTGGCCCGCGCGCCCTCGCATACGCCCAACACCTGATCGGTGATCCCACTTTGGCTATAAACTACTTGGAGGAGGCGGCGGCCTCCGTGTCTGCCGCAATCGAGGAGAAGAAGGTTTCTGGCGCACCCGCTGTACGGAACGTCGCGGCATATTTGTTCCGCACTTTCATTCGCATGGTGGATGATGCAAAGTATAAAGAGAAACTTCTTGAGGAATCTCTTAAGGAATCCGTCGAAGCACGGATTCCCTTAACTGAAGAGGCCCAAGTAGAAGCCGCCGTGCTCCTGAACGAAGTGCTGGAAACCTGTGACAGGGCGTCGCGAGAGGTTTTCGTCCTTCGCCTTGAGGGTTTCTCCTGGAAAGAGATCGGGAAACAACTTGCCATTTCAAGCCATGCGGCAGAGGCTCGATTTAGCAAAGCTCTTGACCACGCCAGAAAAGCGTTCAAAATACGGAGGCCAAAGGGTTGAGGAGCCCGTTACCGTTGTCGTCTGCTAGCCGCAAGTCGAAGGACCCCAAGCGGAAGCCATCCGTGGACAAAACCTTTCTAGAACTTGGCAGGAAACATTTGGCCGAGGATTTTCCCAATCCCACGCGTCAAGGCTGCCCCCAGGACGATGTATTAAGACTTTTGGCCGAACAACCAACAAAGGTCGAAGAGTCGGTTCTGGATCACATCACCTTATGTTCACCGTGTTATACGACCTACAGTCGCTTCCTCCAGCAATTGAAAGCAAAACACTCCAACCCAAGGTCGCAAACTCGGTCCTCCAAATCACCAAGAGTGTAAAAACCAAGAAAGTTGCATTTTGTTGGTGAGGTTTTTCCGTTTTTTCCCCTCTGTATAGATGAGGGGAGTTCTCGCCGGTTAACTCCCGCGGACAGAGCGCAACCGATTCCTTCGGTGTTTCGCTCTGTGTCGCGTACGGCCCGCTAAAAGGGACGGCCGCGATTGTGGGATAACGCTGTACACGGAGCACACGCTCCAAATGTGCCTGGACGTGGAAGTCCAGGAACCGGCGCATACAGCCGTCCCATCAATCGCCATCCGCTTTCCTTCCCGCAGCCGCAGCCAACGGGGACTCCCTCTCAACGGCCCATTTCTGAGACTCGGAAGAGTCAGGGAGAACACGAACATGAAGCGATTTCTTTGCAGATACCTTCGCAGTTCTTGGCTGCGTTCACCGCTCGTCATCTTCGGTTTCGCACTTTTTCTCGCAGCTCCGGCTTTCGCTCAAGGAACTTCCCCATGGGAAAACGCCGTTAGCGTGCTGCAGCAGGCTTTCACCAGCACCATCGCTCGCGGCCTCTCGCTCGTCGCCATTGTCGTGGCCGGCCTTACCTTCGCCTTCGGGGAAGGCGGCTCGAAACGTGTGCTTGCCGGTGTGCTCTTCGGTGTCGGAATGGCCATCGCCGCAGTGAATTTTCTGTCGTGGCTTTTTCCTGGCAACTGAATCACGCACGTCTCGAAGGAGAAGCACGTGGCGGAATCAAGACGAATCAACAGGGTGCCTCGGACGCTATCCCGGCCACTGACGATCCTCGGGGCCGAGCGAAAGCTTTTCTTTTTCGCCATGTGCCTGGGCGCGGCCACCTTCAACCTGCTCAACAGCTTGTTCGGCGGGTTGCTGATATTTTTGTTGCTCTACTTCCTGGCCCGCTGGGCCACCCAGACCGATCCGCAGATTCTGCGATTTCTGCTTACCGCTGCACGACTTCGTGCGCAATACGACCCGATGAAGTTCAGCCCCATTCGAATCCGAAGGGATGGCCATGCTCAGGCTTAGCCGAATCTTCAAGAATTACAACGAGACCGGCTCTCTCAGTGAGCTGATCAACCTCTACGGCTTTATCGGTCCGCACGTTTTTCTCACCAAGAGCGGGGATGTCGGCGTCATCCTCGAAGTTCGCGGCGTCGATTACGAGTGTCTCGACGACGCTTCGATTGACGGTTTCACGAAGCGGCTTGAATCGGCGCTGAAGCTGTTCGATGAAAACTACCGCGTCTACCAATACCTCTTCAAGCGAAACAACGAGATCATTCCCTACAAGCTCTACGCTAACCCCATCGTAGACACCGCGATCAAAAATCGCATCGCCTACCTCGGCAGCAAGGCCGACACGCTCTTTTCCCTGTCGGTGTATTACGTGGTGTTGTACCAGGGATTTCAGACTTCAGCCAAGCTAGGAAAAGCGCTCGCCGAGTTTCCCAAGAACCCGAAACAAGCGGTTGCCGATCTGCGGGCGCATTTCTCGGGTCAGAAGCAAATCGTGGTTCTTGGGCAGCATGTCAGCAATGCCCAAGCAGCGCTGCTTCAAAAAGTCCGCAGCTTCATCCTCCAAGTCAGCGACTTCCTAGCTGTTCGGATGCTCGACAAACAGGAAGCCTTCCGCGTTTTCAAGAGAACGCTCAACTTCGATCCCCACAAACTCGAACTCGCCAAACTCAAGTACGACACCTTCCTCGACTACTACCTCCCCGAATCTCCCGTGGAATGCCATCGCGGGCATCTGCGAGTGGACGACTACTACGTCAAGGTCTTGACGCTCAAGGAGCCTTCCGCCCAGAGCTTTCCGCTCATCTTCAAACGACTGCTTGAAGTGGAAGCGAACTTTTACGTCGTCACGGAATGGAAAAAAGAAGATTCCGGCAAGATGCGCCGGGTCATCCAGACCAAACGCCGCCATTTTCACAACACCAAGCGTTCATTCGTGAGCCAAGTCAACATGAACGACGCGGCTCCGCAGGATGTGTTGCTCGACGATTCCAAGGAATCCCAGGTCAGGGAACTCGGCGAAGGCATCAAGGAGATCGAGCTACACGGGAATTACTTTGGTCAGTTCTCGCTGACTGTCGTGATTTACGACCTCGACATGGCGAAGGTAGACCGGGCGTGCGCCGACTTCTATAAAGTTTTCAGCGTCCATGACGCCCAGCTCTATGAAGAAAAATACAACCTCCTGAACGCATTTCTCGCCGCGGTTCCGGGGAACCACGTGTTCAACTTGCGTTCCCTGTATCTGCTCAACACCAATTATGCGGATTTCTCGTTCCTCTTCACCCTTCACTGTGGCGAGCCTCAGAATAGTCATCTTCGGCAGGAATATCTCGCGGTTCTGGAGACCAACCACCATACCCCGTACTTCTTAAATCTCCATTACCGCGATGTGGCCCACACCATGATTCTTGGGCGAACGGGGGCCGGGAAATCGTTCCTGCTGAATTTCCTCATCACCAATCTCCAGAAATACGATCCGCACACGTTCATCTTCGATCTCGGCGGGAGCTTTGAAAGCCTCACACAGCTTTTCGGCGGCTCGTACGTTCGCGTCGGCCTTGAATCCGAGGACTTCAAGATCAATCCGTTTTCGCTGCCACCAACCAAGGAAAACCTCGATTTTCTCGCGCTCTTCTTGAAAGTGTTGATTCAAGGAACGAGGGCCGGGGAGATCGATCCTGCCACCGAGCGCGATCTCTTCCACCAAGTCGAAAACCTGTATGCGGTGGACCCGGCGCTGCGCACGCTGGGCGTGCTGGCGAACACGCTCGGGCACGACATTTCGAGCCGCCTCGCCAAATGGACGCGTGGCGGCCAGTTTGGATTCCTGTTCGACAACGCCGAAGACACGATTTCGTTCTCTCGCTTTCAGTGCTTTGACTTCCAGCGCATGAGTAAGTACCCAGAACTCTTGGAACCGCTACTCTTCTATCTCCTGCATCGCGCCAATGCCGTCATCGCGGATCGTCAAATCTCATCCGTTTTCAAAGCCTTCTTCATCGATGAAGCGTGGGTATTCCTCAAGAACCCCAGCATTCAACGGTACGTCGTCGAGGCTCTCAAGACGTGGCGGAAACACAACGCTGCAATGGTGCTGTCCACCCAATCTCTCGATGAACTTAAGCGCTCGGACATTCTCGACGTAATCATCGAAAGTTGCGCCACCAAAATCTTCCTCGCGAACCCTGACATGGACCGCGATCTTTACCGCCGCCAGTTCCACTTGAACGAAAACGAAGTCGAGCTCATCTCGGGCCTCATCCCCAAGCAGCAATTCCTGATCAAAACGCCGGAGTTGGCGAAGGTCGCCAATCTCACGGTGGACCCCAAAAGCTATTGGCTCTATACGAACGACCCTTACGACAACAAGAAACGGAAAGAAGCATTCGAGACCTACGGCTTCGAACGAGGCCTGGAAGTTCTCGCGGGAGGACAGTCGTGATTGCTAATTGCTCTCTCGAATCGTGGATGGCGGACGGCGACCCGCTTTACGTATTCCTGCCCCTCGCGCTCGCGGGATTCGCGACCGCAATCATTTTCGGTATCCAGTTGTTACTCGGGGGCTTTTCCCGTCACGGCCAAGGTTCCCAGCAACACCAATCACTCTCAAAAGGAGCAAGTCGATGAAACAAATGTTCCGCTCTCAGGCGCGCAGCTTTTTCTTTCGGGTGTTCGCCATCCTGGCTATGGGCGCAGTCGTCTTCCACGCTTCGCCCACGCACGCCGCAACGGAAGCAGCGGCGCGTGTCGTGAAGTATTCGAAGGAAGACATTATCCCCGTCCGCGCCAAGCTACGGTTTTCAACGCTCATCGTCCTTCCCGAGGACGAGGAGATTCTCGATTTCACCACCGGCGATAAAGAATTCTGGGTCATCAACGGCGCGCATAACCTCTGCTACGTCCACCCCGCCCAGGCCGGCATCCGCAGCAATCTGAATCTCATCACCGCGAGTGGACACGTGTATTCGTTTCTGCTTACCGAGATAAGCAACCAGCCAAATGCCGAGCCCGATCTGAAAATCTTCATCGAACCCAAGGATGGCTCCGGGATCGCGGTGAGCACCGGGCTGCGCGGCTATGTGAGCGCTGGCGAGGCGGAAGCATACAAGAAGGAATTGGAAACACTCCGCTCCCAGACGGCAGATCAAATCCACGCGGCGCAAGCCCAGTCCGCCGAGCAGCTCAACTTGTTCCGCTCCAGCTACGCAACCAAGCTGCAATTCGACTACCCGCTCGACTCGAAAGCTGGCCGCGAGCCGTTCCTCGTGTCCGCCATCTACCACGACGACTCGTTCACTTACATCAAGTGCGGCGCGCGGGAAAAGCCCGCTCTGTATGAAATCAAGGATGGCAAGCCGAACTTGATCTCTTTTCAATTTGAGAACGGCGTTTACATCGCGCCCAAGATCATCGACACCGGCTACCTCGCCATCGGCAAAAAGAAACTGCCGTTTGCGCGCCGCGTTTCCGCGAACTGAGGAGCCGACGATGAACCAACCGAACCAACCCGCACAAGTTCAGGACAAAGCGCAGAAACCCCAAGGCCTGCTGCCGAAGAACGTCCAGTCCTGGCTTCTCGTCGGACTGGCGTTTCTCATGGTAGCCATCATGTGGCTAACCGGGGGCAAGAAGCCGCAACCGCCAGCCAAAGCAGCGTCGCCCGCCACTCTCGTCCAGGCACCCCTCGAAGTTAACGAAACCAAGATTGCCGAAATGCAGAACCGCATTCAGGATTTGCAGCGCCAGCAACTTGTCGCACAGAGCGCTCTTTCCCAGCAAACTCGCTTGCTCGGTGCCGCCCCTC